>CAVUGA010000021.1:0-100493 GCA_963740685.1 uncultured Solirubrobacterales bacterium
CGGTTTTTCGGCCCACCGCCCAAAGGAGGCGAGCATGGCCACGGTCGGCACCGAACAGGACGCGTCCCATCTGCGCCGGGCTCTGGAGCTCGCAGAGGGGGGCCGCGGGCGCGTCAGCCCGAATCCCCTGGTCGGCGCCGTGCTCGTCCGCGACGGCGAGGTGATCGGCGAGGGCTTCCACGCGGAGCTCGGGGGGCAACACGCCGAGCGGGCCGCGATCGAGGACTGCCGCGCCCGCGGCTCCGAGCCCGCCGGTTCGGCCATCTACGTCACCCTCGAGCCCTGCGCACACGAGGGCCGCCAGCCACCCTGCACCGAGGCGATCCTGGAGGCCGGGATCTCTCGAGTCGTCTACGCCTCCGAGGATCCGACCGACAAGGCCTCCGGGCGCGGGCCGGGCATGCTCCGGGACGGCGGTGTCGAGGTGGAGCTAGCCGGGGGCCCCGAGGCGAGCGCCGCGCGGCTGCTCAACCAGGCCTTTCGCAAGCGCGCCCGCACCGGGCGGCCGCTCGTCACCTACAAGGCGGCGATGTCCCTGGATGGCCGCGTCGCATCTCCGACCGGAGACTCCCGCTGGATCTCCAGCGTCGAGAGCCGCGAGCTCGTCCACCGCTGGCGCGCCGAGTGTGACGCCGTCGCGATCGGAATCGGCACCGCGATCGCCGACGACCCGCTGCTGACCGCCCGGATCGAGGGCGCGGCGAGGCAGCCCACGCGGGTCGTCTTCGACTCCGGCGCCAGGCTCCCGATCGAATCCGCGCTGGTCGCCTCGATCGACGAGGCCGCCCTGATCGTGATCTGCGCCCCCGAGGCCCCGTCGGCCAAGCGCGACGCACTGGAGCGCGCCGGGGCCGAGGTGCTCGTAGCTCCGGGGCGCACCGACCAGGACCGCCTGGAGAACGGGCTCGGAGAGCTCGGACGGCGCGACATCCAGGACCTGCTGGTGGAGGGCGGCCCCACTTTCGCCGGAGCGCTGTTCGATGCGGGGGAGATCGACGAGCTGCGACTTTTCATCGCCCCGGTGCTGGTCGGCGCCGCCGAGGCGCGAGCCGTGCTCGAGGGCGAGGGTGCGATTCGCATCGCCGACGGCGTCCGCCCGCTGGCCACGGAGTTCGAGCAGGTGGGCGAGGACATGCTCGTTCGGGCGAGGCTGCGCGAATGGTGAGGGCCTGATGTTCACCGGGATCGTCAGGGAGGTGGGTAGCGTCGAGGCCGTCGAGCGCTCCGACGATGGGGCGCGCCTGCGGATTCGCGCGGAACTTTCCTCGGAGCTCGGGCCTGGCGATTCTGTGGCCGTGAACGGGGCATGCCTGACCGCCACCTCCGTGGGCGATGGCGGCTTCGAGGCCGACGTCATGCACCAGACGCTTTCGCTGACGACTCTGGGCGAGCTCGATGCCTCTTCGCCGGTGAACCTCGAGCTTGCCCTCCAGGCCACCGATCGCCTCGGCGGCCACGTGGTCCAGGGCCACGTCGACGGGACAGCCACGGTCGCGGACATCTCGGCGGACGGTTTCGCGAGGCGCCTTCGCCTCGAGCTGCCGGAGGAGCTGCTGCCGTACGTCGTCGAGAGAGGCTCGATCGCGATCGAGGGAGTCAGCCTGACCATCGCCGGCATCGCCGGCTCCGAATGCGAGGTCTCGCTGATCCCCGAGACGCTCGAGCGGACCACCCTGGGCGCCCTCGAGCCCGGCGATCGGGTCAACGTCGAATGCGATGTCCTCGCCCGCTACGTGCGGCGCCAGCTTGATCCGGATGCCGGCGTGTCACCCTTAACGATCGACAAGGAGTAATCGGAGATGACCAAGCAGACCGAGGAGCCCAAGCTGACCGAGACGAGGAGTGACTCGCCCTTCGCCACCATCGAGGAGGCGATCGAGGACATCCGGCGCGGCCGGATGGTGGTCGTCTGCGACGACGAGAACCGCGAGAACGAGGGCGACCTGACGCTGGCCGCGCAGTTCGCGACTCCAGAGGCGGTCAACTTCATGGCGACCCACGGCAGAGGCCTGATCTGCCTGGCGCTCACCGACGAGCGCTGCAGCGAGCTCGGGCTCAACCTGATGGCGGCCAAGAACGAGGCCCCGTTCCAGACGGCCTTCACCGTCTCGGTCGAGGCTCGGGAGGGCGTCACCACCGGCATCTCCGCAGCCGACCGGGCCCGCACCATCCAGGTGGCGATCGATCCCCACTCACGGCCCGAGGACCTCGTCCAGCCCGGTCACGTCTTCCCGCTGAAGGCCAAGGACGGCGGCGTGCTTGAGCGCACCGGCCAGACCGAGGCCGCGGTTGACCTCGCCCGGCTCGCCGGCCTGATCCCCGCCGGGGTGATCTGCGAGGTCATGAACGAGGACGGCACGATGGCCAGGGTCCCCGACCTCGCGGACTACTGCGCGAAGCACGACCTGAAGATGGTCACGGTCGCGGACCTGATTGCCTACCGCCGCCGCACGGAGAAGCTCGTCGAGCGGATCGTCTCCACGAAGCTGCCGACGAAGTTCGGCGAGTTCAGCGCCGTTGGCTACCGCTCGCTGATCGACGACAAGCACCACGTCGCGATGGTCAAGGGAGAGGTGGCCGGGTCCGAGGACGTGCTCGTCCGGGTCCACTCCGAGTGCCTCACCGGCGACGTGTTCCACTCGCTGCGCTGCGACTGCGGCGAGCAGCTCGAGGCTGCCCTGGCGACGATCGAGCAGGAGGGAAAGGGCGTGCTGCTCTACCTCTCCCAGGAGGGCCGCGGCATCGGCTTGCTCAACAAGCTGCGCGCCTACAAGCTCCAGGAGGAGGGCCTCGACACCGTCGACGCCAATCTCAAGCTCGGCCTGCCGGCCGACCTGCGCGACTACGGGATCGGCGCCCAGATCCTGGTCGACCTCGGGCTGTCGAGCATCCGGATCCTCACCAACAATCCGAAGAAGATCCTCGGGCTGGAGGGCTACGGGCTCTCGGTCACCGACCAGGTGCCGATCCAGTCGGTCCCCAACCCGCACAACGAGGCCTACCTGAACGCGAAGCGCGACAAGATGGGCCACGCGCTCCATCACCAGGGCCTGCCGCTCGACGAGCAGCTGCTCTACGAGGAGCACCGCAAGGACGAGGAGAATCGCCGGGAGGGCGCCGGCTCCACGGACTATCCCCCCGGTGACTGAGGCGCCCGAGCACGAGCGCTTCTCCGGGGAAGAGCGCGAGGCCCTGGCGGGCAGCGACTTCGCGATCTGCGTGGCGACCTTCTACGAGGAGATCGCCGAGCGGCTCCTGAACGGCGCCGCGGAGGGATTCGACCTCGGCGGAGTCAGCGAGGCCTCGGTCCACACCTATCGAGTGCCGGGCGCCTTCGAGCTCCCGTTCGCGGCGAAGCTCTGCGCCGAGAGTGGCAGGTTCGCGGGGATCGCCTGCCTCGGCGTCGTGATCCGCGGCGAGACCAGCCACTACGACCACGTCTGCAACGAGGTCGCGGCAGGGACGCAGCGGGTCCAGCTCGACACCGGCGTGCCCTGTGCCTTCGGCGTAATCACGGCCGAGAACATGGACCAGGCCCTGGCCCGCTCGGGTGGCGGCAAGCGCGACCAGGGCCGCGGGGCGGCCGTGGTTGCGATGCGCATGGCGCTGCTGGCTCGCGGACTTTCGGGCTGACGCCTCGCTGCGGCGCTAGCCTGCAGCGGCCAGCGCTACATCGAGCGGGGCGGGCACTCCGAAATAGAAGCCCTGCCCGTAACGAAAGCCGGCGTCGATCAGCGCCTCGAGCTCCTCCTCGGTCTCGATGCCCTCCGCGATCACCCGCA
Source organism: uncultured Solirubrobacterales bacterium (assembly GCA_963740685.1). Taxonomy (GTDB): domain Bacteria; phylum Actinomycetota; class Thermoleophilia; order Solirubrobacterales; family 70-9; genus DASUPK01. The sequence goes on from CAVUGA010000021.1 coordinate 3,783, forward strand.
AGCCCACCTCGTCGGCGAACGAGACGAGGGATCTCGCCAGCGCATGCACCAGCGGGTTTTCGTCGATCCTCTCGGTGAGGGAGATGTCGAGCTTGATCCACTCCGGGCGCACCTTGATGATGTGCCGGAGGCTGGCGTAGCCGGCGCCGAAGTCATCGATCGCGACCCTCCCGCCGGCCGCGCGTAGAGGGCCGAGCCTTGACGTGAACCCCTCGTAGTCGTCGACCTTGAGGTGCTCGGTCAGCTCGACGGTTACCCGATCCGGGGAAGCGCCGAGGCAGGAGATGAATCGCCCGGAGAAGACCGTTGGAGGAGACGCGTTGACGGAGAGGCTGACCTCGTCCGGAAGCTGCGGAAGCGCCCTGGCTGCGATCCGCACGGCCAGCAGCTCCAGGGGGATCCCGAGGCCGACGTCCCACGCCTCCCCGAACCAGCGGTCCGGCCCACGCTCTGGCTCGGCCGGGAATCGGGAGAGGGCCTCGTACGCGATCACCCGGCCGGTCTCCAGGTGGAGGATCGGCTGGTAGACGGGATAGATCAGTTCCTTGTCGAGGACCGCCTGAACGCGATCAAGGGATTTGCGGTGGTCCTCGCTGCTCAGCTTCTCGACCACGCGGCGATCGCCTACGGGTCGGGTCGAGCAGACGATCTCGACGACCTCGCCGGAATCCTGGTTGGAGATCACGCGGGTGGTGGTCTCTACCCAGAGGTACTCGTGGTCTTTTCGCCGCAGCCGGTAGGCGACCGTGAGAGGGGCCCCTTCGAGGGTGCTGCGATGGGCGACCGCGACCTTGGCCACGTCGTCGGGATGAAAGAGGTCGTATGCCGAGCGCCCGATCAGCTCGTCGGGCTCATAGCCGAGCAGATCCTGCGACGCAGCCGAGACGTAGCGGTACGTCCCGTCGGGGGCGTGGGCGGAGACCATGTCCCCCAGGTAATCCGCGATCGAGCCTTCGAGGGCCTCGAATTCCGCCCCAAGGCGTGCGCGCGATCCGAATGGCGTCTTTTGCCGGATGTTCATCTGGTACTCAAGAGCGTCGTTCGCCGCCTCCCGGATCTCCCTACCGAGTATTGGTCGGCAGATGCCGTGCAGACCTTGATGGTTTCTCCAATGCGGGCCTTGTCCCTCCCTGATCAAGCGGCCGCCACAAACACCGCAGCCGCATCGACGGCTACCATGCCCCGCCCATGGCCAAGGTCTGTCACAGCTGCGGCAAGCGCCCCGCGTTCGGCAACTCGCGGAGCCACTCGATGGTCGCGACTCGGCGGCGCTTCAGTCCCAACCTGCAGAAGGTCCGGATCCAGGAGCCGGGGGGCGGGACGGCGCGGGTCTATGTGTGCGCGCGCTGCCTGAAGTCGAACAAGGTGATCAAGGCGGCCTGACCTAGGCCGCAAACGGGGGTTAGGCTCCCGGTAACTCCCAGCATGGCCGATCCCTCCATAGAGCGCTTCCGTCGCGTGGTCAGCGCGGCCGCCGCCCACCTCGAGGACCGGCGCAAGGAAGTCAACGACCTCAACGTCTTCCCCGTGGCCGACGGCGACACCGGGGACAACATGGCCCTCACCCTCCGCGCGGTCAGCGACGAGCTCGACCGTCTCGACGGCCAGATGGTCGATGAGATCGGCCGCACCGAGCTGGTCAACGCCCTCGCGCGCGCCGCCCTGATGGGGGCCCGCGGAAACTCGGGGGTGATCCTCAGCCAGATCGTCCGCGGGGCCGCCGAGGAGCTCGCCAGCCGTCCTGGAGAGCTGGTCGACCCGATGCTGGTCGCCGCCGCGTTCGCCCGCGCAGCCGACGCCGCGTATGAGTCCGTCCGAGAGCCGGCCGAGGGGACGATGCTCACCGTCTTCCGCGAGATGGCCCATTCGATCTCGCGGCGTCTCGCTCATATGGAGGAGATCCGCCTCTCTCCCGACGCCACTCCCACCGAGCAGGACGCCCTGCTCGCCGAGCTGCTCGAGGACGCCGTCCGGGACGGCGAGCAGGCGGTCGCCCGCACGCCGGAGCAGCTCGAGGTGCTGCGCGAGTCCGGGGTCGTCGACGCCGGTGCGCATGGCCTGGTGGTGATCCTTGCGGGCGTGGTCGCGGGACTCCGGGGGGGCATCGAGACCTCCCCCGAGGTGCCCCACTACGCGCCGGCCATGGACACGCGCCCGCATCACGAGGACAGCCGCTACCGGTACTGCACCAACTTCATCGTCACCGGCGCCGGCCTCGAGAGCCGCTCCTTCGTGCCGATGCTGGAGGAGCTCGGGGACTCTGTCCTGGTGGTCGGCGACGAGGCGACCCTCAAGGTCCACGTGCATACCGATGAGCCGGAGACAGCGGTCGCGCTCTTCGACCAGGTCGGCGGCGTCTCGCAGCTCGACGTGGCAGACATGCGCGAGCAGATCGCCGAGCGAAGCGCACGGTTGCAGGCCGGCCGCTGCGCCGCGGTGGCGGTCGTTGCGGGCCGGGGGATGCGGGAGCTCTACGAGGGGCTTGGCGCGTTCGTCGTCGACGGGGGGGAGACGTTCAACCCGTCGATCTACGACCTGCTGGCGGCGATCCACGAAGTGCCGTCCGAGGAGGTCCTGGTCTTCCCCAACAACCCCAACGTGGTGATGGCGGCCGAGCGCGCGGCTGAGCTCTCGGACAAGCACGCTCGAGTCGTCGGCTGCACGTCGCAGCAGGCGGGCCTGGCCGCGCTGGTCGAGCTCGATCCGAGGGCCTCGATCGACGAGAACGGTGAGCGGCTCGCCGCCTCCCTGGAGGGGATCCGCGCCGGCTCGGTTGCCCCCGCCGCGCGAGACGACGCCAAGGGCCGGTTCGTGACCGGCGACGCTGTCGGCTTCGTCGAGGACGAGATCGTCGCCTGGGGCGGGGCGGGGTCGACCCTGTCGGAGACGATGGCGCGCCTGGCCGAGGGCGCGGAGATCCTCACCGTCGTCGCCGGCGACGGGGCGCCGATCGCGCTCGGCGAACTCGAGGGCGATACCCCCGAAGGGGTGGAGCTCGAGCTCCACGAGGGGGGCCAGCCGCACTACTGGTGGCTGCTGGCCGCGCAGTGACGCCGCTGATCGACGAGGTCATCGAGGCGGCCGGCGGCCGGCGCCGCTGGCGTCGCGTCAAGGGGATCTCGGCGCACGTGGTCTCGGGCGGACTTCTGATGCGCCTGAAGGGAAGGGCCCGCAGCTTCCGCGACTACGGCCTCAGCGTGACGACCGACGAGCAGGGCGCCGTGATCCAGCCCTACCCGCGGGACGGGAGCAGCGGCGTGTTCGATGCGGGCACCGTGCGCATCGAGGCGCCGGACGGGGCGGTCGTTGTCGAGCGGCGCAATGCGAGGGACGCGTTCTCAGGGCTCTCCGGCCTGCGGCGAGACCTCCACTGGGACGACCTGGATGCCCTCTACTTCGCGGGGTACGCGATGTGGAACTACCTGAACATCCCGTTCGCCTTCGAGCGCCCAGGGTTCGAGGTTTCCGAGGGCGAAGCGCTCTCCGTCGACGGCGAGCGCTGGCGCCGGCTCGACGTCGCCTTCCCGGAGTCCATCCACACGCACTGCCGTGAGCAGGCGCTCTACTTCGACTCGCGGGGCCTCCTGCGCCGCCACGACTACCACCCCGAGGTCGTCTCCTCACTGGCCAACGCCGCGCATCTATGCGATGACCACCGCGAGGTAGATGGCCTCGTATTCCCGACCAAGCGCCGCGTCGTCCCGAAGGGCCCGCGCGGTCGTCCCCTTCGAGGCCCCACCGTGGTCTCCATCGAGCTCGATTCGATCGAGGTGGACTGACGCCGCACGGGGATGACACCCCGCTCCTCTGGCAGTACGCCTTCTCCAACTACAACGAGAAAGCTCGCTGGGCGCTCGACTTCAAGGGCATTCACGCACCACCGCCGCTCGCTCATGCCCGGGGGTCTTCGCGCGATGTCCTTTGCGCGTGGCGACGGGACCCTCCCAGTGCTGGATCTCGACGGGAGGCGGATCATCGACTCGACGGCGATCATCGCCGCACTCGAGCAGCGGCAGGCCGAGCCGGCCATCTACCCGGCCGATGCCGATCAGCGCCGACAGGCGCTGGAGCTGGAGGACTTCTTCGATGAGAACGCCGGCCACGACATGAGGCGGGTCGGGTTCTGGGAGGCGCGGCAGCATCTCGACTACGCACTCCACTTCATGACGACCGACCAGCCGAAGGTCAAGCGCGCTGTCGGGCGGACCAGCCTCCGGGTCGCGTTCCCCGGCGTCTGGCGCTACATGAGCTCGCGCTACGGGTTCAATGAGGAGGCCGTCAAGCGGAGCCGTGTAACCATCGTCGAGGCCCTGGACCGGATCGAGGCCCAGCGGGCCGGCGGGGACTACCTCGTCGGCGACGGATTCACCGTCGCGGACCTGACCGCGGCAGCGCTCCTCTATCCGCTCGTCTGGCCGCGCGAGTACCAGTACGAGCTCCCGGACCCGCCCCGCTGGGAGTTCCTCGAGCCCCACCGGGACCACCCGGCGCTCGGCTGGATCACCGAGACCTGGCGGCGCCACCGCGGACGCTCATCAGCTGTGGACTGAAGGCGGCCTAAGCGCGCTTCGTGTGCGCGCCGAGTGTCCAGTGCAGGTTCAGGCCCAGCGCCGTTCCCGGCCGGCCCTGACTGCATCGCCGGGATCACGTCGGCGAGCATCAGCTCGCGGATGATCTCCTCGCGCCGGCCGGCATCGTCGATCTCCGGCAGGTACTCGGCCTGGTTCGACGGCACGAGCAGGCCTCTGACGATCTCCTCCGCGCGCATCTCGTAGGCGCGCGGTCTCGGTCTCGCCGTCGAAGCCGGGGGAGAGCGCGGCATCGACGTCGCTCGCCAGCGGGGAGGGGAGGATCCGGCGCTCGGCGCGCTCGCGGGCGGCGCGCATCGCTTCCTCGTCGAGCCCCTCCGATTCGCAGTCGCTCCAGGGCGCGCGCCCTGAGCGCTCTGTTCGGGTCGTGCAGCAGGACGTCGTAGGGCCCGGGCGGCCCCAGGTCGGGCGAGCTCCAGAGCAGCCTGCCGCCGGGGACGAGCACCTCCGCCAGCTGGGCCATCGCGGACGGGAGGGCTCGCGGCGGGATCAGGTGGAAGACCATGTTGGCCATCGCGACGTCCATTGCCTGTCCGCCCGTGACCTCGAGCAGCGGCCTGAAGCCCCCGTCGTCGCCCCGCAGGGAGTGGAATCGGGTCCACGAACAGTCGGAGAGCAGCTCGTAGGCCTGCGCGTACCAGCCCGATGGCAGATCCACCAGGTGGATCTCCAGCCCGATCCCGCGCCTCGCCGAGCCGGCGCTCGAACCCTCTCTCTCGCAGCGCCTTGAGCAGCTCGATCGTCGCCGTGCCGGTGCCCGCGCCGTAGTCGAGGACACGCACCACGTCCCCCTCGCGGGCCTCCGCCAGGCGGCCCTCGATCGCAGCGAGCGCGCCGGCGACGACCGAGCCGGTCGCTGCCGAGTGCCACATCGCCGGATGGCGGATGTCGCCGCCGGCGAAGAGCATCTCGTGCAGGGCGCGGCCGTCCGCGAGATCGATTCCAGGCTCGGGTCGCCAGGTGTCGCGGCGCGGCGCGCCTTCGCCGATTGCCGGCAGGGCGGGCGCCGTCCCTGGGCCGAGGAAGCGGTTGAGGCTGATCGCGACGAAGGGGCGGTTCGACGGGTAGCGGCGCTCGACGTGCGCGACGGCCTCCAGGCCGGCGAGCTGCGCGCAGCGCATGAAGCTGGGGTGGTCGACTGGGTACTGCTTCGAGTAGGCCTGATGAGCGTCGAAGGCGACGCTGTGCAGCGAGCCCAGCTGCCGCCTGGCGATCCGCGGGCGCGACGCTGTGCGCCTCGAGCACCACCATCCCGTGCCTGGGCAGATGGCGCCCCCATCGACGCAGGTGAGCGACCAGGTCGCGCTCGACCGCCTCGCCGCCGAGGGGGCCGCCGTCCGGGCCCAGATAGGCGCCGCTGGCCCAGCCCGGCACGTCGCCCACATCATCGGCGCCGAGGTAGGCGCGCTCGTGATCGATGAAGGAGCGGATGTGGAGCCCGTCCTGCATCGACAGCCCGCGTTCGCCGAGATCGGAGCCGAGCCGGTCGGGGTCGGTCACGTCCCCCCTGATCAGCACGGCCGGGACGCCGGCGCCCTCCAGGCGGCGCCGGGCCTGCTCCAGCGCGGTGTCCTCGGTGTCGACGCCGACCATGGTCAGGGGGTGGCTGTCCAGAGCCGCGCCCCTGCGCGTTTCCCGCTCGATCAGGTCGTGCAGGTGCAGCAGCCAGCTCCCGTCGCCGCACCCCATGTCGGCGATGAAGCTGGGCTGCTCGGAGATCGGCTCGCGATTGAAGATCTCCAGGAAGATCGGATCGGTGTCGGCGAAGTAGCGGCTGTGCGCCTTGGCGCTGATCCTCAGGTTGAGCTCGCGGTGCACGTGCCATTCGCGCTCGGCCCCGGGCTCCGGCTCCACCGTCAGCTCTCCGCGGTAGAGCTCGGGCAGCCGGGCGAGCAGCGGCAGGTAGGTGGCGACGCCGCCGAAGTTGAGGGCGAAGGCCCGGGCCCGCAGCCCGGTCTCGGTCCAGCCTCCGCCGCGTGGCTCCAGCCGTAGTCGGAGAGCCGTCAGCAGCCGTGCCATGCCGCGTCCCGCGGTCGCCATCAGGGAAGCGTCGGGCCCCGTCTCGGAGAGCCTTCCCGTCTCGTGCAGCCAGAGCATCATCGGCACGATCAGGCCGGCGTCCAGGTGGGCCGCCGACCAGATCCGCGAGCTCGTCCGGGAGGCGCTGGGCGGACCGCCAGCGATCGCCGGCGGGCCCGAGCAGGCGCAGGAAGCGCGCGACCTGGCCCTCGTCCCAGTCGCGCGTCCAGGCGTCGTCCTCGGTGCTCGCGAAGTCGGCCAGCAACCGGCCGATGGCCACGTAGCGTGTCCCGCTGGCTCATCGCCATGCGCCCGGCCTCCGTCCAGCGCAGAGCGGTGGTCTCGGGGTCGAGGGTCGGCGGATCCGCCAGCCAGCCGGTGCTCGCCAGGGTGCGGACGGCCACGCGCAGAGCGCCGAACCCGGGCTCGGTGATCTCGGGGTAGAGCTCCGCGAGCGGACGGTCCGGCCTCGAGCGACGGCGCCAGGATGCCGAGCTCGTCCAGGGCCCTCAGCGTCGTGCAGAGCACCACGCCGTCCTGGGAGAGGAACATCGCTCCGGCGCATCGCGCCGGCGGGGCCCGTCTCGGCGGAGCGGGCGAGCTCCTCGCGTCCCCGCGTCACGCCGATCCGCCCGGGCTCGGCGACCGGCTCCCGCTGGCGCCGCGCGCCGGCTCGCGGAGCACCTGGCGAAGCGGCGGTACTTGAGCTTCATCAGCGGCCGCTCGACCAGGTAGTAGCTGGTCGCCGCGAGCGGGATCGTCAGCAGCAGCCCGCCGAGCAGCGCCGCCCAGAAGTCGGCGGCGTCCGCCGCCGATGCCGAGCGGGACGGCGATCGTCACGTGCCAGAGGAGGATGCCGTAGGAGATCAGGCCCGAACCACATCAGCGCCGGGTGACCGAGGACGCGGGCCGGCAGGCCGCGGTTCGGGTTGCCGAACACCGCCGGCAGGAAGAGCAACACGGCGCCGATCCCCTGGATCAGGTTGAGCGTCACGTACTGCAGCGCGGTGAATGGGGCGAGGTGAACGGCGCCGGGTAGAACCCGAACAGCGTCACCAGGTAGATCGCGAAGGCGACCGCCCAGCAGAGCGCGGGCTTGTCCGCGCGAAGCGAAGCGGGCGCGGCAGGCCCGCTTCCAGTAGGCGACCGAGATCACGGCGATCGCCATGCCGAGGGCGAACCAGTAGAAGTGACCGAGGAAGCTGAACCTGAACCAGGGTCGTCGTGTCGCATGTTGAGCGGCGGCGCCCTGCAGGAACAGCAGGTCGCGGCAAGCGCGGCGAGCAGCCCCAGCTCGGTCTTCATCCAGCTCTTACGGCCCGTCCGCGCGCGAGCAGCGCCGTCACGCGCTGCGTAGAAGGGCAGCGCGACGTAGAAGCTCATGTCGACGCCCAGCGTCCAGGACTGCGGCAGGCCGCACGAAAGCGCAGGTCGATCGGGACAGGCGCTGTGGGCGTTGTTGAGGTCGAAGAAGTCGGTCAGGCTGTAGAAGGCCCACCAGTTGTGGGTCCAGACGCCGAACAGGCCCGGGAAAGATCGCGAGGCACGATGAGCACGACCCAGTAGGCGGGATAGAGGCGCAGGAACCGCCTCCTGGCGTAGTCGGCGGTCCGCGGCGCAGCGGCGCCGCCGGTCCGGTGGGCGATCATCGGCCGGTAGAGCAGGAACGCCGAGAGCAGGAAGAAGAGCGCGACCAGCCCGTCCATGCGGACCAGCAGCCGGTTGGGAAGGCTGTCGGTGAAACGCACCGAAGCCCCGTGTGAAGAGCCAGGCGTGCCCGATCAGGATCGCGACCGCCGGGTATCCCGCGCAGGCCGACCGTGAGCGGGAACCGCGGGTGGAGCGGGGGCGGGGCGACGACGTCCGGGACCCCGGTCGCCCCGCACAGCGGCTGTAGGTGTGCGCCATCGGCCTGAGCCGAAGGCCGCCCGGGTCGACGGTATCCGGGAAGTCGACGTTGCACCCGGTGAGGCCGGCGTCCTTTGCGGCCTGCCTGTCTGCTCGACGCTGAGCCCGGTGACGAGGCCATTCAGCCTGACTGCGATCGGGCGGCGATCCTGTGCGTTCCCGGCGCGAAGCCGCTGCTGCAGGAGCACGATGCGGGTCGAAGAGCTGCACGTACCGCTCGTAGGCGGAACTGTGAGCCGCCTGCGCCAGCGCCGCTGGCGACTCGCGACTCGCTCCAGGATCGGGATTCCCTGCGCCACGATCGCCGTCAGGCCCTCGAACGAGTGCCTGCTCCGCTCCACGACAGCCGGTGGCCAGGCGCTGCGCGTCGCGCACCAGGTCCTGGCAGTTTGCGTTCGCCCGCGCGGCGACGGCCGGTGGCAGGGCCTGGATCCAGCGTTGATGTGGTGCCGCGGTCTCTCCGCGCGGGACCGAACCGCCGCCGCAGCCGGCGAGCATCGCAGCGGCTACCGCCGGTTGCGAGCAGCGCCCTCGCGCGGACCGCGGTCATCGTGCGAGCTCCCTTCATGCGCTGGAGAGCCGGTCCCAGGCCCAGACCGCGCCTATCGCCGCCAGGATCAACAGAAAGGGGTCGATTGGAAGCCGGTAGCGCGGCAAGCCGCCAATGGGTGCAGTGGTGAGCAGTATCAGGACCGGCAGGAGCCAAAGGTAGAGGGGGCCACGTGGAATGCGGGGCGCCCCCCGGTCGCCGGACGAGGCACTGCCGGGTCGCGAGCGCACGATCGCGACGACGCCGGCCAGCGCGAGAGCCGCCGCGAGCGCGAGCCCGATCTGCTCCGCGATGTCGGTGCCGCTGCCGCTTTGGGGAGGGACCACCGGGTTGCCATGCTGGTCGACCACCGACCCGCCCGCGATCTCGAACAGGCGGAGCAGGTTCCAGGCTGTTGCCTCGGCGACATATCCGGGATGTTCCCACGCGAACCGCCTGACGTCTCTGCGCAGAGCTCGATCGACGTCCGCCTCGTCCAACCCCGGGGTGACGAAGAGTGCGCTTGTACTCCGGCACCTGCTGCGTGAATCGCCACCCTCCGTGGCTGTCGCCGTCCGAGTAGGACTCCTGGTTGTAGACACCACCCGCGTTCACTCCCGCGCCGGTTGTCAGAGGTATGAACCGCCCGAACGCATCTGCGTTGCGCACCGCCCAGGGCAGGATCACGAGCGCCGCGCAGGCGACGGCCAGCGCCGGCGGCGCCAGAGCCCTTGGACGGAAGCGCGGGCGAATGGTCCATACGCCGAGCGTCGCGGCCACCAGCACGACTACGCCGATATTGCGCGTCAGCGCGGCGAGTCCGCAGATGGCGCCCGCCGCCGCGGCCCACCGCAGCAGGCCTCCCGAACGGCGGAAGTTGACCACGCAGAGGAGTGCTGAGAGCTCGAGCACTCCGAACAGGGGCTCCGACCAGAGGTCACGGGAGGACAGCACGAGCGCGGGAAACACCGCCGCCAAGGCGGCGGCCACGAGTCCACCCGCCGGCCCCAGATGCGCATGGTCAGCAGGTAGAGGAGGAGCACGACGAGCGTGCCCAGCGCCGCGCCGGCAAGTCGCCCGGCGGTGACGCTGTCGCCGGTCGGCGCGTAGACGCCGCCGAGCAGGAACGGATAGCCGGGTCCGTGGATCGCGGTCGGGCCACCGTAGAGCAGATATCCGGACCGGGGAAGCCGTCGCCGGCTGCGATCGATCGGGCGTAGTAGTCGTATTCCAGCGAGTCGTTCGCCGGCTTGAAGCCGTCGTCGCTCGCGATCACGGCGATTCGAATCAGGAGGGCGACCAGGACGATCGCGGTCGGGAGTCGGCGGAGCATGATCGAGCGCGGGGTACGGGTGCCAGCCGAACGAAAAGGGCCGCCCGCGGGGGCGGCCCTTTTCACGTCAGTCTCTTCAACGGGCTGGGTTTAGGGGTGCCCGCACTCCGCCATCGCCCTCACCGACCAGGCGGTGGCGATTCCGGTCTGGTTATCGCCCGCAGACGAACCAGCCGTCGTTGTAGAACAGGTCCTCGCTCGAGGTGATGACAGCACCTGCCGGCGCCGTGCCGCGCCATGACGTAGCCGCCTCCAGTGGGGACCTCCCCCGCGCGCACACGACACGGACGCGCTGTGAGCTCCGGCCGTGTTGGTCGAGGTGGTGCCGAACCTGGCCGTCGTTGACTTCAGCCGGGTGTTGGCATTGGCGTTCGCGGCGTCGGCCGCAGCCTGAGCTGCATTCGCGGCCGTTTGAGCCGTAGCGGCGGCGGCGCCGGCCGCATCCGCGGTCGTCTGCGCGTTGCCTGCCGCCGAGCTGCGCCTGGTTCGCCGTGGCCTGCGCGTTGTCCGCCGAGTTCTGCGCGGCCTTCGGGCCAGCCTGATCCCCTTCTTCGCCTTCTTCAGGGCGCTGGCTGTATGCGCGATCGGATTCGAGGGCCCGCCAAGCGCCGGTACCGCCAGCGCAATCGCGAGGAACGCGCTCAAGCCCAAGACGGTGTAGCGCTTTCTCATTCTTCTCCCTCCAATAGCTATTAGCTAGGCGGCCGACCGTCCTTCGCCGGACCGCGCAGGGATTCCATCACATGGGGGCGACGCATGCAAGGGAGCGACTCAACCCGGGGGCGGCGCCCCCGGCGCGATCGTGATCCGCGCACAGTCGTCCAGGCCGAGATCGCCGATTGCCCTCTCGACTCCCTCGGTCAGCTGGTCGACCCGCTGGGCGCGGGCGGCGAGGTCGGATGCGCCGCGCTGGGCGGCGAGCGCCAGGCTGGACGCCTGGATCTCGACCTCACGCAGCGATGCGTCGAGCTCGTTCGCCTGTTCGATCCGGTCCCCGGGCACCTTCAGGGCATCGAAATCGACCCGCCACTGGCCCACGATCGGGACCAGGCTGCGGGCGTATTCGCCGGGGGCACCGGTGCGGCGTTGCGGACATCCGCCAGCGCGCGGTTGCCGGCCGCGCCGATCTGCTTCTTGGCCATGACGCAGATCCGGTCGGCGGCGATCGTGTAGGAGTCCCTCGGGATTCCGTCGTCGTTGCCCGGCAGGGACAGGGCCGCGACGATCGCGACGACTATCGCGAGGGCGGTGCCGATCGTGATCAGCCTGGCCCGCCGAGTGGTGCCGATCAGGCGCCGGATTCGATCGCCCATCGGCGGGCGCTCGGCAGGCGTCTCCGCCCGGCGTAGCGTGGCGCCGCAGTTGCTGCAGAACCGATCCCCCGGCTCGTTCTCGGTCCCGCAACGAGGGCAATGCACGCGCCCAAGCTATCAATGACCATCGAGCGGCCGTGAGCTACATTGAGGCCGGTGAACGGAGGGAGACAGGGACTGCGGGGGACGCGCGCCGCGCCCCATCGGCTGCGTCGGCACTCGCGCTGGCCGCCGCGACGGCGCTGAGCGCCTGTGGCGGGGGATCCGACGCAGCTGCCACGACCGCGGCCGACGGCAGCGCGCCCCAGATCCCCCAGGTGACCTCTCCCTCGATCGGCACCACTGCCACTACCACCCGCCCGACGGTGGAGCGCCTCGAAGGCGGCGAAGGGAACTCTGCCGGCCACCACGCAGAGTCAGGCGACCGGGTCCGCCGCAGTGCCTACCGGTCAATCCAAGGCGCAATGCGAGGCGCTGGCAAAGGTGGGAAGGACGCTCGGGCGGCGGTGATCGAAGGACTGCCTCAAATCCCACACTCGCGCCGAGTGCGAGGCGATCGCAGAGGCGCAGAAGAACACCGGTCCGGGGCGGACGCTGACGCCCGGCAACTGCGCTCCAGTTGCTCGGTCGCGAGCAGTGCGAGGCGCTGGCCCAGGCGCAGCAGCACTAGCGTGGCGATAGGCGCTGCGGACGTATCCCGGCTGGCCGTCGAGCCCGGCGAGCTACCGCAGACGATGGCCGCCTGGGTGCTGCGCGACGGAGCGGGAGGGGATCGCTCGAGGGCGCCTACGAGATCGAGGAGGTCGAGGTCCCGCAGCCGGGGCCGTTCGAGGTGATCGTCCGGGTGATGGCCGCCGGCGTCAACTTCAACAGCGTCTGGGCGGCGCTCGCCGAGCCGATCTCGGTCTTCAACTACGGCGACCACCCCGAATGGGGTCACCACATCGCGGGCTCCGACGCCTCGGGGATCGTCTGGAAGGTCGGCCCGGGGGTGACCCGCTGGAAGCCCGGCGACGAGGTCGTGCTGCACGCCAACTCGGCCTCCTATGAGGATCCCGAGGTCCACGGGCTCGACCCGCTTGCCGCCCCCAGCCAGCTGGGGTGGGGCTACCAGACGACCTGGGGGTCCTTCGCGCAGTTCTGCAAGGTCCAGGCCCAGCAGCTGCTGCCGAAGCCGCCGGGCGCTCTCCTGGGTCGACTCGTCCGCCTACGGGGTGACCTACTTCACGGCCTACCGGATGCTGATCGACCAGTGCGACCTGCAGGCCGGGCAGAACGTCCTGATCTGGGGCGGGGCCGGGGGGCTCGGGGTCTTCGCCGCCCAGCTCTGCCGGGCCGCGGGCGCCAATGCCGTGGCGGTGGTCTCCTCCGGCCGAGAAGGGTGAGCTGGCGAAGGAGCTCGGTGCGGTCGACTACATCGACCGCACGGAGTTCGCGGGGATGATGCGCCAAGGCGGGGAGACCCCGGAGGAGGAGAGGGCCCGATTCGCCGAGTCGCGCCGCTTCGCGAAGAGGGTGAGGGAGATCCTGGGCGACGCGCCCGACATCGTCTTCGAGCACGTCGGCAAGGAGACCTTCCCGACCTCGGTCCTGGTGGCGAAGCCCTTCGGCAAAGTGGTCACCTGCGGGGCGACGACGGGCTACATGCTCGACTTCGACGTCCGCTATCTGTGGATGCGGCAGAAGCGGATCATCGGCTCGCATGCCTTCAACGCCTACGAATGCTGGCGGGCGAACGAGCTGATCGCGGAGTCGAAGATCAGGCCGGTCCTCTGGCGGGTGATGGGCTTCGAGGAGCTGCCGGAGGCGCACCGGCTCCTACACCAGAACATGCACCTCGGGAAGATCTCGATTCTGGTCGGCGCCACCGGCGATCAGGACGGCAAGCACGAGGAGGGACCCGGCGCGATTCGGGTCGGCCTGGGTTGAGCGCCGGGCGCTGCGCGGTCTGCGACGCGGAACTCGACCCGCGGCCGTTGATCAGCGGCGCGGATCTGCTCCACGGCACCGAGGGGACCTTCACGGTGCACGTCTGTCACGACTGCGGTGCGGGCAACACCCGGCCGCTCGCCGACGAGGCCGCCCTCGCCTCCTACTACACCGCGGGATACGGACCGCACGGCGAGACCTCCGGATCGCTTGCCCATCGGCTTCGCGGCCTCGTCACCCGGCGCGAGATGCGGGTTGGCGCGCCGAGGGCGTTGCCCGAGCGGCCCGGGCGCCTGCTGGACGTCGGCTGCGGCACGGGCGCGCTCGGCGCGGTCATGATCGCCCGCGGGTGGAGGGTGGACGGGATCGACCCGTCCGAGAGCGCCTGCGAGCAGGCCCGCGCGCGTCGGCGTCGATGCGCGCGCCGGCACCCTGGAGACGGTCACCGTGCCCTCCGAGCAATACGACGCGGTGGTCTTCAACCAATCCCTCGAGCACATCGGCGACCCGCGCGGCGCCGTGCAGCGGGTCCACCGGGCGCTCGTCCCGGGGGGCGTGGTGGCGATCAGCGTTCCCAACTTCGACTGCTGGGCGCGGCGGCGCTTCGGACGCGACTGGTTCCACCTGGACCTGCCGCGGCACCGGGTCCACTTCGGCGAGCGTTCCCTCCGCATCCTGCTCGAGCGAGCCGGGTTCGACGCCGTCGAGCTCTGGACCTCGACCAGCTCCACCGGGCTGATCGGCACGCTCCAGTACAGGTTCCTGGGGGGCCTCGCCGCGGGCGAGGGGAGAGTGCGCGAGGTGCTGGGGTGGCTCGCGGCGCTGGTGCTCGTGCCCGCCGCCAGGATCGAGCAGGCCCTGGGCGGGGGGCGGGACTTCCTGCACGCGGTCGGCCGCCGGCGCTGAGGCGGGCTAGACGAGCTCCTTCTCGACCGACGCTGCCGCGGGCGGTCGGCTGGCGGGACGCCGATCCGTATGGGGCGCGCCTCCAGGGCGGGCGCCGCAGGGCGGCGCCGATCGTGTGCACCCCGTACCGGATCAGTCCCGGGATCCCGACCGACGAGCTCTCGTGGTCATACCGGACGGGCACGGGCACCTCCGCGACCCTGAATCCGCATTGCACGGAGTCCATGAGGATGTCGCTCGCGAAGGCGTGGGAGTTCGGATAGCTCTCCAGCGGGAGAGCCTCCAGGACGCTGCGGTGGTACGCCCTCATGCCGCTGTGCCATTCACCGAAGGTGACGCCGAACCAGAGATTCTCGAACAGGGTCAGCGCCCGGTTTCCCAGGTAGCGGTAGAGCGGCATCCCGCCCGAGAGGGATTCGCCGCGGCTGCGAATCCGGTTCGCCTGGATGACGTCGAAGTGGTAGCGCTCGATGTAGGCGACGAGCAGGTCCACGACGGACGGCTCGTACTGGTAGTCGGGGTGGACCTCGACGATGATCTCCCCGCCCTGTCCGAGCGCCTCCCGGTAGAGCCGCTTGAGGTTCCCTCCGTAGCCGTGGTTCCGGTCATGCCTGATCACCTGCAGACCGAGCTTCTCGGCCAGCGCCACCGTTCCGTCCTCGCTGCAGTTGTCGCCGAGCAGGACGTGCTCCCTGAAGCGCTCCGGCAGCGCCTCGACCGTCCGCTCGAGCATCGGCTCGACGTTCCGGGCGGGCATTGCGACGATCGTCTTCACCTGGGGGCCAGCGTAACCGGGAGTCAGGCGCTCGGCTCGCGATCGGCGGCGAGCCGTTCCCGCCACCACCCGACCGTGGCTTCGATCCCCTGCTCCAGGGAGTGCGCGGGTCGCCAGCCGACCTCGCCGGAGAGGCGGTCCACCTTCGCCACCAGGCGGAGCGGGTCGTCGGAACGGGCCGGCAGGGCGCCGGGCCGGAGCAGGGCCGGGTCTCCCGCGGCGGCCGCCACCAGTTCGAGCAGCCGCGCGATCTCGATCGGCTCGCCCGAGGCAACGTTGACCGCGCCGCCGATCTCGCTCCGCAGCAGCGCGGCGAGCGCGGCGCCCGCATCCGGCGCGTACAGGTAGTCCCTGATCTGGTTCCCGACCGGCGCCGGGGCGGGCTCTCCGGCGAGCACGTGCCGGGCGACCGAGGCCACCATCCGCTCCGGGTGCTCCCCGGGGCCGTACAGGAAGAACAGCCGGCCCCAGGCGAGGCTGAATCCGCGGCGGGCGGCGAGCTCCGATGCGAACTCGCCCAGCTCGACCTTTGCCCGCCCGTAGGGAGTGGCGGGGCGAAGGGGGGTGCTCGCCTCGTCCAGATCTCCATCGCCGGACCAGTCGTACTCGGCGCAGCTTCCCGCGATCACCGCCCGCTCTCCGCCGGACCCGGCGAAGGCCTCGAGCAGGGCGGTGCTCGCCTCCACCCAGCGCTCGTTGTCCGGGGACGTCCAGAACTCGCCGGGCTCGGACGTCCAGGCGAGATGGAGCAGGTGCGAAGGCCTCACCGACTCGATCAGCTCGGTTGCCGCCCCCGGCGCGAGCAGGTCGCAGACGTGCCAGCGCACCGCCTCATCCGAGCGCCGGCGGCGGCTGACCGGGTGCACCTCGATCCCCTGATCGGCGAGCGCTCGCACCGCGTGGCGGCCGACGAAGCCGCTCCCGCCGGTGACGAGCACGCCGCTCATGAGTAGAGGAGCGGCAGGCCGCGATCCCGCTCGGAGACGGTCCTCTCGGCCTCCGGCCAGTCGATGGCGATCGACGGGTCGTCCCAGCGAACGCCTCGGAACGCATCAGGGGCGTACTCCGGGGTGATCAGATAGCTCGACCTCGCTGTCGTCGACGAGGGTCTGAAAGCCGTGCGCGAAGCCCGGAGGGACGTAGAGCATCGCGGGCTCATCGGCGGCCAGCTCGATCCCGAACCACCGGCCGCGCGTGGTCGAGCCCTCGCGGACGTCGACGGCGACGTCGAAGATCGCACCGCGGGTGCAGCGGACGATCTTCTGCTCGGCGTGGGGCTCGGCCTGGTAGTGCAGGCCCCGCAGCGTTCCCGCCCGGGGATTGAACGAGGCGCTCGCCTGGGCGACGGCCATCTCGATTCCCGCCTCCGCCAGCTCCGCGCCGTCGAAGGTGCGCGCGAACCAGCCGCGCTCGTCGCGGGCGGGCTCGAGCTCGATGACGAGCACCTCCGGGAGCGGAGTCGGCTTGAACCTCACTCGATCAGCCCGATCGCCGGCGAGAGGACGGCAAACCGGCCTCCCCAGTCGCGGACGTACGCATGCTGCTCGACGATCTCATCGCGGAGGTTCCAGGGGAGGATCAGCACGACGTCGGGCTTGCTCTCCCGGAGGGCCTCCGGGGGTCGGATCGGGATCCGCGAGCCGGGGAGCAGACAGCCCTGCTTGTAGGGGCTGACGTCGACGGTGAAATCGATCATGTCGGTCCCGATGCCGCAGTAGTTGAGGAGGGTGTTGCCCTTGGCGGGGGCTCCGTATCCGGCGATCGAGCGTCCCTCCTGCTTCAAGCCGATCAGGAACTCGAGGATCGCCCGCTTCTTCTCGGGCACCGCCTCCGAGAAGCGGCGGTAGACGTCGGGCGCCCTCGAAGCCCGATGCCCGCTCCCGTTCGGCCAGCGCCGCGACGGCCTCGCTGGGCGGCCTCGAATCGTCCGCCGCGTGCCGCGCGAAGAGCCTCAGGGACCCCCCGTGGGTGGGCAGCTCCTCGACGTCGAAGACGATGAGGCCGTGCGCCTCGAACACGCGACACGCAGTGAGGAACGAGAAGTAGGAGAAATGCTCGTGGTAGATCGTGTCGAACTGGAGCTCGTCGACGAGGTGCTGCAGGTGCGGGAACTCGACGGTGAGCACCCCGTCCGGCTTCAGCACCCGTCCCAGGCCCTCGACGAAGTCGTTCAGCCCGGGAACGTGGCCGAGGACGTTGTTGGCGACGACGAGGTCGGCGTGGGAGTCCTCACCCAGCTCTCCGGCCGTGGCGGTGCCGAAGAACCGGGTCAGCGTGGGGATCCCACGCTGGATTGCGACCGCGGCGACATTGGCGGCGGGCTCGATGCCGAGGACCGGGATGCCGCGGCGATCGAAGTACTGGAGCAGGTAGCCGTCGTTGCTCGCAACCTCAAGGACCCGGCTTCCCTCGCCGAGCCCGAGCCGCTCCGTGATCTCGTCCGCGAACCGCTGAGAGTGCTCGAGCCAGGTGCTCGAGTACGACGAGAGGTACGGATAGTCGCCGAAGATCGCCTCGGGGGGCTCGAACTCCTCGAGCTGCACGAGGAAGCACGATTCGCAGACCAGCGCCCGCAGTGGAAAGAAGGGCTCCATCCGCCGACCGTCCCCCGGCCGCGTGTACGCGTTCGCGAGCGGGGACATCCCGAGGTCGGCGAACACCTTCCCAAGCGGGGCTTTGCAGAACCTGCAGGTCGGAGGGCTCAAGTGGGGGTCAGGTTATCCGCGGGTCGCCGGCGACCCCGGACGCGCGCTACCAGCCCTCGGAGCCCGGCTCTCCCTTGAACGGGCCCTCGATCTCCTCGGTGATCCAGCCGCCGTAGTAGGCGCCCGGCTGCGGGGTGACCTGCTCGTCGTCGAGGTAGGCGGCGTCGACCCGCCGGGGGTAGAAGGCCAGATGGCCCTTCAGCTGCTCGTAGCCCCGCTTGGGCTCCGGGTAGAACCAGGCGACCCGCTGCGCCCGCTTGCCGCCGGCCTCGGCGTGGACGTAGTGCGCCGTTCCCTTCCACTCGCACTCGGTCTGCACGCCCTCGGCATCGATCAGCAGATCGGTGCGCACGTCCTCGCGGGGCACGTAGACGGTCGGCGGGCCGGCCGTTTCGAGCACCCGGAGCGCGCGATCGCTCTCCGCGATCGTCTCTCCGCCGAGGACGATTCGGACGTGCCGGTCCAGCGGCTCGACCCTGGGCGGGCGCGGGTAGTCCCAGACGGATTCCTTCGCTCGCTGCGTGGTCATGTCGATTGGTCCAAGGGGACCATCCAACGTTACGCCTAGCCTTGCCTCGAGATGGAAGCGGCCCTCGAGCGCGACGCTGTGCCGATCTACATACCGCGCGCGGTGGCGACCGGCGAGATTCTCGAGCTCGAGCGGCTGCTGGAGGCGCCCCTGAAGTCGACGCCGCGACCTTCAATTCTCGATGCACCGATTACGAAGCTGAAGGGAGCGGGTCCGAAGCTGGCCGCTGGGGCCTCGGAGATGGGAATCGGGAGCCTTGGCGACCTGCTCCGTCATCTTCCGCACAGCTACCGCGACCGGGCAAACCCTGTCGGCCTCGGTGACCTGAGGCTGGGGGAGGAGGCCACGGTCGAGGTCGAGGTGGCCGGCGCGAAGCTGCGGCCCACCCGGCGGCGCCGGCTGACGATCCTGGAGGCGGACGTGTTCGATTCCAGCGGGAAAGTCAAGGCCGTCTGGTTCAACCGCGCCTGGCTCGCCGACCGGCTCCAGCCCGGCACGAGGCTGCTGCTGCGGGGGAAGCTGGAGAAGCGCGGCTTCAACGTCTCAGAGCATGAGTTTCTGGAGAACGCCGGCGAATCGGCCGGCCTCCACACGACCGGGATTGTGCCCGTGCACCCCGCGAGCGAGCGTCTGCGGCCGCAGCGAATCAGGGAGTGGATCTGGCAGGCGACCCCGATGGCCCGGCATGCGGTCGAGCCGATCCCGGGCCGGCTGCGCCGTGAGCTGCGGATGGCGAACGCGAGCGATTCGATCGTCGCCTCGCATTTCCCATCGGACGAGCACGCGGCCGAAGCCGCCCGGGAGAGGCTCGCCTTCGAGGAGCTCTTCCTCTACCAGGCTGCCCTCGTCTCGCGGCGCGGGAGACGGGTCTCTGGCACCAAGGGCATCGAGCTGTCCGCGCCCGGCGCAGACGTCCGTGCCTGGCTCGAATCGCTTCCTTTCCAGCTGACCGGGGACCAGGGCCACGCGCTGGAGGAGATCGATTCCGATCTCGGCCAGCCACAGCCGATGCAGCGGCTGCTGATGGGGGAGGTCGGTTCGGGCAAGACCGTGCTCGCCCTCTACGCGATGTTGCGCGCGATCGAGGCCGGGCACCAAGCCGCCCTGATGGCTCCCACCGAGACGCTGGCGGAGCAGCACTTCCGCACGCTCGAGTCTCTGCGTGCCTCCGAGGCCACCACGGCGACCCTGCTCACGTCGGCGAACCCGCCGGCCGAGCGCCGGGAGCTGCTGGATTCGCTGGCGTCCGGCCAGCCGCAGCTCGTCGTCGGTACCCATGCCTTGATCGAGGACGCCGTCGAGTTCTCATCGCTCGCGGTGGCCGTCGTCGACGAGCAGCACCGCTTCGGCGTGCGCCAGCGGGCGGCTCTCGACGCCAAGGGTCCAGGCAACCGCCTGCCGCACGTCTTGCACATGACGGCGACCCCGATCCCGCGCACCCTGTCGCTGACTGCGTACGGCGACCTCGACACAACGGCGCTTCGCGAGCTGCCGAAAGGCCGCCAGCCCATCCGAACACGAGTCGTCGATGAGGAGCACAGGGCGGCGGCCTACGAGTTCATCCGTGAGCGGCTACGGGAGGGCCGGCAGGCCTATGTCGTCTGTCCGCTGGTCAGCGAGTCGGAGTTGACGGAGGCCCGGGCCGCCGAGGCGGAGGCGAAGCGGTTGGCCAGGACCGAGTTCCGCGACGTCAAGGTCGGGCTCCTGCACGGGCAGATGTCCTCTGAGCGAGAAGGCGCGCGCCATGGACGCCTTCGTCTCGGGGGAGGCTCACGTTCTGGTGGCCACGACCGTGATCGAGGTCGGCATCGACGTGCCGAATGCGACGGTGATGCTCGTCGAGGGCGCCGAGCGCTTCGGGCTTTCGCAACTCCATCAGCTCCGCGGCCGCGTCGGCCGAGGCGAACACGAGTCCTTCTGCATCCTGTTCGGGGACCCGGAGTCGGAGGCGGCCAAGGTCGCGGCTGGAGGCCATCGCGGGAGAGGGGGACGGCTTCGCGCTCGCAGAGGTGGACCTGACGATCCGGGGCGAGGGGGAGATCCTCGGCACCCGCCAGCACGGCCTGCCCCGATTCAGGGCGGCCTCGTTGCCCGAGGACACCGCGCTGCTGTTCGAGGCGCGCCGCAGAGTGCTGGAGCTGCGCGAGCGCTTCGGTTCGCTCGAGGCGCCGGGAGTCGGTCCGCTGATGGACGAGGCGAGGCGGCGATTCGGCGACGAGCGGGTCGAGCAGGTCGCGGCATAGGTGAGATGCCGCAGTTGCGGATCATCGGGGGCGAGCTCGGCGGGCGCCGCATCCAGGCGCCGAAGGGGGCCAAGCTGCGGCCGACCACGGAGCGCGTGCGGGAGGCGGTGTTCTCGATCCTCGGGGACGTTTCGGGCGCTCGCGTCCTCGATCTCTACTGCGGTACGGGCGCGCTGGCGATCGAGGCTCTCTCCAGGGGGGCCGCCGAGGCGACGCTGGTCGACACCCACCCGGCCGCGGCGCGGCGCAACCTGGAGGCGCTCGAGCTGACCGATCGAGCCGTCGCGGTTCGGGCCGACGCCGCGCGCTTCCTGCGCCGCGCGGAGGAGGGATCATACGATCTCGTCCTCTGCGACCCTCCATATAAACTCGCCGACCGCCTGGCGGCCGACCTGGACCCCGCCATACGAGGTGCGCTGGCGAAGTCGGGCAGAGTGATGATCGAGTCCTCCCCGGACAACCCCTGCCAATGGCGCTCTCCCTGCCCCTGATCACCGAGCGCACTTACGGTGACACGCTGATTCGGATTTACGGGAGCGATCGATGAGCGTCGACGGAAGGATCGCCGTGTGCCCGGGCAGCTACGACCCGGTCACGAACGGCCACCTCGACATCATCACCCGCACCTCGCGGGTGTTCGACCGCGTGATCGTCGGCGTGGTCAACCAGCCGGTTCGCAAGCAGAAGACCCTGTTCACGGCCGAGGAGCGCAAGGCGTTCATCGAGGACGCGACCGCGGATCTCGATCAGCGTCGAGGTCAAGATCATGTCCAACCTGCTGGTCGAATTCGCAAAGGAGAACGGCGCGAGCGCGATCATCAAGGGGCTGCGCGCGATCTCGGACTTCGAATACGAGTTCGAGATGAATCAGCTCAACCGGAAGCTCGCCGCCGACATCGAGAGCATGTACATCTTCGCCTCCGCGAACTACAGCTTCCTCTCCTCCACGGGCGTCAAGGAGATCGCGACCTTCGGGGGAGATGTCGGCGATCTGGTGCCCGCTCCGGTTGCAAAGGCGCTTGCGGAACGACTAGCTCGCTGATCCGTCGTGCGTGGGGGGTGGGCAGGAGCTTGCAATCCGGCCCAGAAAGGCAACCCGGGGCCGGTCGTATGGTCCGATGCGTAAGCTTTAGCGACTGCAAATGGACGTTCTAGTACTCATCGACAAGCTCGACGATCTGGTCCACAACGCGCGGCCCGGTGCCGCTCACGGATCAGGTGCGCGTTGACCGCGAGGAGATCTACGACCTCCTCGACCAGATGCGCGCCACGATCCCCGAGGAGATCAAGCAGGCCCGCTGGATCGTCAAGGAGCGCCAGGAGATGCTCGCCGAGGCGAAGCGCGAGGCCGAGCGGATCGTCAAGGAGGCCCGCGAGCAGCAGGCCCGCCTCGTCGCGAACGAGGAGATCACCCGCCAGGCCGAGCGCGCCGCAGAGGAGATCGTCGAGGAGGCGCGCGAGCGCGAGCGTGAGATCCGCCTCGGCGCCGAGGACTA
This sequence comes from uncultured Solirubrobacterales bacterium, assembly GCA_963740685.1. Classification (GTDB taxonomy): domain Bacteria; phylum Actinomycetota; class Thermoleophilia; order Solirubrobacterales; family 70-9; genus DASUPK01. The sequence continues at coordinate 26,057 of CAVUGA010000021.1, forward strand.
CGCGGACGACATCCTCTCGACCCTCGAGGTCAACCTCCAGAAGTTCCTGCAGGCAGTGCAGCGAGGCCGCGACCGGCTCCAGGGCCGCGAGCGCGAGCCATCCGAGATCGGTTAGTCGGCGACTGGCCTAACCGGGGGCGCCCGCGGCCGGTGGCAGGCGCATCGCCGCCAGCTGGTTCCTGAGCGCGGTGTCCGGAACGCGGATCGGCCCGCGCGTCGGACGATCGAGATCGCAGGTGACGTAGAGCAGCATCGTCACGAGCACCGCCGCGAGGAAGACGGCGACGACGCCGCGGCCGACGATCGCGAGGTAGGCGGCGAGCAGGCCCAGCGCCAGCGCCGCGCCGACGAACCTCGAGGAACAGGACCGCGTTCGGGACCCGGTTGTTGAGTGCCGCGACGCGGGTCTCCTGTGCGTCGATCATCTCGTTGAGCGTTTCCTCGTAGAGCCGAGGTGCGCTCGCGAGGGGCTCGAGGGCGAGCGCCTGACCGTTCCGGGCCCAGAGCCGGCGCTGGAGCCGGTCCTCGGTCGCTGCCGCGACCGTCTCCTGGCTGCTGCCGGGCACATAGTCAGAGAGGCGGATGGCGCTCTCCGTGTAGCGGACGAGAAGCCCGAGCGAGCGGCTGCGCTCGAGGCTCGCTCAGGGTCTGGGCCCGCAGATAGGTCGTCCCGATCGCGTTCGCCTCATCCACTATCGCCGCCCGCCGGTCTTCGTAGCGGGAAACGGCGAGCGAGAGGCCGAAGGCAAGTATCAGCCCCACGACGCCGAGCAGCGCCGCCTGCAGGACCCCGAAGGGCTCGCTGAGGCTCTCCGAAAGGTGGCGGACGCGGCGCCCCAGAAAGGCGCCGAGCGCCGTTGCCCCGAGGACGATTACCGCGAGCGACAACGCGAGCTCGAGGCTGCTGAGGTCGAAGAAGAAGATGAGGGAGCGGAAGCTAGGCGGCTATCCGGACACAAATAGGCTCCTCACGATGGAGCTGGAGCGGTTGGCGACCGGGATCGGCGAGGTACTCGAGCGGGCACGGGATCGATGCCGGCGGGCTTCGACTGACACCCATTCCAGGCGGGGCGTCGCGCGAGACCTGGATGGCCGAGAGCGACGCCGGTCGCTGGGTTCTTCGCCGTGACCCACGGGGCTCGGTCTCCCTGGTCCCGATGGAGGACGAGTTCGCCCTGATTCGCGCCGCCGCAGACGCCGGCGTGGTAGTGCCGGCGCCGCTCGCCTTCGAGCCCGAGGGTGGCCGGTTCGGGTCGCCGGGCCTGCTGATGGCGCACGTCGAGGGGACCTCCGTGGCGCCGCGCATCCTGAGAAAGGCCGAGTTCGAGAACGCCCGCGCCAATCTCCCGGGCCAGCTCGCCGAATCGCTCGCCCGGATTCACGCCATCGAGACGGCTGAGTTGGACGGTGTGGTTCCGGCGCCGGCCTCGGACCCGGCCGTCGCCCAGATCGAGGAGTGGGAGCGCCAGCTCGACGAGATCGGTGAGCCGCTGCCCGCGGTCGAGCTCGGCTTGCGCTGGCTGCGGGCCAATGCTCCCGAGCCGGCGGAGCCGCGACTCGTCCACGGCGACTTCCGCCTCGGCAACTTCATCGTCGACGAGGAGGGCCTCGCCGCCGTGATCGACTGGGAGCTCGCCCACCTCGGCGACCCGGCCGAGGACATCGGCTGGCTCTGCATCCGCTCCTGGCGTTTCGGCAACGACGATCTGCCCGGTGGCCGGGGTGGGGCAGCTCGACGACTTCATCTCCGCGTACGAGGCGGCGGGTGGCGCGCCGGTCGACCGCGACCGGGTCCGCTACTGGGAGGTGTTCGGCAACGTCAAGTGGGCGATCATCTGCGCCCGCCAGGCCCACGACCACCTGACCGGAGTGCGTCGCAGCCACGAGCTCGGCCTCGCTCGGCCGCCGCGTCTGCGAGCCGGAGTGGGACCTGCTGGAGTTGGTCGCGCTGATGCAGGACAGACCCACCGCCCCCGAGCTGCTCGAGTCGGTCGCCGAGTACCTGTTCGGCGAGTTGCGCCCGGAGGTGCCGCGCGAGCAGCGCTTCAAGGTGCTGGTCGCCGCCAACGTCTGCGCGGTCGTCGCCCGCGAGCTCAGGGCGGGGGAGGAGCCTGACCGGCGAGGACCTGGCCCTGTTCAGCGAGCTGCTCGGCGAGGAGGTCGAGGACGTCCACGCGCGCCGCCGCCGAGCTTTCGCGCGGCTGCGGGCCGGCGAGCTGGACGACCGCGATCGATGAGCTGGCCCCCGGCTCGAGGAGCACGTGCGGCGCAAGCTCGAGATCGCCCGTCCGGGCTATCCGGAGGGCGGCGACTAGGGTTCGACCCTCACGAGGGAAGGAGCGGTCATGTCCGAGAGGTGGTTCTCCGACGAGGAGCTGCGAGAGATGTCGCGTCCGACGATGGACTGCGCAACCGAGGCGATCGACCGCGGCGATCTCGAGGAGGCGAAGAGCCTCTGCGAACGCGAGAAGCACGAATCCCAGTTCATGCACGACATGCTGGTGGACGGCATGGCCGGGTTGATCTCGTTCGTCAAGGAGAAGCTTGGTGACGAGGGGGTGCGCGAAGCGTGGGAGTGGAGCCTCGAGCGCAGCTGGAAGCAGAGCGTCGAGAAGATCGACGCCGCCGACCGCAAGGCGATCGCGCAGGCCCTGGCCGCCACCTGGCGCGGCCACTCGACCGGCGGGGTCGGGCCGAATCCCGGCGCCTTCGAGATCGCCGAGGACGACGAGAAGCTGACCTTCACGATGAACCCCTGCGGCTCGGGCCAGCGGCTCTGGCGCAACGGCCGCTACGGCCCCGAGGGCTGGGGCGTCACCGACTCTGCGCACGACTGGAGCTATGGGCGTGAGGGCTTCCCCCTCTACTGCACTCACTGCGCCTTCATGAACGAGCTCGGCCCGATCAACTGGATCGGGTACCCGGTCTATCCCTCCGATCCGCCCGAGGACTTCGATCGCGACCCCTGCACCTGGCACTGGTACAAGGACCCGGCGGACATCCCGGAGCGCCACTGGAAGCGCTACGGGCGGGAGCGAAGCCTTCCCGGCTAGTCCCGGCCCTCGGATCCCAGGGTGAAGGTGTTGAGACCGGCGCCCCCGTCGACGGCGAGCTCCTGGCCGGTCACCTGCGCGGCCTCCTCCGAACAGAGATAGGACACCGCGGCCGCGATCTCCGCCGGCTCGACCATGCGGCCCGAGGGGAGGAGCGGCATCAGGCGCTCGAGCACCTCGTCCGGCATCGCCCTCACCTTCTCGGTCGCCACCATCCCCGGCAGCACCGCGTTCGCCGTGATCCCGCGGTGGACGTTCTCCGCGGCGAGCGTCTTCACCATGCCGAGCAGCCCCGCCTTCGAGGCGGAGTAGGCGACCTGCCCGCGCAGACCGGTCTTCGCGGCGCCGGAGGAGATCGCGACGATCCTGCCCCAGCCCCGCTCGCGCATCCCAGGGAGGCAGGCCTGGACCGCGCGAAAGGCGCCGGTCAGGTTGACGTCGATGTCGCGTGACCACTGCTCCGGGCTCATCCGGTGGGCCGGCGAGATCGTGTCCGTGATCGCTGCGTTCGAGACGCAGACGTCGATCCCGGTCAGGTCGGGGAGCTCGTCCGAGCTCAGGTCGACCTGGAGGTCACAGCCCTCGGCACGATCGAGCGTCGTCACCTGGAGCCCGTCGGCTTTCAGCCTCTCGGCGATGGCGGCGCCTATCCCGCCGGCGGCCCCGGTGACGAGCGCGCGGCGCGGCTCGGAGTGCCGGATTCATGACAGATCGGTCTGGTGGCTACCCGCCCGGCCGGCGTCGGTCTTCTCGTAGAAGCGCTCCAGCAGCTCGGTCGTCTCCTTCGGGTCCGCGCAGCTGTAGGCGTTCCAGGCCTCGTTGCGGAGCTGCTCGTCGAGGGTCTTGCCGACCGTGTCGAGGATCGTCTGCTTCGCCGAGCGCACGGCGCGCTGGGAGTTCCGCAGGATCTGGCGGGCGACCGTCTCGGCCTCCTCCATCAGCCGCTCGTGCGGGACGACCTTGGAGACCAGGTTGCACTGCAGCGCCCGCTGAGCGTCGATCGGCTCGGCGGTGAGCAGCATCTCCAGCGCGATGCCGGTGCCGCAGGTGTTGACCAGCCGCACGATGCCGCCGTCGCCGTGGTGGAAGCCGCGGCGCGCCTCGAACGAGCCGAACATGGCCCGGTCCGACGCGATCCGGATGTCGCAGGCGAGCGCAGTCTCGAGGCCGCCCGCCAGGGCCCAGCCGTTGATCGCGCCGATGATCGGCTTGTAGATGCGGTGCTGGCCGCGGGTGAAGCCGTTGAGCCCGAGCTCGACGATCTCGCGAATGTCGGTCGACGTCGCCGTCGGCGACGATCGGTGGGATGTACTCCTTCAGGTCAGCCCCGGCGCAGAAGGCGTCGCCGGCGCCGGTGAGGATGGCGACGTCGACGGAGTCGTCCTCGTCGAAGTCGGCCCAGGCCGCGATCATCGCCCTGTGGACCTCGGGGCTGACGGCGTTCCGCGCCTCCGGGCGGTTGATCGTCACGTAGGCGATCCGGTCGCGCTTCTCGTAGAGGACGACGCCCTCATCGGCTGACGGCGGCGGCCCTGGCCGCTCCGGGTTGTGGTGGGTCATCTCGCTCCTCTCATGGGGTCAAGGGTGCTGCGCAAGCGAACATGTCGTAATGCAAGACCTGACCCGGGGTTATTCGTAGGTGGCTCTGACGACCGCCAGGTCGTCCGCGGTCCAGGTGATCTCGCCGCCACACCATTCCGCGAGCTCCTCGGCGGTGTCGGGGAAGTCGAAGCCGGGCTCGATCGGCGTCACCTGCTTCTCGGCCTTGACGACGTCGCCGATCACCAGCGCCCGCGACTGCTCGCGCACGCGCCGGAAGAGCGTCTGCTTGGCGTCGTCCTGCAGGTGGTGCACCGAGAGGACGGAGATGACGAGGTCCCAGGGACCGTCGGGCAGGGGATCCTCCATGCGAGCGAGCTGGACGTCGTCGTACTCCTCCCGCAGCCGGTAGACCATGTTCGAGTCCGAGTCGAGTCCGATCACCCAGGCGTCCGGGTAGGCCTCGAGCAGGACCCGGGTGGTCTCGCCGGTGCCCATCCCGAGCTCGAGGACGCGGTCCGGGGCGAAGGGGATCGCCTCGATCGCCGCCCGCTGAAGCTCGTCGTAGCGCGGGACCTCGGCCCGGATCTCCTCCAGGTAGGTCTCGGGATTCCAGTGGAATTGGGCGCACCGTCGGCTCGGTACCCTCGGGGCGAGTGTATGCGGAAGGCGGAATCGTCGATCTCGAGCGCCTCGCGCTGTCCTCGGGGCAGGCTCGCGCGCTCGATCTCGAGGTCGAGCTCGAGCCGATCGAGCTCGGGGGCAGAGCTATGTCGCCGGCCGGCGGCGGTCGGCGGCGGTTCGCCTCGACGTGTCCCGGACCAGCACCGGATACGCCCTCCGCCTCAGGTTCACCAGCGAGCTCAGCGGCCCTGCGTTCGCTGCCTGGAGCCCGCGCCGAACCGTTGTCGAGATCGACGCCCGCGAGGTCGATCAGCCGCCGACCCGAGACGAGGAGCTGCGCAGCCCCTACGTCTCCGACGGCAACCTCGACGTCGAGCGATGGGCGAACGACGCGCTCGTCCTCGCGTTCCCCGCGCAGCCCCTCTGCCGGGAGGACTGCCTCGGTCTCTGCGCGGTCTGCGGCGAGATCGCTGAACGACGCGGACCCCGACGCGCACCGCCACTCGCAGGGCTGGCGATCCGCGGATGAGCAAGCTCAGGGACCTGAAGCTGGAATAGGGGCTACCATCCCGCGCCAATGGCGGTCCCCAAGAAGAGACAGTCGAGGACGCGGCGCGACAAGCGGCGCGCTCAGCACAAGGTCTCGGCCCCACGGCTGAACGAGTGCCCGCGCTGCCACAGCCCGCGCCTGCCCCATCGCGTCTGCCCGACCTGCGGCACGTACGCGGGGCGTGAGGTGATCCGCCACGAGGTCTCCGAGACCACGCCCCAGGCCGAGCAGCCGTCACCGCAGGACTAGGCGCACGTGCCTGAGCCGGTCGCGCTCGATGCTTATGGGGCGGACGGCGGACCCGAGTTGGTGCTCGAGGGTGCCGGGATCGCCGCCGCGGACGGCATCCCGGTCCGCCTCTTCGGCCCCTCGTCGCTTGATCCGCCGCCGGGAGTCGAACTCGAGCCGACCACCGATTGGATCGGCAACGAGGCCGAGCCGGTCGCGGCGGTGCGCTCCACTCCTGAGGCTTCGGTCGTCCGCGGGGCAGCCGCTGCCGCCGGCGGGCGTTGCAGCGCCCTGGTCAGCGCCGGCTCGACAGGGGCGACGATGACCGCCGCCCTGTTCGCGCTGAAGCGCGCGCAGGGCGTCCACCGGCCGGCACTCGCCGTCCAGATCCCGGTGCCGGGGCGGGAGGGACCCCCGCTCGTCTTTCTCGACGCCGGCGCCAATACCGACGTCCGCTCCCAGCATCTGATCCAGTTCGCCTTCCTCGGCTCGGCCTTCTGCACGGCGGTGCTCGGCTTGGAAAGCCCGCGCGTCGCCCTGCTCTCAGTCGGAGAGGAGCAGAAGAAGGGGCGAGCCGACGTGGTCGAGGCCCACGAGGCGCTCACCGGCGCCGATGGCGTGCGCTTCATCGGCAACCTCGAGGGTCGCGACCTGCTCGGGGACGAGGCGGACGTGGTGGTCACAGATGGCTTCACCGGCAACGTCACGCTGAAGACGGTGGAGGGCACCTCCAGGGCGGTCGCCGACGCGGTGCGCGCCGCCGCCCGGTCCGGCCCGCTGGCATCGGCGGGGGGTCTGCTGCTGCGCCCGGCCCTGGGAGGACTGCGCCGGAGCATGGATCCCAACTCGGTGGGCGGGGCGATCCTGCTTGGCCTGCGGGGCGTCGCCGTCGTCGCCCACGGGAGCTCGACGCCGGAGGGCATAGCGAACGCGGTCAGGCTCGCCGACCGCGCCGTCAGCGAGCACTCGGTGGAGCGGACGGCAGAGCTGCTGGCGGCTTCCGGCGCGACCCGCGATGCGCTTCGAGAGGAGCCCTCGGGAACCGCTGGGCAATAGGCGATAATCACCGCGATGGAACGCGAAGAGGTAATGACTCTCGTCCGCAGGCACCTGAGCACCGAGCTCGAGGTGGCGCCGGAGAAGATCCAGCTCGAGACCAGGTTCCGGGAGGACCTCGACGCCGATTCGCTCGACCTCTACGAGCTGGTCATGGAGCTCGAGGACCGCTACGGGATCCGGGTCAGCGAGGAAGAGGCGGCGGAGATCGAGACCGTCGGGGACGCCGTCGACTTCGTCTGCGCGAGAGTGCCCGCAACCTAGGGGAGATGGCGGCGATCTGATCAGATGACACCTCCAGCCGCCTCGCTGGCGGAGCTGTTCGCGGACACCCCCGAAGAGCTGCGCCGGCAGGCACTCTCCCACTCGTCCTGGGTCGACAAGCGAACCGAGTCGTACGGAAGGCTCGCCTTCCTGGGGGACAGCGTCCTCGGCCTGTCGGTAGCCACGCTTCTCTTCGAGGACCACCCGGGGGCCGACATCGGCGAGCTGACCAAGATCCTCAACCAGGCCGTCAGCGGCCGCGCCTGCGCGGAGGTCGCTCGCAGGCTCCAGCTCCCCGAGATGCTGACCGGGGAGGCGCCGGACGACGGGGACGGGCTGCCGGTCGACACGCTGCTGGCCTCGGAGCGCACGCTCGCCTCGGTCTGCGAGGCGGTGATCGGCGCGTGCTACATGGCGCACGGGTTCGAGCGGACCTCGGAGGCGGTCGTCGACGCGTTCGCCGACCAGGTCGAGCAGGCCACGCGCGAGCGCATGGACTTCAAGTCGGAGCTGCAGGAGCGACTGGCCCGCGACGGCGAGACCGTCAGCTACGAGGTCGCCAGCGAGGACGGGCCCCCGCACGACCGCCGCTTCGAGATCCGGGCGACCGTGCGCGGCGAGGGGATCGGCATCGGCTCCGGCAGGAGCAAGAAGGAAGCCGAGCAGGCGGCCGCGCAGCGCGCGCTCGAGAAACTGCGCGCCTAGAAGAAGCTGCGGTTGCGTCCGGGCGACGCGCGAGCATCAGCCTTCCTGCGACCCTTGCGAGTGAGATGTATCTGAAGGCCATCAACCTGAAGGGCTTCAAGTCCTTTCCCGACCGCACCCGGCTGACCTTCTCGCCGGGCGTCAGCGTGATCGTCGGCCCGAACGGCTCGGGCAAGTCCAACATCACGGACGCGGTGCTCTGGGCCATGGGCGAGCAGAGCCCCTCCGCGATCCGCGGCCAGCAGATGCGCGACGTGATCTTCGCCGGCGGCAACGGCCAGTCGGCACGCCGCTTCGCCGAGGTCGAGGTCGTGATCGACAACTCCGAGGGACGTGCCGCCAGCGAGTTCTCCGAGATCTCGATCTCCCGGCGCATCGAGCGCAACGGCGACGGCGAGTACCGCTTGAACGGCGCCCGCTGCCGCCTCGTCGACGTCGTCGAGGCGCTCTCCGACACCAACATGGGGCGCGAGGCGCACTCGGTGATCAGCCAGGGCAAGGTCGAGGAGATCGTCAGTTCCAAGCCCCGGGACCGGCGCATGCTGATCGAGGAAGCCGCCGGGCTCGGCAAGCACCGCAAGCGACGCCACAGCGCGCAGCTCAAGCTCGACCGGACCCGCGACAACCTCGAGCGCGCCCACGACGTCGAGCGCGAGGCCCGCTCGCATCTGCGGCCCCTGAAGCGCCAGGCGGAGGCCGCAGAGCGGACCGCGAAGTTGCTCCGCCAGTCGAACGAGCTGCGGTCCCAGATCGTCGCCGATGACCTGCGCGCCCAGGAGGCGCAGCTGGCGGCCGCGGAGGCGAGGCTCGCGGAGGCGCGCGCCACCCGGGATTCCGTCGAGAAGCGCTTCGAGGCGGTGCGCGCCCGGCGGACCGCGATCGAGGAGCGGATCGCGGCGGGCGAGGAGGGCCGTCGAAGGCACGGCGAGCAGCTCGCCGAGGCGCGGGCGGCGATCGAGCGGGTCCGGGCGCGAGCGGAGGCGCTCGACCTCGCCGAGCGCGATCTGCGCGGCGCCCTCGGAGAGCGCCAGCTGCGGCTGGACGCGCTCGATGAGGAGCCGGAGGAGACCACCGCAGCGGCTCGGATCGCCGAGCTCGAGGCTGAGCTGGCAAAGCTCGACGAGGACTCCTCCGAGGAGGGGGAGCGCCTGCGGCGCGAGGCGGAGGAAGCCGAGCGCCGGCGTGTCGAGGCAAAGACGGAGCTTGAGCCGCTGGAGCGAGCCGAGGAGGAGATCGGTGCCGCCCTGCGAGCGGCCACCCAGATGCACGAGCGTGCCCGCGCGGAGGCCCAGAAGGCCTCGGAGCGGCGTGCGGCGCTGGCGGGAGAGCTCTCCGCGGTCGAGGCCAAGCTCGCGGCCGCCGCGGTGGAGGGCGAGCACCAGGCGCTGGCCGGCATGCTCGAGACCGGGTCGGGGCTGGAGCGCGCCGTGTCGGCCGTCCTCGGCGAGCGGCTGCGCGCCTCGATCGCCGGCTCGGTGAGCGAGGGGCGTAAGCGTCTCGCCGGCGCGGAAGGCGCCGCGCGCGTCCTGCTTGCATCCGGAAACCCAAGCCCGGCCACATCGCCGCCCAAGGAGGGGGCGCGCCGGCTGCTCGACCTGATCGAGGCGCGCCCGGAGGCGGCACCGATCACGGCGCGCCTGCTGGCCGATGCGTGGCTCGTGGACGAGCTGGACGGCCTCGCCGAGGGTTTCACCGGCGTCGCCGTCACCGTCGACGGCGAGTGCTTCGACGCGGCGGCAGGTGAGATCCGGCGCCTCCCGCGGGAGGGGACCGACCCGGCCCTGGCCGCCCGGTCCGAGCGCGAGGAGCTCGCCTCGCGCCTCGCCCAGCGCGAGCAGACCGAGGAGCGTTCCAGGAACGACCTGCAGCGGGCGGAGACGGCCCTCGCCGAGGCGCGCGGCCGCGAGGAGGAATCGCAGCGTGCCCTGCGGGAGGCGCGCCGGGCACTGGACGAGGCCGCCGAGGAGGCGAGCAGGACGGGCTGGCTCGCGGAGCGTCACGCCGAGCGCGAGGGTGAGGGGTCGGGCTCTGCGATCCAGCGCGCCAAGCTCGAGGCCGAGCTGACGGCCGAGCGCCGCCACGCTGAAAGCGCCGAGCGTGCCCAGCAGAAGCGCCTTCGCGATCGCCAAGAGCTGGAGCGCCGGATCAGGCTGGAGAGCGAGACGCTGCCCGCCCTGGGGCGGGCCCGGGACGCCCTTCGCCGCCTGGCCGACGGGCTGGAACGGCGCGCGGAGAAGCTGGCGGTCATCGAGGAGGAGGACGGGGGCGACGTCGCCGCCGAGCTGCGGGAGTGCTCGCAACAGGAGTTCGGCCTCCAGGCGGAGCTGCGGGAGGCCGGCGAGGCGATGACCGTGGCGGAGGTCGAGGCGACCCAGTTGCGCGGCCGTCGCGACGAGAGCTCGGCGGAGCTCCAGCGAGTGGCCACGGCCCTCGGCGAGGAGCTGGGCGCGGCGGCGGTGGCCCTGGAGGACGACGAGCGGGAGAGGATCGAGGCCCGTCTGGCCAAGCTCGAGCGAAACCGCGAGCAGATCGGGCCGGTCAACCCTCTGGCCGAGCGCGAGTATGCGGAGGCGCGCGAGCATCTCACGAAGCTCTCCGAGCAGCGCAAGGACCTGGAGAAGGCGATCACCGAGCTCCGCGCGCTGATCCGGCGCACCGACAGGGAGATCGCCGCCGCCTTCGAGGAGACGTTCGAGGCCACCGCCCGGGGATTCGAGGAGATGGTGGCCGAGCTCTTTCCGGGCGGAAGCGGCCGCCTGCGCCGGGTCAACGTCGGTCCACGGCCGTTCGCAGGCCAGGAGCCCGAGGGCGACGAGGGGAGCGATGGGGTGGACCCCGACGAGGAGCTAGCCCCTCCGGACGAGGACGGAGGCGTCGAGATCGAGGTGACGCCGGCGGGCAAGTCGACCCGCCGGCTGTCATTGCTGTCGGGCGGCGAGAAGTCGCTGGTCGCATTGGCGTTCGTCTTCGCCGTCCTGATGGCCCGGCCGTGCCCCTTCTACATCCTCGATGAGGTCGAGGCCGCACTCGACGACATCAACATCGACCGCTTCCTGCGCCTCGTCCGCCGCTTCTCCGAGCGCTCCCAATTCATCGTCGTCACCCATCAGAAGCGCACGATGGACGCCGCCGACATCCTCTACGGCGTCAGCATGGGCGGCGACGGCGTCACCAAGGTGGTCTCGCGCAAGCTGCCCCGCGATGAGCTTGGGACGGGCGTGGATGCGCCGGCGGGGTCGGTGGCCGGTGGCGACGGCACAGAGGGCGCCGCGGCGGAGGCCGCCTAGGGGCTTAGGGCTCGAGGTTCTGAAGCTGCTCGCGGGAGGAGACGTCGAGCTTGCGGAAGACGGCACGGAGGTGCGCCTCGACGGTCTTCCGGCTGATGAACAGCTGCTCGGCGATCGCAGGGTTCGCCACCCCGGACGCGGCGAGCTCGGCCACCTGGCGCTCTCGCGGGGTGAGCGACTGCAGACCGGTGCTGCGCTCGCGCCGAGGCCGGCCGCCCGCGGCCCGCAGCTCAGCCAGCGCCACCTTGGCAAGGGGGCTTGCGCCGAGCCGCCTACTCAGGTCGAGCGCCTGACGCAACGGCTCTCGCGCCTCACGGGTCTGACGCGCCCGGCGTAGGGCGATGCCGAGGGCGAGCAGCGCCCGCGCCCGCTCCAGGTCCGCCCGGGCCGTCTCCAGCGGGGAGAGTGAGGCGCGCAGCAGCTCCACGCCCTCCGCGCCTCCCTGGACCGACCCGAGCGCGGCGAGACCGGTGCCGATCGCGCGCGGCGAACCGATCCGCCGGCCGAGCTCCAACTGCTCAGCGGCCAGCGCCGTGGCGCGCTCCAGCTGACCAAGCTCCATGGCGGCCTGCGCCGCCTGGGAGCGCCACCAGCAGTAGCCCGGGCTCGGCGCATCGATCGCCAGCAGGCGCTCCCCGGCCCGCAGGGAGAGCTCCAAGGCCCGGTCCCAGTCGCGCCGAGCCGCCGCGACCCTGGCCCGGCCCAGCGGCAGCCATCCCCAGCCCCAGGTACCCGGAGCGGCGCACTCGAGGCTCTCGGGCAGGTCGAGCCGGGCGGCTGCCTCGTCCACCTCGCCGCGCTCGACCTTCATGTACGCATGGGCGATACGCAGGGGGAGCTTGGCGACCTCCCACGCCCCCTCGGTCATGGCGAAGATCGTCTCGGCGTCCGCCAGCCCGCCGACTAGGTCCCCGCGCCGCCAGCGCGACCAGACGCGGTCGTGCAGGGCCTCCGCCGTCTCCAGCCTGCTGCCGCGGCGCCGCGCCCGCTCGAGGCTCGCGACGATCAGCCGCTCGGCGTCAGCGTGGGCGTCGAGGCCCGCGAGGACAAAGGCGGGCCCGGTCCCCGTCAGGGAAGGCAATCCGTCCGCGAGCGCGGGATCCGACATGCGCTCTGCGGCCCACATCACCTCCGTGACCGCCTGCTCCCGGTCTCCCCGGAGGTAGCCGTCGAGGGCAAGCAGGTGTCGCCTCACGACCTCGGCCGGGGTCGGCTCACCCTCGGCGCCCAGGCGCGGGGTGCTGAGCCTGCCGCGCACCTCATTCATCTGCTCCTCCCGAGGCCGACCGGCGATCCCGTAGCTGAACAGGAGCTCCGCCTCGATTGCGCCGCCGCCGCCAGGCGGAATGGCGTCAAGCGCGGCGCCGACGGCCCTGAACGCCCCCAGCGTGTCCCCGGCGAGGTAGCGGCTCTGCGCCAACGCTCCGTGGATGGTCCCCTGGAGCTCGGGCGGGCCGCCGGCTTCGGACGCCGCCTCCAGGTGCCCGAGAGCATCCGGGTTGCTGGCCGCGAGCTCGGCCAGCCCGAGCTCCAGCAGCAGCGACGGGTCCTCGGTTCGAGCCGACTCGTCGCAAGCGCGACGCAGAAAGGCGATCGCCTCCTCCGCTCCGCCGCGGGCCCTCGCCTGGCCCGCCGCCGCCCGCAGCCGCTCGGTCGCCCAGTCCTCCTCTCGCGGTTCGGTCTCGAGAAGATGGGCCGCCACCTGCTCCGCCGGGGCTCCCCTCTCGTGGAGCAGCTCCGCCGCGAGCCTGTGCCCGTGCTCCCGGCCGGCCGGGGCGACACGCTCGTAGAGGGCGCTCCTGACGATCGGATGCGCGAAGCGCAAAGGGAGCTCGCCCTCCACCAGCCCGATCTCCGCGAGGTCGTCGACCGCGGCCGCGGCGATCGAGGAGTCGAGGTCCGCATGAGCCGCGACGACCTGAAGCTCCGCCTGCTCGAGGATGGCGAGTGACGCCGCGACCTTCCGAGAGCGTTCCGGCAGCCGCGCCAGCCGTGCCAGCGTCCAGTTCGCGACCGAAGGCGGGCCCAGCTCGGCGATCCGCTCGGCGTTCGGCTGGTCCGGGAGGGGCTCACCGGTGGCCGTGGCCAGCGCGACCTCGCGAAGCAGGAACGGGTTGCCGCCGGTGACCCGGTGGGCCGCCGACGAGAACTCCCGGGTCGAGGGTCCCAGCAGGTCCTCGAGCACGCGGCCGGATCCCTGTTCGCTCAGCGCTGCCGGCCGAATCCGCGACTGGCTCGGGATGTCCGGGAAGGTCCCGGCGTTCCTGGATGCGAGGACCAGGACGAGAGAATGCTCGTCGGCGCGCCGGGCGATGTACTCGAGTGAGCGGGCGGAGGGCGGGTCAGCCCACTGGAGATCGTCCACCAGCAGCACCGACGGCTGTTCCTCGGACAGGCGCACGCACGCCCAGTAGATCCCGTGCAGCAGGGCGGAGCTGAGGTCCTGCGGGGGCAGCGACTGGGCGGGGGGGGCGCCGAGGACGGGCGCCGCCGCCGCGGCCGCTCCTGTGAGTATTCGATCGGCGGCGCCCGCGTTCTGAAGCTCGGGCTCGAGCAGCTGGCGGATCACTCCATAAGCGAATGGGCGCTCCAGCTCCGCGGCCCGGGCACGGAGACAGCACATCCCCCGCGACTCCGCCGCAGCGCGGGCCTCCGCGAGCAGCCTGGTCTTGCCGATCCCGGCTTCGCCCTCGATCAGCAGCACGCCACCCGAACCCAGGGTCGCTGAGTCGAGCGCGCTCGCGATCGCGGCCAGCTCCCGGTCCCTCTCGACCAGCGCCGGCGCTATGCCGCGCTCCCACTCGCTCCCGCTCAGCGTCCTTGCGTCCACGTCGCTCCTCCTCCGGTGCCCCAGGGTACCGGCGGCGGGAGAAAAGATTGGGGTGGCTCACCGATGAAAAACCGCCGCTGAGCGCCGAGAATCACCGCCACGACGCGCCAGGGGGAGAAGTGAAATCGATCAGGGACATGGCGGGCGGGTCTGCCCGGCGCATGACCTCGAAAGGGAGGCAACTCCAATGCGGCTGCTCAGATCAAGATCCACAATTCGCCCCTCACCCGCCTTGGTGGTGGCCGTGTTGGCCCTGGTGGCCGCCGTCGCCGGCGTCGCCATCGCGAGCCCGATCGCGACCAGCTCCAAGAAGAAAGGCCTGACCACGAAGAGGGTCAAGCAGATCGCCACCTCGGTGGCCAGCTCTCAGATCGCTGCGCAGGCCCCCGGGCTCTCCGTCGCCAGCGCGGCCAATGCGACGAACGCGACGAACGCGACGAACGCGACGAACGCGGCCAATGCGACCAACGCGACGAAAGCGACGAACGCGAGCCACGCGGCTATTGCCACCGCCGCCGTGAGCGCGAACCCGGTCGCCTTCGCGCATGTTTCCTCCACCGGGGCAGTCGGTCGCGCGAAGAACATCTCCCAGTCCAACGTGACCAAGGACGGATCGACCCCGGGTCTCTATTGCTTCCGCAATCTCGGCTTCGCATTCAAGGGTGCGCAGGTGACGGCCGACTACGACGACTCGGTGGGCCAGTTCGCCCCCCAATTCGGAGACCAGGTCCCGAGCGTGTGCACTCCGGACGCGCAGGCCTATGTGCTGATGGTCACCCCTACCGCCACGGACGACGCCGCCTTCTACATCGTCTTCTACGGCTAGGCGCGCGGGGTACGAACCCGCTCGAGGGGGGCTCTGACGGCACCGGGTACCCTCCGCCGCCGTGGTGAGCAGCTGGCAAGAGGCTTTCGACCTCGGCGACCGTGAGGTCCCGAAGGAGGAGGCACAGGAGGAGCGGGCCGGAGTCTTCCGCCGTCTTCGGGAGGGGCTGAGCCGCAGCCGCCAGGCCCTGACCGCCGAGCTCTCTTCCAGCTTCACCGGGCGGATCGACGAGTCGACCTGGGAGAGCCTCGAGGAGGCGCTGATCCTGGCCGACGTCGGCGCCCCGACGACCGCGACCGTCGTCCGGCGGCTCGAGGACGAGGTCGAGGTCGGAGAGCTCGCCGGCGGCGAGGCGCTCCGCGAGCGCCTGATCGCCGTGCTGGCGGAGACCGCGTCGCCGGGAGGGGAGGAGGCGGCCCGCATCCACCTGCGCGAGCGCCCGTCCGTCCTGATGGTCGTCGGTGTCAACGGCACCGGCAAGACGACGACGATCGGCAAGATCGCCTGGCACCTTCAGAAGGAGCTCGGGCTGGACGTGATCGTGGCAGCCGCCGACACCTACCGGGCCGCCGCCGTCAACCAGCTCGCCGAGTGGGCGGACCGGGCGGGGACGGAGATCGTCCGCGGCACGGAGGGGGGCGATCCGGGCGCGGTCGCCTTCGACGGCGTCGCCGCGGCAGAGGCCCGCGGCGCGGACGTGGTGATCTGCGACACGGCGGGGCGGCTCCACACCCACAGCAACCTGATGGAGGAGCTCTCCAAGGTCCGCCGGGTGATCGCCAAGCAGATCCCCGACGCACCGCACGAGACCCTGGTGGTGATCGACGCGACCACCGGGCAGAACGGCATCCGGCAGGCACAGGAGTTCGCCAAGTCCGTCGAGGTGACCGGCGCGGTGCTCACCAAGCTCGACGGCAGCGCCAAGGGCGGGGTCGCCCTGGCGATCGCCTCGGAGCTCGGCATTCCGGTGAAGCTGATCGGTATCGGGGAGTCGCTCGAGGACCTGCGGCCCTTCGACGCGGAGCAGTTCGCGCGCGCTCTGATCGAGGAATAGTCGCCTGAGTCCACCACCGTTACCGCCTCTGCAACGACGCTCCCAGCTCAATTCGACAATCCCGGGAGGCTGGACACGTGCCTTCGGGAGGCACCAGATGGCTCGTCGCGCTTGCGGCGGTCATAGGGGGCCTCCTCGTCATGCCGCAAAGCGCGAACGCGGGAAGCTCCGACGTCGCCGCGCTCCAGGTGGCCATGCGAGCCATCGGCCTCTATCCGCATGCCGTCGACGGGATCAGCGGGCCCTGGACCCAGGGGCGGTCCGTACCTTCCAGTCCCAGCACGGCTTGGCCGCCGACGGCATCGCCGGGCCGCAGACGCGCGGCCCTGGGCCGTCGCGGCAAGCCCAATCTGGGCGCCCGGACGATGATGGAGGGCAAGCGGGGCTGGGACGTCGCGGCCCTCCAGTTCCTCCTCCACACCCGGGGCTTCGAGCCCGGTGGATTCGATGGCGGCTTCGGACCGAACACCCTGAACGCCGTGCGCCGCTATCAGGCCGCGGCCGGCCTGGACGTCGACGGGGTGGCAGGCCCCAGCACGCTCGACGCTCTCCGCGGGGGCCAGCTGGTCACCGCGGCGCCCCCTTCAAGCCCGGTCCGCTTTTTCCGGCCCGTGCCGGGTCAGGTCGGCGACGGCTTCGGCTGGATTCCTCCTGGGCGGTGGCATACGGGCCTTGACTTCCCGGAGCCGAAGGGAACCCCGATACACGCTGGGGGTGTCGGCGTGGTCTCGTTCGCAGGGTTCAACAACGGCGGCTACGGCAACCTCGTCGTCGTCAGCCACCGGCTGGGGTTCGAGAGCTGGTACGCGCACATGTCGGTGATCGCCGCGTCGGTCGGCCAGGCGGTCGTCGGCGGCCAGACGATCGGATACGTCGGATCCACAGGACATGCGACCGGCCCTCATCTGCATTTCGAGGTGCGCCACTTCGGCAGCCCCGTCGACCCGACCCCTTATCTGCTCTCCTACCGGACCGCGTCAGGAGGCAAGGCGCGGTCCGGCCGAGCTGCCCGCAGGAGTGGGCGCGGGCGACACCGCCGGGCGCGCCGCTGCCGCCCGAACGCCGACGCGCGCGGCCGCGGGGCCGACCCGCTGACCGCGCGCCTCGATCGCTGTCCATAGTCGCCTAGAAGGCGAGCAGCGAGAACGTCCGGTTGTCGACCACGTTGCCGGCGGCGTTGTGGACGATCACCTGGAACACGTTCTCACCGGGGATCGGCGATGGATTCGCCAGGACGTAGTTGGTGTACCCATCGGCGCCCACCATCGAGGTGACGGCCGATCCGGATGCGTTCGGTCCGCTGTTTCCGACGAACCGGACGAGGTACTGCCCCTGTGCCAGGCGCTCGATCTGCACTGAGCTGCTCAGGTTCCCCGGCTGGAAGCAGTTGAAGCCGGGCACGTTGGCGAACGTCGCCCCGGCGCCAGTGGTGTTGACCACGGCCGTGGCCTTGACCCCGCCACGGGTTGCAGAACCGCTGGTAGCCGGAGGCCGCCACGCCGCCGAGCTTGTCGGCGTTCATCGCGTTCCCCACACCCAGACCCGGTGCCTGCTTGGCGATCTCCTGATCGGCGATGTGTCTGACCTTCTTCTTGTCCTTCCCCTTGAGCGCCGCGTAGCCGACGCCGCCCATCGCCATGAACAGGGCCAGGCAGGCGATCACCAGCGCAGGGCTGGGCCTCAATCCTCGGAGGATCGTTCTCATTGCTTCCTCTCGTCTGTGCCGGCTGGACGCCGGGCTCGGTTGCGGAGAAACCACGGCAACCGAGCCCCGGCGCTCAGCCATTCCCCTGGTGTCTCCCTGGTTAGCTGTTCTCTACGGGGCAACCACGGGAGGGGATTGGACAAGATTCGCCCGGGGGTTGTGCGACTCGGCAAAGCGGCTCTCTAAGCTGGCTGATTCATGTTCGACCAGCTCTCAGAGCGCCTCCAGGGCGTCCTCTCCGACGTTCGCTCGCGAGGAAAGCTCTCCGACGACGACGTGGACAAGGCCCTCCGCGAGGTGCGACTCGCCCTGCTCGAGGCCGACGTCAACTTCAAGGTCGTCAAGGATTTCACCGCCGCGCTGCGGGAGCGCCTGGCCGGGGAGGAGGTCTCCGAGGCGCTCAACCCCGGCCAGACGGTGGTCAAGGCCGTCAACGACGAGCTCGCCGCGCTGATGGGCGGCGCCGGCCGCGACCTGGTCTTCGCGCCGAGCGGCCCGACAGTAGTGCTGATGGCCGGCCTCCAGGGCTCGGGCAAGACCACCGCCTGCGCGAAGCTGGCGAAGCTCCTGAAGAAGGACCATAAGGATGTCGCCCTGGCCGCCTGCGACCTGCAGCGACCCGCGGCGGTGGAGCAGCTCGAGAAGCTCGGCGCCCAGGCAAACGCTCACGTCTACTCCCAGCCAGGGGAGGCCGACCCAGTCAAGGTGGCGAGCTGGGCACGGGAGCAGGCCGTCAGCGAGAACCGCGACCTGCTGATCGTCGATACCGCCGGCCGGCTGCACGTCGACCAGGATCTGATGGACGAGCTGGCAAAGGTGCGGAAGGTGGTCAAGCCGCACGACGTGCTCTTGGTCGTCGACGCCATGACCGGCCAGGACGCCGTCAACGTCGCGGAGAGCTTCGCCGAGACAGCCGACTTCGACGGGGCTCGTGATCACCAAGCTCGACGGCGATGCGCGTGGCGGCGCCGCGCTCTCTGTCCGCGCCGTCACGGGCAAGCCGATCATCTACGCCTCGACGGGAGAGAAGCTCGACGAGCTGGAGCGCTTCCATCCCGACCGAATGGCGGGCCGGATCCTCGGTATGGGCGACGTCATGTCGCTGATCGAGAAGACCCAGGACGAGTTCGATGAGGACCAGGCCGCGGACCTCGAGCGCAAGATCCGCAAGCAGCAGTTCACCCTCGACGACTTCCTGAAGCAGATGAAACAGGTCCGCAGCATGGGGCCGCTCGGCAACCTGATGAAGATGGTGCCCGGGATGGGCAAGGCGATGCAGGGAATGGGGCAGGTCGACGAGCGCGAGCTCGACCGGCTCGAGGCGATCATCCAGTCGATGACGCCCTATGAGCGGTCCCATCCGACGGAGATCAACGGCTCGCGCCGCAAGCGGATCGCCACCGGATCCGGCACCACCGTCCAGGCGGTCAACCGCCTCGTCAAGCAGTTCGGGCAGATGAACAAGCTGATGAAGCAGATGTCCGAGGGCAAGATGCCGGACCCTCAGCAGCTCATGCGAGGGATGCGCTAACTGCGGGCAACCTCTAACCTCCGCCGCCGCATGTCCGTGAGAATCAGACTTCGCAGGGTCGGGAGCAAGAAGAACCCGATCTGGAGGGTTGTGGTCGCCGACCAGCGCTCGCCGCGGGACGGCCGCACGATCGAGACGATCGGCCAGTACAACCCCCAGAAGGACCCGTCGCTGATCGTGATCGATCCCGAGCGCGCCCAGCACTGGCTCGAGAAGGGCGCTCAGCCCACCCGGACGGTGGCGACGCTGCTTCGCACCCAGGGGATCCAGGCGACCGGCCGCTAGCCGGCCGGATCGAGCCCTCCGGTGCGCACGCTGCTCGAGTTCCTGGCCCGTTCCCTGGTAGAGGACCCCGACTCGGTCCAGGTGACCGAGGTCGAGGAGATCGACGGGGAGGTCGTGCTCGAGCTCGAGGTGGCCGACGACGACCTCGGCCGGGTGATCGGACGCGGCGGCCGCGTCGCCAACGCGCTGCGCTCCGTGATGAAGGCCGCGGCGACCCGCGAGGAGAAGCGCGTGGTCGTCGACATACTCGACTGACCCCGGGGTCAGGTCTTGCAATACGACATGTTGCAATGCAAGACCTGACCCCATGGTGATCGACATCTTCACGCTGTTCCCGGAGCACTTCGACTGGTTCCTGCGCCAGCGCCACGTCTCGAACGCGCTGGCGGGGGGGACCGAGCTCAGGTTCCGGAACTACCGAGAGACGACGCCCCTCGGCGCCGGCCAGGTCGACGACTCGCCTTACGGCGGCGGCGCCGGCATGGTGATGCGAGTGGACGTCGTGGATGCGGCTCTCGAGGCCGCGTACGGGTCCAATCGCGAGGGCGTCCGCAAGATCGCGCTGGCGCCCTCCGGCCGGCTCTTCGACGAGCCGCTGGCAGCCGAGCTCGCGGAGGAGTCCCACCTCGCCCTGCTCTGCGGACGCTATGAGGGCTTCGACGAGCGCGTGGTGGGGCACCTAGCCGACGAGTCCATCTCGATCGGGCGCTACGTCCTCGCCGGCGGAGAGCTGCCCGCGATGGTGATTTCCGATTCGATCCTCAGGAAGCTGCCGGGGGCGCTCGGGGACGCGGACAGCGCGGTCGAGGAGTCCTACAGCGCGGCGCTCGAGGGCGCGCCCGAGTATCCCCACTACACGCGCCCGGCCACCTACCGCGGCTGGGAGGTGCCCGAGGTATTGCTTTCGGGCAATCACGCCAAGGTCCGGGAGTGGCGTCTCGCGCAAGCCCGCCAGCGGGTGGAGTGAAGTTTCTCCGCTAACCTTCCGCGTCGCGCACGCGCCTTCGGCACGTGCTTTTTTTAAGTTCCCCGCCGATCATCCTCATGCGATGAGCACAGTCATCGAAAGCCTCGAGAAGCGAGACCTGAAGCAGCGCCCCAGGTTCGGCGCCGGCGATCGCGTGCGCGTCCACTTCCAGGTCGTCGAGGGGAACCGCCGCCGGACCCAGGTCTTCGAGGGCATCGTGATCAAGCGCCAGGGCAGCGGCGCCCGCGAGACCTTCACGGTTCGGAAGCAGTCCTTCGGCGTCGGCGTCGAGCGGACGTTCCCGCTCCATTCGCCCAAGATCGAGAAGCTCGAGGTCGCCGCCCGCGGGGACGTCCGCCGGGCGAAGCTCTACTACCTGCGCGACAAGGTCGGGAAGCGCGCCCGCGTCGCCGAGCGCCGCTGGGGGATCGAGGACGACATCGTCGTCGCCCCCGAGGACGCGGAGGCCGTCGACGCCGAGGGCGTGGCGGTCAGCGAGGCGGATGCCGAGCTGGAGCCGCCCGCTGAGGAGAGCGAGGCTGCGGAGGCGGGCGAGGCCGGGGAGGAGAAGCCCCCTGAGGCTGGTGGGGACCAGGCGGAGGCGGAAGAAGAGCCGGAGCCAGAGGCGACGGCCGAGGACGCCTCCACCGACGAGGCAGAAGACTGAGAGTCCCGAGGCCCCACAGCACCCAGGGCGCGCTCCTCGAGCTCGTCGTGATCGTCGCGCTCGCGCTCGGGTTGGCGCTCGGCATTCAGGCGTTCATCATCAAGCCGTACCAGATCCCCTCCGAGTCGATGGAGCCGACACTGGACGTCGGCCAGCGCGTGCTGGTCAACCGGTTCCTCTACCACTTCACTGACCCCGCGATCGGGGACATCGTCGTCTTCCATCCGCCCGAGGGCGCGAACGGAGGCGGCGTGGGCGGAGAGTGCGGCGACCCGAGGACGGGGGCCGGAGGAAGCAGCGGCGCCGCCTGCGACCAGCCGACCCCGCAGGAGGCGAGCGTCAACTTCATCAAGCGGATCGTCGCCGGACCCGGCGACACGCTGAGCGTCCAGAACGGCCACCCGGTGGTCAACGGGAAAATCGCCCAGGAGGACTTCATCCGTCCCTGCACCCCGGGCGGAGCCTGCAATTTGCCCAAACAGATCACCATCCCGCCCGACCATTACTTCATGATGGGCGACAACCGTGGGTCGAGTGACGACAGCCGCTTCTGGGGACCTGTCCCCCGAGACTGGATCATCGGAAAAGCCTTCGCCACCTACTGGCCGCCCGACCGGATCGGGATCTTCTAGGAAGCGAAAGAAGCGAACCGCCGCCCGGCTGTTCCGCTTCGACCGCTCGTTCGGCCGCCGCTTCGTGGCCGGGGTGGACGAGGCCGGCCGGGGATCGCTGGCCGGGCCGCTGCTGGCGGCGGGAGTGCTGATCGACCTCGAGCGGATCGGCCGCTCGGAGCGGCTCGCGCTCGCGCGGCTGGACGACTCGAAGCAGAAGAGCCCCGAGGAGCGCGAGGAGCTCTATCCGCGGGTGATCCGCGCGGCCGCGTGCGTCTCGGTCGCCGTGCGCTCGCCCCGCGTGATCGACAACCGCGGCCTCCACGTCTCCAACATCGCCGCCCTCACGGACTGCATGCGGGCCGTGGCGCAGGCAGACGCCACGCGGCTGGTGGACGGCTTCCGCCTGCCCGCGTGCGAGCTCGACCATGAGCGCGTCGTCGACGGGGACGCGCGCAGCGCCGCGATCGCGGCCGCCTCGGTGATCGCCAAGGTGACCCGCGATCGCTACATGCATCGGGTGGCCCCCCTCTATCCCGAGTGGAGCTTCGAGGGCAACGTCGGCTACTCGACCCCGGAGCACCGTGAGGCGATCATGCGCCACGGGATCTGCCCGTTGCACCGGCGCTCCTTTGCGTCGGTGGCCTACTCCCAGCTGGGCCTCGGCTCCGCGGCCGGGGAGTTCGAGGAGGTCCCGATCTCAGAAGGCGGCGCGGATGTGATCGACATCCGCGAGGCCATCCGGGAAGAAGCGGACTCCGACGACGTCGAAGCGATAGCCCGAGACGCCTGAGGGCCCGCGCCGGTCCGCGATCCACTCGCGGGCAAGGCGGCGGAGCTTGAGCCGCTTGCGGTGTCCGACGGCGTGCGCTGGGCGCTCGGGTCCGATCGTGGTGCCGGCTCGGCCGGCCTTGACCTCCACGAAGACGAGGGTCGAGCCGTCGAGCGCGACGATGTCGAGCTCTCCGGAGGGCAGCCGGACGTTCCGCTCGACGACCCGCCATCCGGCCCGCTTGAGCCCGGTCGCAACGAGATCCTCGGCCCTCCGCCCGAGCCTCTGCCTCGCATGGGTCATCCCGTCAGGATCGGCCGCGCCGGCGCCCGGGGCGCGCGCCGGCCGCAACGAGTGCGTGACGGCAACGTGACCTTCCGCGCGCCAGCCGCGCGCGGCTGCTGACTAGCTTCGGAACATGTTCGCCGTCGCCCGAACCTTCGCGCTGATCGGTGTGGCGGCCGAGCCGGTTCACGTCGAGGTCGACATCGGCAGCGGCCTGCCCTCGTTCACGATCGTCGGCCTTCCCGACGTCGCGATCAGGGAGTCGAGGGAACGGGTCCGCTCCGCGCTGGTGAACTCCGGCTTCAACTTCCCGCAGCATCGGATCACGGCCAACCTGGCCCCGGCCGACCTGCACAAGGCCGGGCCGGGCTTCGACCTCGCAATCGCGGCGGCTCTCCTGGTCGCCACCGGACAGCTTCCGCGGAGCGTGCTCGACCGCTACGCGCTCGCCGGGGAGCTGGCGCTCGACGGCGCCATCCGGCCGGTTCCGGGGGCTCTGGCGATGGCGGAGGGCGCTCGGGCGTGGGGCCTGAGGGGCGTCGCGGTCGCCCCCGGAGACGCCGCTCAGGCGGCGCTCGTCGGCGGGCTGGAGGTGGTGCCCGTCGATCACGTCACTCGGCTGCGCGACCTGGGAGAAGGCTCGATCGAGCCGGTTCCTCCCGCCTCGCCGCCCGAAGCCACCGACGACGAGCTTCCCGACCTGGAGGACCTGCGGGGACACCCGGCGCTCCGTCGCTGTCTCGAGGTCGCGGCGGCCGGCGCCCACAGCATCCTGCTGATCGGACCGCCGGGCGGCGGCAAGACGCTCGCCCTCAACCGGCTGCCCTCCCTGCTCCCGCCGCTGAGCCGAGATGAGGTGATCGAGGTGACCCGGATCGCCGGCGTCTGTGGCGAGAACGGCGGGCCGCGCCTGCGCCGGCCGTTCAGGGCTCCTCATCACACCGTGTCGGGCCGGGCGCTGGTCGGTGGGGGGTCGCCGCCGCGTCCCGGCGAGGTCACCCGCGCACATCGCGGCGTCCTCTTCCTGGACGAGTTGGGCGAGTTCCGGCGGGACGCGCTGGAGGCGCTGCGGGTGCCGCTGGAGGAGGGTGAGGTGACCGTCACCAGGACGACCGGCACGGTCTCGCTGCCCTGCCGCTTCATGCTCGTGGCGGCCTCGAATCCGTGCCCTTGCGGCAACGGCCCCGACTCCGGCGAGTGCGAGTGCCATCCCGGAGCTGTGTCGCGGTACATGGCGAAGCTGAGCGGCGCGCTCGCCGACCGGGTCGACATCACCTTCTCGGTGGTTCCTCCGCCTCCGGAGGAGCTCACGGACGAGCAGGCCGAGGGCTCCTCGTCCGTCCGGGAGAGGGTGCAGCGGGCCCGACGGGCCCAGGAGGAGCGCCTGGGGCCAGGCCGCGCGAACGCCGACATGACCCCCGGCGAGCTGCGCCGGCATTGTCACCTGGACCCAGGGCCGCGGAGCACGCTCGAGGAGGGACATAGAAAGCTCGCCCTGAGCGCCCGAGGCTGGGATCGCTGTCTGCGGCTGGCGCGGACGATCGCCGACCTGGCGGGGGAGGAGCGGATCAGCGTTGAGCACGTCTCCGAGGCGATCGACAAGCGCAGGCGCAACGCGCCGTGAGCAAAGCCGAGCGCCCGCAGGCGTGTCCGGACTGCCTGAGTCGGGCGTGGCTCATCGGCTCCCTCGCTGGGCACATCGACACGGCCGTCGACAGGGCCACTCCAGGCCGCCGGGCCCATGAGCTGCTTGCCCTGCCGGATGAGGACCTGGCTCGAGCGATGGCCGGGTCCAGTTCCCGCTCGTTCCTACGGAAGGCGGCCGAGCGCGATCCGGAGCGGTTGCGCGCGGCGGTCGAAGGCGCCGGGGCATGGGCATGCTGCCGCCATGACCGGTCTTACCCCGAGGGCGTCGGGGCTCTCGGGGATCCGCCTGCTGTCCTGTTCGGCCGCGGCTCCGTGGAGATCCTCATGGCGCTCGGCCCAGATGCAGCGGTCACCATCGTCGGGTCCAGGCGACCGAGCAGCTATGGCCGCGAGCTCGCCACGCGGCTGGGCGAGCAGGTGGCGGCCGCCGGGCTGGTCGTGGTCAGCGGGATGGCGATGGGGATCGACTCGTGTGCCCACCGGGGTGCCCTCGATGCCGGCGGCCTGACCGTCGCGGTGCTGGGCACTGGAGTGGACGTCGCGTACCCGCCGCGCTGCGCGCGCCTCTACGACGAGATCGTCGAACAGGGCCTGGTGCTCGGAGAGCTCCCGCCTGGGACGAGAGCGCGCCGGTGGACGTTCCCCGCCAGGAACAGGATCATGGCCGCCCTGGGGGGCATGACCGTGGTGGTAGAGGCCCGCGAGCGCTCCGGATCGCTGATCACCGCCGAGATGGCCCAGGACCTGAACAGGGAGGTGGGGGCGGTCCCGGGCCGGGTGGGCTCGTCGCCCGCAGCCGGCACCAACGGGCTGCTGCGCGACGGGGCATCGGTGATCCGCAGCGCCGCGGACGTGCTGGACTCGATGCTCGGGGTCGGGGCAGATCGCGCGGAGCCGGCGACCGCACTAGGGCCGGCCCTCGAGCCGGAGTTGGCGGAGGTACTCGATCTCGTGGAGCGTGGATCCAGCAGTGCCGACTCGCTCGCTCGGTCCTCGCATCTTGGCCCCGGGCCGCTGGCGGCAGCGCTGGTGCGGCTCGAGCTCAACGGCTACCTCCGCTCCGACTCCGCGGGCCGTTACGAACGCACCACGCTCGCCCGCACCACCCCCGGGGTCTGACCCCCGGGGTCTGACCCCTAGCCTTAACCGCGTGACAGCCGCGCGGCGCATCCCGATCGCGATGACCATCGCCACCTCAGATTCCGGCGGCGGCGCCGGCATCCAGGCCGATCTGAAGGCGTTCGCGCGCTGCGGCGTGCACGGGACCTCGGCGATCGTGGCGCTCACCGCGCAGAACACCCACGAGGTGGTCTCGGTCGAGACGCTGCCGCGGCAGTTCATCCTCGACCAGGTCCGGGCCGTAGTCTCGGATATGGGCGTGGATGCAGTGAAGATCGGGATGCTCTTCGACGAGCCGACCATCGAGGCGGTGGACGAGGCGCTCGGCCTGGTGGGCGACGCCCCGGTGGTGCTCGACCCGGTGATGGTCGCCGAGAGCGGAGCGGTCCTGCTGAAGCCGGATGCCAAGCGGGCCCTGATCGAGCGCATCGTCCCTCGCGCAACGGTGGTCACCCCCAACGCCGCCGAGGCTAGAGAGCTCGCCGGCCTGGACGACGACGCATCGCCTGAGGACCTGGCTCGCGCGGTCCACGCGCTCGGCCCGCGGGTCGCGGTGGTCACCGGCGGACATCTCGACGACGGCGCGGATCGCTACTTCGACGGGGAGGCGCTCGAGGAGATCGAAGGTCCCCGGCACCGGGATGGCGCCTCGCACGGGTCCGGCTGCACGCATTCCTCGGCGCTCGCCGCCCGCCTCGCGCTCGGCGACTCGCCGCTCGAGGCGGCCCGCGCCGCGCGGCGGATCGCCGCCGAGGCCGTGGCCAATGGCCTGCGCGAAATCGGCTCCGGCGCCGGACCCGTGGACGTGCTGGGCATAATCAAGTCATGAAGCTGCTTCGCATGACTCCGGGGAAGGGGGATGTCCTGCTCGCCGAGGGCGATCCCGCTGTGGCGGAGGACGAGGAGCGCCTCGTCGAGGAGTTCCGCCGGCAGCTCGACCTCGGCATGTGGGCGGCGGTCCCACACGAGGGCCCGCGCGGGAGCCGAGAGGCGACCATGGTGCGCGACTTCTCGGAGGTTCCGATCACCGCCGAGCGCGTGATCTTCTTTCCCCAGGCGGCCGGCGGCTGATGCGGCGCGGATATGTCCGCAACAGGGCGCGCGAGCGCCGGGCCGAGCAGCGGGCCCGAGAGCTGCTCCGCTCTACGGCCGGACAGGATGCGCTGGAGACGTACGAGCGCTTCGGGCTGCTGGCGGTCGAAAACCGCCAGTACGGCTACCTGATCTACCCGCACCGACCGCTGGTCGCCTACGACGCCGAAACCGGCGAGCTGCTCAGCGAGTACTGCGTCCGCTTCCGCGACGGCTCCGATCCAGAGGCCGGGGAGAGGCTGCCCGACGCCGACGACGTGCTCGCCAAGTGGATGGCGCTCCGCGCCGACGAGCATGAGCTGATCGGCACCGCCAACGTCCACCCGCTGGGTCGCCAGCTTGACCCGGCTATGGTGCGCCGCGATTTGGCGGCGGTCAGGCAATGGCAGACGTAACGACGAACGGAATGCGGACCCGGAGCAGCGTCGTCTTCGACGGGCCGGAGCGCGCCTTCGCCCGCGCCTACATGAAGGGCATCGGCTTTGGCGACGACGACCTGCGCCGCCCGACCGTCGGCATCGCCAACACCTGGATCGAGGCGATGCCCTGCAACTTCCACCTTCGCGGCCTCGCCGAGCACGTCAAGGAGGGCGTCCGCGCCGCCGGGGGAACGCCGCTCGAGTTCAACTCGATCGCGATCTCCGATGGGATCACGATGGGCACCGAGGGGATGAAGACATCCCTGGTCAGCCGCGAGGTGATCGCCGACTCGATCGAGCTGACCGCCCGCGGCTACCAGTTCGACGCGGTGATCGCACTGTCGGGGTGCGACAAGACGATCCCCGGCTGCGTCATGGCGCTTGCCCGTCTCGATGTCCCCTCGCTGATGCTCTACGGCGGATCGATCCTGCCGGGCCGCTGGCACGACCAGGACGTGACGATCCAGGACGTCTTCGAGGCGATCGGCAAGCACGCCACGGGCGAGATGTCCGACGACGACCTCTACGAGCTCGAGGGATGCGCCAGCCCGGGAGCGGGCGCGTGCGGCGCGCAGTTCACCGCCAACACGATGGCCTGCGCGTTCGAGGTGATGGGGATGACCCCGATGGGATCGGGAATGGTCCCCGCGGTGGCCGGCGCCCGCGAGCAGGTCGCGCGCGAATGCGGCGAGCTGGTCATGCAGGTGCTCGCCGACGATCTCCGCCCGAGCCAGATCATCTCCAAGGACTCGATCGAGAACGCGATCGCCACCGTCGCGATGTCGGGCGGCTCCACCAACGGCGTGCTCCACCTGCTCGCGGTCGCCAACGAAGCGGGAATCGAGCTCACCATCGACGACTTCGACCGGATCTCCGAGAGAACCCCGCTGCTCGGCGACCTGAAGCCCGGCGGCCGCTTCGTCGCCAAGGACCTCTACGAGGCGGGCGGCGTCGGGGTCCTCGCGAAGCGCCTCGACGAGGCCGGCGTCCTGCATCGCGATGCGATCACGGTCACCGGCAAGACGATCGGCGAGGAAGCGGACGCGACCAAGGAGACGCCGGCGCAGCAGGTCGTCCGCCCGCTCGACGATCCGCTGAAGCCCACCGGTGGCCTGGTGATCCTCCGCGGCAACCTCGCTCCGGAGGGCTGCGTCGTCAAGGTCGCCGGGGAGGAGCGCCGCAAGCACACAGGCCCGGCTCGTGTCTTCGGCTCGGAGGAGGAGTGCTTTGCCGTCGTCGAGCAGCAGGGCATCAGGCCGGGCGATGTCGTCGTGATCCGCAACGAGGGGCCCTCGGGCGGCCCCGGCATGCGCGAGATGCTCCAGGTCACCGCCGCCCTGGTCGGCGAGGGCATCGGCGACCAGGTCGCCCTGCTCACCGACGGCCGCTTCTCGGGAGCGACCCACGGCCTGATGGCCGGCCACGTCGCCCCCGAGGCGATTCGCGGAGGCCCGATTGGCGCCGTCCAGGACGGCGACGAGATCACCCTCGACATCGACGCCCGCCGCCTCGACGTCGACCTCACCGACGAGGAGATTGCCAAGAGGGTGGAGGCCTACGAGCCCCCCGAGCCGCACTACAAGCGCGGCGTGATGGCGAAGTACGCGGCGGCCGTGTCGAGCGCCTCCGAGGGCGCGGTCACGAGCTGACGGCGGACGCGTTCTCGGCCGGCTCGCGCACGTTGACCGGCGACGGCCGCCCGAGCCGGTCGTGGATGAAGCGCACCACCATCGCGCCCTCGCCGACGGCGGTCGCGACGCGCTTGGCCGAGCTCGAGCGCACATCCCCCACCGCGTAGACGCCGGGCACGCTTGTCTCGAGCGGCGTCCCGCTGCCTGCATCCGAGCCGGTGAGGAGGAACCCGTGCTCATCGCGGGCGATCCCTTCGCCAAGCCAATCCGTACACGGGTCCGCCCCGAGGAACAGGAACAGGCTCGAGATGGGGAGCCGATCGCCGTCCGTGAGCGTCACCGCCTCTAGCTCGCCATCGGCTCCGTGGAGCTGGGCGATCTCACTGCGGTCCCGCACCTGGACTCCGTACCGATCGAGGTCGCGGATCAGGTAGTCGGACATCGTCTCGCTGAGGTCAGCGCGCCGGTGAAGCAGGGTGACCAAGGCGCCTCCTCGGGCAAGCCAGATCGCGGCCTGTGCGGCGGAGTTGCCACCGCCGACCACGCCGACGCGGCTTCCCCCGCAGCGCCTGGCCTCCGGTGGCCCGGCGGCGTAGAAGACGCTGATCCCCTCGTACTCGGGGAGCCTCTCGCAGGGAAGGCGGCGGTACTGGGCGCCGCTTGCGATCACGACCGCACGGGCGGCGATCTCGTTGCCGCCCTCGACCCGGACGAGATGTCTGTCGCCATCGGGCTCGAGGGCGGTGGCCACGTACGGGGTCGCGGTCCTCGCGCCGAACTTGCGCGCCTGGGTGACCGCCCGGCTGGTGAGCTCGCCACCGTCGATCCCGGCCGGAAAGCCGAGGTAGTTCTCGATCCGCCTGGAGAACCCCGCCTGCCCGCCGAGCACCGTTCGCTCCAGCACGAGCGTGGAGAGGGCCTCCGACGACGCGTAGACCGCCGCGCCGAGCCCAGCGGGTCCGCCGCCGACGATCAGGAGGTCCACCTCCTCGCGGGACGCCAGCTCCAGGCCTATTCCGAGCGTGCGGGAGAGCTCGCCGTTGGTGGGGCCGTGAAGCTCGAGGCCGCCCGGTATGCGAACGAGCGGCAGCCGCTCCGGACCGAGCGCCTCGATCAGGCCCTTCGCCTCAGTGTCGCCGGCGTGCTGATGATGCTCGGGATCGCGCCACGTGTAGGGGATGCGCGCGCTTCGCAGCCACTCAGCGATCCCGCGGGTCCGCTCGGAGGAATGCGGCCCGATCACCTCGATGCCGAGCCCGTCCTCCGACTGGAGCAGCTCGCGGCGTGAGACGAAGGCGGGGAGCAGGAGATCCGCCAGATCCGGGTTGTCGAAGAGGAGCGCTCGCAGCTCCATCCGGTCGACGGCGATGTAGCGCACCGGCTCGGTGACGATGGCTCTCAGGAAGACGGTCTGGCCGGTCAGCAGGTTGAGCTCCCCGACGAATCCGGAAGGACCGTGCCGGATCAGCTCGTGACCCGACTCGGCCCGGATCGCGACCTCCCCCTCGAGGATTGCCATGAACGGATAGCCCTTGTCCCCGACCTCGAAGAGGACCTCACCGGCGTCCGCCGTCCGCTCCTCGCCGTGTTCGGCCAGCAGACCGAGCTGCGTCTGGGTCAGGACCTCGGAACTCCTCACGGAGTGAGACTAGCTATCCCGCCGCTATTTCAAGACCCCTTTGCGGGCCAGGAACCCCTCGAGCAGGCGGTTGAATCGCACCGGCCGCTCGATCTGCGGCACGTGCCCGCAGCGGTCGAAGATCACCAGCTCGGCGTTGTCGCCGATCCGCTTCTTGTAGGAGAGGGCGGCGGGGACCGGGACCACGCGATCCTGGCGGCCCCAGACGATCAGCGTCGGAACGCCGATCTCCTCGAGGCGGTGGCGGATGTCATAGCCCCAGAGCGTGGTCATCGCGTCGTAGTAGCCGGGGCTCTGCAGGGCGGGGACGACGTTCTCCCAGAGCATCTCCCGCCGCAGGCCGTTGGGGTCGAAGAACACGCCCTGAAAGATCTCCTTGCGCAGCCCCGGCCGCTTGATCCACGACATGTGAAAGCGAGTTGCGAGTGGCACCGCGGCCCGGCCCACGCGCGCGATCACGGCGGCCGGTTCGCGGCGGGCCCGCGCCCAGGTGATTCCAGCCGCGGAGATCAGAACGAGGTCGTCGACGCGGTCGGGCTCTGTGATCGCCACCTCGGTGGCGATGAAGCCGCCCATCGAGTTACCGACCAGCGAGCAGCGGTCGACGCCGAGCCGCTCGCAGAAGTCCCGCAGGAACCGGCCGTACGCGGGAATCGAGATCTCCCAGGGTGGCATCGGGCTGGAGCCGAATCCCGGGAGGTCAACCGCGATGACGCGATGGGTGCGCGCGAAGTACGGGATGTTCTCCAGGAAGTTCTGCCAGACGCCGGAGAGGCCGTGGACGAAGAGGAGCGGCGGGCCCTCACCCATCTCGACGTAGTTGGCCCTGGCCCCGACGACATCGACCTCATGCCGGTGCTTCTGCCAGTCGATCCGGAGCCACTCGGGGTCGGGGTTGCCGTACGGATCGGGCCCGTCCGGGGGGGTCGCGGGCGGCAGATCGACCCTGCCACGCGCCAGCTTCAAGGCATAGGCTGTGTCCGAGGCGATCCGGCGGAGCTCCTCTCGAACGGGGTGGTCTTCGGTCTCGACTGCGGTGCTCATGCGTAGCCCATTCGCTCGAGAATCGGGATCTCTCGGATCTGGGGCGGCTGCAGGTGGTCCCAGAGAATCCCCCGGGGCCGCGGGTACTGGCGCTCGACGTCGATCACGGCGCGCGGCGTCGCCACCAGATCGACCGGCAGGTCATGGGCTGTGCTTGGCAGGTGCTCGCGCAGGATCTGGATGGGGTGGACGGTGGTGGCGACCGTGGTGTGCTCGTCGATCTTGCCGGCGTGGATCAGGAGCCCGTACTCGAGGTCCGAGAAGCCGCCGCCCTTGCCGACGCGGGCGCCGCTCAGGTTGACCGCCACCGAGCCGCAGAGGACGAAGTCGATGTCGGGGAGATCCTCCTCGGCGACCACCCGGCCGTGCCTCATTGCGCCTTTGATCGTCGCGGCCTCGCGGATCTGCTTGGCGGAGAGCTTCCTGGGATCGAGCAGCCGGAAGGGATGTGCGTCGCGAAGCCTCGGCACCGCCATGATCAGGGTCTTCCCCTCCTCCAGCGCGGCACGCCTGGCGTGGGTCTGGGGCGAATCCGGGTTGACCTTGATCACCTGGGCGCGCTTCCAGAGGCGATGCCCGGCCAGCTTCTCGGCCGCGAGCTTTGCCCCCGCGAAGTTGGGGATCCTGCCCTCGGCGCCCGGGAAACGCGAGACGCCCTCTCGCTCCATCGCCTTCCACACGTCCCGGCGGACCTGGTCCTTGGTCCGCATCAGGTCCGGCTGGAGATGGAAGACATGTCGAGCGGCATCCTAGAACGGTCCGAAAAAGAGAGCCGTGTACCCGCAAAGCGCGTTGCGAAACGTGCCCGGAGCAGGGGACGGGGGGGATGAAACGTAGAATTCATCGGCAGGGGAAGGCTGATCCAAGACTCCTAAATGCGCGCAAACCTGAAGATGCATCACAAGGTCCTGATCGCCCTGGCGGCGCTGATCACCATGGGACTGCTGCTGGCCGTGGGCGTCTGGGCCTACGACGATGCCCAGAAGGACCAGATCGCGCCCGGCATCAAGGTCGGCGGTGTCGACGTGGGCGGCCGCGATGCGGACTCCGCCCGCAAGATCATCGAGCAACAGGTCGTCGCGCCGCTCAAGCAGCCGGTGGTGGTCAGCTACAACGGCAAGGACTACATCCTCGGCCCCAAGGCCCTCCATGAGAAGGCGGATGTCGACGGCATGGTGCAGGAGGCGATCGATCGCAGCCGCCAGGGAAACATCCTCGATCGGGTCTCGCGCTACGCGAGCGGGGGCGACGTCAACGCGGACCTCGAGCCGCGCGTGGGCTACGACAAGTCGGCTGTCAAGGACTTCGTCAACCAGCTGGCAGACAAGATCAACCAGGATCCCGTCAACGCCACGGTGGTGCCGAGCGGCGGCAGGTTGCAGCAGGAGGCGGGCCAGCCGGGGCAGGCCGTCGATGCGAGCCGGATCACCGCTTCGATCAACAGGGCCGCTCGCTCGCCCGGCCGCGACCAGACCATTCCGGCGGTGGTGAGGACGACGAAGCCGGAGATCAACAAGAAGGACCTCGCCCACACCTATCCGCGCTACATCTACATCGACCGAGGCAGCTTCACCCTCCGCTTCTACAGCCACCTCAGGTTGAAGAGGAGCTACACGGTCGCGGTCGGCCAACAGGGCCTCGAGACCCCCGCCGGGCTCTACCACGCCCAGGACAAGCAGGTCGACCCCTCGTGGCACGTGCCCAACTCAGCCTGGGCAGGCTCGCTCGCCGGACAGGTGATTCCGCCGGGCCCGGCGGATCCGCTCAAGGCGCGCTGGATCGGGATCTTCGACGGCGCGGGGATCCACGGCACCGACGAGACCTCCTCGTTGGGCCACGCGTTTTCCCATGGATGCGTGCGCATGGCGATCCCGGATGTGATCGACCTCTACGACCGCGTGCGGGTCGGCGACCCGATCTACATCCAATAGGTAACGCAGGGTCCAGGCACCGCCCGGCGAAGTTATGTACATGGGCGAGGCGACTCGAGAGCCCTCTCTGAGCGCTGGGTGGCACGACGCGCTCCGCATCTTCGATCGCGATCTCGCGGTTCGCTCGGCGGCCGAGGCGACCCGCCGCGCCTACTCCAACGACGTCGGGCAGCTGGCCGCGTGGGCCAGCTCGAACAGTAAGGAGCCTGACGCCCTCGACCATCGCGATCTTCGCCGCTTCGCTGCTGTCCTGTCCGAGCGGGGCATCTCGAAGGCGGGGGTTGCGCGCAAGCTCGCCGCCACCCGCTCCTTCTACGGGGCGCTGATCCGTGCCGGCGAGGTCAGCGCCAACCCGGCTGATCTGGTGGCCACGCCGAAGCGTGACCGCAAGCTCCCTCGCGTTTTGACACGGGAGGAGATGCAGACTTTGCTCGATCGAATCCCGACCCGAACCCCACTCGAGATGCGCGACCGGGCCATGCTGGAGCTCGCCTACTCGTGCGGCCTGCGGGCCGAGGAGGTGGTCAACCTCAATACCGATTCGCCGGATTTCGACGGCGAGCGACTCCGCATCGAGGGCAAGGGCGGGAAGACGCGCCTGGTCCCGATGGGCGAGCCCGCCCAGATGGCTCTCACCGGTTACCTGGAGCGTGGGCGACGCGCTTTGGTGGGTGCGGGAACCGAGAATGCACTCCTCGTCTCAAAGAGCGGTCGGCGGCTCCACCCTTCGGACGTGCGGCGCCGGCTCGAACGCTGGGTCCGCGAGGCGGCGATCGCCGGGGGCGTCTCGCCGCACGCCCTACGACATTCGTTTGCGACCCACCTGTTGGAGGGAGGGGCGGACCTGCGGAGCATCCAGGAGCTGCTCGGGCACGCCAGCCTCTCGACGACGCAGGTTTACACCCAAGTTGAGCCATCCTGGTTGCAAAGCCAGTACGCTCGCAGTCATCCTCGCGCTTGATGAAGGCGCCCAAGTGCAGGTGAAAGGCCCATGGAAGCGGAGGTAAAGGCGTTCGAGCTCCGGGAGCTCTGGCGCAGGTACAAAGAGGGGGGAGATGCCGGCGCCCGGGAGAGGCTGGTGGTCGCGTACTCGCCCCTGGTCAAGTTCGTGGCAGGCCGCACCGGGGCCCGCCTTCCGTCGCACGTCGACCAGGCCGACCTGATCTCGTACGGGATGATCGGCCTGATCGAGGCGATGGACCGGTTCGAGCCGCTCCGGCAGATTCGCTTCGAGACCTTCGCGATGCAGCGGATTCGCGGCGCGATCATCGACGAGCTCCGCTCGCTCGACTGGGTGCCTCGCTCGGTCCGCTCGCGCGCACGCGACATCGAGCAGGCGAACTCGAAGCTCGAGCATGAGCTGGGCCGCGCCCCGACCGATGCCGAGCTCGCCGAGCGCCTGGGCATGAACGAGGAGGAGCTGCAGGAGGCGCTGCTGCAGATCTCCAACTCCTCGATTCTGGCCCTCGAGGAGCTCTGGATGACCCCGGACGCCTCGGGGGACAAGGTCTCCCTGCTGGACACGATCGAGGACGAGAGCGCCCCCGATCCGCAGGCCTCGCTCGACACCAGCGAGGTCAAGGACCGGCTCTCTGAGGCGATCCAGGACCTGCCCGAGCGGGAGACCCTCGTCGTCGCCCTCTACTACTTCGAGAACCTGACCCTGAGGGAGATCGGCGAGGTGCTCGGTGTCACCGAGTCCCGGGTCTCCCAGCTCCACTCGAAGGCCGTCCTGCGCCTGCGCTCGCGCCTCAAGTCGTCGGGTTAGCAGAGCCCGTGTTACCGGCGGCTGGTGGAGGGCGGCACAACCGGCTCCGATCGGCCCTGGTCTGCCTCTTGATCCTGATCGCGGCCTGGGCCTGGTTCGCCCACCCTGCCCCCAGCCGAGCGGCGAAGCCGGTGAAACCGGCGAAGCCCCCGGTACTACTGCTGTTCCATTGCGGCGGGTTCGTTTGGCCCTGCTCAAGCCCGTGTATGCCCTATGCGCAGGCGGTCGGCGCCTTCTACGGCTTCGAACCGCGAGTCGTCGACTACCCGCTGGGGAGCGTCCCGGACGCGATGAGCGCGGCGGTCGCCGCCGTTCCTCCACGCCGACCGACGTACGCCTACGGTGAATCGGCGGGTGGACTCCTCGCCGCGCGCCTCGCTCAGCGCGGATCCGTTCGGGCGGCGGCAGTTCAATCTCCGGTGGCCAACCTGCCGTTCTTCATCGGCTTGGTTCAGTCAGGCTCGCCATTCTCGATTGCGACCATCCTGGACGTCCCCACCCTGTCCCAACAGAAGTGCTATTCGCCGGTGCACAACCGGACGCGAAATCCCGTGTTCGCCACGGCGGCCATGGAGGATGCTCTGACGCCGCCCACCCTGAGATGGGCCAGGAAGGCCCGACGAGTCCTTGCGGTCACCGTTCCGGGAGACCACCTCGGCTCGACCGGGTTGCTCTATCCGAGCCGTGTCCAATTTCTCGGCTGGCTTGCCTGCCGGGCAGGAACGCGCGTCTGCAGCAACGCTGATCTCCGGCCTCGCTGATGGAAATGACGGGTGACCCGTAATAGGGTTCGGCGTCGATGCCACACCAGGCCGCCGACCGGATTCGAAACGTCGCGCTGATCGGCCATCGCGGCGCAGGCAAGACCTCGCTGCACGAGGCGCTGCTCTTCGAGGCAGGGGTCGTCAATCGCCTCGGCCGCGTCGAGGACGGGACAACGACCTCGGACTTCGAGCCCGACGAGCAGGAGCGGGAGATGTCAATCGGCGCCACGGTCTCCTCGTTCGATCACGACGGGCGCAAGATCAACCTGATCGACACGCCCGGCGACCCCAGCTTCATCGCCGACACGGTCGCCTCGCTGCGCGTCGCCGACGCCGCGGTGGTCGTCGTCAACGCGGTGATGGGGGTCGAGGTCCACACCGACCGCCTCTGGCAGCGCGCCGACGACGAGGGCCTGGCGCGCCTGGTCTACGTCAACATGCTCGACCGCGAGCGCGCCGACTTCTTCCGCGCACTCGAGTCATTGCAGAGCTCCTTCGGCAATCACGTGGTCGCGACCGAGATCCCGATCGGCTCGGAGCACGAGGTCCGCGGTGTCATCGACCTGATCGACATGAAGGCGTTCGTCGCGCAGGGCGAGGGGAGGGGAGCGCCCGAGCCCCAGGACATCCCCGAGGAGCTTCAGGCCCAGGCCCAGGAATACCGCGAGAAGCTGATGGACGAGGTCGCCGAGAACTCGGACGCGCTGATGGAGCGCTACCTCGAGGGCGAGGAGATCGACCACGACGAGATCGTCACCGTGCTCAAGCAGGGCGTCACCGACGGGAAGATCTTCCCGGTCACCTGCGGCGTCGCGACCAAGAACCTCGGGACGACCCGGTTGCTGGAGGCCCTGGTCGAGGATCTGCCCTCGCCGGCGATGCGAGGCCCGGTCAAGGCCCTGGATGGCGAGGGCGAGGAGATCGAGATCTCGCCCGAAGAGGGCGGGGAGCTGATCGCATATGTCTTCAAGACGCTCGCCGACCCGTACGCGGGCCGCCTCAACCTGTTTCGGGTCTACTCGGGCGTGCTGCGGGGCGACTCCCAGGTCAGCAACGTCACGCAGCGTGCCAAGGAGCGGATCGGCCAGATCCTGATCCCGCGCGGGAAGGAGCACGAGCAGACGGACGAGCTGGGCGCCGGCGACATCGGCGCCGTCGCGAAGCTGAAGGAGACCCGCGCCGGCGACGTGCTGGCCGAAAAGGACACGAAGATCTCCGTCCCGCCGCTCGACCTGCCGGCACCGGTGATGGCGTTTGCCTTCGAGGCGAAGACCAAGGGGGACGAGGACAAGGCCGCCAGCGCGATCCGCCGGCTCGAGGAGGAGGACCCGACGCTCGACGTCCACCGAGACCAGCAGACGGGCGAGCAGATCATCGCCGGGCTCACCCAGGTCCACGTCGAGGTGATCGTCGACCGCATGAAGAGCCGCTTCGGGGCCGAGATCGAGCTGCACCCGCCGCGGGTGCCCTATCTGGAGGCGATCCGCAAGCCGGCGAAGGCACACGGCCGTTACAAGAAGCAGACCGGCGGACGCGGCCAGTTCGGTGACTGCCACCTCGAGATCGCGCCCGCCGAGGCGGGCACCGGATTCGAGTTCGTCGACGAGATCAAGGGGGGCGCGATCCCCAAGGGCTTCATCCCGGCCGTCGAGAAGGGCGTCGCCGAGGCTATGCACCACGGGGTGCTCGCCGGCTATCCGGTGAAGGACCTCCGCGTCCGGCTCTACGACGGCCAGTACCACCGGGTCGATTCCTCGGAGAACGCCTTCAAGGTGGCGGGATCGATGGCCTTCAAGGACGCCATGGAGCAGGCGGACCCGGTGCTGCTCGAGCCGATCATGCTGCTGACGGTCAGCGTCCCGGAGGATGTCGTCGGCGACGTCGTCGGGGACCTCAACTCGCGCCGCGGCCGGCCGCTGGGCATGGAGGCGAAGGGCTCGGCGACCGAGATCAAGGCGGAGGTGCCGATGGCCGAGGTGCTCGACTACGCCCGGGACCTGCGCCAGATCACCGGCGGGCGCGGCGATTACACGATGGAGTTCGCCCGGCACGAGGAGATCCCGACGCATCTCGCCCAGAAGGTGATCTCCGAGGCCGGCTCGGAGGAGGAAGTCCGCGCCTGAAGGTTGTCGTCAACGTCGACGGCGGCTCGCGGGGCAATCCGGGACCGGCGGCGGTGGCCGCCGTCGCAACCGACCCATCCGGCGGGGTGCTCGCCGAGCGGAGCAAGACGATCGGTGAGGCCACCAACAACGTGGCGGAGTACCGCGCCCTCCTGCTCGGGATCGACCTCGCCAAGGAGCTCGGCGCCGACGAGGTCGAGTTCGTGGGGGACTCGAAGCTGATCGTCGAGCAGGTGAAGGGCAACTGGAAGGTCAAGCAGGAGCACCTCCGCCCGCTGCACACCAAGGCCAGGGACGCGCTCCGGGGTCTGGGCACCTGGTCGATTCGGCACGTCAAGCGCGATGAGAACACGCGCGCTGACGACCTCCTCAACGAGGCCCTCGACAAATGAAAAGGCCGGGCCCCTCGGCCCGGCCTTTCCAGCTTCGTTTGCTGTCGGCTCCTACAGGCCGACGCCCTTGAGGGCCGCCTGAACGACGTTGCCGTTGAACGGCTCGGTCCCGGGCACCAGGTTGACCCAGGAGAGCCCAGATCCATTGGCGTGCAGGTAGGCGATCTCGCTGGGGAGGTCGCCGACGCCGTTCGAGCCCGCCAGGGGCGCAAGCTGGACCGTGCTGAGAATCCCGATCGCGCCTCCGTTCGCATTCATGAACCCGCTCCCGGAGTCCCCGGGGATCCCGGGGGAGACGGTGTAGACGTCATGGCTCCAGCCGCCGGCGGTGTTCTGCACGACGACGCCCTGCTTCGGGCTGAGAGCCGTGACCCCGCCGCG
The DNA here is from genome assembly GCA_963740685.1 of uncultured Solirubrobacterales bacterium. Lineage (GTDB taxonomy): Bacteria > Actinomycetota > Thermoleophilia > Solirubrobacterales > 70-9 > DASUPK01. The sequence continues at coordinate 64,846 of CAVUGA010000021.1, forward strand.
CAGCTCGGAGTTGCCGTACGTGTAGACCGTCGAGCCGGCAGCGCCCCAGGAGCCGACGCCCGTCGGCCCCCCGAATGACGGCACTGACGGGTTGACGCTCGCCACATCGGCCGGATCCAGCTTGATCAGGGCGAGGTCGTTGAACGCGCAGGTGTTGGCGTCCGTCTCTCCCTTCGACTGCATGGTGAGCCACGAGTTGTAGGCGAGCACCCCTGGATGAGCCGCGCCCGTGACGTCGACCGGCGTGCCGATCGGGAGGGACCCCGAGGTGCAGCCGTTGGTGTCCGTGCTCGACCCTGTGCCGGAGCAGTGGGCCGCCTGGCCCAGATAGACATTCGAGGCGTCCTGGAACACGAAGTTGGCAGTGCACTGCGCGCCGTTCGTGAACACCTGGACGCCGGGATGGATGGTTGCCGAGCTGGCCGGCGCCCACGCCGAAGCAGCGGACGGTGCGATGGCAAGGACAGAGATCGCGGCAAGAGCGATCGCCGCGGTCAGAGCCTTTCGATGCATGGAAACCCCCTCGTGTAGTGATCCCAAGCCGCATGGGACAGTACCCAAAAATAAGGAGGCGGGCGAAAGTAGGACGCGCCGACGCGATGCCTCGGTTTGGCGGAGGCGCCTCCGGGTTAGTTTGAACTGGTGGCGTTCACGAAGACAATCGAGCTGACTGACGAGTCCGCCGGCACGCTCGAGATCGGCGATCGCTCGGTCCGCCGCCTCGGGTTTGGCGCTATGCGGATCACCGGTGACGGAATCTGGGGACCGCCTGCGGACCACGATGAGGCGATCGCCGTTCTCCGTCGCTCGGTGGAGCTGGGCGTCAACCTGGTCGACACCGCCAACTCATACGGCCCCGACGTGAGCGAGGAGCTGATCGCCGAGGCCCTGCATCCCTATCCGGATGGCCTCCTGATCGCGACCAAGGGCGGCCTGACGCGGTCCGGTCCCAATCAGTGGCACCCGAACGGCGACCCCGAGCACCTGAAGGAGGCTTGTGAGGGGTCTCTCGGCCGCCTGCGGCTGGATGCGATCGAGCTCTACCAGCTCCACAGGCCGGATCCGAAGGTCCCCTACGAGGAATCGGTCGGAGCGCTCAAGGAGCTTCAGGCCGACGGCAAGATCCGCAGCATCGGAGTCTCGAACGTCACCGTCGAGCAACTCCAGACAGCCCGATCCATCGTCGAGGTCGTCTCGGTCCAGAATCGCTTCAACCTGACCGACCGCTCATCGGAGGACGTGCTCGGGCGTTGCGAGGAGCTGGGGATCGCCTTCGTTCCCTGGTGGCCGCTCTCCGCCGGCAGCCTGGCCGAGCCGGGCGGACCGGTCGACCAGATCGCCTCGGCGCATGATGCCTCGCCCGGACAGGTCGCACTGGCCTGGTTGCTCGCGCGCTCGCCCATGATGCTCCCGATCCCCGGCACCTCCTCGGTCGAGCACCTGGAGGAGAACATCGCCGCCGCCGCCCTGAAGCTCTCCGACGACGAGTTTGCGGAGGTCGACGCCGCCGCGAGCTGAGAGGGGGCCCCCACCTATAATCGCCGGTCGCGCGGCTGTAGCTCAGTTGGCTAGAGCGTCTGCTTGCCATGCAGAAGGTCGTGGGTTCGAATCCCATCAGCCGCTTGCCTCGACTCATTCGCCCCGTGGGCATGAAGCCTCCGGGGCGTTTTCCGTTTCCGGGACATCGACCCCGCTAGCTTGGGTGCGTGCGAGGCTTCGTCCTGCTCGTCCTTCCAGTCGCGATCCTCGCCGCCGGCTGCGGCGGCGGGTCCACCAAGACCGCGACTCAGGTCGAGACTCAACGGCACGAGCAACCACCGCCCAAGCCGGAATACGTCGCCCTGGCGGATGTGATCTGCAAGAACCACCAATCCCGGAGAGAGGACCTCGAGAGCCAGACGATCGACCTGGGCCGGCTCGACTCGGCGGGCAAGGCTCATCGGGTTGCCGGGCTCCTGCGCCACGAGGGCGACAACCTGACGGCCGAGGCGCATGACCTTCAGGCCGTGCAACCGCCGCCTACCGACGTCGCCACGGTGGGCTCGATCCTGTCACTGATCCGCGCCAAGGCGGGCGTGATCGACAGCTGGGCCAGGGCCTACGACGATCTCGACACCGCGGAGATTCGAAGGCTGCAGATGCGCATCGGCGCGGCGACGGCCAGGGCCGCGGGGATGGCCCGAGCGTATGGATTCAGGGTCTGTGGGCAGGATTGAGGCAGGGCCCGTCGCTAGGCTCTTCCCAGTCCGGCGCCTTGGCGGAGTGGCTACGCAGCGGCCTGCAAAGCCGTTTACACCGGTTCGATTCCGGTAGGCGCCTCTCGGAACTCCCTCGCGGCGGGCAGGCGCTCGCCGCCGATCGTGCGGCCGATCACGATGAGGGGAACCCCTGCACCGACATGTGGCATGTCTCTGTGGGGGGCCCGGTCGTCGCCACGGCGGTCAGGTGCCAGACGACGTGCCCCTTCGCCGGGCCCAGCTGGTTCACGTCGTAGTGGACGTCCTTCGCCTCGTCCGGACCGGCCTCGACGTTGTCGTATGCGGTCAGCCCGACGAACGTGCTGGGGTCGTAGAATTGGTGGCTGGCGCTCACTGCGCCGCCGGAGTCCGCTGTCGCGACATCCGCGGTCCAGGAGCCGTCGCTGGTCTTGAGGAAGATGATCAGCCGCGCCGCCCCCGCGACGGGCTCCGTGCACGTCGCGCCGTAGGTGACCCCGACGATGGTGCCGAGCGTCGTGATCGGGTCCGTGCTGGCGCTCGCGTCGAAAGACAGTGTCTGCGCGCCGGGCCCTTGCGGTCCCTGGGATCCCCGAGCTCCCCGGGATCCCTGAGCTCCCTGAGCTCCCTGAGCTCCCTGCGCTCCCTGCGGCCCCGTCTTGCCGGCGAGCTGTTTGGTGACCTCCTTCTTCACCGCCTTCTTCACAACCTTCTTGAGCGACGGGCCGCCGAACGCTGGCACCGCAATCGCCACTGCTGCGATTACTGCGAGCGCGATCATCACGTGGCTCCACCGGATTCTCCGCTTCATCTGTCCCTCCTTGCGCGTCGTCCTTTCCGCAAACGTGGATGGCTCCTTTACCTTACGGTCGGGAGCGGGAAACGGGAGCCGGGGAATGGGTTTCGCACTGCAAGCAACAATCCGAGTCCTGCTGCTCCCTTGCGCGATAAGGAGCAGCCCAGGTCCTCGCGAAAAGCGTGTCCCAAATATGTCCCGAGATGTGCAGTTCTGAGGCCTTTGGGACGACCTGAGAGGACCTGATTCGTGCCTCGACGACGTGACCTGATCACCAAGCCTGAGCCTGCAAAGCCGTTTACACCGGTTCGATTCCGGTAGGCGCCTCTGTAAGTCACCCGCTGGCGGGCCGCCTACCATGGCTCGCCGTGGACTACGCGGAAGTCAGGCTGTTGAACGGCGACGTCTTCACTGTCGAGGGCACGTTGGACGAGGTCGAGAGCAAGCTCTCCGATGCTGCTCGATCAGGCCAATCGCGTCTCGCCTGGTTCACGGAGCACGGGACCGATGGTTCGGTCGGGGTCAACCCGGCCCACGTCGTGACCCTGAAGCCCAGCGACGTCTCAGACTGAATCGTTCGTAGCATCGGGCGGTGCTCCTGATCGGTGCGATCGCGCTTGCCCTGTTGGTGCTGCCGCCCGGGTGGGGGCTGGCGCTGGTGGCCGTTGCGGCCCTGATCGAGGTCGCGGAGGTCGGCTTCTGGATCCGGTTCCTGCGCCGCTACCGGATCGCGACCGGCGTCGAGGCCCTGGCTGGATCCTCCGCCGAGGTGATCGAGGCCTGCGATCCGCGCGGACGGGTTCGCTTCCGGGGTGAGATCTGGCACGCCGAGTGCCGCGCCGGGGCGGAGATCGGGGACCGAGTGACGATCACCGGCGTGCACGGCCTGACGCTCGAGGTCGAGCCGGGGTGATGGTTCAGTGCGAGGTTCATGTAACGGATGGTGCGGAGATGGGGCCGGAACGGAAAAGGGCCCCGGTGAGGGGGCCCTTTGTATCCGAAAGGACGTGCCGCCGGCGAAATTCCCCTTCACCGGCCCGTCGGTCCTTCAAGTCTTATGGCTCAATGTCGGTCGATCTGAAGCTCGACTTGAGCCTGTCAAGAGACACTAACACGAGCTTTCGCGGAAGGTTGCACTTCCCCCTGGATCCCGCAAGATTCTTTGAATTTTCGGGAGGCTTCGTCGGTGAGTGAATGCTCGTAGACATTGGCCGCCCAGCCAGGATAGGATGCGAGTCGTGCGCTACCTGATCACAGGCGGCTCCGGCTATATCGGAGGCCGACTGACCGATGAGCTCTCCGGCCGGGACGAGACCGAGAAGATCATCGACGTCGATCTCCGCCCGCCGCCTCGCAACTGGCCGAAGCACGAGTTCGTCAAGGCCGACATCCGCGACCGCAAGCAGATGCGCGACCTGCTCGAGCGCCACGAGATCGACGCGGTCCTGCACTTCGCCTTCGTCCTCAATCCGATTCGCGACGAGGCGAAGATGTACGACATCGACGTGAACGGCACTCAGGCCGTCCTCGAGGCCGCCGCCGACGCCGGGGTCAAGCAGGTGATCCAGACCTCGTCGGCTACGGCATACGGCGCCTTCCCGGACAACCCGAAGCCGATCGCCGAGGATTGGCCCGTCCGCGGCGCCCCCGATTTCTCCTACGCCAAGCACAAAGCCGACTCCGACCGAATCGCACAACTCTGGGCCCTGGAGAACCCTGACGCCGTGATGACCATCGTGCGGCCGTCGATCGTCTTCGGGCCGAGCGTCGACAACTACATCGTCCGGGCCTTCGGCAACAACCCCTTCATTCCCATCCTGGACGGCGTTGACGAGGAGTTCCAGCTCGTGCACGAGGACGACGTGGTCTCCGCCCTGATCGCGCTCCTCGACGGCAAGCACGCGGGCGCGTTCAACCTGGCCGGCGACGGCCTGCTGACCTGGAGCCGCGCAGCGGAGATGGTCGGCAAGAAGACCCGGAACATCTCGCTGAAGGCGATGAAGCGCGTCAACGGCGCGATGTGGAAGCTTCATGTCCCGCGCACCGAGGCGCCCGCCGGCAACCTCGACTTCATCCGCTACCCGTGGGTCGTCTCCACCGAGAAGCTCAAGTCGACAACCGACTGGCAGCCCAAGTACGACACCCTCGAGACCTTCAAGATCACCATGCGCGCCAAGGGGCTGCTGCCGGAGGCGCCGGCGACGGTCCAGGCGCCCACCGCGCCCGTCGCCTAGCGTCGACGGGCCGCTGCTAACTTTCTCGCCCCGGGCGCATAGCTCAGTTGGGAGAGCGCCAGCTCGACAAGCTGGAGGTCGCTGGTTCGAGCCCAGCTGCGCCCATTGATGGTCGACGAATCGCCAGCAAACCCGGCTGCCGTCGTGGCGGACGGCGGGCTTCCGGTTCCGAGGATCCTCGAACGCGGGGCGTACGCGGACCGGGAGGAGTGGCTTCAATCCTCTCGGTTCACCGTCGATCTGCTGGCGCGAGTGGTCGGCGGCGAGGACGATCTCTCAGAGGTCGAGCTCCTCGATGTGGGCTGCGGGACCAAGATCGTCAAGAGGCTGCTCGACGATTCGCTGCCGATCGGCCGGTACACCGGGATCGATGTCTCCCGGGACGTGATCGACTGGCTCCAGGCGAACGTCTCGGACCCGAGGTTCGAGTTCCATCACTTCAACGCCCACAACGACCTCTACAACCCGGACGGGGCGCCCCTGGCGAGCTTCGATTTTCTCCCGACGGGGCCCGTGCGATTCGACCTGATCTCGCTCTTCTCGGTCTTCACCCACCTGGCGCCGGACGACTTCGTGGCCATGCTGCGGCTGCTCCGTCGCCACGTCAAGCCCGATGGGACGCTGGTGTTCTCGCTCTACCTCGAGGACCCCGAGCATCCGAGCCCCTTTGCCGAGGCCGTTCGGGAAGGGCTGAACAGCGAAGACCCCGAGGTCCGGGCGCGGACGGCCGAGGCCGTTGAAGGGGCCCGCCGTAACTCGGAGGCCGCCGCCCATGATCCGCGCTTCTCGGATGAGATTCCAGGCCAGCCGTTGATGGTCGCCCGTTATCCGCGCGACTACGCGCTCGAGCTCTTCGAGGGCACCGGCTGGGAGATCGAATCGATTCACCCGCCGGAGCGCTACATCCAGCACTACATCGTCTGCCACCCGGCCTGAGTCCCGGTGTCGTCCACTGGTAGAGCACTCAGCCCCGACCTGCAGACCCCCGGCCACGCCGTAGGGATCGAGTACGCTGCGGCCGTCGGGGAATCCGAGGTGTGGAGCTAGACGTTTGGCGGAGAAGTACGACGTAGTCATCGTCGGCTCTGGCGCGACGGGAGGGTGGGCGGCCAAGGATCTGACCGAGAGCGGCCTGCGTGTCGCGCTCCTCGAGGCCGGACCTCTGCTACTCGATCGCGGGCCGCGAGAGCCACCGCCCTTCGATCCCGCCCGCCAGGCGATCCAGGCGCACTGCTTCGCCTTCGATGAATCGACCGCGCAGCTCTTCGTCGACGACATCGACAACCCCTACTCGCACCCTCCCGATAGCCCCTTCTACTGGATCCGCGGACGCCAGGCCGGCGGTCGAACCCTGCTCTGGGATCGTCTCGCTCTCCGCATGTCCGATCGCGAGCTGAATGCCGCCAGCCACGACGGGATCGGGACGGACTGGCCGATCTCATACGCCGACCTGGCCCCCTATTACGACCGCGTAAGGAGGTTCATCGCCGTGCGCGGGACGCCTGAGCGGCTCGTCCAGCTGCCAGACGCGGGCTTTGACGAGCCGGCACCCCTCTCCGCCGGCGAGCGCCACTTCAAGGCGGCGGTAGAGGCTCGCTGGCCGACTCGCAACGTGACCGGCGCGAGGATCGCAGAGGCGGCGCCCGAGGCGACCCTGCGCGCGGCGATGCGGACCGGCCGGCTGTCCCTGTTCGTCGATTCGATCGCGGCCCGCGTGATCGTCGAGCCGGGCGGGGGCCGGGCCCGCGGCGTCGCCTACGTGGACGCCGTCTCGGGCGCAGAACGAGAGGTCGAGGGGCGGATCGTCGTGCTCTGCGCCTCGACCATCGAGTCGACGCGGTTGCTGCTGAACTCGGCGACCGACGAGCACCCCGACGGACTCTGCAACTCCTCAGGCCTGCTCGGGCGCTACCTGATGGACCACACCTACGGCATCGGGATTGACGGCGAGGCGCCGGCTCCGCCCCGCGGTGAGCCAGATCCGCTGTCCGGCGGTTGCTACATCCCGAGCTTCCGCAACGTGACCGAGAGCAGCGACGAGTTCGCCCGCGGGTACGGCATCGCCCTCCAGATCTCTCGCCGGTGGGGCGGCCGCCTCTGGCGCTTGCGCAACGCGGTCAAGCGGCAGGGCGGCCGATTCTGGATGCGGGCCTTCGGCGAGGTGCTGCCTAACCCCGACAACCGCGTCACGATCGACCCCGACACCGTCGACGCCTGGGGGATCCCAGCCGTCCACATCGAGTGCCGCTACGGCGAGAACGAGCGGGCCATGGCCGCCGACCAGGTGCGCAGCCTGCTCGAGATGGCCGACGCCGCCAATCTAGAGGTCCAGGAGACACATTCGGAGCTCTCGCCGCCGGGCCTCTCGATCCACGAGATGGGAACCGCGAGGATGGGCAGCGACCCCGAGAGCTCCGTGCTCGATCGCTTCAACCGCGCCTGGGACGTGCCGAATCTCTACGTCACCGACGGTTCCTGCTTCGTCTCCGTGGGCTTCCAGAACCCGACGCTGACGATGATGGCGATCACCGCGCGGGCCTGCGACAAGATCGTGGACGAGTTGGCCGACGGCCGCGTGCGCTGAACGTTCACTCGCCGGCTGCCAACCAGAACGGACCTCGGCACTCCCGACGGCGATCGCGCTAGCCTCGCGCGGTGCGACTCCAGCGCCCCCAGGCCCTGACGATCACGTTCACGGGGCCCGGGCAGGTCGAGGTGCGCCGGGAACGGCTCTGGCGTCCTGGCAACGCCGAGGTCCTGCTGGACGCCCGCTGTTCGCTGGTGAGCACCGGAACGGAGCGCAGGTGCCTCGACGGGGACTTTGCCGCGGGAACCCACTGGGAATCATGGGTCACCTACCCCTTTCGCCCGGGCTACAGCTTCGTCGGGGTGACGGAGGACGGCACACGGATGTGCGCTCATGCTCCCCATGCCCAGCGTGCCATCGTCGGAGACCATCAGCTGATCCCGGTGGCCGACGGCGTCACCGACGAGGAGGCCTCTTGGTTCGCCCTGGCTTCGATCGCGCAGATCGGGCTTGCCGCGGCCGAGATTGCACCGGGCGACGCGGTGGCGGTCATCGGCGCGGGGGTGCTCGGCCAGCTCGTCGCGCAGCTCGCGCGCACAGCGGGCGCCGGTGCCGTAGTCGTGGTTGCGCGTTCGCAGCCGCGTCTGGAAGCGGCCGTCGCACACGGCGCGACGCACGCGGTGGCGGCGGATGCCGCCGAGGCCAGGGACGCTGTGCTGGCCCACACGAACGGCGAGGGTGCGGCAGTCGTCTACGACGTCACGGGCAGCGAGCGCGTCTTCGCGGACGCCCTGAAGCTGGCCCGCCCCCACGGTACCGTCGTCCTCCTCGGCGATGCGGGTCATCCGTCCGAGCAGCGGCTTGGCCCAGAGCTCCTGTTCGCCGGCCTGCACGTAGTCGGCGCCCACTTCGTGCACGCGGATATGGCGGACTACCGGAGGATGGCGGACGAGTTCTTCGCCGCCGTCAGGGACGGCAGCCTCGTCGTGCGTGACCTGATCAGCACCCGGGTCCGCCCGCAAGACGCTCCCGCGCTGTACGCCTCGCTGGCCGACGAGGATCCCTCCCGGCTCGGGGTCTTGTTCGACTGGAGCCTTGTGTGACCCGGCAGCGCTCAGCTCAAGAGTAGGAGTCCCAGTACTGCAGCTCGGGCAGGGGGTCGTAAGCCGCGCCGCCCACGTACCAGCCCGGCGCACTCCAGCGCTCGAAGTGGAGGTGGCAGCCCTCGGCATCGCCGGTGTCGCCGGCCTTGCCGATCTGCTGCCCGGGACCGACATTGGTGCCGACGGGCGCCCAGCTCGGCGCCTTCAGGTGCATGTACACGGCGTCGGTCCCGGTGATCGTGCCGTGGATGACGATGTAGTAACCGGCGCCGCCCGCCTGGTACGCGTTGGTCCGGACCGTTCCCCTCTCGAACGCATAGAGCTTCTCCCCACAGGCGGCGGGCAGGTCCTGGCCCTGATGAGTATGTCCAGACCGGGGAGCGCCGAAGCCGGAGTCGGGGCCGCCATAGGTATGAGGGCCCGGGACGGGAAACTGGTGCAGGTGCATCCCGAAGGGCTCGGTCTGCCCCCCGGTGACCGTTGCCTTGGTGGTCCCGGGGTCGGCGAGCCTCAGCTGGTAGGTGCCGTCCGCGGCGATGCCGGAGGGGGTGGTCCCGTCCCAGGCCACGCCGCGTGACTCCGGGCCACCGAAGCTGACCGAGATCGCCTCGACGAGATCGCCGGTCGCGTTCAGCACCTTGACCTTGGCGGTGCCGGCCTTGCGGGAGGTCAGATTGAGGGTGGGGTTGACGTAGCCCTCCACGAAGTAGCCGCCGCTCACCCGGCGCTTGGTCAGCAGCTTCTTGATCCGCTTCGCGTCCTTCTTGGAGACGACGCCGTTCACCGGCCAGCCGCGCTGCCGCTCGAGGGCCTTGACGCTCCTGAAGGTCCCCTTGCCGAAGACGCCGTCGACCGAGGTCGCCACCCCGAGCCTGCTCAGCGCACGCTGCAGGTAACGGACGTCCTTGCCCTTGGTGCCGCGCTTGAGGGAGCGCGTGCCGAAGCGGTGCACCCGGTGCTTGCCCTTGTGCGCCGCGGATGCGGAGGTGGCCGGCGTCGTCGCCACCGCTACGAACGCGAGCACCACGAGGGCGCACGCCAACGACCTGGGTCTGCCCGTGCCCATTGGCTCTCCTAACGGGTGTACGGCAGGCAAGTTGCGCATCCCTGCAAGCTGGGTGCGACCGCCCACGGTTAGCCTTACCGCGTGAGCCCCGCGAAACTGAAGCTCAAGCTGCCCGACGACTCCGAGCTCGAGCTCGAGCCCGGCGCGACGGGCGCCGACGCGGCGGCCGCGATCGGTCCCGGCCTTGCGAAGGCGGCGCTCGCGCTCAAGGTCGACGGCGAGCTCCGGGACCTCAGCGCGCCCGTGGCGGACGGCGAGGCGATCGAGATCGTCACCGACCGCAGCCCCGAGGCGCTCGAGCTGATCCGGCACGACGCCGCTCACGTTCTCGCCGAGTCGGTCCTCGACATCTGGCCCGAGGCGAAGATCTCGATTGGGCCGCCGATCGCGAACGGCTTCTACTACGACATCGAGTTCCCGGACGGCAATCCCGGCGAGGAAGACCTCGCCCGGATCGAGGAGCGGATGTCCGAGCACGTCAAGGCCGACGAGCCCTTCGAGCGCCGCGAGCTGCCGGCGAAGGAGGCGATCGAGCACTTCCGAGGGCAGGGCCAGGACTACAAGGTCGAGCTGATCGAGGACTTGATCCGCGACGAGGGCGCGAAGACCGTCTCGCTCTATCGCAATGGGGAGTTCGAGGACCTGTGCCGCGGCCCACACGGGCCGTCTACGGGACGGATCGGCGCCTTCAAGCTCACCTCGCTCGCGGGCGCCTACTGGCGCGGCGACGAGACCCGCCAGATGCTCACCCGCGTCTATGGCACGGCGTTCCTCGACAAGAAGGAGCTGGAGCAGCACCTCGAGCGGCTCGAGCAGGCCCGCGAGCGCGACCACCGCAGGCTCGGCCCGGAGCTCGACCTCTTCCAGTTCCGCCCCGAGGCTCCGGGCATGCCCTTCTGGCTTCCTCAGGGCACCGTCCTGCTCCGCCTGATCGAGGCCGAGGTCCGCAAGCAGCTCGACGCCCGCGGCTATGAGGAGATCAAGACCCCGCAGGTGCTCGACGTCGAGCTCTGGCACCGCTCGGGGCACTGGGACAACTACAAGGAGAACATGTTCTTCACGGCGGCCGCCGAGCGTGAGGGCTCCGGGGACGAGCGCCAGTACGCGCTGAAGCCGATGAACTGCCCCGGCGCCTGTCTGGTCTTCGCCTCCGGCCGGCACTCCTATCGCGAGCTCCCGCTGCGGCTCGCCGAGTTCGGCCTGGTCTCGCGCTACGAGCGGGAGGGCGTGCTCCACGGCCTGCTCCGGGTGCGCGCCTTCACGCAGGACGACGCCCACGTCTACTGCACGCTCGACCAGGTAACCGACGAGGTCGACTCGATCTGCGCCGGCATCGACGAGCTCTACGAGCGCTTCGGCTTCGACGAGGTCCGGGTGGAGCTCTCCACCCGGCCCGAGAAGTCGATCGGCACCGACGAGCAGTGGGAGCGGGCGGAGGGGGCGCTCCGCGAGGCGCTCGAGCAGCAGGGGCGCCACTACGACGTCAGCCCGGGAGAGGGCACCTTCTACGGGCCCAAGATCGACTTCCACATCACCGACGCCCTCGGCCGCTCATGGCAGTGCGGCACGTGCCAGCTCGACTTCCAGATGCCCGAGCGCTTCGAGCTGGCCTACACCGGGGCCGACAACGCCCAGCACCGCCCGGTGATGATCCACCGCGCGCTGCTGGGCTCGATGGAGCGCTTCGCCGGGATCCTGATCGAGCACTACGGGGGGCGCTTCCCGCTCTGGCTGGCGCCGGTGCAGGCGGTGATCCTGCCCGTGGCCGACCGGCACAACGAGCGCGCCGCGGCGGTGGCCGACGAGCTGCGCGGGGCCGGCCTGCGCGTCCGCGTCGACGACCGCACCGAGTCCGTCGGCAAGAAGATCCGCGACGCGGAGCTCTCCAAGGCGCCGTACATGCTGGTGGTCGGCGACAAGGAGATCGAGTCGGGCTCGGTCTCGGTGCGCCATCACGGCGACGGGGACCTGGGCGGGATGGGCCTCGCGGCCCTGATCGCGCGAATGCGCGAGGAAGTCGGCGATTAGCAGACGATTCACCGACTACTCGTGGGAGCGGGGAGGGGCGTCTATACTGGCCGCAATGCCGGGCACCCACACCACGCCGCGCACCTAAGCGCCCCGTGCCCGCCTCACCGATCCAATCTCGCCCATCGTCTTCTTGAAGCTCTATCTCATGCGCAGCTAGTGGCGGTCTCCCGCTTCGACCGCCGTCCGCCTGAGCGCGACACGACTCGTATCAACGAGCGGATCCGCGTACCCGAGGTCCGCCTGATCGACGAGAACGGGGAGCAGGTGGGGATCGTCCCGACCGCTGACGCCCTGGAGCGGGCGCGCGATCGCGACCTCGACCTGGTCGAGGTCGCCGCCCAGTCCAAGCCGCCGGTCTGCCGCATCCTGGACTACTCGAAGTACAAGTACGAGCAGGAGCAGAAGGCAAAGGCCGCCCGCAAGCACCAGCAGCAGGTCAACGTCCGCGAGATCAAGTTGCGTCCCAAGATCGCCCGGCACGACTACGAGACCAAGCGCGGTCACGTCGAGCGCTTTCTGAAGCAGCAGGACAAGGTCAAGGTGACGATCATGTTCCGCGGCCGCGAGCAGAGCCATCCCGAGCGGGGCCGGATGCTGCTCGACCGGCTGCTGCAGGACGTCTCGGAGATCGGGGTCATGGAGCAGGAGCCCCTGCAGGAGGGCCGCAACATGACGATGCTGCTGGCGCCATCACGCGGTGCCGCTCAGGAGAACCAGGCCGCAGCAAGCTGACCCGCTATGCCGAGGGGGATCCGGGCCGGTCTGAAGCCTCGGTGGATCGCAGAGTCAATTCAGCTTGTTGACCGTCTCGACGATGGCCTCGGCAAACTGCTCCACCTGTTGGTCGGACAGGTCCGGGCTGATCGGGACGTTCACCGCCCTGCCGACCAGCTCGGTCGACCGTGGGCAGGCGTCGCTCGGGTAGTCGATGACGCGTGGATGGCGGTCCCATGGGGTCTCCGACCCCGACGAGGCGCGCTTCTCCCGAATCGGCGTCCAGCCGGAATAGACCTGTGCGTTGGGACCCGATGGATGAAGTGGATAGGCCGGGACGTTCTCTCGGTTGAGCATCTCGGAGACGCGACCGGTCAGCTCCCTATCCGGCAGCATCAAGATGGCCGCGATCGCTGCTTCTCCCTCCGGATCGTGGATGGTGGGGAAGCCCACGTCCTGTGCGCGGAGCGGTCCCTCGATCATCCCCACCAGCCTCTTCTTCCGCGCTCGCATGTCCACGAGCAGCTGATCCAGGCGCGCCAGCTGGACGAGCAGGACGGCGGCCTGAAGCTCGGACATTCGGAGATTCAAGCCCGGCAGCCATTCCTCCTCGGAGACTTCGGCGTAGCCGATGGTCCCTGCGTCGTGGTAGCTGAGAGCCCTGCGGTGGATTCTCTCGTTGTTCGTAACGACCGCCCCGCCCTCGCCGGCGGTGATGATCTTGCCCATCTGGAAGCTGTAGATGCCGGCGTCCCCGAACGTGCCGAGACGCCTGCCATGGAAGGTCGCCCCCACCGCCTGTGCCGTGTCCTCCAGGACAGCGAGATCGTTCTTCCTCGCCAGCTCCATGAGCTGGTCCATCGCCGCCGATCTTCCGCGGAGATGGACCGGGACGATCGCCTTGGTGTACGGGGAGAGCTTGCGTTGCACGTCTTCCGGGTCCAGGGTCAGTGAGTCGTCGATGTCCGCGACCACCGGGACCGCACCGACGGCGAGTACCGAGGTGGCGGTTGCGATCCAGGTGAAGGCCGGGACAATCACCTCGTCTCCAGGGCCAACCCCGATTCCGGTGAGCGCGCAGACCAGTGCGCTCGTCCCGGAGTTCACGGCAAGCGCATGCTCCGTGTGCATCGACTCTGCGAACGCTCGCTCGAACTGATCCACCCTGGAGGGGTGGTCGTCACCGGGAACGCCGGACCAGCGGAAGAGGCGTTTGGAGCGCAACACGTCCCGGACCGCGTCGACGGCCTCCTCTTCCTCGGGTCCGTCGATGCGCATCGCGCCCGGGAACGGAGCAGGGGGCTCCTTGACGAGTGGGGGGCGAAGCGTCTGTCCCAGCCGTCGTCTAGCGCGCGATCCCTGTTGTCGGATCCAGGAGACTGCGTTCCTCCCTGTTGTGCTTCGCGAACTGTCACGAACTATAGAAGGTGCGAATTTCTGCTTTGCGCGGTCGGTTGAGCGTCTGCTTCAATAGTCGGCCCGATGCCGAAGATGAAGACCCACTCCGGGTCCAAGAAGCGCTTCCGCAAGACCGCCAAGGGCAAGCTGCGTGGCCGGCGGGCGTACTCGAGCCACATCCTCGAGAAGAAGTCGCCTGGGCGGAAGCGGCGCCTCGGGCGGCCCTCTGTGATCTCCGGCGCCGATCGCAAGCGGGTCAACAAGCTGCTGGTCAAGGGCGGTCGCTGATGCCTCGCGCCACCAACGCCGTCGCCCGCAAGCGGCGCAAGAAGAAGGTGCTCGGCCGCGCCAAGGGCTACTTCGGGCGCAAGCACTCGAGCTACCGGCTCGCCAACGAGCAGGTGATGCGCTCGGACGCATACGCGTACCGCGATCGGCGCACCCGCAAGAGGGACTTCCGGCGGCTCTGGATCACCCGGATCAACGCCGCCGCCCGGCAGGAGGGCATGAGCTACTCGCAGCTGATCCACGGCCTCAACGAGGCCGGCGTCGACGTCAACCGCAAGATGCTCGCCGACATCGCCGTCAACGACCCCGATGGCTTTCGCCGATTCGTGGAGCTCGCCCGGGAGGCTGCCGCCACCTAGCTCACGGCAGCCACAGCCAGACTCCCCGGGCGGTCCGCAGGAGCGGAGCCGCCCTTTTTTATGATGATCACCAGCCCACACAACGAGAAGCTCAAGCTGATCCGCCGCCTCGGCAGGCGGCGGAGCCGTGAGCGCGAGGGGTTATTCGTCGGCGAGGGCGAGGACCTGCTGGCCGCGGCGCGGGCGGCGGGCGCCGAGCCGGTTGAGCTGCTGACCGCGGCGGGCGAGGGCCTCGGCGGGACCGAGGTGGAGCCCGCGCTGCTGGCGCAGGTCTCCAAGCTGGGGTCGGGGACTCGCGCGATCGGCGTCTGGAGAGAGGCTTGGGCCGAGGAGCCGGCGGCGCCCTGCGTCTACCTGCACGGGGTCGCGGATCCGGGGAACGTCGGAACGGTGATCCGGACCGCGAACGCCCTGGTCGGCGGGTCCGTCGTCCTTGGCCCTGACTGCGCCGATCCCTATGGGGCGCACGCGGTCCGGGCCAGCATGGGGGCGGTCTTCGCCGAGCCTCTGGTGCGGGGTGGGATCGACGCGACTCCAGGGCCCCGGGCTGCCCTGGTCGCGCACGGTGGCGACCCGCCCGAGGCGCTCGACGGCACGGCCACAGCCTGTCTCGGTGCAGAGCGCGAGGGGCTGCCCACCGAAGTCCTGGACCGGTGCGACCTGCGGGTGACGATCCCTCTCCGCCGGGAGGCCGAATCGCTGAACGTCGCGGCGGCGGCTGCGATCGCCCTGCACCGGATAGCGTCCGGCTCTGGAGAAGGCGATGGCTGATCGAATAGACGAGATCCGGAAGGAAGCCGCTGACGCGATCGGCGCTGCCTCGACGACCGCCGAGCTCGAGGAGCTCCGGGTCCGTTACCTCGGTCGCAAGGCCGACCTCACGCAGATCCTGCGGGGGATCGCCGACCTGCCGGCGGACGAGCGCGGGCCGGTGGGCAAGTCGGGCAACGAGGCGCGGCAGGAGCTCGAGTCGCTGCTCGAGAGGAGGAGCGCGGTGCTCGACGCCAGCGAGCTGGGCACGCGGCTGGCCGAGGACGCCATCGACGTCACGCTCCCCGGTTCGCCACCGGTGCCAGCCGGTGCGCAGAACCCGCTGCTGCGGACCCAGCGCGAGATCGAGGACATCTTCGTCGGCCTGGGCTACCGCGTGATGGAGGGCCCGGAGGTCGAGCTGGACTACTACAACTTCACCGCGCTCAATCATCCGCCCGGCCACCCGGCCCGGATGGCGCAGGACACCTTCTACGTCGACCCCGAGACCCTGCAGGGCGACCTCCGGATTCCCTCGGACGGCAAGGAGCTGCCGCCCGGCCCCGAGGACGTCGTGCTGCGCACCCACACCTCGCCGATGCAGGTGCGCGCGATGGAGTCCCAGCCGCCTCCCATCTTCATCGTCGTGCCCGGGCGCTGCTACCGCTCGGACCCATTCGACGCCACCCACAGCCCCATCTTCCACCAGGTCGAGGGGCTCGCCGTAGGCCCCGACATCACATTGGCCGACCTGAAGGGGACGCTGGACGAGTTCGCCCGCGCCATCTTCGGCCCCGAGCGCGAGACTCGCTTCCGGCCCGGGTTCTTCCCCTTCACCGAGCCGAGCGTCGAGGTCGACGTCTCCTGCTTCCGCTGCGGCGGCAGCGGGCAGCTTCCCGACGGCTCGCGGGACCCGCTCTGCAAGGGGATCGGCTGGATCGAGATCCTCGGCGCGGGGATGGTGGACCCCAACGTCTACGGCTTCGTTGCCGAGAGTGGCTACGAGCCCGAGGAGATCCAGGGGTTCGCCTTCGGGATGGGGATCGAGCGGATCGCGATGCTCAAGTACGGGGTCCCGGATCTCCGAAAGTTCTTCGAGAACGACGTCCGCGTGCTGGAGCAGTTCCGATGAGGGCGCCGATCTCCTGGCTGCGCTCCTACTGCGATCCCGGGCTCTCCGCCGAGGAGCTGGCGGACGAGCTGGCGATGCACAGCATCGAGGTCGAGCGGATCACGCACGCCGGCGCCCCCGAGGCGGATGGTTTCGTGGTGGGCAAGGTGCTCTCGGTCGAGAAGCATCCCGACGCCGATCGGCTCAGCGTCTGCGAGGTCGACGCGGGGGATGGAGGGAGGACGATCGTCTGCGGCGCGCCCAACGTGGCGGCGGGCCAGACGGTGCCGGTGGCGCTCCCCGGCGCCGTGATGCCGGACGGGACCAAGCTCGGCAAGGCAAAGCTGCGCGGGGTCGAGTCCAACGGGATGATCCTCTCGGAGTCCGAGCTCGAGATCGGCGACGACGCCGCGGGCATCGTGGTCCTGGAAGACCAGCCCAATGGGATCGCGCCGGGGACCCCGCTGGGCGAGGTGATCCCCGTCTCGGACCCGGTGATCGAGCTCGAGCCGACCTCCAACCGTGTCGACTGCTTCGGCGAGTACGGCGTGGCGCGCGAGGTCCATGCGATCACCGGCGCCGAGCTGGCGGCCGCGCCCTGGGACGAGGACGCGGAGGCCACCGGGGAGGGCGACGTCTCCGACTACGCCTCGGTGAAGGTCGAGGTGCCGGAGCTATGCCCCCGCTTCAGCGCGCGCGTCTTCACCGACGTGGAGATCGGCCCATCTCCGCTCTGGCTCAAGGCCCGCATGATCGGCGCGGGCATGCGGCCGATCAACAACGTGGTCGACATCACCAACTACGTGATGCTGATGACGGCGCAGCCGCTGCACGCCTTCGACCTCGACAAGGTCCCCGACGGCGCACTGGTCGTCCGCACCGCCGAGCAGGGAGAGAAGATGACCACCCTCGACGGCGTCGAGCGGACCTTCGATGAGGACGCGGTCCTCGTCTGCGACCGCAACGGGCCGTCGGGGATCGCCGGGATCATGGGCGGCGAGGTCTCCGAGGTCTCGGAGTCGACCACCAGGGTCCTGCTTGAGGTCGCGAACTGGAACGGGGTCAACATCCTCAGGACCTCGCGCAAGCTCGGGCTGCGGACCGATGCGTCGAACCGCTTCGAGAAGCAGCTTCACCCAGAGCTGGCTCTTCGTGCCCAGCGGGTCGCCTCGGTGCTGATGGTGGAGCTGTGCGGCGCGAAGCTCGTTCCCGGGACGATCGACGAGGCGGCCGAGATCCCGGAGCCCCATCGGCTGGAGCTGCGGACCGAGCGCGCGGAGGGCCTCCTGGGGATGCCAATCGAGCCAAAGCTCTGCTCGGAGTATCTGAAGCGGCTCGACTTCGACGTCTCCGGCAGAGGCAAGACGCTGAAGGTCACGGTCCCGGTTCACCGCCACTACGACGTCACCCGGGAGGTCGACCTGATCGAGGAGGTCGGCCGCATCCATGGCTACGCCAAGAACCTGCCCTCCACGTTGCCGTCGACGAGCGGCCAGGCCGGCCGGCTGACACGCGAGCAGCGCCTGCGCCGAAGAGCCGAGGACGCGCTGCGCGACCTCGGCTTCGACGCGGTCGTCGACCTGAGCCTCACAGACCCCGGCATGCCGGGGCGGCTCAGGATCCCCGAGGGGGACCCCAGGGCCGAGCCGATCCGGGTCTCCAATCCCCTCTCAGCCGAGCACTCCGCCGAGCGCACTGCGCTGATCGGGTCGCTCCTGGACGCGGCCGCCTACAACCGCGCCCACGGTGCGGGGCGGGTCGCGCTGTTCGAGTCGGGGCGCGCCTACCTGCGCGAGGGAAGCTCGCCTCACGATGGGGTCCTCGCCGGGAAATTCGTCGGCCAGCGGCCCGCCCCGGCGTTCGAGCCGTGGCGGATCGCGGTGCTCGCGACGGGGGAGCTGCGCCCGGGCGGCTGGCGCGGCGATCCGGTCCTGGCCGACTTCTACTCGCTGAAGGGAGCGATAGAGGCGCTCGCGGCACAGCTCGGCGTCGCGATCGAGGTCATCCCCGGAGAGGAGCCCTTCCTGCACCCCGGCCGCAGCGGCCGCGTGCTGGTCGGGGGCGAGGAGATCGGCTGGATCGGCGAGATCCACCCGCTGGTCTGCCGGCAGTGGGACCTCGAGGGCGGCGTGGGCTTCGAGGTCGACCTGGCGCCGCTGGTTGCCGCGTCCCCCGTCGGCGGAGAGAGCTACGAGGACGTGATCTCCTACCCGGCCGTCCACCAGGACGTGGCGGTGGTCGTCGACGATGACGTCCCGGCCGCCGAGGTGCGGTCCGCCGTGCTCGAGGGCGGCGGTGAGTTGCTGCGCTCTGCAGAGGTCTTTGACCTCTACCGCGGCGAGCAGCTCGGCGAGAAACGGAAAAGCCTCGCGCTGCGACTCACCTTCAGGGCCGCCGATCGGACGCTGACCGACGAGGAGGTCGCCGAGCGCAGGCGCGAGATCGAGGCCGCCGTCGAGAAGATCGGGGGGTCGCTCCGTGAATAGGGTGCTGGTGGCCGGGGCCTCAGGGTATGCAGGGGCGCTCGCGGCGGAGCTGATCAGGAGGCATCCCAGCCTCGAGCTGGCGCGAGTCACGGCTCGGACCGATGCCGGCAAGCGGCTCAACGAGCTCTATCCGCACTACGGCGTCGACCTCGTCCTGGAGGAGCCCGCAGCCGAGGACGGGTCCGACGTGGAGGCCGCGATCGTGGCCTACCCGCACGGGGCAGCCGCGCCCGTCGTCTCCGCGCTGCGGGAGCAGGGGGCCAAGGTGGTGGACCTCTCCGCCGACTTCCGGCTCCACGACCTCGATACCTACGGGCGGTGGTACGGGGAGCACGGCGCGCCGGAGCTGCTCGGCGAGGCCGTCTACGGGCTGACCGAGCTCCATCGCGAGGCGATCGCCGGCGCCGACCTTGTCGCCAACCCCGGCTGCTACCCGACTGCCAGCATCCTGGCCCTGGCTCCGCTTGCCGCCGAGGGGCTGATCGAGGACGTGGTGATCGACGCCAAGTCCGGGGTCTCCGGCGCCGGGCGTGCCGCGGAGGAGGAGATGGCCGTCATCAAGGAGACCGACGACACGAAGCCCTACAAGGTCACCGGCCACCGGCACACGCCCGAGATCGCCCAGGAGCTGAGCGAGTTGGCGGGAGGGAACGGCGCGACCCCCGCGTCAGATTGGCTGACGTTCGTTCCCCATCTGATGCCCTACGACCAGGGCGAGCTGGTGAGCTGCTACGTGCGCACCCCGGAGCCGCTCGACGCGGCGCGGATGCTGACCCTCTATGAGGAGCGCTATGGGGACGAGCCCTTCGTTGAGGTCACCTCCGACCCGCCGGGTGTCAGCGGTGTCCGCGAGACCAACCTCTGCCGCATTCACCTGGCCCTGAACGAGGCCTCGGGCCGGGCCATGGCGTTCGCCTCGATCGACAACCTCTGGAAGGGCGCCGCTTCGCAGGCGATCCAGAACCTCAACCTGATGCTCGGGTTGCCGGAGGGGGAGGGCATCTCCTGATGGCCTCGGCGACCCAGACCTTCTTCCGCTCGCGGTGGGTGACGCCACCCCCGGAGTTCGAGCAGCTCGAGGCCGGGGTGCTGGCTCCCGGTTTCCGGGCAGCCGGGGTTGCCTGCGGGCTGAAGGGCGGCGGGGCGACCGACGTCGGGGTGATGGCATGCGAGGCGGATCAGGTGGGTTCCGCTCTGGCGCTGACGCGCAACGCCGCCGCCGCGGCGCCGGTCCGCGTCTGCCGGCAGGAGTGCGATGTCGATGCGCTTCGCGCCGTTGCCGTCAACTCCGGGAACGCGAACGCCGCCACCGGGGAGCAGGGATACCGGGATGCCCTCGCCATGCGCGACGCTGCGGCCGAGGCCCTCCGGGTCGAGCCACGCACGGTGGCGATCGCCGAGACCGGCACGATCGGCCTGCCGCTGGAGATCGAGGCCGTCACCTCTGGCGTCCTCGAAGCGGTCCAGGGATTGTCGGCGACGGGTGGGGGGGACTTCGCCGAGGCGATCATGACCACCGACAGCGGCCCGAAGCGCTGCGCCATTCGCGCGGGGGACGTGACGGTCTCGGCTCAGGCGAAGGGCGCCGGGATGATCGAGCCGGGCTTCGCGACCATGCTCTGCTTCGTCCAGACCGACGCGGTCGTCGAGGATCCGGACAAGGTCCTGCGCGCCGCTCTGGCCGACTCGATGGAGCGGATCACCGTCGACGGCCAGATGAGCACCAACGACACGGTGATGCTCCAGGCGACGGGGACCTCCGGCGCGGTACTGCCGAAGGGACTGCTCGAGGCGGTGTTGCTCCAGCTCGCGCTGGAGATCGTCGCCGACGGTGAGGGGGCGACGCGGGTCGGCCGCGTCGAGGTCACTGGCGCCAAGAGTGGCGTCGAGGCAGAGCGGGTCGCCAGGGCGATCGCCAACTCCCCGCTCGTCAAGACCGCCCTCTTCGGGCGCGACTCGAACTGGGGCCGGATCGCCCAGGCCGCCGGCATGGCGCTGGCGGGGGAAGAGCTGAACGAGCTCGGCCCCGACCGGATCCAGGCCGCGGAGCTGGCGGCCGACCTTCCGGAGGCCGAGCTCTCGATCAACCTCGGCCGTGGCAAGGCCGGCGCCCACGTCTACTTCAGCGACCTCACCCACGACTACATCCGGATCAACGCGGAGTACACGACATGACCTCGTCCGTCGAGACACTTCTCGAGGCCCTCCCCTACATCAGGGAGTTCCACGGCCGCACGATCGTGATCAAGTACGGCGGCGCCGCGATGCGGGACGAGGAGCTCCGCGAGGCCTTCGCGCGCGACGTCGTCCTCCTCAAGTACGTGGGAATGAACCCGATCATCGTCCACGGCGGCGGCCCGGAGATCACGCACTACATGGAGCGGATGGGGATGGAGGTCAAGTTCGTCGAGGGCCTCCGCGTCTCCGACGCCGAGACCGTCGAGGTGGCGAAGATGGTCCTGCTCGGCAAGATCAACTCGGACATCCTCACCCGGCTCAACCGCCACGGACAGCCGGCCGTCGGGCTGGGCGGCGAGGACGGCTCGCTCTTCGAGGTGAAGCCGGTCGGGCAGTCAGCGGACGTCGGCTTCGTCGGTGAGATCATCAACGTGAACGTCGACGTGATCGAGCACATCGCCGAGGACTACATCCCGGTGATCGCGTCGGTGGGCACGGATCGAGAGGGCGCGTCCTACAACGTCAACGCCGACGAGGCCGCCGGCAAGGTCGCCGCCGCGATGCCGGCGCACAAGGCGATCTTCCTGACCGACGTCGACGGTTGGCTGCACGACCCGGAGGACGCGGAGTCGCGCATCTCGCAGGCGACGGCCGACGAGGTCCGGGCGGCGCTCGACGGCGTCGAAGGAGGAATGCGCCCGAAGCTGACCGCCTGCGTCGACGCGATCGCGGGCGGGGTGGAGGCGGCGCACATCGTCGACGGGCGGCGACCGCACACGCTCCTGCTCGAGCTGTTCACCGACGCCGGCATCGGCACCAAGATCACGGCGTGAGGGACATCGGATGAAGCTCGCCGAGCTCCAGGAGCTCGAGTCCCGCTGGGTCATGCAGACCTACCCTCGCGCGCCGGTCGAGTTCGTGCGCGGTGAGGGAGCGAGGCTGTGGGACTCGGAGGGAAAGGAGTACCTCGACTTCCTCGCCGGGATCTCCGTCTGCTCGGTGGGCCACTGCCACCCGGCGGTCGTCGAGGCGGTGCGCGAGCAGGTCGGGACGCTCATCCACGTCTCCAACCTCTATCTGACCGAGGGCGGAGTCACGCTCGCCCGGCGGCTCTGCGAGTCGAGCCTCGGCGGCAGGGCGTTCCTCTGCAACTCCGGCACCGAGGCCAATGAATGCGCGATCAAGCTGGTCCGCAAGCACGCACACGGGCGGGGCATCGCGGAGCCCGAGATCGTCGTCCTCGAGGGCGCCTTCCACGGCCGCACGATGGCCTCGCTCTCCGCGACGCCGGGCCTCTCGGCCAACGAGAGCTTCGCGCCCTACCTGCCCGGGTTCCGGGCGGTGCCCCGCGACGATGCCGACGCGCTCGCCGCCGCCGTCGGAGAGCGCACCGCCGCGGTCATGCTGGAGCCGATCCAGGGGGAGACCGGCGTCCACGTGATCGGTGACTCGCTGATCGCGGCGGCGCGTGAGGCCTGCGACGCAGCGGGCGCACTGCTCGTCTTCGACGAGATCCAGACCGGCATGGGCAGGACGGGCTCGCTCTGGGCGTACGAGCAGCTCCCGGCGAGGCCGGACGTGATGACCACGGCGAAGGCACTCGGCGGGGGATTGCCGGTCGGCGCCTGCGTGACCAGCTCCACGACCGCGGACGTGCTGGAGCGGGGAGACCACGGCTCGACCTTCGCCGGAGGCCCGCTGATCGCCGCCGCCTCGCTCGCGGCCTTCGGGGTGATCGCCGACCCGGAGCTGCTCCGTCGGGTCCGGGACCTGGGCGGCAGGCTCTCCGCCGGCCTGGAGGCGATCGACGCGGTGGCCGAGGTGCGCGGCCGTGGCCTGATGGTGGGTGCCAGGCTCGACGGCGTGAATGCGAAGGACGCCGCCTCGCGCCTGCTCGCCGATGGACTGATCGCCAACCCGATCGGCACCGACACGCTGCGCTTCCTGCCGCCGCTGGTGATCGGAGAGGCCGAGGTCGACGAGGCGCTCGAGATTCTCGGCCGAACCCTAGGCTAGGCGACCGATTCCCAATCCGCGCACGTCGATTGAGACTCGATCACCTAGGATCGCCGACGTGAACACCCGGGCCCGCTGGACCATCGGGATACTCGTTGCCCTCGTGATCGGGCTGGTCGTCGGCCTGATCATCGTCGCCGGCGATGACAACAACAACTCGACGACGACCCAGTCGATCGAGTCCGTCTCGACGCCCACGCGCTCGACCACGAGCCAGACCACGACGCAGGCCACGATCTCGACCACCACTACCACCACCAACCAGAGCGGTGGCACCCCCGCGCCCGGCAGCACCACGACCACGGGCGGCTCGGGCGGGCTCTGACCCGGCAAGGAGGGGGAACATGGACGCACCCATCAACGTCGACGACCTCGAGGTCTCCGACATCGCCTCGACCAGCTCCGATGACGCCGAATGGGAGGGCGGGTACTTCGCCTATGGCGGCAACGGCGCGAACGCGACGTGCGTCATCTACTTCGCGGTGCCGCCGGGAAAGCGGCTGGGGCGCCACACCGACACGGCCGAGGAGACACAGCTCTTTCTCGGCGGCAGCGGTGAGCTGCTCCTCGATGACGGAGCCAAGCCGGTGAAGAGCGGCGATGTGATCGTGCTCACCGAGGGCACGATGCACGACCTCCACAAAACACCGCCGCCGCATCAGGGCGCGACCCAGCGCCCCTCGCCGGTGATGTCGAAGGTGTCGATCCGGGTGAGCTTGGCGAAGATCGCGTAGCGGTGGGCGGCGCTGTAGGGCGGGTGGCACGCGGTCAGCACGAGCTGGTTGAAGCCGACCGGCTTCAGGATCCCTACGTCGCTGGGGTCGACCACCTCATGTCTCAGGACGGTGTAGGTGAAGGCGGCGTACGGCATCTCGATTCGGATCTCGTCGCCGTCGCGGATCTCGTCTATGTGCCGGAACGGGGCCAGGTAGGTGGTGCGGTGCCCGGCGATCGCGACGGTTCCGGGCTGCCCGGGGATCGGCGTGTTCGTGTAGTGACCGGGCCCCTTCTCGAGAGAGGCGGTGTCGGTGCCCTGCACCACGACGATGCTGAGGCCGATCCGGTCGATCTTGATGCGCCCGATGGCATGGCCCTCGATCAGGTGGGGCTTGAAGCGGTCCGCCAGGACGCGCGCCCTGGCGGCGTTCCCGCGGATCTTGGAGATGGCCTGCAGGTCGGCCGATGACGGATACTGGGACTCGAGGTCGTTGAGCTGGCTCGCCGCCTGACCCTGCTTGATGGCCCCGTAGGCGGCGGAGAGCGGCTCCTGCCAGAAGTACGTCAGGCCCGCATCGACGAGCACGGTGAGCCCGGCGGTGATCAGCATGATCGAGAGGATCCGTGTCGCCCGGTGCATTGCCGGGATTCTCGCAGCGCGGCCTAAACAAAAACGCCACACTTCCCGGCTCAATGGCCCCAGAAGCTCCGCGCATCGCGTCCTACCAAGCCGACCCGGAGCAGGTCGCACGCGTCCTGCTGCTCTATTCGGGCGGGTTGGACACGAGCGTGATGCTGAAGTGGATCCAGGAGCGCTACGGGGCGGAGATCGTCACCCTCACCGTCAACCTCGGCCAGCCCGGTGAGGACTGGGACGTCGTCACCGGCAAGGCGGAGCAGCTCGGCGCGGTCAAGACGGTCCTGGTGGACGCCCGCGAGGAGTTCGCCCAGGACTACGTCCTGCCCTCGATCAAGGCGAACGCGCTCTACGGAGGCGGCTACCCGCTGTTCACCGCGCTCGGCCGGCCATTGATCGGCAAGCTGGCGGTGCAGGCCGCCAGGGAGCACGGCTGCGACACGGTCGCTCACGGCTGCACCGGGAAGGGGAACGACCAGGTCCGGATCGAGGCCACCATCGCCACCCTCGACCCCGACCTGAAGATCATCGCGCCGGTGCGCGAGTGGCAGATGGGCCGCGACGAGGAGATCGCCTACGCCCGCGAGCACGGCATCCCCGTCAAGGGCGGGACCGAGGTCTCGCCGTACTCGATCGACGACAACCTCTGGGGCCGCTCCTCCGAGGGACGGACGATCGAGGACCTGGGCGAGCCGCCCCCCGACGACGTCTTCCAGCTCGTCACCCGCCCCGAGGACGCGCCGGACGAGCCCCAGGAGGTCTCGATCGGGTTCGAGCGCGGCCGGCCGGTCTCACTCGACGGTGAGCAGCTGGGCCTCGTCGAGCTGCTCGAGCGGGCGGCCGAGATCGGGCAGCGGCACGGGGTGGGGATCGTCGACCACATCGAGGACCGCGTGGTCGGGCTCAAGGTGCGCGACCTCTACGAGGTGCCGGCGGCGGCGATCGTCCTCGCCGCTCACCGGGAGCTGGAGAAGCTCGTCTGCACGATCCACCAGAACAACTTCAAGGGCGCCCTCGAGAGCCAGTGGGCCTACCTCTGCTACGCGGGGCTCTGGCTCGAGCCCCTGCGCACCGACCTCGACGCCTACATGGACTCGGTCAACGAGTTCGTCACCGGCGAGGTGGCGCTGAAGCTCTACCGTGGCTCGGTAACCCCGATCCGGCGCAGCTCGCCTTATGCGCTGTATGACCAGTCGCTCGCATCTTTCGGCGAATCCGGGGGAGACTTCTCCCAGCACGCGAGCCCGGGTTTCATCGAGCTCTTCACGATGCAGAGCCGGCTGGCTCACCGGATTCGAAAGGAGAACGAATGATCTACCAGTTCATCGGCCGAGCGGTCGTCGGCTTCCTCTGGAGGGCCTATGGGCGGGAGATCCGGATCGCGGCCGGCGCCGGCCTGGTCCTGACGGTCCTCGGCGTGGGTGCGTACCTCGCCAGCCGCAACGGCGAGGAAGGGGAAGCCGTCTGACTCAGTAGGCCTTCGGCGGGAGGATCAGGTGGGTGTGCTCCGAGCCCGGGATGGAGCTCGGGAATCGATGTGCGCCGGCCGCATAGTGACGGATCACGCGCTCGCGGCGGCGAGCCCGGACGCGCTCGCGGAGCAGCTGCAGCCGGGGCGGCCTCTCCTTGGTCCTGATGCCGGTGCCGATCGAAATTGTTCCCGCGTGCGCTTCCATGTCAGCTCCTCTCGATCCGTTGCCCATAAGACCGTCGCCCTCTTGCGAACTCATCGGTAGAACGAGTGGGATGCTCCTCTTCGTGAGGTATCAGCGCAACATGGATTTCTTCTCGGACTGATAAGTTTGACTTATGCTCGATGTGCGGAGATTGAGGGTGCTACAGGAGGTGGTGACTCGCGGCTCGTTCTCCGCTGCCGCCGAGTCGCTCCACCTCTCGCAGTCCGCTGTCAGCCAGCAGATCGCGGTGCTCGAACGGGAGGTCGGCACCCCGCTGCTCGAGCGCACCAGCGAGGGCCCCAAGCTGAACGCCGCCGGTGAGGCGCTGATGTCGCACGGCGATGCCGTGATGTGCCGGCTCGAGGAGGCGGAGCGCGAGCTCGCGCAGATCGCCGGGCTGGAGGGCGGTCGTCTGCGGCTGGCGAGCTTCCCGACCGCCAGCGCCACCCTGATGACTCGTGCGCTCTCGTTGTTCCGCCAGCGCTTCCCGAAGGTCGAGCTGCAGTTCTCGGAGGACGAGCCCGAGGATTCATTCCCCGGGCTGAAGCGGGGTGACTTTGACCTGGCCGTCGTCTTCGACTATCCGGACTTTCCCCTCGACTTCGCCCGCGACGTCGAGGCCGAGCTGATCTACGAGGAGCCGATGCGGGTGGCGCTGCCGCCGGGCCATCCGCTGGCAGCGGCGAAGTCGGTGCGGATCTCGGACCTTGCCGGCGAGGATTGGCTCTGCGGGGCGTTGCCGAGCTCCTGCCGCGATCAGGTGCTGGAGCTCTGCCGCGACGCGGGCTTCGAACCGAAGATCAGCTTCCGTAGCGAGGATTACGAGGTGATCAAGGGCTTCGTCGCCTCGGGGCTCGGCGTCACCATCCTGCCGGAGCTCGCCGGGGGCCATCCCGGGATCGAGCTGCGAGCCGTGAGGGGACAGAAGCCCATTCGCAGAGTGTGGGCCGTGACGCGCGAGAGCTCGCGCTCGCCCGCAGCCGAGCAGATGCTGGGCATCCTGCGCGAGGTCTGCCGTACCTACCGGGACGACCTGGTCCTCCATCTCGCCGCCTGAGCCACGCCTGGGTTGCACGATTCCTTGCAGGCAGCGGCGGCCCAGATCGGGGCGCGACAGGCGCGGCGCGCCTGTGGGAGCGTTCGCTACCGTTCCTGGCTCGATAGAGCCGAATCCTCAGACGAGAGCCGGCGGCGGACGCGAAAGCGGAGCAGCCAGGCGATCAATGAGGAGCGGGGAACCCAGATTTGTTGGGGCGAATCGCCGGCAACTGCTCCGGCGTAACGCGACTCCTTTCGCGTGAGCCCGTCAGCTAACCCCGCAGGCACCGAAGGAGATGGAAGCAGCGACCACATACGTCCGCAGTGCACGCGTCCGGCCCCGTCGGGCTTTCAGGCGACGCCGCATGTTGCTCGGTGCAGGCATCGCCGTGGCTGCGACTGCGGCGCTCGGCATCGCCTTCGCCGGCGCCAAGGATCCGTCGCTGAAGGACAAGATCGACGCGGCGCGCTCCGACGCGGGCCAGCTCTCGAACAAGGTCAACTCCCAGACCGCGCAGATCTCGTCCCTGACGGAGCAGGCCCACCAGGCCGGCGCCCGTGCGATGGAGCTGAACGCCCAGGTCCAGACGGCGCAGGCACGGTCCGATCAGCTGGCCAAGCAGCTCGACGCGGCCGAGCGCCGGCTCGATCAGCTGCGCGGGCAGTACGCGGCCGCGGTCAAGCAGCTCGACCAGCGCCTGGTCTCGATCTACGAGAGCGATGCCCCGGACTACGTCACGGTGCTGCTCGACTCCAACGGCTTCGACGATCTCTCCACCCGCACCGACTATCTCAACGCCCTGCACGACGCCGACATGCGGATCGCCAAGAAGGTCGCCTCACTCCGCGATCAGATGGCGCAGCACACCCACCAGGTCGCCGACCTGAAGCAGCAGTCCGATGCCGAGGCACAGCAGCTGAGCGCGGATAAGTCGAGCTTCCTGGCCAGCGAGCAGGCGGCCAACAAGAGCGCCGCCGCGGTGGCGCAGGCTCGGTCCGGGACCCAGGCCTCCCTCTCAGACGCCCAGAGTCACGTTTCCGACCTCGAACAGCAGATTGCCGAGCAGCGGGCGGCAGTCGGCACCGGGGCCGGGGCCCCGGCCTACCTCGGCGGCCCCTATTCGATCCCGACCTACATCGTCATGTGCGAGTCGGGCGGCAACTACCATGCCGTCAACTCGTCGAGCGGGGCCGGCGGCGCGTACCAGATCCTGCCGTCGACGTGGGCCGCCTACGGCGGCCAGGGCGCGCCACAGGACGCGCCCAAGGCCGAGCAGGATCGGATCGCCGCTGAGATCTGGCGCGACTCCGGGCCGAGCGCCTGGTCCTGCGCCTAGGCCAGGAACTCGACGAGAGCCGGGGCGATCGCCTCCGGTGAGGCCGCATGGTCCTGGCCCTCGAGCGTCCGGTAGGTGACGTCCGGCAGCAGCCCGACCAGCGCGCGGCAGGAGCTGTGCAGCCAGGTGGGGCTGTTGCCGCCGTCCATCACCAGAGTCCGGACGGTCACTGCGTCCCTCCACTCCGCCGGCAGCGGCTGGCCGTGCATGCTGCCCCTGAGCATCACCCGCCCGTCGTAGGAGACGGTGTGGGCGAGGGGCACCATCGACTCCGCCATCGGCGAGCTCACGATCGGCTCGACCATCTCGGGTGGCATGCCGACGGCGGTCGTCATGAAGTACCGGATCACCTCCCGGCCCTCGCCTGCGGCGGAGAGCTCCTCCAGATGCTCGACGTAGTCGGTGGGCAGCGGCGCCCGGCTGCCGTCGACGATGTACGGAGGCTCGTACATCGCGAGCCTGGCGACGTTGACGCTCCGGGCGGTGGTCTCGAGCGCCAGGGCGGCTCCCGACGAGTGCCCGAAGAGGTGCGCGGTTCCGCCGGCGGTCTCGATCACGGCCTGGAGATCCTCGATCTCGCGCTCGACCGCGTACGGCTCGGTGAACCCGCTTTCGCCTCGGCCGCGACGGTCGTAGGAGTAGACCGTGAAGCTGCCTGCCAGCAGCTCGGCAAGATCAGCGGGCGTCTTCCGGTCGTTCCAGGCGCCGCCGACCAGGATCAGCGCGGGGCCGCTCCCGATGCGGTCGAAGGCGATCTCGGTTCCATCGGCTGAACTGGTCATCTCGGCGACTGGCATCCGGCTCCTCCTGTTCGAAAGGTCTCGAGCACTAAGACCCCTCAGCGGCGCGCAACTCATCGGTGGATTAGCGCCGGATCGTGCCGGGTAAGCGTCGGCGTGATGGCGACGACTGACACAACACGGGCCTCGGAGGGGATCCTCGGAGAGGATCAGCGCGCCAAGCGCGACGAGATCATCGAGATGCTCCAGAAGGCCTACTGGATGGAGATCGAGACCGTGATGAGCTACCTGGCCAACTCGGTCAATCCGGACGGCGTCCGCGCTCAGGAGATCAAGGAGTCGCTGGAGCAGGACATCACCGAGGAGCTCGGGCACGCCAAGCTCTTCGCGCAGCGGATCAAGGATCTCTACGGCGTCGTCCCGGGCTCCGAGGACTTCTCGGCCGAGCAGTCCTACCTCCAGCCTCCCGACGATCAGGTCGACATCGTCCACGTGATCCGCGGTGTGATCGAGGCTGAGACCGGCGCGATCGAGCACTACACGAAGATCGTCGAGGTGACCGACGGAGTGGACCCGGTGACGAACGACATGGTCATCGACATCCTTCACGACGAGCAGGGCCACCGCCGCCTCTTCGAGGGCTTCCTGCGCGAGTACGAGGCGCAGGGGCTGGCCTAGCCCGCGATCGCCTTCAGGTCCTTCGGCCGCAGCAGGGCGTGGAGGAGGTGGTCGTCGACCGCGGCGATGCCGCCCTTCTTCATCTTCACCCGTGAGCCCGTGACCAGTGCCACGGCTCCGGAGAAGTCCGGCTCGTGGCCGACCAGCATCACCTCGCCGCGGCCGGCGGCCAGCTCGAGTGGGTCGAAGTCGCCGCCGGCGAGTCGGTCGTCCTCCTCAACCGGGCAATCAAGGGGGTCACACGCCAGCTCCGCCGTGCGCTTGGCGCGGACCTTCGGACTGGTCAGGCAGAGGTCGAGCTTCACGCCGAGCTTCTTCAGGGCCTGACCGGCCAGGATTGACTGACGCTCGCCCTTCTCGGTGAGCTCGCGGTCGGTGTCGGGCTTGCCGGCGCCATCCTCCGCGTCTCCGTGCCGCAATAGCCAGATCATCCGTACGAAATCCTTTCCGAAGTTGCGGGAATCATGCTTGTCAGGGTCAGCTTGGCATCTGGCTCGCTCGTCAAGATGGCTTGGTGAGCGCGGGAACGGTCCACCTGCACGTCCACAGCGAGTACTCGCTGCTGGACGGGGCCTGCAAGATCGACAAGCTCGCCGCCCGCGCCGCCGAGTTGGAAATGCCGGCCCTCGGCCTCACGGACCACGGAGTGATGAACGGGTCGGTGGAGCACTACAAGGCGTGCAAGGCAGCCGGGATCAAGCCGATCATCGGCCTGGAGGCCTACCTGGTCGACGACCGCAACGCGACGCCGCAGGCGACGCGGTACGAGCGCAACCACATCACGCTGCTGGCCTCCAGCGACACCGGCTTTCGCAACCTCGTCAAGCTGAGCTCCGCCGGCTTCCTCGAGGGCTTCTCCCGCGGCAAGGCGAACGTGGACATGGAGCTGCTCTCGGCGCACTCGGAGGGTGTGATCGCGCTGACCGGCTGCCTGCAGTCTCGCTTCTGCCGCCGGCTCGTCGAGGACCGCCCGGACGACGCCCGGGCGCACATCGATGACCTGATCGGCGCGTTCGGTCCGGAGCAGGTCTACTTCGAGGTCCAGCGCAACGGCGTCCCGGAGCAGGACAAGGCGAACGAGGGGATCGTCCGGGTCGCCAGGGAGCTCGGGCGGCCGCTGGTGGCCACGGCCGACGTCCACTATCTCCGGCGCGAGGACTACGACAGCCATGCGGCGCTGCTCTGCGTTCAGACCAAGTCGACGATAGAGCAGCCCAAGCTCCGCTTCGACACCAACGAGTTCTATTTGAAGAGCTCGGATGAGATGTCGGAGTCGTTCTCCGACATGCCTGAGGCCGTCGCCAGCACCACGGAGATCGCCGAGCGCTGCGAGGTGGAGATGCAGCTCGGCCAGCTGCTCCTGCCGCGATTCCCGACGCCGGAGGGCACGGAGCCGGGCGAGATGCTGCGCGACTTGGCGCTGGAGGGCCTGCGCCGGCGCTACGGGGATCCGATCCCGGCTGACGCGATGGAGCGCCTCGAATTCGAGCTTGGCGTGATCTCTGAGATGGGCTTCGAGTCCTACTTCTTGATCGTCTGGGACTTTGTGCATTACGCGAAGGGGGAGGGGATCGCGGTCGGCCCGGGACGGGGCTCGGCTGCCGGCTCGATCGTTGCCTTCGCGCTGGAGATCACCGACATCGATCCGCTCGCCAACGACCTCCTCTTCGAGCGCTTCCTCAACCCGGGCCGCAAGTCCATGCCGGACATCGACATCGACTTCTCGGTCCGCGGGCGCGAACGCGTGATCCGCTACGTCGCCGACAAGTACGGGCGCGAGTGCGTCGCCCAGATCATCACCTTCGGCAAGATGGCCCCGCGCGCGGCCATCCGCGACGGTGCCCGCGTCCTCGGCTACGACTACGCGACCGGCGACCGGCTCGCCAAGCAGATCCCCGAGCCGATCTTCGGCCGCAGCCCGAGCTTCGAGGAGTGCCTGAAGCCGGGCGAGGAGCTGAAGCGGACCTACGACACCGACCCCGACGCACAGAAGATCCTCGACACCGCGCAGGGCCTCGAGGGCATCGTCCGCAACCATTCGATCCACGCCGCCGCGGTGGTGATCGCCGACCGGCCGCTCCAGGAGATCGTCCCGCTGCAGCTCGCCGAGGACCGCGGCGCCGGCGGCAACGGAAACGGAAACGGCAATGGCAAGGCCGAGCGGGCCTACAAGACGGTTACGCAGTACTCCATGGGCCCGATCGAAGAGATCGGGCTGCTCAAGATGGACTTCCTCGGGTTGCGCAATCTCGACGTGATCGAGGACGCCGTGGCGATCATCGAGCGCTCCCGCGGAGAGCGGATCGACATCAAGGACATCCCGCTCGACGATCCCAAGACCTACGAGATGCTTCGCAGGGGAGAGTCGATCGGCGTCTTCCAGTTCGAGTCCGAGGGGATGCAGGACGCGCTCAAGACCGTGAAGCCGACGGAGTTTCAGGACCTGGTCGCGCTGAACGCCCTCTATCGCCCTGGGGCGATGCGCTACATCCCGGACTACGCCAAGGGCAAGCGCGATCCCGACGCCGTCCGCTACCCCGATCCCCGCTTGCGCCCGATCAGCGAGGCGACCTACGGCTGCGTGATCTACCAGGAGCAGCTGATGGAGATCGCCAAGCAGATGGCGGGCTTCAGCCCGGCCGAGGCGGATGACCTCCGCAAGGCGGTCGGCAAGAAGAAGCGGGAGCTGATGGCGACCATGAAGGAGAAGTTCCTCGAGGGCATGGCGGCATCGAACACGGACCGCCGCGTCGCCAAGGACCTCTGGTCGCTGATGGAGGCGGCCGCCGACTATTCCTTCAACCGCTCCCACGCCGCCTGCTACGCGATGATCTCCTACCGGACCGCCTGGCTGCGCGCCAACTATCCGGCGGAGTACATGGCGGCCCTGATCTCGACGGTGATGTCGACGAAGGACAAGGTCCCGTTCTTCGTCAATCGCTGCGCCGAGATGGGGATCGAGGTGCTGCCGCCGGACGTCAACAGCTCCGATCACGGCTTCGTCGTCTCGGGCAACAGCATCCGCTTCGGCCTCGACGCCGTGAAGAACGTCGGTCACATCGCGGTACAGGCGATCCTCGACGCACGCTCGGAGGACGGTGACTTCACCTCATTGTGGGACTTCTGCGAGCGGGTGGATACCCGTGCGGTGAACAAGCGTGCCATTGAGTGTCTCGTCAAATGCGGAGCATTTGACTCGACTGGCGCCTCGCGCAGGGGGATGCTGGAGGCGCTGCCGGCCGCCACCGCATTCGGGCAGAAGGCCCAGGAGGACTCGCGAATGGGCCAATCCTCGATCTTCGACCTCGGTAGCGGGGCGGAGGAGTCGGGTCCCTCGCGCCAGCATCACGCTCCGATTCGCGCCGAGGAGTTCGACCAGCGCGAGCTGCTCCGGCTCGAGAAGGAGACCCTCGGCACCTTCCTCTCCTCCCACCCGCTCGCCGAGGTCAAGGATGCGCTGCGCACCCGGGTTGATTGCTCGCTCTCGAGCCTGGCCGAGCGGCCCGACGGCTCGTGGGTGAGCGTCGGCGGGATCATCACCGAGTTCAAGAGGCATACGTCGAAGAACGGCTCCCTGATGTCGTTCGCGACCCTCGACGACATCGAGGGCCAGCTCGAGATGCTCGTCATGGGCAAGGCCTACGAGGCCTCGAGAGATTTCCTGGCCGCCGACGCGATCGTCATCGTGCGGGGCAGGCTCGACCACAAGGGCCGCGGGGAGACCAAGCTCGTCGCCCAGGAGGTGGAGCTCTTCCAGCCCACCGAGGACGAGGTCGCCAAGGCGCGCGCCGCCCGAGACACGGGACCCCTGCGCCTCGCCATCGATGCCTCCCAGTTCGGCGCTTCGCTGATCGAGGAGCTGAAGGGGGTCCTCGAGCACTTCCCCGGCGACTCCGAGGTGCTGCTCGTGATGAAGACCCGGGACGGTGCCCGTGAGCTTCGCTTCGGCCGCGAGTATCGAGTGCGCCGCTCCGCCGGTCTGGACGCTGAGCTCGACGCCCTGCTCGGCACCGGTTCGCGAGCCGCGGCTTGACTCGCAAGTCAACCGGCGACTAGCAGACTTGACCGGGTTCGCGCAAGTCCCCCGGCGGTCCCTGGAACCCCAAGACGCCTGCGGGCGTGCTTAGACTGAACGCGTGCCCAGGCAGACACAGCAAGAGCGCAGCAGCGCCGGCGAGTGCCGCCAGTGCCGAACCTTCTGCGACAAGCTGGTCAACCCGGCGGGATGCCTCGAGATGGGGTGCAAGTTCCTCTACACCTACGAGGACGCGCGCACCGGCGGCCGCTTCATGGGCTGCATGAACAACGTCTTCAGCGCGGAGATCGACTTCGACATGTTCCTGCTCGCCGAGCGCACCCGCGAGGGGTTCGGCGGGATCAAGATGACCGGAGCCCCGCTGCCCCACTGCGAGTTCAGCGTCGAGCGGGCCTACGAGGGCGATGGCCCCGGCCACGAGTGCGTCAACCGCCGCTTCTTCGACGCTCCTGACGACACGCCGGAATCGATCCGGGCGTTCGACCTGCGCAACTCGCTGACCTGAGGGCCCAATGGTGGGCCGGGGGGCCAGCATCGTCCTCTGTGCCTCGCTGGCGGGGCTGAGTCTCGCGCTGGCGGGCTGCGGCGGGACATCAGCGCCATCGAGACAGACGGTCGCCGACCGGCTGGCTGAGACGGACAGCGCGCTGCGTACGGCGATCGACGGCTGGCGGGCCGGGGGAGACCCACCGTCCAGCGAGGCGCCGCAAGAGGTCCTTGACCAGGCCGAGGCCCTGGAGGACGACTCTCTCTACCTCGCCGAGCATCCGAACCTGACCGCCCACACCCTGCCTCTGCTCTCATCGAGTCTTCGCGGCGAGATGCGGCGTCTGATCACCGCCAAGCGCGACCTGCTTCGCCTCTCCCGCGGTGGCCGCCACCGGAGGCTGAAGGCGGGAGCGCCGGCGCCTCTCTCGGATCTGGTCGGCTACTACCGCCAGGCGAACCAGCGCTACGGGGTGGCCTGGAACTACCTTGCCGCGATCAACCTCGTCGAGACGAAGTTCGGTCGCGTGAAGAGCGACAGCGTCGCCGGCGCCAAGGGCCCGATGCAGTTCATTCCCTCCACTTGGAGGATCTATGGAAACGGTGGGGACATCCACGACCCTCACGACGCGATCCTCGCCGCCGCCAACCTGCTCAACCACAACGGAGCCCCGCCGAACTACGCGCGGGCGCTGCGTTCCTACAACGACTCCGGCCTGTACGTGGATGCGGTCACCCGTTATGCCCGGGAGATCGCCGCGAACCCGTACGCCCTGTACTACCTCTACTCCTGGCTGCCGTAGGGCTTGCGAGATAGGCCCTGCCGCGAGGCGAGAGCCGGTAGCCCACCGTCAGGCTCTCGGTCAGGCCGAGCTCCTTGAGCTTGCGCACGTCGCGCTTGAAAGGCAGCTTCTCCATGCCGAGGGAGGCGGCCAGGTCGGCCGCCAGCGTCTCCGGTTGATCGGCGATCAGCTCGAGCACCCGGCGCGTCCATGGCTCGTCGCGAGCACGGTCCATGCGAGCGAGGCGA
>CAVUGA010000022.1:0-20823 GCA_963740685.1 uncultured Solirubrobacterales bacterium
CCATCGGCGGCCTCGGCCTGCTCGTCGCCGGCTTCCTGCCCTGGTACTCGGCGAGCGGGGAGGATGCGACCGCCTGGCAGGCGTTCACCGTCACCGACTTCTTCCTGGCGGCGGCCGCCGTCATGGGCTTGTCGGTCGCGGTCTGCGTGCTGTTCCGGATTTCGGTGAGCTATCCGGTGGCCGGCAGCTCAGTGGCAGCCGGCTTCGGCGCCCTGGCCGTGATCCTGATTGTGATCCGGCTGATCAACCCCCCGGCCGAGGGCGATGTGGGCATCGAGATCGGAGCCTGGCTCGGCCTGGTCTCGGCGATCGCCATCACGGTTGGGGGCTACATGGGCATGCAGCCCATGAAGGCTCCGCGGGCCGTATCAGCCCGCTAGCCCCGCCCCAACGTCCCCGGCGACGTGGGTGGCGCAGGCGATGACGGTCATCATCGGGTTGACACCCACCGAGGTCGGCAGCAGGCTGGCATCGGCCACGTGGAGATTCTCCACGCCGCGCACGGCACCGTGCGGGTCGCAGACGCTGGTGTCCGCGTCCGCGCCCATCCGCGCGCTGCTCATCGGGTGGAAGGCCTCCAGGCGCAGATCCGCGGGCCGCAGGGCCAGGGACTCGAAGTCGGCGAGCTCCCCGCGCGAGATCACGGAGACGGGGCCCACGTTCGGATAAACCTCCATTGCCCCTGCCGCGAAGTGGATCTCCGCGGCGCGGGCGATCCCGAATTGAATCCGGCGGGCCTCCTCGTCGACCAACCGGTAGGAGAGGCGCAGCGACCCGTTGGAGGAGAGGCCGACGCGTCCCTCCGAGCGGTCGTGCAGGTGGACGCCGATCGAGGCGATGTGGGCGTAGTTCGCGACGCGGTCCGAGAAGGCGGCGCCGACGCCGGGCAGCCACTGGGCGCCGAAGGAGAGCGGGGTGAAGGTCGCCTCGAGCAGGATTCCCTCGGGCTGCCACTGGTCGACGTAGTAGCTCTGCATCACGCCGTCCCAGCCGCGGACCTCCTCCTCGTAGCGGGCCCCGATCCACGCCGCGGGGTGGATGTGGAGGTGCCGGCCGAGGGCGGGGTGGATGATTCCTGAGCGGAGCAGCAGCTCCGGGGTGCCGAAGGCGCCACCCGCGCTGATCACGGCCTTGGCGCGCACCTGCCAGTCGCGGCCTGGGATCGGTCCTCCGTTCCGCGAGAGCTCCTGGGCGGCAGTGGTCGGCATCCCCGCCCGGCAGGCGAGCCCCATGGCGCGCCCGTCCTCAGTGAGGATCCGCTCCACCTTGACGCCCGCCCTGACTCGCGCTCCGGCCGCAACTGCCCTGGGCAGATAGGAGACGTGGGTGGCCCGCTTGGCGTCGATCTCACAGCCGAGCGGGCACGAGCTGCACTGCACGCATCTGCCGGCGTTGCGGCTGATCGGACCTCCGCTGGCGCCGACTGCGCTCGCGCCCTCCGCGCAGAGCTGGCCGTTGCGGCCCAGCGTCTCGAGGTCGAGCGGCGTCACCGCGAGCATCTCCTCGGCGGCCGCGTAGAGCGGGTCGAGGTCGCCGGCCCACGGAATCCCCTCGCGCTCGCTCCATTCCTCGACCACCTCGGCCGGCGCGCGGAAGCAGGTGCCCGAGTTGATCACCGTCGTGCCCCCGACCGTGCGGCCGACCGGAATCGGGATTGCGGGCTTTCCGGAGGCAATCGTCATGCCGCCGTCGCGGTAGAGCAGCGGCAGCCCGTCCAGGGGGTCGGTGGGGTAGCTCGTGTGATCGACGTAGGGCCCCGACTCGAGCACCATCACGTCGAGCCCGGCCTCGGCGAGGATGGCTGCGGCCGCAGCTCCGCCGGCGCCGGAGCCGACGATCGCGACGTCGCATTCCTCGCCGGCCCCGCGGGGCTCGATGTCGCCGATGCCGGTCGACGAGGGCTGCGGGGCGCCCTCGGCAACCGCGCAGCGGGACTCGAACCCGACGGCGCTGCGCACGCGATCGTCCCGGGCCCACCCGACCATCGCGAGCAGCTTGGCCAGCAGCAGCAGATCGCGGTACAGCGAGAAGCGCGAGCCCTCCATCTTCGCCATGTACTGCGAGCGGGCCTCGACGCTCATGTGGCTGAAGCGCCAGGGGAAGGGGAGGAACTCGAAGGCGCTGAGAGCGAGGCAAACGACCTGGACGGTGCGAGCCGGAAGCTTGGAGAGGAAGCGAGCGAGCGGCTCGGCGACCGGGACCTCGGCCTCGGCAGCGGGCAGCCCGTCCTCGCCGGGGGCGACGGCCTCCGCGATCGCACGCAGGGTCCGGAGCTCGGCGGCCCGGAGCCCCGGCGGGCGCCTTCAGGGAGGGGCGGCGGTGGAGCCGACCCGTCCGGCCAGCGACCAGAGCAGCAGAGAGGCGAAGACCAGCGAGCCGTCGACGATCCCGTTGAGCAGGTAGGCGAAGACGTCGTCCTCGGCGAAGAAGATCAGCGAGGTGATCGACGATGCCGCCTTGCCGGCCGCCAGCGCCAGGATCATCGGCCGGTAGCGAACGACGTCAGTCGAGGCGATCCAGGCGAGGAACGTGATCACGACCATGTAGGCGAAGCCCAGCGAGAGCCAGAGCCGCTCCTCGGTCTTCGGCGCGGGCGTGTGGAAGCCGAAGTGGTGGCCGAGCTCGGTGATGCGGTCGAGCGTGCCGTCCGGCCAGGCGATGAAGAAGAAACCGGTGATCGCGAACCCGATCGCCATCAGGCGCAGGCTGAGAACGACGAATCGCTCGGCTCTCTCCCCCGTCATCGTTGGGCGGATCCTATTCAGGCGGCTCGGCGCGCGGGTCCTGTCGCCGAATTTCATCGACACGCGCGAACACGCGCGTGTCGAAGGTGAAATTCGGCGCCACCCGCGCGAGGAGCCCTACCTATGATCCGACTCATGATCGAGCGGGAGCAAGTCGAACACGTCGCCAAGCTGGCAAGGCTCAAGCTGAGCGATGAGGAGGTGGAGCGAATGGCCAGCGAGCTCTCCGGCATCCTCGAGCACGTCGAGCGGATCTCCGAGCTCGATCTTCACGGGGTCGAGCCGACCTCTCATGTGGTCGCGCTCGAGAACGTGTTCAGGCCCGACGAGCCCCGGCCGAGCTGGGAGCGCGACGAGGTCCTGGAGAGCGCGCCCGACCCGGCTTCGGGATCGTTCCGCGTCCCCTCGCCGCAGGCATAGATGGCGAGCGATCTGATTGACCTCACGGTCGCCGAGGCGGCCGACCGGATCCGCTCCGGGGAGCTTTCCGCCGATGAGTACTTCGACGCCTACCGCGAGGCCGCCTCCGGCGATTCGCTGAACGCTTTCCTCTGGACGGCTGAGGATGCCGAGCAGGTTGGCGAGGGCGCCCTCGGAGGCATACCGGTCGCGGTCAAGGACATCTTCTGCACGGAGGGAATCCCGACGACCGCCGGCTCTCGGATCCTCGAGGGGTACCGGCCGCCATATACGGCAACCGCGGTGCGCAAGCTCCGCGAGGCGGGCGCCCGCGTGCTCGGCAAGGCGAACATGGACGAGTTCGCCATGGGGTCATCGAACGAGAACTCCGGATACGGCCCCGTGCTCAACCCGTGGGACTCGGGCCGCGTCCCCGGAGGGTCCTCGGGGGGCAGCGCGGCGGCGGTCGCCGGGCGCCTCGCGCCCTGCGCGATCGGCACCGACACCGGCGGCTCCATCCGCCAGCCCGCGGCACTCTGCGGGATCGTCGGGATGAAGCCCACCTACGGGGCGGTCTCGCGCTACGGGATGATCGCCTTCGCATCCTCGCTCGATCAGTGCGGGCCGCTGACCAGGGACGTCACCGACGCCGCCCTGGTGCTGCAGGCCGTCGAGGGGTGCGATCCGTGCGATTCGACCTCGATCGGCATCGACGGCGGTGTCCAGCTGCCGAGCCGGGAGGACCTGAAGGGGCTCAGCTTCGGCATCCCCAGGGAGCTCGCCTCAGAGGCCGAGGGGATCGAGCCGGGTGTCAAGGAGGTCTTCGAGCGCACGGTCGGGCTGATCGAGGAGCTCGGCGGCGAGGTCTCAGAGACCGAGCTGCCGCACGCGCCACACGGCATCTCCGCCTACTACGTACTGGCGCCGGCGGAGGCCTCGGCGAACCTGGCGCGCTTCGACGGCGTCCGCTACGGGATGCGCGTCGACGCCGCCGACCTGACCGAGATGTACGAGGAGACCCGGGCGGCTGGCTTCGGCGCCGAGGTGAAGCGCAGGATCATGCTCGGCACCTACGCGCTCTCCTCGGGCTACTACGACGCCTACTACGGCAGGGCGCAGCGGGTGCGCACCAAAATCGCGGAGGACTTCTCCAAGGCCTTCGAGACGTTCGACTTCGTCGTCACACCGACCTCGCCGACCGTCGCATTCAAGCTCGGGGCGAAGACCGGCGATCCGCTGGCGATGTACATGAACGACTATTGCACCGTGCCGATGCCCCTCGCGGGCATCCCGGCGATCTCGATACCCGCCGGTGTCGCGCCTCCGGACGACGGCGGTCCTGAGCTGCCAGTCGGCTTCCAGATCGCAGGTCCGGCCTTCAGCGACTCGGCGATGCTCGATGCGGCCCATGCCCTGGAGAGCGCGATCGGCTTCCGGCGCAACGGGGAGGCCGGGGGGTGAGGGGCTCGATGGAGATGACCGACGAGGAGTTCCGCCAGGCGGTGCAGGAGGCTCTCGACTCGCTGCCGCCCGAGATCACCTCGAAGCTCACCAACGTCGCGGTGATCGTCGAGGACCGGCATCCGAGCGGTCGCCTGCTCGGCCTTTTCGACCCGCGGGGCGGCCTGCAGCGGATCATCATCTACCGCGAGCATCACACGAGCGCCGAGAGCGTCCGGCAGACGGTCCTGCACGAGATCGGGCACTACTTCGGCGCCGACGAGGCGACGGTCAGGGGGTGGGGGCTCTGATGGCGAGCGACGGGTACGAGGCCGTCATCGGGCTCGAGATCCACGTCCAGCTCTCGACGAAGACGAAGATGTTCTGTGGCTGCGCCCTGTCCTTCGGCGACGAGCCGAACGCCCACACCTGCCCGGTCTGCCTCGGGCATCCCGGGACGCTGCCCACGATGAACGAGGAGGCGATCCGCTACGCGCTGATGATCGCCGCGGCGCTCGAGTGCGACGTGCCGCAGAACTCGGAGTTCGCCCGCAAGAACTACTTCTATCCCGACCTGCCGAAGGGCTACCAGATCAGCCAGTACGACCAGCCGATCGCAGTCAACGGCCGTCTCGGCGATGTCCGCATCCACCGCGCGCATCTGGAGGAGGACGCCGCCAAGCTGACTCACGTCGGAGAGTCCGGACGGATCCACGGCTCAGGCGCCTCCCTCGTGGACTTCAACCGCGGAGGCACGCCTCTGGTCGAGATCGTCACCGAGCCGGACATCCGATCCGCGGCCGACGCGCGGGAGTGGGCCCAGCTGCTTCGCACCACGATCCGCCAGCTCGGCGTCTCGGACGTGAACATGGAAGAGGGGAGCCTTCGCGTGGACGGGAACATGTCGATCCGCCCGCCCGGCTCGGAGGAGCTCGGCGTCAAGACCGAGCTCAAGAACATGAACAGCTTCCGCTTCCTCGAGCGAGGGATCGAGGCGGAGCTCGCCCGGCAGCGCGAGCTGCTCGAGAGCGGGGAGGAGGTCGTCCAGGAGACTCTCCACTTCGACCCGAACGACGGCTCGCTCACCTCGCTGCGCTCGAAGGAGTACGCGCACGACTACCGCTATTTCCCGGAGCCTGATCTCGTCCCCGTCGTCCCGACCGAGCAGATGCTGGCCGACGCCCGAGAGTCCCTGCCCGAGCTGCCGGCAGCGCGTCGCGAGCGCTACCTGACCGAGGCCGGCCTCTCGGAGGAGGCCGCGACCACCCTCGCCTTCCACGCGGAGCTCGGCGAGTACTTCGAGCGAGCGGTCGCCGCGGCGGACGGGGCCCCGGCCAAGACCATCGCCAACTGGGTCACCGGTGAGCTTGTCGCGGCTCTGCGCCAGGCCGGCGCAGACGATGACCCGCTCGTCTCCAAGGCGACCCCCGAGGCGGTCGCCGCCCTGGCCGGGCTGGTGGAGGGAAAGACCATCTCCCACGGGGCCGGCAAGCAGGTGCTCGCAACGCTGGTCGAGGACGGGGGAGACCCCGGGCAGATCGTCGAGCGGGAGGGCCTCGCTCAGATCTCCGACTCCTCGGAGCTCGAGGGGATCGTGGACCGGGCGATCGAGGCGGAAGCCGAGGCAGCCGAGCAGATCCGCCAGGGCAACGAGAAGGCGATCGGCCGGATCGTCGGCGCGGTGATGAAGGAGAGCAAGGGCCGGGCTGACGGAGGCGCCGTCACCAAGCTGATCCGCGAGCGCCTCGGCGCCTAGGTGTCCGGATGGCCGGCGCCCCCTACGTGCTCATCGCCCTGCTCTTCGGGCTCGCGACCGGCTTCGTGGGCCGAGGCAAGGGCAGCTCGTTCTTCATCTGGTTCCTGGTGGGTACCGTGCTCCCCCTGCTGGGCCTGGTCGCGGTGATCCTCTATCGCTCAGAGCACGAGGAGCCCGAGCGCCGCTGCCCGACCTGCAACAAGATCCTGAAGCTCCACGTCCAGGTCTGCCCCCGCTGCGGGACGGATCTCTATCTGCCCGATCCGGCGGAGGTGCGGCCGGGACCGGCGCATCGGTAGCTCGCTTCGCCATCAAACGGGTCGCGCTTACGCGCGCCCTCGCAGCTACCTGAGCCAGGTCCGGACGATCGCGTTCGCGAAGCCGAGGCCGTAGCGCGCCACGGCCGGCTTCTTCGAGTGGCCGTGGGTCCGCTTGGCCACGGTCACCGGCACCTCCATGGCCGGGACCCCGCGCTTGATCGCCTCGATCAGGAACTCCGAGGTGTGGAACTGCTCCTGGCGCAGGACCAGCTGGGGGAGAACAGAGGTGCGGACCGCCCGGTACCCGTTCGAGCAGTCCGAGACCTTGGTGCGGGTGATGAACGAGACGACCTTGTTGAAGAACACGATGCCGAATTCCCGCGAGCGGGAATTGGGGTCAGCCTCGCCCAAGACCCGCGAGCCGTGAGCGACGTCGACCTGGTCGTCCAGAACGGGCTTCACCAGGCGCTCCATCTCGCCCGGTAGGTGCTGCCCGTCGGCGTCCAGCGTGACGACCACGAGGGCGCCCGACTCGGCCATCAGCCGGTAGCCGGTCCTCAGGGCGCCTCCGCCTCCGCGATTGATCACGTGCCGGGCGACCACCGCGCCTGCCTTCGCCGAGGCCTCGCTCGTGTCATCACTCGAGCCGTCGTCGACCACGAGAACGGCTGTCCGCTCTCCGCAGACCTCCGGCGGGATCTGCCGGATCACGTCCCCAACGCTGTCCGCCTCGTTGTACGCGGGGATGACGACGGCGATCTTGTCGCGGAATCGCTCCGGGAGCTTGGCCTGCCGGAACTCCTCCCACGCCAGTCCCTCCAGTAGGGCAGAGAGCTGCTGGTTCATGCGCGAGCTCTCGGTCAGCGCCCGCAGCACGAGCAGGAACAGGATCACGATCGAGAAGACCGCGAGGCCCAGGATCCGGCCGCCGTTGCCCTTCTCGAAGGCAAACGCGGAGAGCAGCTTGTTGAGCACCTCCGTGCCCGAGACGAGTGCCAGAGCGATGCCC
This sequence comes from uncultured Solirubrobacterales bacterium, assembly GCA_963740685.1. Taxonomy (GTDB): domain Bacteria; phylum Actinomycetota; class Thermoleophilia; order Solirubrobacterales; family 70-9; genus DASUPK01. The sequence goes on from CAVUGA010000022.1 coordinate 7,609, forward strand.
CCGAGGAGAGCCAGCAGCACCGCGCCGTTGGAGAGCGAGCGGCGCCGCCAGATCCCGAATCCGATCAGCAGGACCGCAAGGACAAGACCGAACGCGCGCAGCGCGGTCAGCTCTTCAGGGAAAACGGAGGCGAGCACTGGGACGGTCAAGGCGGCGCCAGAATAGGTGGCGGACCACCTATTTGCGGGCACGACGATGCGCGGCCGGGGGCGCTACTCTGCCGCCTCTCATGCGCGTCCTCATCCTCGGGGGCGACGGATATCTCGGCTGGCCGACGGCGATGCGCTTCTCGGCCCGTGGGCACGAGGTCTCGGTCGTCGACAACTTCTCCCGCCGTCACTGGCATGAGCGGCACGGCACCGATTCGCTGACGCCGATCAGGCCACTGGACGAGCGGATCGCCGCCTGGCACGAGGTCTCCGGAAATCAGGTCCGCTCCTACGTGGGTGCGATCGAGGACGCCGCCTTCCTCGAGGAGGTCATCGTCGAGACCAAGCCGGAGGCCGTCATCCACTACGGAGAGCAGCCATCCGCCCCGTTCTCGATGGCCAGCCGGGAGCAGGCGGTCGAGACCCAGCACACGAACGTGATCGGCACGCTCAACCTCCTCTTCTTCCTCCGCGACCACGCCCCCGACTGCCATCTGGTGAAGCTCGGGACCATGGGCGAGTACGGGACGCCCAACATCGACATCGAGGAGGGGTTCATCGAGATCGAGCACAAGGGCCGCAAGGACACGTTGCCCTTCCCGAAGATGCCCGGCTCGCTCTATCACCTCTCCAAGGTCCACGACTCGCACAACATCCACTTCGCTTGCCGGGTCTGGGGGCTGCGGGCGACCGACCTCAACCAGGGTGTCGTCTACGGCATCGAGACCGATGAGACCGCCCAGGACGAGCGCCTCTGCACCCGGTTCGACTACGACGAGTGGTTCGGAACCGTGCTCAACCGCTTCTGCGTGCAGTCCGTCGTCGGCCACCCGCTCACCGTCTACGGCAAGGGAGGCCAGACTCGCGGCTTCCTCAACATCCGGGACACGCTCCAGTGCGTCGAGCTGGCCGTGGAGAACCCGGCGGACGCCGGCGAATACCGGGTCTTCAACCAGTTCACCGAGCAGTTCTCCGTCAGCGAGCTGGCCGAGCTGGTGCAGCGCTCCGCCGCCGAGGTGGGCTTCGGGATCGACATCGACCATGTCGAGAATCCACGCGTCGAGGCCGAGGATCACTACTACAACCCGGTCCACACCAAGCTGCTCGACCTGGGGCTGAAGCCGAGCTACCTCGGCGACGAGCTGGTCCGCTCGATGCTGAAGACGATCGAGCGCCACCGCGGTCGGGTGATCGACTCCGCGATCGACGCGCGGACGCAGTGGAAGCCGTCCGGCGCTCCCGCTGCGGCCGGCTAGCGGAGCACGGCTTCGCCATCAGTCACGGCTGACTGCGGCCGCCCAAGGTGAGTCGCTTCGGGCTGCGCCCTGCGCTCCGGAGTGCAGCGGCCTTGCAGCCGTTGGCTACCATCGGCCCATGCGCGCAGCGGACGCACTGATGGAGGCCCTCAAGGCGGAGGGCGTGCAGCACATCTTCGGGATCCCCGGTGGAGCCAACCTGCCGATCTACGACGCCGTCCACGGAGCCGACCTCGACCACATCCAGGCCCGCCACGAGCAGGGTGCGGGCCACATGGCCGAGGGATATGCCAAGGCGACCGGGCGGGTCGGCGTCGCCTTCGCCACCTCCGGGCCCGGCGCCACCAACCTGATCACCCCGATCGCCGACGCGATCATGGATTCGGTCCCCACGGTGTTCATCACGGGGCAGGTGCGAACCGACCTGATCGGCACGGACGGCTTCCAGGAGGCGGACGTGAACGGCATCACGATGCCGATCGTCAAGCACTCCTTCATGGTCCAGGACCCTCGCTTCATCCCCAATTACGTCCACGCCGCCTTCCACATCGCCTCGACCGGCCGCCCGGGACCGGTCCTGATCGACATCCCCCAGGACCTCTCGAGGGCCGACATCGACTACGAGCCGATCACCGACGCGCCGAACCTGCCGGGCTATAAGCCCTCGACCGAGGGCAACATCAAGCAGATCCGGATCGCCGCCAAGGCGCTGGCCAACTCAAAGCGCCCGGTGATCTATGCGGGCGGCGGCGTGATCAACGCGAACGCATCGGAGGAGCTGCGGGACCTCTGCCTCGCGGACAACTTCCCCGTCACCTGCACCGTGATGGGGCTGGGCGGCTTCCCCGCCGATCACGAGCAATGGCTCGGGATGCTCGGCATGCACGGCACCCGGACCGCCAACTACGCGATGGACAACGCCGACCTGATCGTCGGAATCGGCGCTCGCTTCGACGACAGGATCACCGGCAAGCTCTCCGAGTTCGCGCCGCGGGCGAAGTTCGTCCACATCGACATCGACCCCGCCGAGATCTCCAAGAACGTCCCGGCCCACATCCCGATCGTCGGCGACGTCAAGGAGGTGCTGCCGAAGCTGACCAAGGAGTACCGGGCGATCCAGGCCGAGCGCGAGCGCCTCGATCCCTGGTGGGAGCAGATCCACGGCTGGCAGAGGGACTACCCGCTCGGCTACGAGGACTCGGGCGACTCCGAGATCAAGCCGCAGGCGATGATCGAGGCGATGTACCGGGCCACGGACGGCGACGCGATCATCACCTCGGACGTCGGCCAGCACCAGATGTGGGCGGCTCAGTACTACGGCTTCACCAAGCCTCGCCGCTGGATCAACTCCGGCGGTCTCGGGACGATGGGCTTCGGCCTCCCGTCGGCCATCGGGGCGAAGGTGGGGGAGCCCGATGAGACCGTCGTCTGCCTCGCCGGCGACGGCAGCCTGATCATGACCTGCCAGGAGCTGGCCACCGCCGTCCGCCACGAGATCCCGGTGAAGGTCTTCCTGATGAACAACGGCTACTTCGGCATGGTCCGCCAGTGGCAGGAGCTGTTCTGGGAGGGCCGCTACTCCTCCGTCGAGATGGGCCCGAGCCCCGACTGGCCCAAGCTCGCCGAGGCCTTCGGCGCCACCGGGCTGATGGTCGACGACAAGAACGAGGTCGAGGGCGCGATGCGGGATGCCATCGACACCGAGGGTCCGGTCCTGGTCGACGTGCGGGTGTCCCAGGAGGAGAACTGCTACCCGATGATCCCGGCCGGCGCGGCCGCGCGGGACATGGTGGGCGGCCCGGAGCCCGCCCACAAGGGATAGGGCGATGGAAGCCGGCACACCCGATCTGATCAAGCTCGAGGACCTGGACGCAGCGGCGGGCGCGCTCACCGGGCGCAAGCACGTGCTCTCGATCATGGTCGAGAACCGCCCGGGCGTCCTGGCGCGAATCGCGGGGCTCTTCAGCCGCCGCGGCTTCAACATCGACACCCTTGCGGTCGGACCGACCGAGGACCCCGACATCTCCCGGATCACGCTCACCCTGGACGGCGCGGTTCACCCGATCGACCAGGTCACCAAGCAGCTCCACAAGCTGGTCAACGTGATCAAGATCAGGGACATGGAGCCGGGGGAGACGATCGCCCGGGAGATGGCCCTGTTCAAGGTCTCCGCACCGATTGAGAGCCGCGCTGAGATCATGCAGTTCGCGGAGATCTTCCGGGCAAAGATCGTCGACGTCTCTCGCCGCTCCCTGACCATCGAGGTCACCGGCAGCGCCGACAAGATCGAGGCCTTCGAGCGGATGATCCGCCCCCACGGGCTGATCGAGATGGTCCGCACGGGCGAGGTCGCGATCGCCCGCTCCAAGCCCGACAACTAGGGCAGCGATGAGCGTCGCCCTCGACGCCGGACCGCTCCTCGACCGGTTCGAGGGTGCCCTGGCGCGCGCGACCGAAGGGCGGCTGGTGGCCGCCACAGTCGAGATCGAGGGGGACGTCGACCCGACGGCGCTCGCCGCGGGCTCGAGGTTCGCCGCGGACCGCTGGTTCAGCTGGGAGCAGCCCGACCGCGGCTTCGCGCTCGCCGGGGTGGGTACAGCCGCCGAGGTGATCAGCAGGGGGGAGGATCGGTTCCGCGACCTGGCCGAGGGGTGCTCGCGTGTCACCCGGGACCGGATTGCCGATGAACCGAGCGGGCTGCCGGCCGGGGCCGGCCCGGTGTGGGCCACGGGCCTCTCCTTCGCGCCGGAGGGAGGAAGGGAGCCGATCTGGGCATCCCTACCGCCCGCGCTCGCCGTTCTGCCCGAGATCGCGATTGCGCGCAGCGAGGGGCGCGGGTTCCTCACCGCCTCCGCTCTGCTCGAGCCCGGTGCCGACGCCGATGTCCTTATCGGCAGGATCGCGGGCAGACTCGCTTCACTCCGGCAGGCGCCTCTCACCCCGGCCGACCCCCACCCGAGCGCCGCGACGCGGATCTCCGGCCGCTACCCGCCGGAGCGCTACGAGCGAATCGTCGCCGATGCCGTCGAGCGGATCCGCTCGAGCGGGATCGACAAGGTGGTCCTCGCCCGGGAGCTGACCGTCGAGGCACCGGTCGCCCATGACCCCGGCGCCCTGCTCGGCGCGCTGCGCGACCTCTTCCCCGCATGCTTCTGCTTCTGCTTCGGCACGCCGGAGGCGGCGTTCATCGGAGCCAGCCCGGAGCTGCTGGTGCGCCGGTCCGGCGCCGTGGCCGCCACAGTCGCGCTGGCCGGGACGACTTCCCGCAGCGCGGACCCGGCCGTCGACGACCACCTCGGCGAGGCCATGCTGCGCAGCCCCAAGGTCCGCGACGAGCACGGCATCGTCGTGCGGCGAATCGAGCGCACCCTGCGTCCCCACTCGGTCTGGGTGCACGCCGAGGGTGAGCCGTTCCTGGTCAAGGTGGGAAACCTCCAGCACCTGGCGACGCCGATCCGGGCCCAGCTCGCGGAATCCCACAGCGCGATCGAGCTCGCCGCGTACCTGCACCCGACCCCCGCGATCGGCGGGGAGCCTCGCGAGCCCGCGCTGGAGCTGATCCACGAGCTCGAGGGCATCGACCGCGGCTGGTACACGGGCCCCCTCGGCTGGATGGACGCCGCGGAGGACGGGGAGTTCTGCGTCGGCCTGCGCTCGGCTCTGCTCCGAGACCGCGAGGCCCACCTGTTCGCCGGCTGCGGGATCGTCGCCGATTCCGATCCGGCCGCCGAGCTTCAGGAGTCGGAGCTCAAGTTCGAGGCGCTGCTGCCGCTGCTAGCGAGCTGAGCTCGCGGTGGATCTCGAGGTTGCGCTGGCGGTCCGTGCGGACGACGACCATCCGCGCGTCTCCCGCGAGCGCCGCTGCGAGCTCGTCCAGGGTGGATGGCGCCTCCACGCCGATGCCGAAGAGGTCGGCCGCTGAAGCGGGGTCCAGACCGGACGGCGTGCCGAGAAGAGCCTCGAACTCGCCCTCAGGCATGGCCTCCTCCTGCGGCAGGAAGTGGAAGATGCCCCCGCCCGAGTTGTCGATCACGATCAGGCGCAGGTCGAGTACGTCGCGCGCCGCCGCCAGGCCGCCGAGATCGTGGAAGAGGGCGAGGTCTCCGAGAACCGCCCAGGTCCTGCTTCCGCTGCCGGCCGACAGGCCGGCCGATGTCGACACGAGCCCGTCGATGCCGTTGGCGCCCCTGTTGGACGCGAAGCGCACGCCCTCCGGGCCCGGCCGCAGGAACGCCTCGAGATCGCGGACCGGCATGCTCGATGCGGCGAACACGGAGTCGCCGTCGCGAAGGACGCCGGCCAGTGCTCTCCACACGCCCGGCTCGCTGAGCTCGTCGAGTAGGTCGAGCCGTCCGTCCACGGCCTCCCGCACGGCGAGCTCCGCCTCCAGCCACCCGGCGGCGAACGGCGCGCCGGCCACGGCGCTTGCTCCGGGGCGCAGGCGTGACAGGCGCTCCGTCAGGGATCGAGCGGTCGCGTCCGGATCGGCGCGGACGATCGTGCCCGCCCGCCTGGTCGGCTCGCGCCACTCGCCGGCGGGATCGACCACGATCTGATCGAGCCCCTCGATCGCGGCCAGCCACTGGCGCAGCGGCTTGCTCGTCGGCATGTCGCCGACGCGCAGGATCAGCTCGGGCTCGAGCTCGGCGGGCCGGCCGCGAGCGATGTGGTCGTATGCCGAGACGACCAGGGACCTGTCATGCGGGCCGCGCCGGAGCTGGGATGTGGGCTCGGCGATGATCGGATAGCCCGCGGCTGCCGCCAGTGCCGCGACGGGCTCGGCCAGCATCGGATCCGCCTGGCGCCCGGCGACGATCAGCCCTCGAGGGGCTCCCTCGATCCTCTCCGCGAGACGGTCCAGGAGGCCTTCATCGGCCCGGGAGGTGCTCGGGGTCACGGCATTGAGCGGGGTGTCCCCGCGGCCCTCGAGCGCGAGCGGGTCGGTTGCGGTCACCTGGCCGTCGACCGGGATCGGGGCGAGCGGCTCACGCCAGGGGATGTTGAGATGCACCGGGCCGGGTCGCGGATCCCCGGACGCGGTCGCGTAGCTGCGGCATGCGACCGCGCGAAAGTGCAGGAGACCGTCGTCGTCGGCCTCATGGGTCCCCACCTCGCAGAACCAACGGACCGCGTCGCCGTAGAGCTTGAGCTGGTCGATCGTCTGCCCGGCCCCGATGTCACGCAGCTCCGGCGGTCGGTCGGCGGTGAGCACGATCATCGGCACGGCGGCCTCGTCGGCCTCGACCACGGAGGGGTGGAGGTTGGCGGCGGCCGATCCAGATGTGCAGAGGACCGCCGCGGGCTCGCCCGTGGCGAGCGCGGTGCCGAGTGCGAAGAAGCCGGCGCTGCGCTCATCCAGGATCACGGTCACCTCGATGCCGGGCTGTCGCCAGAGCGCCACCGCCAGGGGCGTGGAGCGAGAGCCAGGGGAGACCACCGCCCGTTTGACACCGCAGCGGGCCAGCTCCTCGGCCATCGCCGATGCCAGCGCGGTGTTGCGATTCGCCTGATCCATGCCCACCATTAAACGGGTTGCTCTCGGCTTCGCCTGCGAGCACCCTCGCATCTCAGTCGAGGCGGCGCGCCGCAAGCGCCTCTTCGTCGATCTCCACGCCCAGGCCGGGCCTGTCGTCGACGATCAGCTCGTCCCGCTCCGCCAGGACTCCCTGGCCGACGGTTCGAGCGAAGAGCCGTTCGGTCGCAAGCCCGTGTGCGACCCCCGCATCCCCGACACCGCCCCTGAGCGCCTGGACGGCGTGGGCGGCGGCCGCGATCCCGACGGGTCCCTCGAGGGCGCTCGAGAGGTAGGTGGGGATCACCTCGGCGATCTCCAGCGCCGTCCCAAGCCCGCCGACTTTGGCCACCTTGACCGCCGCGACCTGGCAGGCTCCCAGCTCTCGCGCGCGGCGAGCATCGAACGGAGAGACCAGGCTCTCGTCGGCCGCGATCTTGACGTCCACGCGACCGCGTAGCTCCACCATCTGCTCGAAGGTGCCGACCGGCTGCTCGGCGAGCTCGATCCCGTGCTGGGCGAGTGCGCGCAGCCGCTCCGCTGCATCGTCGACGCTCCACGCGCCGTTGGCGTCCAGACGGATGGCCACCTGGGGACCCAGGGTCTGGCGCACGGTCGCCACCTGCGTGACGTCCCCAGGCAGCCCGACCTTGAGCTTGAAGGTCCGGAATCCCTCCGATTGCCACTCCTCGGCCATCTTTCGCGTGGCGGCCGGGTTGGCCGCCGGCAGGGTCGCGTTGCAGACCACCGGGAGCGCCTCGGAGGCGCCGAGGAGGCGCCAGACCGGATCGCCGGACGCTCGCCCGACCAGATCATGCAGCGCAATATCGACGGCGGCGAGCGCCTGCGCCGAAGCGCCGCGGTTGCGGCAGCGCGCGATCGCCGACCAGATCCTGACGGGATCGACGCCCCCGTCGAGCAGCGCCGGCCAGCAGCGCTCCCTGATCTCAGCCACGATCGAGTCGAGCCGGATACCGCCACGCAGCGCCAGGGCGGCGGTCTCGCCCAGACCCTCGAGCCCCTCGCCCCGAATCCGGACCAGGATCAGGTTCCGCTCGGTGAGCTCCCCGCGGGCGGTCACATACGGCTCGCGGAAAGGCAGGGAGTACGGGATGACCTCGATCTCCTCCAGGAGCACCCGCCGACTCTAACCCGGGGTCAGGTCTCACAAGACGACATGTTGGATCGACCCCCGGGGGGCCTGAACCCCGGGGGGGTCTGACCCCGGGGGTCAGGAGGCGAGCAACAGGCCCGCCGAGACAGCGAGGCTGAAGGCGCCGAGCAGAGCCCCGGTTCCGGCAAGCGCCCCGTTCAGCGCCGGGCCGTCGGTGCGGGTGAGGACCGCGCGAGCGGGACGAATCGCGAGGGGCAGTGAGAGCAGGCCCAGCAGCGCCCACCAGGCGCCGCCGTGTGAGGTCACGGTTCCGAGGAGCGCCGAGTAGGCAGCCGCGATCAGCGCGACATAGAGGGTGCGGGCCCTTCTCCTCCCCAGCCGCACGGCGAGGGTGTTCTTGCCGGAGCGCCGGTCGGTGTCGATGTCCCGCACGTTGTTCACCACCAGGATCGCGGTTGCCAGGCAGCCGACCGCGACCGAGAGGCCGAACGGCAGCCAGTCAAGCCGCTCAAGCTGCACGTAGTAGGAGCCGTTCACCGCGACGAGCCCAAAGAAGAGGAAGACGAAGAGCTCACCGAGGCCCGCGTAGCCGTAGGGACGCGGGCCGCCCGTGTAGAGGACGCCGGCCGCGATCGAGGCGACGCCCACCGCGATGATCACCCAGCCGGCGACCGTGGCGAGGTAGATGCCGGCCGCCACCGCGATCCCGAAGGCGACCCAGGTCGCGACCAGCACGCGCTGCGGAGCGACGAGCCCGGCGGAGGTGACCCGGACCGGGCCGAGCCGGTCGACCGTGTCGGCTCCGCGCTTGGCGTCCGAGTAATCGTTGGCGAGGTTGGTCCCGATCTGGATGAAGATGGAGCCGATCAGAGCCGCGATGAAGGCGCCGACCCGGCGGAGGTCTCCGTGATGCTCGATCGCCGCGGCCGTCCCGACCAGCACGGGCGCGATCGCCGCGGGCAGCGTCCGCGGACGCGCCGCCATCAGCCAGATCCTCAAGTCAGGGCCTCTTCGGGTACTTGGAGAAGTCCGGGCTGCGTCCCTGCTGGTAGGCGTTGCGCCCCTCCTGGCCCTCCTCGGTCATGTAGAAGAGCAGCGTCGCGTCGTGGGAGAGCTGCTGGATCCCGGCGAGGCCGTCCTCCGTGGCGTTGAAGCTCGCCTTGAGCAGCCGCAGCGAGAGAGGGGAGAGGGCGGCCATCTCCCGGCACCAGGCGACCGTCTCGCGCTCGAGGTCCCCGAGCGGGAACACGGCGTTGACCAGGCCCATGTCGAGCGCCTCCTGCGCGTCGTAGAGCCGGGAGAGGAACCAGATCTCCTTCGCCTTCTTCACTCCTACGTTCCGGGCCAGGAGCGAGGCCCCGAAGCCGCCGTCGAAGCTCCCGACACGAGGGCCGGTCTGCCCGAAGACCGCGTTGTCTCCCGCGATCGTCAGGTCGCAGACCAGGTGGAGGATGTGGCCGCCGCCGACCGCGTAGCCGGCGACCATCGCCACCACCGGCTTGGGCAGGCGCCTGATCTGGACGTGGAGGTCGCCGACGTCGAGCCGGCCGACCCCCTGCTTTGCGACCTCGTCGTCCCCGATGTAGCCATCGTCCCCGCGAATTCGCTGGTCGCCGCCTGAGCAGAAGGCCTTGTCGCCCGCGCCCGTGAAGATGATCGCGGCGACCTCGACGTCGTCCCTTGCCCGGGTGAACGCGTCACGCAGCTCGGCAAGCGTCGGCGGGCGGAAGGCGTTGTGGACCTCCGGGCGGTTGATCGTGATCTTCGCGATCGCGTCGCCGCGCTCGTAGAGGATGTCCTCGTAGTCGCCCTCGCCGCGCCATGCGATCGGCGCGTAGAGGTCTTCCTCGGGCGGGGCGTCGTGGTGACGTCGTGGCACGGCGGCAACCATAGCCAGGACCAAAGTTTCTTAGGCTGCAGGAGTGAAGCTCGACAACTGGCTCGCGCAGCGGGCTCAGAGCTGTCCCGAGCGAACCGCTCTGGTGACGGAGGCCTCCAGCGTGACCTACGCGGAGCTCGAGGCGGAGGCGACCTGGGTCGCCCGCAGGCTCGCTGCATACGGGGTGAGGCGAGACGGCATCGCGGCCCTCACCATGCACCCCCGCCGCGAGGAGGTCGTGCTGCTTCACGCCCTGATGAAGCTGGGCGCCGTGGCGCTGCCCCTCAGCCCGCAGCTGACGGAGCCCGAGCGCGCCGCGGTGCTCGCCGCCGAGCGCCCTGCGGTCGACCTGAACGACGCCGCGGATCTGACCCAGACCGAGGCCGACCTGCCGTTGCTCGGAGAGCACGACATGGACGACCTCCAGTGCCGGATCCTGACCAGCGGCACGTCCGGAGCGCCGCGCCCTGTCGACCTGACGTACGGGAACTTCCTGTTCAGCGCCGTGGGCTCCGCCTTCAACATCGGCGTCGAGCCAACCGACCGCTGGCTCTGCTGCCTGCCGCTCAGCCACGTCGCGGGCCTCTCGATCGTCTTGCGCTCGGTCATCTACGGCACGACCGCGGTGCTGCTCGACGGGTTCGACGCCGAGCAGGTCGCGAGCACGCTGCTCACCGGCGACGTCAGCCTGCTCTCGCTCGTCCCCACCCAGCTGATCAGGCTGCTCGAGGCCGGTGCGGACCTCTCCCGGCCCCGGGCGATCCTGATCGGCGGCGGCCCGGTCCCGCCGGACGCGCTGCGCGAGGCACTGGACGGTGGCGCAACGGTTGTGCAGACCTACGGAATGACCGAGGCCTGCTCCCAGGTCACGACCCTCGCGACGGAGGATGCGAAGCGCAAGGTCGGGTCGGCCGGGCGGCCGCTGCTCACCACGCACGTCCGCATCGAGCAGGGCGAGATCCTTGTCCAGGGGCCGACCGTGTCACGCGAGGCGATCGATCCGGACGGGTGGCTGCACACCGGCGACCTCGGCCACATCGACGACGAGGGCTTCCTCTATGTCACCGGTCGCAGCGGCGACGTGATCGTCACCGGCGGCGAGAACGTGATGCCGGCGGAGGTGGAGGCGGTCCTGCTCGCCCATCCGGCGGTCGCCGACGCCGCCGTGGTCGGCCGGCCCGATCCGGAGTGGCAGGAGGCGGTGTGCGCCCTCATCGTCCTGACCGATGGCAGCGACGCGAGCGAGGAGGAGCTGCGCTCCCACTGCTCCGGAACCCTGGCGCCGTATAAGGTGCCCAAGCAGGTGGACTTCGTCTCGGCCCTGCCGCGGACGCAGTCGGGGAAGCTCCTCCGCGGGCAGTTGCCCGAGCCCGCCTCCCGCTAGCATCCGCCGCCGCATGGCCCCCGACGAGGTCCTCTACGACAAGGACGCCGACCTCTCTGTCCTGGAGGGGAAGACCGTCGCGATCCTCGGCTACGGGTCTCAGGGCCACGCCCACGCTCTCAACCTGAAGGACTCCGGCGTCGACGTCGTCGTCGGCCTCCGTCCGGACTCCTCCAGCCGCGACGACGCTGAGGGAGAGGGCCTCGAGGTACTCGACGTCGCCGACGCGGCGAGCAAGGGCGACGTGGTGATGATCCTCCTGCCCGACGAGAAGCAGGCCCAGATCTGGCGGGAGGAGATCTCGGACGGGATCGCCGACGGCAACCTGCTGATGTTCGCTCACGGCTTCGCGATCCGCTTCGGGCAGATCGAGCCGCCGCCCGGCGTCGACGTCGGCATGGTCGCCCCGAAGGGCCCGGGCCACCTCGTCCGCCGCGAGTTCGTCGAGGGCGCCGGCGTCCCCTGCCTGATGGCGGTGCACCAGGACGCCACCGGGACCGCCCGCGACCAGGTGCTGGCGTACGCCAGCGGCATCGGCGGCGGGCGCGCCGGGATCATCGAGACGACCTTCAAGGACGAGGCCGAGACCGACCTGTTCGGCGAGCAGGCCGTGCTGTGCGGCGGCGCCACCGAGCTGGTCCGGGCGGGCTTCGACACCCTCGTCGAGGCCGGCTACGACCCGCGGCTCGCCTACTTCGAGTGCCTGCACGAGCTCAAGCTGATCGTCGACCTGATGTACGAGCATGGCATTCAGGGCATGCGCCACTCGATCTCCAACACGGCCGAGTACGGCGACATGACCCGCGGCCCCAAGGTGATCACCGACGAGACCCGCCAGGCGATGAAGAAGATCCTCGCCGACATCCAGTCGGGCGAGTTCGCCAAGGAGTGGATCGCGGAGAACGAGGCGGGCCAGGAGAACTTCCAGCGCATGCGGGAGGAAGCGGCCGGCTCCCAGGTCGAGCAGGTCGGCAAGAGCCTCCGGTCGATGATGCCCTGGATCGACGACTAGCGGAGGCTCTTACCGCCTGCTCCCCTCAGGGGATGGTCAGGCGACGCTCGGTGCCGGGACTCCCGCCACCGGAGGCGGCCCGTACCGATTCTCGCCCGGATCGCTCTGGCGCAGATAGAAGATCAGCAGCACGATGAACCCGATGATCGGGATCAGGCCGATCAGCACCCACCAGCCACTGTGGTCGGTGTCGTGCAACCGTCGTATCGCCACCGAGAGGTTCGGCAGCAGCAGCGCCAGCGCCGCGAGCCCGTTCACGATGCCCCAGGTGCCGATGATGGCGTCGATGATGTTGGCGCCAATCGCAACCAGGACGCCGAACAGGAACCACCACCAGAATGCCGGTCTCCCGGCTCTGCCGTCGAACTTCGTGTAGTGATCGAAGCCGGACTTGACCGCTTCGCTAAACGTCATTCTCTTCTCCCTCTTTTGCGACCGGGCGTCAGGGGGTTGCGCCCGATTCCGGACACACGCTAGATCACCGGGAGGCGTCTGACTAGAAGCCGGGCCCGCGGGGGTTCGTCTCACCCTCGGGCACGTGAGCGTCGCGGCCGACGTAGCCGGCCTCGGCTCCGACGATCAGGTACTGCGCGTCCTCGGTCTCGCTCAGGTTGCGAACTGAGCGAACGGTCGCGGCGTCCACCCGCGCTGCGCCACCTTCGCGCAACTCAGCCTTGGCGCCGTCGCCGAAGGTCATCTCGATCGCGCCGCGGTGCACGAAATAGAGCTCCTGCTGGCGCTCGTGGTAGTGCCCGCCCGTGGAGTAGCCCGGAGGAATGGTGATCACGTTGACGCCGAATTCGGTGACGTCGAGCTCGCGCCGAAGCTTGCGGAAGCCATAGCCCTCGCCCATGGCGTCCAGGTCGGGCGCCGCCGTCCAGCCCTCTCCTCGCACCACCCGGTCGGCCA
>CAVUGA010000023.1:0-14409 GCA_963740685.1 uncultured Solirubrobacterales bacterium
AGGCTCCGTCGTATGAAGGCGGTTGTGATCACCGGCCATGGCGGCCCGGAGGTCCTCCAGGTGCAGGAACGCCCCGATCCGCCGGTTGGCACCGGTGAGGTGCGCATCGACGTGAAGGCCGCCGGGATCAACTTCGCCGACACGATGGCGCGCGTCGGCCTCTATCCCGAGGCGCCCAAGCCGCCCTGCGTGGTCGGCTACGAGGTCGCCGGCGACGTTGAGTTCGTGGGTGACGGGGTCGAGTCGGTGAAGGCCGGCGACAAGGTGATGGCCGGCACGCGTTTCGGGGGCCAGGCGTCGATGGTCACCGTGCCGGAGAACCAGGTCTTCCCGCTGCCCGACGGCTTCAGCTACGAGCAGGGTGCCGCCTTCCCCGTCAATTACTCGACCTCCTACGTGGCGCTGGTGATGATGGGCGGGCTGCGCGAGGGGGACCGTGTCGTGATCCACGCAGCCGCCGGCGGTGTCGGGATCTCCGCCACGCAGATTGCTCGCTCCCGGGGCGCCGAGATCTTCGGCACCGCGTCCGCATCCAAGCACGACGCGATCCGCGAGCAGGGCGTGCAGCACGCAATCGACTACCGCAGCCGGGACTTCGAGCAGGAGATCCGGCGGATCACGGATGGCGAGGGCGTCGACGTGATCATGGACGCCACCGGGCCGACCAACTTCCGCAAGGACTATCGCCTGCTGCGCGAGGGCGGCAGGCTGATCATGTACGGGCTCTCCGAGGCCTCCACCGGCACAGGTCGTGACATGAAGAAGCTGTTCAGCAGCCTGGCCCGGATGCCGTTCGCGACCGTGCCCTGGTGGAAGAGCCTCCAGCTGATGAGCGAGAACAAGGGCATCTTCGGGCTCAACATGCTCGCCTGGCAGGACCGGGAGGGGCTCGATCGCGTGCTCGATGCGTTCAACAAGGAGCTCGACGCCGGCACGATCTCGATCGACCCGGTGATCGCGGAGGCCTTTCCCTTCGATCGTGCGGGCGAGGCCCATACCTTCATCGCCGAGCGCCGGAACATCGGCAAGGTCGTGCTCGTCCCCTAGGCGACGGGCCCGGCGCGGGCGCTCTGATCGCCCCGGAGCCGGGTTACGATCGATTGAGATGACGCTAGGGAGAGCCAAGATGCTGTGCGTTCTCGGCATGCTCGCCGCCGGTTGCGTCGCGATGCCCGCCGCGGCCTCGGCGCAGCCAGGCGTGACGGACGCCGTCTGGACCGTGCAGGGGTATGGCGCGAGGGCGTCGGCAGCGGTCAATGTGCTGACCCTCAACGACCAGCGGCGGATCGACAACCGGATCAGCGCCTCGGTCGCGCCGAACGGACGCCTCGTGCTGACCGCTCCCGAGGGTCTGGGAGACCCGGACGGCAGCGGCGCCAACTGCGACCTCGACAACGCCAAGTCGGGCGAGACCAGCGCCACCGAGGTGAGCTGCTCTGCCGGGTACATCGGGGCGATCGTGGGCAATCTCGGAGGTGGTCATGACACCTTCGATGCGGATCCGGGCCTGACCGTGATGGTCGGGGCTGTGATCGCTGGGCAACCCCGGTCGCTCGCGGGCGGCCCCGGACGTGACCGGCTTGTGGGCGGGGCGCTGCCGGATCTGCTGGCCGGCGGCGGCGGACCCGACTCCCTGGTCGGCGGCGGCGGGAATGATCTCCTGGTCGGGGGAGCAGGCACAGACAAGCTGATCGGCGGGGGCGGCAAGGACGCCTGCCGCGGCGGCGGCGGGACAGACACCGCGAAGAGCTGCGAGCAGGTCCGCTCGATCCCATAGCGTTCCACCATGCTCGTAATTGGGAGCGTCGCGAGCGTCTACCGCGACGGCATCGTCGACACCGGGCGCGAGACCCAATTCCTCTTCTTCATCTCGTTCCTGGTCTCGTTCGGCTTCATCCGGACCAGCGCGCACATGATCCGCGCGCAGGTGAGCTGGTGGCCCGG
Organism: uncultured Solirubrobacterales bacterium; assembly: GCA_963740685.1. Taxonomy (GTDB): domain Bacteria; phylum Actinomycetota; class Thermoleophilia; order Solirubrobacterales; family 70-9; genus DASUPK01. The sequence goes on from CAVUGA010000023.1 coordinate 1,945, forward strand.
CAACGTCTCGGTCGGTGGCACGCACATCCACCATCTGGTCTGGGGGATCCTGCTGCTGCTGGTCAACGGCTACATCGGCGTGGCCATCCACCCGGGCGACCCCTGGCGGGATATCGTCGCGGTCCTGTTCGGCATCGGCACGGGGCTGACCCTCGACGAGTTCGCCCTCTGGCTCAACCTGAAGGACGTCTACTGGTCGCAGCAGGGGCGCCGGTCGATCGACGCGGTCGTGATCGCCGCGGCGCTGTCGGGCATGCTGCTGATCGGCCTCCGGAGCTGGATAGATCTGACCACCGAGGTCGCGGATGTGGTTCAGGCGGTAGTGGGAGCGATCGGCCTGATCGGCGTCATCCTCGCGCTGGTCAACGCGGCCAAGGAGAAGTTCGGCATGGCGATCTGGAGCATCCTGGTCCCGGTGGTGGGCCTGGTGGGCGCCATCCGGCTCGCGAAGCCGCACTCGGTCTGGGCGAAGCTCTTCTACAGGCACGGAAAGAGGGACGCCTCCGAGAAGCGCTTCGCGGGCAACCGCGGGAAGCCATTCTGGAAGCGAGGCGGTGAGCTACTTGCCAGGCTCAGGCTCCGCCGCCCCGTCACCGGGACTTGAGAGCACCAGCTCGTCGATCACCACACCGAGCGAGGCAGCGGTCGGGATCGCCAGCAGAGCGCCGAGCACCCCGGCCAGGTTCGCGCCCACGATCACGGCGACGATCGCCACGGCTGGGTTCACCTTCAGCGCGCCGCCCTTGTAGAGCAGCGGCTGAATCACCCGGTCCTGGGCCTGCTGGTAGACAAGAAAGAGGACGAGCCAGACGATCGCGTCGCCGGGTCCGCCGTCGATCATCAATACGCCGAACACCGCGAAGCCTCCGACCGTCAGCCCGATCAGTGGGATCAGGTCCAGGAAGGCGACCAGCACGGCGAGGGGCACGGCCAGATGGAAGCCCTCCGCCTGGAGGAATCCCCAGGTCAGCAAGCCGGCCGCGACCGCGAGCAGGAGGTTGACGCTGACGTAGGCCTTGACGACCTGGGCGACCCGGTCGGCGATCCTTCGGGCGCGACCGCGCTGCGGCTCCGGAAGCCTGCCGGTTCCGCGCTCGACCATCCCGCGCCCGTCGAGGAGCAGGAAGAAGGTCAGCGTCAGGATCGTGATCGCGGCGAGAATGTGCTCGAGGATGCTGACCGTGAAGGACCCGATCGTGCTCGCGCCGCTGCTCAGGTGCGAAGGGAGGGTGCTGGCCTCCTGGCTGAGCTTCGCAGTGATGTCGTACTTGTTGTTGAGGTCCTGGAACTGCTTGTTGTTGTTCGCCCAGCTCTCGAAGTCGTGCACGTAGCGCGGAAGCTTGTGGGCCAGCCCCTCGATGTCGTGGACGATCGGCGGGAAGACGTGCAGGACGAGGAAGATGAGCGCGGCCAGGGCCGCGACGTAGACGAGCAGGATCGCGAGGACCCGCGGCATCCTGCCGTCGCCTGGCCAGGCCCGCTGGATCAGCCCTACGGCCGGGTCCAGCGCGAGCGTCAGGAAGACCGCTGCCGCCACCCACTGCAGGGTCGTCCGCGTGTGGAGCACCGCGATCGCAAGGAGCACGGCGACCGCGGACCAGAACAGGGCCACCAGCACGATCTTGGCGACCGCCCGCGCCTGGATCTGGTCCGCGCGCATCGGGGTGACGCTAGAGAGCAGTCCGGACCCAATAAGTCATTCGACCGGCTGGAGTCGCTGCGCTACTCTCCTTTGACTTCGATGACGCACCGGCTCCACAGCCTCGCGCTTCTCCTTCTCCTCCCCCTCCGGGGGGAATAAGCGCTGGCGGCGCGAGAGCCGCGAACTCAGGAACAGGTCATCGGAAGTCACAGGAGAAGGAGGTAGGACATGAGTGATGTAGGCGGTGTAGCCCATCCGGTCTCAGAGGAGAACCGGGTCCACATCTTCGATACGACGCTGCGCGACGGCGAGCAGTCCCCCGGCATCTCGCTGAACACGCAGGAGAAGGTCGAGATCGCGCAGCAGCTCGCCCGCCTCGGCGTCGACGTGATCGAGGCCGGCTTTCCGATCACCTCTCCCGGTGACTTCGAGGCAGTCGAGACCATCGCTCGCAATGTGGAGGGCCCCGTGATCTGCGGCCTCGCGCGCACTCACAAGGCGGACATCGACGCGGCGTGGAACGCGATCAAGGACTCCGAGCGGCCGAGGATCCACACGTTCATCTCGACCTCCGACATTCACATCGAGCATCAGCTCCAGACGACCCGCGAGGACGTCAAGGGGCAGGCGAAGGCCGCCGTCGCCCTGGCGAAGTCCTACTGCGAGGACGTCGAGTTCTCGCCGATGGACGCGACGCGCGCCGATCTCGAGTTCACCGCCGAGGTCTGCGCGATCGCCGTCGCCGAGGGCGCGAACGTGATCAACGTCCCGGACACCGTCGGCTACACGACGCCGGAGGAGTACGCCGCCTACTTCCGCAGGCTCTACGAGCTGGTTCCGGACCTGGCCAAGGTGGAGGTCTCGGTCCACTGCCACGACGACCTCGGTCTCGCCGTGGCCAACTCATACGCCGGCGTCGTCGCCGGCGCCCGCCAGGTGGAGTGCGCGGTCAACGGCATCGGCGAGCGGGCGGGCAACTGCTCCCTGGAGGAGATCGTGATGCTGCTCCGGACCCGTCGCGACGCCCACGGCCTCGACACAGGCATCGACGCCCGCGAGCTCGCTCGGACCAGCCGCATGGTGTCCCGCCTGACGGGCTACTCCGTGCCGCCGAACAAGGCCGTCGTCGGCAGGAACGCCTTCGCCCACGAGTCCGGCATCCATCAGGACGGCGTGCTGAAGGAGCGCTCGACCTACGAGATCATGGACGCGACCGAGGTCGGCCTGGAGTCCAACTCGATCGTGCTGGGCAAGCACTCCGGCCGCCATGCACTCCAGGACGCCCTGCAGCAGCTGGGCTTCAAGGTCGAGGGTGGCGCGCTGAACCAGGCGTTCAAGCGCTTCAAGGAGATCGCGGACAAGAAGAAGCAGGTCACCGCGCTCGACCTGGAGGCGATCGTCTCGGACGAGATGCGCGAGCGCGCGGAGGCGTACGACCTCGGCTGGTTCGAGGTCGAGGCCGGCTCCGAGCGCGAGCCGAAGGCGAAGGTCTGCGTGATCCTGCCGAGCGGCGAGGAGTCCGTCGCCGAGGCGTCGGGAGACGGACCCGTCGACGCGATCTTCGGGGCGATTCGCAACGCGACCGGGACCGAGGCGGAGCTACAGCGCTACGAGGTCGAGGCGGTCACCGGCGGCACAGACGCCCTGGGCGAGGTGAGTGTCTCCGTCCGCGCCAACGGCCGGCTGGCCAGCGGCCAGGGCGTAGCGACGGACATCCTCGAGGCATCGGCTCGCGCCTTCGTCCGAGCGATCTCGAACGCCCTGGAGGGCGTCGCGATCCGCGAGGCGGAGGATGCGACCGCCGAGGCCGCAGTCGAGCGCACCCCCGGCCCCTGACCACATAGGGTGGGCAGTCGTGAAGCTGCCTCCCGCACCGCAGGCGGATTCCCCCTTCTGGCGCGTCTGGGAGATGGGGACGAGCGTGCACGTCGCCGCCTACAAGCTGAGTCACGGCCGGATCGGCGGCCGTTCCATGGGTACAACCGTCGCACTGATCGAATCCGTCGGGAGGAAGAGCGGTAAGCACCGCACTCATCCGCTGATCTGCCGGCCGGATGGCGAGAACCTCATCCTGGTCGCGTCGAAGGGTGGAATCGACAAGCACCCGGCCTGGTACCTGAACCTGAAGGCGAACCCGGAGACCAACGTGTGGTGGAAGGGGCAGAAGCGACGGGTCAGGGCTCGCGACGCCACCGACGAGGAGCGCGAGCGCCTCTGGCCCATGATGGTCGAGGCCTACAAGCCGTACGAGAGCTACCAGCGCCGCACGGATCGCCGGATCCCGGTGGTCGTGCTCGAGCCCGCCTAGCCCGACGCCGCCGCGGCGCCCTTGTCCGTGGGCCCGGGTTCCTGCGGGATGGACGGGGCGGCAACCGGCCCGACCCGTGGAATCCATTCGAGCCAGTTCGGCAGATACCAGTTCCAATCGCCGAGCAGCGTCATCGACGCGGGCAGCAGGATCGCCCGCACGAGCGTCGCATCGACCAGCACCGCGACGCCCAGGCCGACGCCGAGCTCCTTGAAGAAGATGAGCGACAGCGTCGCGAACACGGCGAAGACCGCGATCATGACGACGGCGGCACTGGTCACCACGCCGGCCGTGGTCTTGATGCCGTGCGCGACGGCCTCCTCGGTGGGCATCCCACGGTCGTAGGACTCGCGAATCCTGGTGAGGATGAAGACGTGGTAGTCCATCGAGAGGCCGAACAGGACCACGAATAGGAACAACGGCATCCAGGAGATGATCGCCCCGTTCGAGTGGAAGCCGAGGAACGACTCCAGGTGGCCGTCCTGGAAAACCCAGACGATCACCCCGTAGGCGGCTCCCACCGAGAGCAGGTTGAGAATGATCGCCTTGATCGGGATGACGATTGAGCGGAAGGTGAAGAGCAGCAGCAGGAAGGCCGCGGTCAGGACGAAGGCGAAGACGATCGGCAGGTGCGACTTGGTGACGTCGGTCCAGTCCTTCGACTCGGCGGAGAAACCGGTCACGTCGGCGCTCACACCCGGGACCGCCCCGATCGTCGCCGGGATGATCCTGTCGCGCAGCTCCTTCACCGCATCGTAGGACCGGGAGTCGGTGCCGTCGCCGGAGATCGGGATGGTCACCTGCACCACCTTGGGGTCGGGATATCTCTGGACCGTGACCGGGTGGTCCTTGAACAGCGGGCTGGCCGTCGCCTGCGCCACCATCCGGCTAACGCCCTGGCGGACCTGAGGCGTCGCCCCGTTCTCGGAGCTGACCACCACCGCCGCGGGGATCCCGCCGCCCGGGAACGCCTGCTGAATCCGGTCGTAGGTCTGGATCGAGGAGACGTCCTGGGGAAGCGACTCGACGCTCTCGTTCGCCGTGTGCAAGCGGAACGCCGGAAGCGCGAGGAAGATCAGCAGGCCCGCCGCCAGGACCAGCGAGATTCCAGGGATATCGCAGCACGGGATCGAGGATCGTGTTCCAGATCCTGCTCTCTCCGGCATTCCAGGGCTGGTCCTTGAGGATCGGCACCCCGCCCCTCTCGATCCGGTCCCCGAGCCAGGAGAGAATCGCGGGGAGGACTGTCAGCGACCCGACCAGCGCCACGGCGACCACCAGGATGGTTCCGGTGGCAAAGGACTCGAAGGTGGGCGTGCCGGCGAAGTACATGCCCGCCATGGCGATCATCACCGTGAACCCGGAGACCATCACGGCGCGGCCCGAGGTCGATGCCGCCGCGGCGAGTGAGGCCTCCTCGCTGCGCCCGGCCTCGCGCTCCTCGCGTTCGCGCCGCAGGTAGAACATCGAGTAGTCCACCCCGACGGCGAGCCCGATCAGGAGGATCACTTCGTTGATCGAGTTGTCCACGCCGCCGATCACGTGGCTGAGCGGGCCCATGATCCCGATCGTGGCCATCACCGCGGTGATCGCCAGGAGCAGCGGAACCCCGGCGGCGATCAGCGCGCCGAAGGCGAAGAGCAGAATGATCAGGGTCACCGGCAATGAGGTCTTGAGCGCCTTGCCGAAGTCATCGTTGACGACCTTCTGGATCTGCTCGTTCGTGCTCGCGTCTCCGAACTCGCCGAGGGTGAAGCCCGGGTGAGCCTCCTCCGTGGCGGCGATAGCCGCCACGGCCGGCTTCACCCGGTCGGTGACCTCACTGTCCTTGCCCGCGATCTGGAAGCGGAGAAGTGCGGCGTGCCCGTCGCTGGAGACCTGGTTTGCGTGCGCGGGATCGAGAGGGCTCTCGAAGTTCTGGGTGTCGGGAATCGCCTCGAGCTTCCGCTGCGCGTCGGCGACCACGGCCCGGAACGCCGGGTCCGCAGCGGTGGCGCTGCCGATCTGAACAAGGACCATCTCCTGCGCGTACTCGGGCGCGGCGTCCGCGATCGTCCGGTCGGCTCGCCCCGACTCGCCGACGCTGCCGTCGGTGTGCTCAAGTGTCTTAGTGCCGACCGCGCTGCCGATGAACATCGCCAAGACCACGAACGCCAGCCACCCCCAGATGGCGAGCTTGCGATGGCGCGCACTCCAGACCCCGGCGCGGGAGGCAATCCCGCGCGGGCTCACGCCTGCGCTTGAGTCCGCAGAAGGAGGTGGAGAAGACGCCGACATCGTGGGTCTCCATGTCTCGGAAGACCTCTCGACCCTACCGCCAATGGAGCATACGAGCGTATGTGATAGCGTACGATCGAGATGGCGAACGCGACTCAGATCACCGGCGGGTCCGGTACGGCGGTTTCCAAGGACGGTTCCGTGGGCGCCCGTGTAAGAAGCCTGCGGGAGGCGATGGACCTGTCGCTTCGAGACCTGGCTGATCGCAGCGGCGTCAGCGCCCCGATGCTGAGCCAGGTCGAGCGCGGCGACACCAGCCCGACGCTCGCCGTCGCGCAGAAGATCGCCGCTGGACTGGATCTGACGCTCTCGCAGCTGCTCCGGCTGGACGAGGACCGCCATGTAGTCCTCGTCCGCGCGGGCGACCGGCGCTCACGCCGTCGCCGAGGGCACAAGGTGGAGGAGCTCACGCCCCCGTTGCCCGGTCAGCGCTCGGACGTCTCGGAGCACACGCTGGCACCGGGTGCGGCGACCGGGGGACCCGATGACCCACCGGTGCACGAGCCCGGCAGCCGCGAGACCGCGGTCGTGCTGGACGGCAGGGTCGAGCTGTTCATCGACGGCCAGCGACACGAGCTGGCCGAGGGCGACAGCGTCACCTTCGACGCCGACCTGCCGCATCATTTCGAGAACAATGCCTCCTCGGAGGCCCGGCTGATCGCCGTGGTCGCCGCCGGGTTGAGGCGAGGCTAGGAGGAGCGATGCCCAAGAACCTGTTCGAGAAGATCTGGGACGCCCACGAGGTCGATGACGACCTGATCTACATCGACCTCCACCTCGTCCACGAGGTCACCTCGCCGCAGGCCTTCGACGGCCTGCGCCTGGCCGAGCGCGGCGTCCGGCGCCCCGACAAGACCCTTGCCACGGCCGACCACAACGTCCCGACGGACGGGACCCCGACGGCGAGGCTGATCGCCGACGAGCTCTCGCGCGTCCAGGTCGAGGCCCTGGAGAGCAACTGCGAGGAGTTCGGGATCCCGGTCTACTCGCTTGGCTCGGACCGTCGCGGGATCGTCCACGTGATCGGGCCGGAGCTGGGCGTGACCCAGCCGGGAATGACGATCGTCTGCGGCGACTCCCACACCTCGACCCACGGCGCCTTCGGCGCGCTGGCCTTCGGCATCGGGACCTCCGAGGTGGAGCACGTCCTGGCGACCCAGTGCCTCGGGCAGCGCCGCCCGAAGACGATGCGGATCGACTACCCGGGCGAGCTCGGCTTCGGCGTCACGGCGAAGGACCTGATCCTGGCCACGATCGGGCAGCTGGGCGTCGGCGGCATGCAGGGATATGCCGTCGAGTACGCGGGCGAGGCCATTCGCGCTCTCTCGATGGAGAACCGGATGACCATCTGCAACATGACCATCGAGGGCGGCGGCCGGGCGGGGATGGTCGCCCCCGACGAGACGACCTTCGAGTACATGCGGGGTCGTCCCGCCGTGCCCGATGACTTCGAGGCGGCGCTGGAGCGCTGGCGTCAGCTACCCACCGACGAAGGGAGCGAGCTTCGACACGGAGGTCGAGATCGACGCCGCCGCGATATCGCCGATGGTCACCTGGGGGACCACCCCGGGGATGGTGGTCCAGGTCACGGACCAGGTTCCCGATCCCACCGGCATGGACTCGCCGGCGGACCGCGAGACCGCCGAGCGGGCCCTCGCCTACATGGACCTGAAGCCGGGCACCCCGATGACCGAGATCCCGCTTGACCGGATCTTCATCGGCTCGTGCACCAACTCCCGGATCTCCGACCTGCGGGAGGCGGCCACGATCGTGGACGGCCGCAAGATCGCCTCGAGCCTGCGCGGCATGGTCGTGCCGGGCTCCCAGCAGGTGAAGGCCCAGGCCGAGGAGGAGGGCCTCCACGAGGTCTTCCGGTCGGCCGGCTTCGAGTGGCGCGAGTCGGGCTGCTCCGCCTGCCTGGGGATGAACCCGGACATCCTCAGCCCGGGCGAGCGCTGCGCCTCGACCTCGAACAGGAACTTCGAGGGCCGCCAGGGCGCCGGAGGGCGCACCCACCTGGTCAGCCCGAAGATGGCCGCCGCCGCGGCCGTCGAGGGGAAGTTCGTCGACATCCGCGACTGGAGCTGATTGAGATGCCGATGGACCCGATCGACGTCATCGAGGGCCGCGTCGCGGTGCTGAACCGCTCCGACGTGGACACCGACCAGATCATCCCCAAGCAGTTCCTGAAGCGGATCGAGCGCACCGGCTTCGGTGAGTTCCTCTTCTACGACTGGTTCCGGTCGGGGGAGATCGAGCTCGAGGCCCATCCGATCCTGGTCACGGGCCGGAACTTCGGCTCGGGCTCCTCCCGCGAGCACGCCGTCTGGGCGCTCAAGGACTACGGCTACGACGCGGTGATCGCTCCCTCGTTCTCCGACATCTTCTTCACGAACTGCACCAAGAACGGGCTGCTGCCCGTGGTGCTCGACGAGGAGCACTGCCGGGCGGTCGCCTCGGCCGGCGAAGCTCGAATCGACCTCGACGACCAGACCGTCACCTGCGCCGAGGGCGTCTTCCAGTTCGAGATCGACGAGGACATCAAGCACCGCCTCTCGAACGGCCTGGACGACGTCGCGATGACCCTGCAGCGCGTGGAGGCGATCGACCGGTTCGAGGGCGCGGGCAAGGCAGACCATGGACCCGTGACGACCTCGCTGTGAGTCCCTCGATGAACAGCGGTCCGCGGGAGTGGGACGCCCAGACCTACGACGAGATCTCGGAGCCCCAGTACCAGTGGGGCCTGGAGGTCCTTGACCGCCTCGAGCCGCGCGCCGGCGAGGCGATCATCGACGCCGGCTGCGGCTCGGGCCGCGTCACCGAGAGGCTGCTCGAGCGGCTCCCTGAAGGGCGGATCATCGGCGTGGACGGCTCCGCCGAGATGATCAAGGTCGCTGCCGAGAAGTTCACCGGCGACGACCGGGTCACCCTGATCGTCTCGGACCTGCTCGATCTGACGCCCGATCTGCTCCGGGAGAACGGGGCGCCCGACGAGGTGGACGCTCTCTTCTCGACGGCGACCTTCCACTGGATCGCCGACCACGACAAGCTCTTCTCCCGGATCCACACTGTCCTGCGGCCAGGAGGACGGCTGGTCGCGCAATGCGGGGGAGCGGGCAATGTGGCCGATCACGCCCGGGCCATCGTCGAGGTCGCGACGCAGCCCGAGTACGTGGACCACTTCGAAGGAATGACCGTGATGTGGAACTTCGCGACGCCGGAGGAGACCGAGGAGAGGCTGCGGAACGCCGGCTTCGACGAGGTCTCCTGCTGGCTCGAGGACAAGCCGGTGCAACCGGCGAATGCGTACGACTTCACAACCACGGTCACGATGGGCCCACATCTGACGCGACTGCCTGACGAGTTGAAGCGTCCCTTCGCCGAGGCGGTGCTCGAGCTCTCACCCGATCCGCTGGTCCTGAACTACGTCCGCCTCAACATCGACGCCCGCCGTGCCTAGCATCGTCCTTCTCCCAGGTGACGGGATCGGCCCGGAGATCGGTGCCGCGGCCACGACGGTCCTGCAGGCATTGGGCGACTTCGAGATCACCGAGCACCTGGTCGGCGGCGCCTCGATCGACGAGCACGGGACCCCGCTGACCGATGAGGTGCTTGAGGCGTGCCGCTCCGCCGACGCGGTCCTGCTCTGCGCCGTCGGCGGCCCCAAGTGGGACACCACCGACCCTGACAAGCCCCGGCCTGAGCAGGGCCTGCTCGGCCTGCGCAAGGGCCTCGGCCTGTTCGCCAACCTCCGCCCGGTGCGCCCCAGCGCGGCGCTGCTGGAGGCGAGCCCGCTGCGCCGTGACCGCATCGACGGCACCGATCTGCTCGTCGTCCGCGAGCTCACCGGCGGCATCTACTTCGGCGACTCGGGCCGCGACGGTGACCGCGCCCATGACGACTGTGCCTACACGGTCGAGGAGATCGAGCGGATCGCCCGCGTCGGCTTCGAGGCGGCGGGCGAGCGCAATGGCCACCTGACCTCGGTGGACAAGGCAAACGTGCTCGAGACCTCCCGGCTGTGGCGGGAGACGGTCACCAGGCTCGCCCCCGAGTACGAGGAGATCGAGCTCGATCACCTGCTGGTCGACAACGCGGCGATGCAGCTGGTCTCGAACCCGACGGGCTTCGACGTGATCGTCACCGAGAACCTCTTCGGAGACATCCTCAGCGACGAGGCCGCGATGCTCACCGGCTCCCTCGGGATGCTGCCCTCGGCGAGCCTGGGCGAGGGCGGCCCGGGCCTGTATGAGCCCGTGCACGGTTCGGCGCCCGACATCGCCGGCACCGGCAAGGCGAACCCACTCGCGACGCTGCTCTCGGTGGCGATGATGCTGCGCTACGGCTTGGGCATGCACGACGAGGCGGACCGGCTCGAGGGGGCCGTGGACGCCGCGCTCACCGAGGGGCTCCGCACCCCCGACCTGGCCGGGGGAGACGGCACCCGCGAGGTCGGAACGCAGGAGATGACCCAGGCCGTTCTCCAATCCCTCTGAACTGGTCCATCGTTCATACTGAGCGACCCATGGAGAAGGCCGACTACATCTGGATGAGCGGGGAATTCGTGCCCTGGGACGAGGCCAATGTCCACGTCCTCAGCCACGGTCTCCACTACGGCACGGGTGTGTTCGAGGGGATCCGCTGCTACGAGACCGAGCGTGGCCCCGCCATCTTCCGTCACGAGGCGCACCTGAAGCGCCTGGTGCGCTCGGCCGCCCTCTACAACATCCCGCTCGGGTATACGGCCGATCAGATCGAGGATGCGACCAAGGAGCTGATCCGCCGCAACGGGCTGCGCAGCTGCTACATCCGGCCGCTCGCCTTCCGGGGCTACGGGGAGATGGGGCTATACGCGGCCAGCGCGCCCGTCGAGCTGATCATCGCGACCTGGCCCTGGGGCGCCTACCTGGGCGAGGAGGGCAAGAACCACGGCATTCGCGCGACGGTTTCCCCCTGGCGCCGCATTTCGCCGGACAGCCTGATCCCCGCCTCCAAGGCTTCGGGCCAGTACCTCAACTCGATCCTCGCCAAGAACGCGTCGGTCGAGGCCGGCTACGACGAGGCGATCCTGCTCGACCACCGCGGAATGGTCTGCGAGGGCACGGGAGAGAACATCTTCGTCGTCCGAGACGGCGTGATTCTGACGCCGCCGTACGTCGCCTCGATCCTGGACGGTGTCACCCGGAAGTCGATCATCCAGATCGCGGAGGACCTCGGCTACAAGGTCGTCGAACGCGACATCGACCGGTCCGAGCTCTACCTGGCCGACGAGGTCTTCCTGACCGGTACGGCGGCCGAGCTCGTGCCTGTCCGGGAGATCGATCACGCCGTGCTCGGGGAGCCGGGCGAGATCACGCGCGTCATCCAGGCGAAGTTCGAGGAGGCGCTGCACGGCCGGGTCGACGAGTACCTGGAGTGGCTCGACTTCGTCGATGAGCCCGCCGACGCGGGATCGACGCCTGACCGCGCCGCTGCAGGGGCGAAGGCCGAGGTCCAGTAGATTGGGTTCCTGATGCTGCACCGCTTCACAGGGCGAATTACAGACACCGCTGCCGCTTAGCGGCCAGCGGCTTTCGCGCGACCCCGTTCAGGGGTTCAACCGCCCACCACGGAGCAGAAAGGCAGCGATGCGACAGGTACTCCTCTACGACACGACTTTGCGCGACGGCATGCAGGGCCAGGGCATGTCCCTGTCCGCGCAGGAGAAGGTCCGCGTGGTCAGCAAGCTCGACGAGCTGGGGATCCACTTCATCGAGGGAGGGTTCCCGGGGTCCAACCCCAAGGAGCTCGAGCTCTTCGAGATGCTGGCTGACGTGGAGCTCAAGCAGGCAGCGGTCTGCGCCTTCGGTATGACCCGGCGCCGCGACACCGAGGCGGCGGAGGACGAGGCGCTGCGGCTGCTCGCCACCGGCTTCGCCCCGGTGGTGACGCTGGTCGGTAAGACCTGGGGCCTCCACCTCGAGAAGGTCACCAAGGTGAGCCGCGATGAGAACCTGGCGATGATCCGCGACTCGGTCGCCTATCTCACCCAGGCCGGCAAGCGGGTGATCTACGACGCTGAGCACTTCTTCGACGGCTACCGCGACGACGCCGGCTACGCGCTGGAGTGCCTGCGCGCCGCCGCCGACGCGGGCGCCGAGAACGTCACCCTCTGCGACACCAACGGCTCGAGCCTGCCGGCGCAGATCGCCGAGGCGACCGGGGCGATGGTCGATCAGCTCGATGTAGACGTCGGGAT
>CAVUGA010000024.1:0-16114 GCA_963740685.1 uncultured Solirubrobacterales bacterium
GCTGGCGGGCGCAGCCTCCTCGGGGCTCGGACTGGCGATCGGCGCCGCGGCTCGTGAGGTGCGAGCCAGCGCCCTGCTCGCCTTCGCCCTTGCGCTGCCCGTCGCCTTCATCTCCCTGGTCCCCTCCGGGACGGTCAGCAAGACCCTGCTCGACGTGATCCACGTGATCGCCGGAGCCTTCCCGTTCCGAGCGGCGGTCGACGCCCTCTCAGGGGCCCTGTCCGCATCCGGCCCGGACCTGGGCCTCCCCTTGCTGCACCTGGCCCTGCTGACCGTGGGCTATCTTGTGCTGGCGCGCCTCGCTTTGCGAAGGTTTGCTTAATCCTCGCCGTAGAATCACCGACATGAGCTTTCCGGTCACCCGATTGCGCCGCCTCCGGCGGACCGAGCCTCTGAGAGACCTGGTCCGCGAGACGGACCTGACGGCCGACCACCTTGTCCAGCCGCTCTTCATCACCGCCGGCGAGGGCATCCGCGATCCCATCGAGTCGATGCCCGGCATCGAGCGGCTCTCGATCTCCGAGGCCGTTGCCGAGGTCACCGAGATCGCCGCCGCGGGTGTGCGGGCGGTGCTGCTCTTCGGGATTCCCGCCAGCAAGGACGAGGTCGGCAGCGAGGCCTATGACAACGAGGGAGTCGTGCAGATGGCTGTCCGGGCGCTGAAGGAGGCGCATCCTGAGATCGTGGTGATCACCGACGTATGCCTGTGCGAGTACACCTCGCACGGTCACTGCGGGATCGTCCGCGGCGGGGAGGTGGACAACGACCTGACCATCGAGCTGCTGGCAAAGACCGCGATCTCGCACGCGGACGCCGGCGCCGACGCCGTCGCGCCGAGCGACATGATGGACGGCCGGGTGGGCGCGATCCGCGGCCAGCTCGACGAGGAGGGACACTCCTCGGTGCCGATCGTCGCCTACAGCGCCAAGTACGCGTCCGCCTTCTACGGCCCCTTTCGGGAGGCGGCGGACTCGACGCCGGAGTTCGGCGATCGCCGCGGCTACCAGATGAACCCCGCCAATGCCGACGAAGCCGTCAGGGAGGCGAAGCTCGACCTCGAGGAGGGAGCCGACGTGGTGATGGTGAAGCCCGCGCTCCCGTACCTCGACGTGATCAGGCGGGTCAAGGACGCCACCGGCGCCCCTCTCGCGGCCTACCACGTCGGCGGGGAGTACTCGATGCTGAAGGCCGCCGCCGCGAACGGCTGGCTCGACGAGCGCGCCGCGGCGATGGAGTCGCTGACCGCGATCCGGCGTGCCGGAGCGGACATGATCATCACCTACTTCGCGAAGGACGCGGCGGCTTGGCTCGCGGCGGAGGCCGCCAACCGGTGAACAAGCCGGCGGAACCAACATCACTTAAGGACGGTGTTGCCGGCAGAGCGCGACCGAAGGTCCGCTCGCGTTCGGGCGGCGCGGCGATCCCGCTCGACGAGACCGACAAGCGCCTGATGAACCTGCTCCAGTCGAGCTACCCGCTCGACCCCAGGCCGTTCGACCTGATCGCCGCGGAGGCGGAGCTCGAGCCCGACGAGGTCAAGGCGCGCACCCAGCGCCTGCTCGACGAGCGCATCATCCGCGAGATCACCCCGATCTTCGACACCCGCGCGCTCGGCTACAGCTCGATGCTGGTCGCGGCCAAGGTCGACTCTGAGAACCCGCATCGGGCCGCGAAGATCATCAACGCCCACCCCGGGGTCTCCCACAACTATCTGCGAACGCACGAGTTCAACCTCTGGTTCACGATCGCGACTCCGCCGGACTCGGAGCTGGGCCTTCAGGGGACCCTGGAGGTGCTCCAGCGTCTCACCGGAGCCGAGTCGATACGCCAGCTGCCCACGCTCCAGCTGTTCAAGATCAACATGAACCTGGAGATGGAGGGGAGCACCGAGGACCTGTCGGCCGCCGTGGAGGCGGCGCCGCCGCGGGAGCTCGAGCGCCAGCCCTACGACGAGCTGGACATCGCGGTGATCAGGGCGCTGCAGGGGCCGATGGAGGTCACGGATCGCCCCTATGACGCGGCCGCCGGCGAGATCGGGATGAAAACGGCAGCCTTCCTCGACCACCTCCGCGGCATGGTGGATCGCAAGCTGCTGCGCCGCGTCGCGGCGATCCTCTTCCATCGCCGCGCCGGCTTCTCGGCCAACGGGATGGGCGTCTGGCGCGTGCCCGAGGACAAGATCATGGAGGTCGGCGGGCGCATGGCAGCTGTCCGCGGCATCTCCCACTGCTACCAGCGCCCGACCTATCCGGACTGGCCGTACAGCGTCTTCACGATGGCCCACGGGCGCTCCAAGGAGGAGTGCGACGCGGTCCTCGACGGGATCGCCGCCGAGCACGATCTCCACGGCGACGACCGTGCGGTCCTCTACTCCTCCACGGAGTTCAAGAAGATCCGCCTCCACTACTTCACCGACGACTACGCCCGCTGGGAGGCTGAGCACTCATAAGCCGGTCGGAGGAGCTGTACCGGCGAGCGCTCGAGGTGCTGCCCGGAGGGGTCAACTCCCCGGTCCGGGCGATGCGCTCCATCGGCCGCGATCCGCTCTTCGTCGACTGCGCCCAGGGCCCCTACATCTGGGACGTCGACGGCAATCGCTATGTCGACTGGGTCTGCTCCTGGGGCCCGCTGATTCTCGGCCATGCCGACCCGCTCGTCGTCGAGGCGGTGCGCTCGGCCGCCGGGCGTGGCACCAGCTTTGGCGCTCCCACAGAGGGCGAGGTCGAGCTGGCGACCGAGGTCGCCGATCGCATCGCGGGCGTGGAGATGATCCGCATGACCAGCTCCGGCACCGAGGCGACGATGTCGGCGCTGCGCCTCGCCCGTGCCGCCACCGGCCGCACCACGATCCTCAAGTTCGCCGGCGCCTACCACGGCCACGTCGACGGCCTGCTGGCCGAGGGCGGATCCGGCCTGGCGACGGCGGGGGTCCCGGCCAGCCCCGGCGTCACCGAGGCCCAGGCCTCGAAGACGGTGATCGTGCCCTGGAACGACGCCGACGCGGTGGCCCAGGCGATCTCGAGGGGTCGCCCGGCTGCGGTGATCGCTGAGCCGATTCCCGCCAATATGGGCGTGGTCCCGCCCGAACCCGGCTTCCTGGAGATGCTCAGGGAGGTGACGGCCGACGCAGGCTCACTGCTGATCCTCGACGAGGTGATCAGCGGCTTCCGAGTCGCCAGGGGAGGCGCCCAGGAGCTTCTCTCCGTTGATGCGGACCTGACCGTGATGGGCAAGGTGCTGGGCGGCGGCCTGCCCGCCGCCGCCTACGGCGGCTCGCGCGAGCTGATGGAGCGGATCGCCCCCGCCGGCGACGTCTACCAGGCGGGGACCCTGTCCGGCAACCCGCTCGCGGTCGCGGCGGGCCTCGCGACGCTGCGCAAGCTGGACGGCGCGGCCTACGTCGGGATCGAGTCCGTCACGACCCGGCTCGCGACCGGACTGCGACGGGCCGCCGGGGACCGGCCCGTCCAGGTGGCGAGCGTGCCCGGGCTGGTCACGGTCTTCTTCAGCGCCGACCCGGTACGGGACTTCGCCGGTGCTCAGGCCTGCGACGCGAAGGCGTACGGCCGCTTCTGCCGGGCCATGCTCGAGCGCGGCGTCTATCCGCCCGCCTCCCAGTTCGAGGCGTGGTTCCCCTCCCTGGCCCACGACGACGAGTCGATCGAGCGCACGATCGCCGCCGCGGGCGAGGCCTTTGAGCACGCCATTCACTGACGCCCCGGGCTAATCTCGATTCCAAATGGCCTCGACTGCCACCCCGCTTGCGACCCTGGCTGCCCTCCTCCGCGACGGCGAGAACGTGATCTCGCCATACGTCCGCGACTCGGAGGACGAGCCCGCTCTCGGAGCGCTGGCCGCCGCCGGCCCGCGGGGAAGTGAGGCGCCCGCCGAGTACACGCTCCTGATCGAGGCGATCCGGGAGGGGTACCTGCTGCATTACGAGACCCCGAGGCTGATCGACGGCGCCGACGCGGACCTGCGGCTGCTCGCCGGCGACTATCTCTACGCCCTCGGCCTCGAGAAGCTCGCCGCCCGGGGGGATCTCGATGCGGTCAGGGAGCTGGCCGACCTGATCAGCCTCTCCGCCCAGGTTCACGCGGAGAACGGAGACGGTTCACCCGACCCCCGCTCTGCGGCGCTCTGGCTCGCCTCGACGGTCGCGGTGGGCGCCGGGTCCACCGACGAGCACGAGACCGCCAAGGAAGCGCTGCGCCGCGACGAGCCCGGCGCGGTCGAGATGCTGGTCCAAAACGCCACCGAAACGGCCCGCCGAACGGGCATGACCGGCGCCCTGGCTCGCGCAGCCGAGGCGATAGGCTTCGCCGCCGAGGACGTCCCGAAACGTGGCTGATCAGGGAAACGACAAGCAGGGGGCACCGAAGGGCCTACCAAGCCCCGACCCCGCGGGCTACTTCGAGGGCGAGTCCATGAACCGGCGGACCGCCTTCACCATCGGTGTCCAGGCGATCGGGGGGATAGCCGGGGCCGCGATCGTGCTGCCGGCGATCGGCTTTGCAGCCGCGCCGCTCTTCGAGCAGGAGGACGAGCCCTGGCAGGCGGTCGGCCCGACCTCGGACTTCACCCCCGACACCTACAGGCCTGTCGTGATCACGGCGGTGGAGGACATCGGCGAGACGGGCAAGACCACCGTCTACGTGCGCCAGGGCGATCCCAGCCTCAGCGACCTGCCCTCGGGGTACGAGCGGGAGACCTCGGGCGAGTTCATCGCGATCACCACCCGGTGCGCCCACCTCGGCTGCCCCGTGCGATTCGTGCAGGCAGCCGGCAACTTCATCTGCCCGTGCCACGGTGGCGTCTACGGCTTCCTCGGTGAGCGGATCGGCGGTCCGCCCGTGCGTCCCCTGGATCGCTTCCAGACCCGGATCACCAACGGTCAGGTCGAGATCGGGCCGCGCTACAGCGTCACCAATCACTTCGACCCGGTGCGCGCCCGTGACCCGGGCGAGTTCACCGGAGGCGTCTGGAACTACCTCTACCCGCCGCGGCCATCGGTGCCGCCGCCGCCGTAGGAGCCGACCGTGCCGAAGCTTCCAAAGCCAGGACCACTGAGCCGTCCGGCAAAGCCGGGAGAGCGCACCAACGGCGCAAACGGCAACGGCGCAGGCCCCGCCGAGGTCGCCAAGGAGGCGGGCGGCGACGTCCTGGGGTGGGTCGACGAGCGCACGGGGGCGACCGGCTTCCTCACCGCGATGCTCTACCGCAAGGTCCCCAAGGGGACCAACTGGTTCTACACGCTCGGCTCGGCGACGCTCTTCGCGTTCACCTTCCAGGCGCTGACCGGAGTCTTCCTGGCGATGTACTACACGCCCTCGCCGACCCAGGCCTACGGCTCGATCACGCATCTGACCAACGACGTCTGGATGGGCGAGTTCGTCCGCGGCATGCACAAGTGGGGCGCCTCGGTGATGATCATCTGCATCTTCCTGCACATGGGGCGGGTGTTCTTCTTCGGGGCCTACAAGTACCCGCGGGAGCTGAACTGGGTGATCGGGGTCGTCCTGCTGATCCTCACCCTGCTCATGGGCCTGACCGGGTACCTGCTGCCTTTCGACCAGCGCTCCTACTGGGCGACGATCGTCGCGAACAACATCACCGGCACGGGCCCCGTCGTCGGTCCGTATCTCGCTGACTTCCTGCGCGCCGGCCCGGAGATCGGCGCCACCACCCTCTCGCGGTTCTACGCGATCCACATGCTCCTTGTGCCCGGGTTGATCATCGCCCTGATCGGGGCGCACCTGTACCTCGTCGTCAAGCTGGGCACCACGGCCCCGCCGTGGCTCAAGGGCGACCGGCCGAAGTCGCTGCGCAGGGAGGAGGTCGGGTGAACAGGCGCGAGAAGGAGGCCTACCTCCGCGAGTACGAGACCCTGAAGAAGAAGGGCAAGCCGTTCTTCCCGTACGCGGTCCTGAAGGACACGACGATGATGCTGATCGTCGCGCTCGTGATCGTCGCGCTGTCGATCGTCCTCGGTGCCGAGCAGGGCCCGAAGGTCGACCCGACCACGACCACCTACACCCCGCGACCCGAGTGGTATTTCTTCTTCCTCTTCGAGCTGCTGCGCGTGATCAAGCCGCCGTGGGCGGTGCCGATCGCGACGATCGGGATACCGACGATCGCCATGGTCCTGCTGCTCCTGCTGCCGTTCTACGACCGCAACGGGGAGCGAAGACCGGAGCGCAGACCGATCGCCCTGACGGCGGGGATCCTGACGATCATCGCGATGGCCTACCTGACATTCCTCGGAGCCACCGCGGGGCCGCCGAGCGAGATCGACCTGAAGACCACCGCCGCCCTCGAGCCGGGCAAGGAGGTCGTCGCCCAATCGGGCTGTCTCGCCTGCCACAGGCTGGGAGACAACGGCAACGACGGCCCGGGGCCCGAGCTGACGCACATCGGGGCCCGGATCCCCCGCAACGCAATCGCGCGCTCGCTGCAGGTGGGGCCGAGCATCATGCCCTCCTACTCCGGTCTGCCGCCCCAGAAGTCCGCCGCGCTGACGGCCTATCTCGCCTCGCTCAACTGAGTACCGGGTTAACCTCGAAGCGATGAGTGTCTCGTCCGGCACCGAGGCCGGCAGCAGCGTCCCGCGGCGCGACTCGGAGGAGTTCGCGACGGAGGTTCGTGGCATGTTCGATCGGATCGCCGGCGTGTACGACCTGATGAACTCGGCGATGACCGCCGGGCTCCACCACCAGTGGCGGGAGCGGGCCGTCGATCGGGCGCAGGTCGGGCCGGGCTCCGACGCACTCGACGTCTGCTGCGGCACCGGCGACCTCGCGCTCGAGCTGAGGCGTCGGATCGGCCCGGACGGTCGAGTGGTGGGCAGTGACTTCTCCGAGCCGATGCTGGAGCTGGCGCGGCGCAAGAGCGGCGACGAGGGCCTGCCGGTGGAGTTCGGCTGGGCGGACGCGCTCGAGTTGCCCTATGGGGACGAAAGCTTCGACGCGGTCACGATCGGCTTCGGCGCCCGCAACCTGGCCGATCTGGACAAGGGGCTCGCCGAGATGGCGCGCGTACTGCGCCCAGGGGGCCGTCTGGTGATCCTGGAGATCACGCGGCCGCAGCGTGAGCCCCTGGCGAGCTTCTACTCGCTCTGGTTCGACCGCGTGGTGCCCGTGATCGGCACGTTTGCCGGCGACTCCGACGCCTACAGCTACCTGCCGAATTCGGTCCGCACCTTCCCCGCGCCGGAGAGGCTGGCGTCAATGATGGACGCCGCCGGCTTCACCGAGATCCGCTGGCTGCTGCTGGCCGGGGGCATCATCGCCGTCCACAGTGCCACCAAGGCCGCATGACCCGGTCGTCCATCCCACCGCCTGTGACCGCCGTGATGGACGCCGCCAGCGCCTGGCTCCCGGCGCGCATGGCCGAGGTCGAGGACCGGCTGACCAGCCTCTCCGCGGGATACGGGCCGCTGCTGGGCGAGGAGGCAGAGGCCACCCTGACGGCGGGCGGTAAGCGCCTGCGCCCGCTGCTCGTCCTGATGGCCGCGGGCGAGGCGTCGAGAGATCGTGCGGTTCGGACCGCCTCGGCCGTGGAGCTCGTCCACATGGCGACCCTGGTGCACGACGACGTTCTCGACGGTGCCCCCGTCCGCCGGGGCCGCCCGACCGTCGTTGCCCGCTCGGGCAGGGACCGGGCGGTCGGGGTGGGGGACCTGCTCTTCTCGCGCGCCTTCGCCGAGCTCGCCGTTGACGGCGGCGAGGCCGAGGTGGCCGAGCTCAGCTCCGCCTCGGTCGCGCTGGCGCTCGGGGAGCTGGCGCAGCGTCACGATGCGTTCGACACCTCCCTCACCGAGGAGCGCTACCTGGAGCGCTGCTCGCTGAAGACGGCCCGGCTCTTCGAGTCCGCCTGCCGGCTCGGGCGCCTGGCCTCGAGCGCTCCCACCGAGGAGCTCGCCTCGTTCGGACGGGAGATCGGCCTCGCCTTCCAGCTGCTCGACGACGTCCTCGATGTCACCGGGCCTCCGGAGAGGACCGGAAAGGCCCGCGGGACTGACCTGCTGGACGGCACCGTGACGCTGCCACTGATCCTGGCTCGCCGACTCGACCCGGGACTGCGGTCGGCTGAGCTGCGGGGTCTCGATCAGAGCGGCGCCGAGCGGATGTGCGACCGGATCGCGGCGACCGGAGCGCTGGATGAGGTGCGCGATCGCGCCAAGCGAGGGATCGAGCGCGCCAAGCGGGTTCTCGAATCCGACCACTTCTCGGACGAGGAGCGTCAGCTGCTCGCGATGATCGCCGACGGGGTGGTCGAGCGGTACTCATGAGAAGAGCGGCCCCCCGGGGGGCCGCTCTTCGGTGCAGGGAGGTGACTCGTTTTTTTTGGAGTGGTACTTCTCGTAAACGGGTTGCGCTTACGCGCACCCTCGCATCAAAAGTCTTCGGGGAGGATGCTGTCGCTTGCCAGCGCCATGGCGAGACGATCGGCCTCTTCCTCCATGTTGGCCCGTGTGAGAGAGCGAAGGTCCTCGATCAGCTCCTGGCCGCCGCGATCCAGCTCCTCGTCGTAGGTGTCGACCTCGGACTGCGAGTAGCTGTCGCGACCCCACCACTCGCACTCGGGGCAGCGGAGCTCGACGTGCCAGTACCCGTCGCCCTGCTCGTGCCAGTTGACCGGCTGCACCAGGGTCGAGGAGCAGGTCGGGCAGGCGTGCATGCCCTCGGCGGATTTCGTGCCTGTGTTCCCCACATCACGGGTGGCGCTGTCGCGCCCCCTCGCATCATCTGTGTGTGTCCGCTTCGGAACTCCCATCGTGGGGGACATATCGGGATCAAAGCGGTCGATCTTTAGGCCAAATAGTGGGGTTTCTTGCGATCCGCGGGCAATCCCCGCCTGGGTTGCGGATAACCCCGGAATAGACTGATTCGATGGTTCTCAGCGACCGCACGATCAAGGAGGAGATCGCAGCCGGCAGGCTGGTCTTTGACCCATATGACGAGGATCTCGTGCAGCCCTCCAGCGTGGATATGCGCGTCGATCGCAGCTTTCGCGTCTTCAACAACTCGCGCTACCCGTACATCGACGTGCGTGAGCCGATGGAGAACCTGACGGAGCTGGTCACGGTCGAGGACGGGGAGCCCTTCGTCCTCCATCCGGGCGAGTTCGTGCTGGGCCAGACCCTCGAACGGGTCGCCCTGCCCGACGATCTGGTGGCGCGCCTGGAGGGAAAGAGCTCTCTCGGCCGGCTCGGGCTGGTGATCCACTCAACGGCGGGCTTCGTGGACCCCGGGTTCGAGGGGAACCTCACTCTGGAGCTCTCCAATCTCGCCACCCTGCCGATCACGATCTACCACGGAATGCCGATCGGGCAGATCTCATTCATGCGAATGGACGGGCCGGTCGATCACGCCTACGGCGCGAAGGAGGCCGGCAGCAAGTACCAGGGGCAGGCGGAGCCGACGGCGAGCCGGTTCTACCTCAACTTCGACCGGCGGTAAGCGCTGCACAAAGGGTGCGGGGCGGAGACCCCGCCTGCCGCTAACATCCGCTCGATGCCCAACGTGGGACCGCTGGAGATAGCCGTCGTTCTGATCATCGTCCTGATCATCTTCGGGCCGAAGCGCCTTCCGGAGCTCGGCCAGTCGATGGGGCGTGGTATCCGCGAGTTCAAGAGCTCCCTCTCCGGGGACAGCAAGGAAGCCGAGGACTCCCCGGAGGAGAAGCGTCGCGAGTTGGAGGCGAGCCAGGCCGCGCCCAGCGCCGCCGAGAGCACGCCCGCGCCGCGCGCCGCCGAGAGCGAGACCGCGGAGCCCGTCGAGGGCGAGGTCGTCTCCGAGAACAAGGCCTAGTCAATGGCCCGGCTAGGGCCGGTCGATTTCGAGGACCGGCTTACGCTCGTCGAGCACCTCGACGAGCTTCGTACGCGCATCGTCATCTCGATCGTCGCGTTCAGCGTCGCCTTCGCACTCTGCTTCTGGCAGAACAGCCGGCTGCTCGACATCGCGAACGCGCCACTGCCCGGCGACAAGACGCCGATCACGTTCGGAGTCGCCGAGCCGTTCACCACGACGGTGACGATCACCGCCTACGCCGCCCTCGTCATCTCCCTGCCGGTGATTCTCTACCAGGCCTACGCCTTCATCCTGCCGGCGCTCACCGACAGGGAGAGGCGGGTCGTCGTTCCCTTTCTGATCGGCGTCCCGCTCCTCTTCATCGCGGGCGTCCTCTTCGGCTACTTCCTCGTCGTGCCCGCGGCCACCAAGTTCCTGCTCAACTTCAACGACAGCCAGTTCAACATCCAGATCCGGGCGCGCGACTACTACAGCTTCTTCACTCTCACGCTCGGCATCATGGGCCTGATCTTCCAGCTTCCGATCGGGATCCTTGCGGTCACCAGGCTTGGAATCGTCACCCCCGAGCAGCTATCGCAGAACCGCCGCTACGCGATCGTCATCCTCGCCGTCATTGCCATGCTCCTCCCGGGCACCGACCCCGTCAGCATGCTGATCGAGCTGGTCCCCCTGCTTCTGCTCTTCGAGGGCAGCGTGATCCTGGCCAGGATGTTCGGCCGGCCTCCCGAGAGCGCCTCGGACCGTGACATGACCGTCTCCGAGCCGCCGCCCAGCGGGGCGGCGTAGGCCCGGACTCGGGTTCATCTAGGCTGACGCCGTGCTTTTCGACCTGCAGACACCCCGTCGCCGCCGCGTGGTCCGAGTCGTGTTCGGCGGCCTGGCGCTGATCTTCGCGATCAGCTTCGTGTTCCTCGGCGTCGGCACCGGCGGCGGCGGCTTCAGCTTCAGCGACCTGTTCGGGGGCGGGGGCGGCAGCAGCTCGACCGCCTTCGACAGCGACATCGAGGCCGCCCAGAAGCAGCTTCAGGTGAATCCCAACGACACGACGGCGCTCGCCAACCTGGTGCGCCTCCAGTACTCAGCCGCCAATGCCAACACCGGCAGCAACGGCGCTCCAACCAGCGACGGCGAGCAGCATCTTCGTCAGGCCGCCGACGCCTGGAACAAGTACGTGAAGGCGAGCAAGGGGAACCTCTCGGCGGCCCCCGCGGTCTATGCGCTCAACACCTTCGACCTGCTGGCCAGGCTGGACTTCACCAGCGCCCGTGGCGACACCACCTCCAGCGAGGCCCTCACCGACATCAACTCGGCGGTCAGCGACTGGAAGACGGCCGCACAGGCCCAGCAGGCCCTGATCGACGCTCAGCCCAGCAAGGCGACCTCCAACTCCTATGCGACCCTCGCCCAGTACCTCTACCTCGCCGGGGAAACTCAGGCAGCCAACCAGGCCAGCGCGAAGGCGAAGCAGGCCAAGGGGGCCAATGCCTCGACGATCGACAGCCAGCTCAAGCAGGTCCAGCAGCTCGGCCAGCAGCTCCAGACGGCGATCAAGCAGCTCACGAAGCAGCAGCAGACGCAGGGCGCCACCGGCGGCGGCGCCACCGGCGGCGGCGCCACCGGCGGCGGCAACCCGCTCAACGGGCTCGGCACGGGCGGCCTGAGCGGCGGCACCGGCGGGCTCTAGCTCCGCGCGCCCTTCCTATAATTCCGCCCCCAACCAGGGCCGTTAGCTCAGCTGGTAGAGCAGGAGACTCTTAATCTCAAGGTCGCAGGTTCGATCCCTGCACGGCCCATCGCCCCAACACCCAACCCCGGGCCCCTAGCGGGCGATCGCGCGGATGATCAACAGCAGGATGATCGAGCCGCCGATTGCGATCAGCCAAGTCCCGAGGTTGAAGAAGTCGTGGATGTGGCCGACACCGAGAGCGCTGGCGAGAAACCCGCCGAGCAGGGCGCCGAAGATGCCGATCGCGGTGGTGCCGATGCAGCCGCCCGGCTCCGTGCGGCCGGGGATCAGGGCGCGCGCGATCGTTCCGGCGAACAGCCCCAGGATGATCCAGGCGATGATTCCCATCGGGGCGGGACCCTACCGGCCGGGGGACGCGCTCGTCAGCGCTGGCGGGGCGCCGCGTGGTAGCTCAGGTACCAGAGCACGTGGCGAGCGGCGCTGACGCCGACGTTGACCGGTGAGAGCAACCTGCGCATGGGGAAATCCTATTGGGCGCGACGGATCCCGGCCTCCGTAGATCCCACGGATTTGGCTCCACAAAGCCAAATTCCTACCCGATTTGCGGGGTGCCGGAGGGGCGCGGCTAGCATGCCCACCCCATGAGAACGCTGACCGGCAGACGGAAGCGGCGGCGCCTGGCGACGATCGCCAGCGAGCGGAAGGCCGAGCGGGTCACCGTCGGCCTCGCCGTGTTCGCCGCCGGCTCCCTCGGGACGCTGGTCACCGGCGAGCTGCTGCGGATGGCACGGCGGCGGAGGGAGAGCTCGGAGACCGAGACGCCGGCGACCCTCGCCGATGCGGCCGGCTATGCGACCCGGGACACCCTTGCGGTCGCCCGTCGCGGGATCATCGCGACGCCCCACCACGAGGCGGTGCTCTTCAACATCCTGCAGGGGTTCCTGGGCGCGTTCGCGCTGGCCCGGTTCTCGACCTGGGGGATCCGCCACGGCTGGTGGCCGTTCCGCGACGTGAGCATCAGCGGCCGGCACATCCACCACTTCGTGCCGGGCATCGCGCTGGCTTTCGGCTCGGCGGTCGGGGCCCTCACGACTCGGAACGAGCGGGTGGAGTCGGCGCTCTCGATCCCATTCGGCGTGGGGATGGGCCTGACGATGGACGAGGCGGCGCTGCTGCTCGACCTGCGCGACGTCTACTGGACCCGGCAGGGCCTGCTCAGCGTGCAGGTCAGCCTCGGCGTGACCGCCACCCTGGCGGCGACGATCCTCGGACTGCGGATGCTGCGCCGCGGGGAGGAGCGGGGAGTCGAGGAGGGCGTGATCCCGAACACGGCCGAGCACGGGATGCGCGCGACGGGAGCGCTGGCCTAGGCCGCGGCCCGCAATCGCGGTTCCGCTTCCTGGCCCATCCAGATCACCTGGTCGCGGCCCGGGCCGACCCCGACGAGCCGCACGGGGATCCCCATGTGGTCCGCGATCGCGGCGAGGTAGTTCCGGGCCTCGGCCGGCAGGTCCTCCTCGCGGCGGCACTCGCCGATGTCGCCCTCGAAGCCGGGCAGCTCCTCGTACTCCGGCTCGGCTGTGTGGATGATCGACTGGTGGTACGGGAACTCGTCGAAGACGGCGCCCTCGGGGTGCCGGTAGCGGACGCAGACGCGCAGCGGGTCGATGCCGGAGAGCACGTCGAGCTTGGTGACGGCGAGGGCGGTCATGGTGTTCAGCCTGACGGCGTATCTGAGCGCGACCAGGTCGAGCCAGCCGCAGCGGCGGGGCCTGCCGGTCGTCGTGCCCATCTCGCCGCCACGCTCGCGGAGGGTGTCTCCCAGGCCGTCCTCGAGCTCGCTGGGAAACGGGCCGGCGCCAACCCGAGTCGCGTAGGCCTTGGCGATCCCCCAGACCTCGTCGATGTCCCGCGGGCCGACTCCGGCCCCGATGCACGCCGCGCCAGCCACCGGGTTCGATGAGGTGACGAAGGGATAGGTCCCGTGGTCGAGGTCGAGCATCGTGCCCTGAGCCCCCTCGAAGAGCACGGTGCGATCCGCATCGAGGGCGTCCCAGCAGAGCTTCGCGGTGTCGGTGATGTGCGGCGCGAGCCGGTGGCCGTAGGTGGCGTAGGTCTCGACCATCGTGTGGAGGTCGAGCTCCGGGTCCTTCGCGAAGGGCCGCAGCATCTGCTGCTTGGGCTCCATCGCGGTCATGATCTTCTTGCGGAGGATCTTCGGGTCGAGCAGGTCCTGGACGCGGATCCCCAGGCGGGCTGCCTTGTCCGAGTAGGCGGGGCCGATTCCGCGCCGGGTGGTGCCGATCTCCAGCTTGCCCAGCTTCAGCTCCCCGGCCGTGTCGAGCTTCACGTGGTAGGGCATGATCACGTGCGCGTTCGCCGAGATCCGCAGCCCGCTGACGTCGATCCTGCGGTGCCGCAGCTCCTCGAGCTCGCGGGTGAGCACCGCGGGGTCGATCACCACACCGTTCCCGATCGCGCAGGTCTTGCCCGGGTAGAGGATCCCAGAGGGGATCAGGTGGAACTTGAAGGTCTCCCCATCGCGGATGATCGTGTGGCCGGCGTTGTTGCCGCCCTGAAAGCGGATCACGAGGTCGGCCTGCTCCGCGAGCAGGTCGGTGACCTTCCCTTTGCCTTCGTCGCCCCATTGGGCGCCGACTATGACGATTCCGGGCATGACCGGGGCATTATGAGCGAGGCGTAGGCTGGGTGGAGGGTCCTCGCCGATCCCGAGTCGCCAAGTGTCGAACGAAAGGAGGGACCGTGGAGGAAAAGGTCAACCTGAAGGAGAAGCTGGGGCTCCTGGACAAAGCCCTTCGAGCCCGGAATCGTCGGCTACCTGAACGACTACAAGCTCGTGGCGGTCAAGGTGCTTGAGGCGGGCGAGCTGTTCGTCGTCCCGCGCGGGGTGGAGCATTGCCCCCGCTCTGATCAGGGGGCGGAGGTCCTCCTGATCGAGCCCAAGGACACCATCAACACCGGCGACGCCGGAGGGGAGATGACGGCCGAGCCGGCCGAGATCTGATCCTCAGTGGTCGAGCGGGCCGAGCCCGCCGCCCACCGCGCCCCCGCCACCGACGGAGCCCTCACCCAGCGAGCCGGCTACGTCCGCTGAGACGTGCATGCGGCGGTCCTCGCCGAAGAGCAAGACGGGGTCCCCGCAGATGTCGACCAACCGAGAGACGATGCGGGTGCCGAGTTGCTTCTCGAGCTCGTCGTCCTCGTAGTTGCTGGTGACGATCAGCGAGCGCTGTCGCTCGTAGCGCTCGTTGATCAGCGCGTAGAGCTGCTCGAGCACCCACTCCGTCTGCTTCTCGGCACCAAGATCGTCCAGGTGCAGCAGATCGACCGTGGCGAGGCGCTCGAAGAGCTCGGAATAGGACTGCTCTCCGATCTCGGCGTCGTAGGTCTGGCGGATCCGGCTCAAAAGCTTGGGGAGCGAATAGATCGCCACTGAGCGGCCGGCCTCGAGCGTCGTCCGCGAGATCAGCATGGCCAGCGTGGTCTTGCCCGTTCCCGAATTGCCGAAGAACCACATACCTCGGCCGCTGTCGAGGTTCTCGTCGAGGTTCTCGCAGAAGTCACGAACCCGCTTGACCACGAAGTCGTCCATCTGAGTCACCGGCGGGCGGTCGAACGACACACCCCGGTATTTCGCGGGGATCACGGAGTCGACGCCGCGCAGCCGCGCTCGCGCGACCATCCGCGAGCGGCATTCGCAGGGTCTGGCGACGTCCTCCGGGCCCAGGATCCAGCCGGAGCCGTCGCAGACGCCGAGCCGGCAGGGCTGGCGCTCGTCCGATGATGGCCGGGCGGCCAACTCAGCCCTCCTCCGCCCCGGCGAAGTCCTCGAGCGGCGGTCCCTCACCGGCCGACTGCTCGATCGGCTGCTCCCCGCGTGCCCGGTCGGCGAACTTCGGGTAGTGCTCCAGGAAGACGAGGCGGACCGTCCCGACGGGCCCGTTCCTGTGCTTGGCGAGGATCAGCTCGGCGCCGCCGGGGTCCTCGGAGTCGGCGTTGTAGTAGTCGTCGCGGTAGAGGAAGCCGACGACGTCGGCGTCCTGCTCGATCGCGCCGGATTCGCGCAGGTCGGAGAGGATCGGCCGCTTGTCGGGGCGCTGCTCGGGAGCGCGGGAGAGCTGCGAGATGCCGATCACGGGCACGGCCAGCTCGCGGGCCAGGATCTTGAGGCCCCGGCTGAACTGGGAGACCTGCTCGACGCGGTTGGCGCGGGCGTCGTCGCTCCGCATCAGCTGCATGTAGTCGACGATCACCATGCCGAGGCCCTCGTGGCCGCGCCCCTTTTCCTGCGCGTGCAGGCGCCGGGCCTTGGCGCGCAGCTCGAGCAGCCCGAGATCGGAGGAGTCGTCGATCCAGAGCGGCGCGGACTCGAGCTGGTTGCACGCCTTGACCACCTTCGGCCAGTCCTTGCCCGAGACCTTGCCCTTGCGCAGGCGGTCGCTCGAGATCCGCGACTGCGAGCCGATGAAGCGGTGGGCGAGCTCCATCTCCGACATCTCCAGGGAGAAGAGGGCGACCGGCTTCTGGTGCTTCAGCGCGACGTTCTGGGCGAAGTCGCAGACCAGCGTCGACTTTCCCATCGCCGGCCTCG
>CAVUGA010000025.1:0-9808 GCA_963740685.1 uncultured Solirubrobacterales bacterium
GGGCAGGACGTGACTGAGCTCAGCGAACAACTCGGGGAAAGCGACAGCGACGAGGAGGCATTTGGCCTGATCGAAGGGACGATCAGCTCGCGGATGGAGGACACCGGCCCGGATCCGCTCGTGCTGGCAGCGACCCGCCGCCTGGGCTTTCCCGGCGCCCGCGTCGATCGGCTGGCGGATTCGCTGGGGATCAGCGACCGGCAACTCAGGCGCCGCTTCCATCAGGCGGTCGGCTATGGGCCGAAGACGCTCGACCGGGTTCTGCGCTTCCGGCGCCTCGTGGAGCAGGCGGGGGCGGTGTCGGCGGGCGAGAGCGACCTCGCGCGCGTGGCGGCCGACCTCGGCTACGCCGACCAGGCTCACATGACGCGCGATTGCGTCCGACTCTCGGGTCTGACGCCGACCGAGCTCGCCGCGCTCTGGGCGAGCTAAGCGGCTCGGTCCAGCTTGCGGCAGAGGTCCGCGAGCTGGCGCTTCTCGGTCTCGTCGAGAACCCCGAAAGCCTCCCGCACGCGCTCCGCGTGCGCCGGGAACGCGTGGGTGACGAGGTTGTAGCCGGCCGGCGTCAGGGCGACGGCGACGGCCCGGCGATCGCTCTCCAGCCGGCTGCGACCGACGAAGCCACGATTCTCGAGCGTGTCGAGGACCTCCGTGGCGGTTGCCTTGGAGGCGCCGAGGCGGCGGCGCATGGTGCGCAGCTCCAGCCGCCCGCCGGCGCTGGTCAGCAGCACCAGCATCGTGAAGCCCGTCGCCGAGACTCCGATCCTCTCGAGGTCCGCCGCGAGGCGGCGGGTGAGGTTCGCCTGCGCCCGCACGAGCGCCTCCAGCGCACGATGCGCGAGCGGATCGATGGGGCGAAGTGGCGTCGCCTCGTCGGTCACTGTCGATCAAGGTATGGGCCGCAGCGGACGTAGGATCACGCGATGCCCCGGGGATCCTCCATCGCGCTCGCTGCTGCCGCGTTCGTCATCGTCGTCGCGGGTTGCGGCACGAAGCAGAACGACCAGGCACCCGCCGCCTGCCTGGCGACCAACCAGGCCTACCTCACCGCCCTGGAGCGCGCCCCGGGCGAGGTGCGGCTGGCGGGAACCACACCCATCTCCGACTGCCTGGTCCCCGAGCAGGATGCGGGACAGCTGGCGAACATCGGCCACGAGACGATCATCGCCGCGACCAAGCTCAATGCGGAGGCCCGCCGGGGCGACGAGTCGGCAACCCTCCAGCTCGGCTATCTGATCGGGGCGGTCGCCAAGGGCGCCGACGCGATCCACACCGACCTGGTCCGGCGCCTCAACTCAGCCGCCCGCTTCAGCGCCACCGGGGGCACGCTGCCGGCGAGCTTCGAGCGGGCCTTCGGCCGTGGCTACGCCGCCGGGCACACCTCCGGCTAGTACGCGCGACCGTAAGTACGGTCATGAATCGGCGAGCGAAAGCCGAGCATGGCAAGGACGCAGGGAGCCGGAATGGCAGCGCCATTGCGGCGACCGAGGACGCCGCCAGGCGAAGGCTTGCAGCCGCCGATTCGGGGGCGTACTTGCGGGCGCGTGTACTAGGTAGCCTGGATGGAGATGGAAGCCAAGACCGCCGACCAGCTCTGGGGTGGCGAGACCACGAAAGCCGTCGAGAACTTCCAGATCTCGGGACAGCCGATCCCCGCTCCGGTGATCCACTGGCTGGGCCGGCTGAAGGCCGCCGGGGCCCGGGCCAACGCCGATCTCGGCAAGCTCGACGCCGATCTGGCCGCGCGAATCGCGAAGGCCGCTGACGAGGTCGCCGGCGGCGAGCACGACGACCAGTTCCCGATCGACGTCTTCCAGACCGGCTCCGGGACCTCATCGAACATGAACGCGAACGAGGTGATCGCCGAGCTCGCCGGCGACGAGGCTCACCCCAACGACCACGTCAACATGGGCCAGTCCTCGAACGACGTCTTTCCCTCGGCCGTCCACCTGGCGGCGCTGGGCGAGGTCCACTCCGATCTGCTGCCGGCCCTGGACGAGCTGCGTGCCGCGCTCGAGCGCAAGGCCGACGAGTTCGCCGACCTGGTCAAGACCGGCCGCACCCATCTGATGGACGCGGTCCCGGTCACCCTCGGCCAGGAGTTCGCCGGCTACGCAGCCCAGATCCGCCTTGGCGCGGAACGGGTGCGCTCGACCCTCGGCCGGGTCGGGCAGATCCCCCTCGGAGGGACCGCCACCGGGACCGGGCTCAACACGCATCCCGAGTTCGCAGCCAAGGTCCGCGAGCAGCTCAGCGCCGACACCGGGCTCGACATCTCCGAGCCCGCCGACCCCTTCGAGGCCCAGGCCAACCGAGACGCGCTGGTCGAGCTCTCCGGCTCCCTGAAGACGGTCGCCGTCTCCCTGCTCAAGATCGCCAACGACCTGGCGCTGATGGGCTCCGGCCCCCGAGCCGGCCTCGCCGAGCTGCGGCTTCCCGAGCTCCAGAAGGGATCCTCGATCATGCCCGGCAAGGTGAACCCGGTGATCCCCGAGGTGGTGATCCAGGTCGCCGATCAGGTCGTCGGGAACGATGCCGCGATCACGCTGGCCGGGAGCCAGGGGCAGTTCGAGCTCAACGTCCGGGTGCCGCTGATCGCGCGCAACCTGCTCGATTCGATCGGGCTGCTCGCGGCCGCCTCCCGCGCGCTCGACGAGAAGTGCGTCAGCGGCATCGAGCCGAACGAGGAGATGCTCGAGCGGCACAGAGAGGCGAACCTGATCGTTGCGACCGCTCTCAACCCGCACATCGGCTACGACAAGGCGGGCGAGATCGTCAAGGAGGCGGCCGCCTCGGACCGCTCGATCCGCGAGGTCGCGAAGGAAATGGGGGTCTCGGACGAGATCCTCGACGAGGCGCTCGACCATCGCAAGATGGCGCGCCCGCACGACTGAGCCGGGTGGCTAGCAGCCGAGCTTCCGCAGTTTCCGTCGGAGCTTCCTTGCCTTTGGTTTGTTGTGGTGCTTCTTCGCGTTGCGGAGCTTCTTGCGGAGCGGCGCGCAGAGCGGATTCGGCGCGGTTATCAAAGGGCTCGTCGCCGGCGGCGGGGTCGTCGCGGGCGGCGGGGTCGTGGCCGGCGGTGGCTTCGCAGGCGGCCCGGGCTTCCGCGAGGTCAACACCGTGACCGAGTTCGAGTCGTAGTTCGCCACGGCAGCATCAGCCCTGAAGTCGGCGTCGAAGTACCCGGTCGCGACGGCCCTCGGCGAGGAGCCGACTGCCGGCGAGGTGTCCGCTAAGACATCACCGTTGCCATCGGAGAGGATCACCGTCGATGTCCCGGCGCTGCGGTTCGCGGTGATCCCGTCCTGGTCACCATCGCCGTCGAGGTCACCCATGGCGATCGCGACGGGATCGCTCCCGGTCATCTCAACACCGCCGGGATCGAAGGAGGTGCCATCGGTCCTTCCGTACCACGGAAAGACCTGATCGAGGCCCTCATTCGCGGTCAGCATGTCGGGCTCGGCGGCATTGCCGGGGTTGGAGCTGTTCGGATTGAGGCTGCCGACCGCCACCCCGCTCGGGTCCGAGCCCGGAATTCCCGTCGAGCCGTAGATGGTGCCGGCGCCCGTGAAGTCTCCGGAGCCGTCACCGAGCAGCTCGAGGACCTGGTCGCTGGTGGGGCTGGCGACCATCGCGTCGAGGTCGGTGTCAGGGGTCATCGTGGTACCGCCTAATTGGATAACCGCAATTGCGACCGGATTGGTCGCGGGCAGCCCCGAGGTATCGGAGACATCCTTCGGGGTTGGGTCCGTGGCAAAGCCGCCCATCCCGTCGCCGAGGTGCACCGATACGGTGCTCGAACCCTGATTCGCGGAAACCAGGTCGGTCTTGCCGTCGTTGTTGAAGTCCCCCGTCGCGATTGCTCTCGGGTCGCTGTTCATTCCGGTCGACACGGTGCCCGTGCCGCTGAAGCCGCCGCTGCCATTGCCGAGCCGAATCGCGATGTTGTCGTCCCCGACGCTGGCGATCGCCAGGTCGGCAAAGGCGTCGTTGTTGAAGAAGCCCGTGACGACCGAGCTGGGAGCGGCCCCGACCGAGACGGGGCTGGCGGCCTTGAACTGACCGAATCCCTTCCCGAGCAGGATCGAGACGTTGTTCGAGCCCTCGTTCGCGACGGCCAGGTCACGCGGGCCGCCGTTGAAGTTGCCGACAGCGACTGAGGTCGGATGCGTGCCTACGGGAACGTCGCCTCTGAAGAAGCTGACCGCCCCCGCCTGCGCGGGCACCATCAGCGCGCCGGCGGTCAGGCCAAGCGCTGCGACAGAGGAGATCCTTCTCCCCGATGTCAGTCCCCCTGACATCCCCCTTCAGACTACGCGCGGATCCGGGAAGAGGTATTGGGCCCGAGCCGAAGCCTGGCCGGTTGTTCGATCAGCCCTGGAAGGTGACCAGGCGCTCCTCGGTCAGCTCGCGGACCGCGTAGTGGGGGCCCTCTCGCGTGTTGCCCGAGTCCTTGACGCCGCCGTACGGCATCTGGTCCGTCCGGAAGGTCGGGACCTCGTTGATCAGCACGCCGCCGAACTCGAGCGTCTCGCCGGCCTTGATCGCGTTGCCGACGTCTCGCGTGAAGACGCCGGCCTGCAGCCCGTAGCGCGAGTCGTTCGCCATCTCGAGGGCCTCGTCGAGGTCCTTGAACGTGTGGATCGTCGCAACCGGGCCGAAGATCTCGTCCTTCCAGGTGTGGCATTCGGGCGGGTCGTTGCGGATCACGGTCGGCGCCAGGCAGCGGTCCTCGTCGACCAGCTCGCCGCCGGTGAGGAGCTCGCCGCCCGCGGCAACCGCCTCGTCGACCCAGGACTTCACGCGATCGCGGTCGTCCCGGGAGATCACCGGCCCGACGTCCGTGTTCTCGTCCATCGGGTCACCGGTGACCAGGGACTCGACGTTCTGAACGAAGCGCTTCGTGAAGTCGTCCGCGATCGACTCGTGGAGCA
Organism: uncultured Solirubrobacterales bacterium; assembly: GCA_963740685.1. Taxonomy (GTDB): domain Bacteria; phylum Actinomycetota; class Thermoleophilia; order Solirubrobacterales; family 70-9; genus DASUPK01. Next base: position 4,935 of record CAVUGA010000025.1, read on the forward strand.
GGATCCGCTGCACGGAGATGCAGCTCTGGCCCGCGTGCGAGAAGGCGTGGAGCTTCGCCTTGTCAGCGGCCTGCTCCCAGTCGCCGTCGTCGTTGACGATCAGCGGCGCGGTGGAGCCGAGCTCCAGGTTGACCTTCTTGTGCGGCGCCTTGGAGCGAATGCCCCAGCCGACCGGCGCAGAGCCCGTGAAGGTGATCGCGCCGATCTGATCGTTCTCGACGATCGCGTTGCCGACGTCCGACCCGGAGCCGCAGACCACCTGGAGCCAGTTCTCCGGCAGCCCGGCGTCGTAGAGGACCTCGGCCAGCTTGATCGCGGAGATCGGCGTCTGGCCGGCGGGCTTCAGGACCACTGCGTTGCCTGCGGCGATCGCCGGGCCGAGCTTGTGGGCGACCAGGTTGAGGGGGAAGTTGAAGGGGCTGATCGCGCCGACCACGCCGTACGGGACCCGGATGACGATGCCGAGCTTGCCCTCGCCGGCGACACCGGCCTCCATCGGAACGGTGTGGCCGGTCAGGCTGCGGGCCTCCACCGCCGCGAACTCGAGCGTGCCCACGCAGCGCTGGGCCTCGACCCGTGCGGTCTTCACCGGCTTGCCCGCCTCGGCCGCGATCGTCATCGTCAGGTCGTCCTCGCGCTCAGCCACCAGCTCGGCGGCTCGGTCTAGGACAGCGGCACGCTTGTGCTGGGGGAAGTCATCCTTCGCGAAGGCCGCGGCCGCCGCATCCGTCGCCTTGTCGACGAGGGCGGCGTCGCCCTTCGGCACACGCCCGATCAGGGTCTCGTCGTAGGGAGCCTTCACCTCCGACCACTCGCCGGTCTCGATCCACTCACCGGCGACGTAGAGCTTGTGATCTGTGGCCTGAATCGTCTCGGTCGCCATATCGTCTCCTTAGCTCGGCTGTCCACCAGCCTAGCTCGCACGATAAAGCGCAACTTCCCGCCGATGTACCCGTTATTCAGGGGTGATGCTTCGGGGGTCGAAGACCGTCATGCTGGCCGCGCTCGCCGTGGCACTCGCCGTCCCGGCCGCGGCCTCGGCCAAGAAGGTCTGGGTGGTCAAGGGCGCCGGATTCGGCCACGGCGTGGGCATGAGCCAGTACGGCGCCTACGGGTACGCGAAACACGGCTTCTCCTACGACGCGATCCTGACGCACTACTACACGGGCACGACCATCGGCCCGACCCCCGACCAGACGGTCCGGGTCCTGCTCCGGGACGGCGCGCGCAGCGTCCCCTTCCGCGGCGCGAGCTCGGCCTGCGACACCCCCATCAAGCCCGGCAAGACCTACGTCGCGAAGGGAAAGGGCGGCGGGGTCGTGCTCCGGACGAAGAAGCGCAGGGTGATCGCCAGATGCGGGCCGGCGATGACGGCCACCGGAGCGCCGACGATCCTGGTGAAGGGCAAGGGCACGTACCGCGGCTCCCTCGAGGTGCGGGCGTCGTCAGGCGGCCTCGATGCGATCAACGTGGTGGAGCTCGAGGACTACGTCCGCGGCGTCGTCTCGAAGGAATCGCCCTCGTCCTGGCCGATCGAGGCGCTCAAGGCCCAGGCGGTGGCCGCCCGCTCCTACGCGATCTCCACCGCCGCCCACGGCGGCAGCTTCGACGTCTTCGATGACACGCGCAGCCAGGTCTACGCCGGGGTCGGCGCCGAGACGGCGAAGACCGACCAGGCCGTCAGCGCCACACATCTGCAGGTGGTCCTCTACACGGGGAAGGTCGCCCAGACCTTCTTCTTCTCGACCTCCGGCGGCCACACAGAGAACAACGAGTTCTCCTCCCTAGGCTTCGGGCAGCCCCCGGTTCCCTACCTGCGCGGGGTCGACGACCCGTATGAGGCCGACGTCGGGTCGCCCTACGAGCACTGGAAGCGGAAGTTCACCGTCGGCCGGATCAGCTCGGCGCTCCGCGGCGTGGGCCTGCACGGCAAGCTCCGGAACATCGTGGTGACCCAGCGGGGAGCATCGCCGCGGATCGTGCACGCGAACCTGGTCGGCAGCGGCGGCACGATCACGGTCAACGGGCCTCAGCTCGCCGGCGCGCTCGACCTGCCCGACACCTGGGCCTTCTTCAAGAAGAAGAAGTAGACAGCGCTCAGCCATCCGGATACGGCTGAAGAGGGATCCCGTGGTCGGGGTCGCGGGTGCCGAACTCGTAGGCGGCGGCGCCCTTGACGGTGAGCCGCTCTGCCGGCCGACCGTCCAACTCGACGTCCAGCTCGAGGTCCGAGATCGAGCAGTTGAGCGTGTTGTGCTCGGGGCCGACCGGATCGGCGTAGATCCAGGCGACGAAGTCCTTGGCGGCGGCGTGCACGCTGCCGCTGACCTTGGCGCCCTTACCCGTGAGCTCGAATCTGGCCCCAGTCGGCGACTCGCTCACCTCGGTGCTCGGGATGTGGCCGAAGCCGCCGAGCCGGTGGGCCCTGCCGTCCAGCATCAGCATCGCGTTGCCGACCCATGGGGTCGTCCTGCCGGCGACCTTGATCCGGCCGACCGCCATGTCGAAATAGTCCTCGGGGGAGCGGCCCTCGAACCCGGAGCCCTGGATCCAGACCCAGCGCTCGGCGTGCTCGGCGCCCCAGTTGTGGCCGATCATGCCCCGCCACCCATCCACCCCGATCCGCTCGCCGGCCACCTCCAGCTGTCCGTTGAAGACGGCGTCCGGGTAGGGGCTGAGGAACTTGGTCTTCGGCAGCTTCGAGCGGTAGAGGAAGTCGCGAGGCAGGTGGTGAAAGGGCTCGTGGCTGTCGGCGAAGCTCAGGTCCCAGCTCGCCTCGAGGACGTCCGTGGTGACGCGGCCGACGGCGCGACCGTCCGTGAGCGAGGAGTCCGCGACCCGGATGTAGGTCTCCGGGTCGGCCCCCAGCTCGCCCGGGCCGAACTGGCGCTTGGTCGCGCGCGGCCCCGCGGCGGACGAGTCGAAGAGGACGAACCAGATCGCGCAGGTGACCTCCTCCCTTGGGCGCTTGTGGACGGTGTGGCGGATCCACGCGCCCCTGCCGCCGCCGGGCTGGACGAGCTTCAGATAAAAGCTCTCGTAGTGACCGGCCTTCTCGGGGATCTCCGGGAATCGAGCCTCGGTCCGCACGGCCGGGACGCTATAGGCCCGTGAGCCTCCCGGCTCGCGAGCGGACCTCCGCGACGATCTCGCCGGCGCCCTCGACCTCTCGGCCCCTCATCAGAACCTCGCCCGCGACCACCGTCGTATCGACGACGGAGCCACCGGCGGCGTAGACGAGGTCAGCGTCCTCCTCGCCCGCCGAGAGCTCGGGGTCCGAGGCGCGCAGGAGCAGGAAGTCCGCGGGCTCTCCGACCGCGAGCGGAGTGCCGTCGAGCAGGGCCGAGCGGCGTCCCCGGGCGATCGCGAGCGCCTCCGCGGCGGGCAGCGTCGCCGGGTCGCCGCTGGCGTGTTTCTGGCTCAGGGCGAAAAGCTTCACCTCCTCGAACATGTCGAGGTTGGAGTTCGAGGAGACCCCGTCGGTCCCGAGGCCGATCGCGACACCGGCCTCCGCCGCGGCCGGATAGGGCAGGACACCGCCGACCGCGAGCTTCATGTTCGCCGCCGGGTTGGCCACGACCGTTGCGCCGCGCCCGGCGATCAGCTCCAGCTCGGACTCGTCGAGCCAGACCCCGTGGGCCAGGATCGCCCTCTCGCTGAGGAAGCCGAGCTCATCCAGATACGCGGCCGGCCGCTTCCCGTGGGAGTCGACGCAGTCGCTCACCTCGTGTTCGGTCTCGGAGAGGTGGATGTGCACCGGGATCTCGCGCTCGGCGGCGAGCTCGGCGATCCAGCTGAGGGTTTCCGGGCTCACCGTGTAGATCGCGTGCGGTCCCAGGCTGGGTTGGACGCGGGGGCCGGCGTCGGCGAGCCGATCGAGCACCTCGAGCACCTCGGGCCGGAGGGCCTCACCCTTGTCCGCGTCCTGCTGGTCGATGATCACGCTGCTGACCACCGCGCGGACGCCGGAATCGACCACAGCGCGCGCGACCTCGGCCCCGTGCCAGTACATGTCGGCGAACTTCGTCGTACCCGAGCGGATCATCTCGACGCAGGCGAGCCGGGTTCCCCAGTACACGTCCTCGGGCTCGAGCTTCGCCTCTGCCGGCCAGATCTTCGTCCGCAGCCACTCCATCAGCTCCATGTCGTCACCGAACCCGCGGAACAGGGTCATGGCTGCGTGCGTGTGCCCGTTGACCATCGGCGGGCAGAGCAACAGGCCCGTCGCGTCGATCGCCTCGTCACCGGGCTGCGCCTCCACCGCCGGTCCTAGCTCGGCGATGACTCCGTCCACCACGCGCAGGCCGACGGCCTCGCCGTCGAGCGTCGCGCCTGTGACCGCCAGGCTCAATTGCCCGGGACGCCCGCGGCGAGCGCCGGCAGGACTTGGCTGAGAGCCGACGCCAGGGTGCGCGCGGTCCGGTCGCGGCCGCGGCGGTACTCGTCCACGGTCAGCGCCTTGCCGGAGATGCCGTTGCCGAGGTTGTCGATGGTGCAGACCACCGCGTACGCGAGAGCCGCCTCCCCTGCGAGCACCGCCTCGGCTGCGATCGTCATCCCCACCACGTCGGCGTAGTTGGCGAGCGCCCTGACCTCCGCCGGCGTCTCGAAGCGAGGCCCGATCGTCTGGGCGTAGACGCCGCCGTCCTCGAGCTCCGTCTCGGTCAGCGAGTCCCAGGCGCCGATCACGATCCGCCGCCAATCGGCATCGAAGCCCGGGACGGAGTGGCCGCGTGGGTCGCGATAGAAGCTGGGAGCGATCTCGGGCGCGTAGAAGTCGTCCGGACAGATCAGGGTTCCGACCTCCAGGTCCTTGTCGAGGCTCCCCGCCGAAGCCAGGGCGAGCACTCGATCGCAGCCGAGCTCGCAGGCAG
>CAVUGA010000026.1:0-149541 GCA_963740685.1 uncultured Solirubrobacterales bacterium
CAAGGTCTACGAGATGGACGGGCTCGACGAGGCGAGGAGCTGGGTTGCCGGCTGAGATCTCCGCCGCGATCGGTCGGGTCGCGCTGCCGGCGCCGGTCGCCGAGCTGGCCGCGCGCGACTGGGATGCCGTCGTCGTCGGCGGCGGGCACAACGGGCTCACCGCCGCGGCGTATCTATCCCGCGCGGGGCAGTCGGTGCTGGTGCTGGAGCGGCGCGAGCGGCTTGGGGGCGCCTGCACCCTCGAGCAGCCCTTCTCGGACGATCGCTACCTGGTCAGCCCCTGTGCCTACGTCGTCGGCCTGCTAGATCAGCTGGTGATCGACGAGCTCGACCTGCCCGCGCACGGCTACCGCGTGACGTCCGCCGATCCCAACCTCTGGTGCCCGTTCGCCGACGGCACCTCCTTCGCCCAGTTCCTGGACGACCGCGACACCGAAGCCCACATGCATGCCAACGGCTTCTCGGAGGAGGACGTCCGCGGCGCCCTCGCCTACGAGGCGACATTCGACCGGATCCGGCGGCTGCTGCGTGCCGGTCCGGCGGGCGACCTCTGGCGCGGGCCCTCGCCGAGCCGCGAGCGGATCGAGGAGATCCTCGGCGACGACGAGCTGATCTCGATCGTCTTCGAGGAGCCGATCGCCGAGACGCTCGCCCGCTACGTCTCCGACGAGCGCCTCGTCCATGCGCTGTTCGGCCAGGGCATCATCGGGGAGTGGGCGGGCCCGAAGGACCCAGGCACCGCCTCGGTCCACCTGATGCATGGGATGGGGGAGGTCGAGGGGCACGGCGGCAGCTGGGGCTACGTCGAGGGGGGCATGGGCCGCGTCTCCTTCGCGATCGCCGAGGCTGCGCAGGAGGCGGGCGCGACGATCGCCGCCGGAGTGCCGGTGGCGCGGATCGTCCCGGGCGAGGGGGTGGAGCTGGAGAGCGGGGAGCTGATCCGGGCGCGGACCGTGATCAGCAACGCCGACCCGAAGCGCGTGCTGGGAATGCTTTCGGCGGACGCCGTTCCGTCCGACTACCGCGAGCGCCTCGAGGGCTGGGAGGTGCGCTCGCCGGTGGTCAAGGTGAACGCCGCGCTCAGCCGGCTGCCGGCCTTCACCGCCGCAGGCTCGGTCGAGCCGCACCGGGCGATGGTCACCGTCACCCACGGGGTCGACGCGGCCCAGGAGGCCTTCGAAGCGTGCAAGCACGGCGAGCCGAGGGTGGCCTGGGCCGAGCTCTACTTCCAGACCGCCTACGACGCGAGCGTCGCGCCGCCCGGCGCGCACGTGATGAGCGCTTTCGCCCAGTACGTGCCCTACGAGCTGGCCGACGGAGACTGGGATTCGCGACGCAACGAGATCGGCGAGCAGGCCCTCGACCTGATCGAGACCTACGCCCCCGACCTCCGCGACTGCATCACCGAGACCGAGGTCCTCGGCCCGCCCGACGTCGAGCAGCGGATCGGCTTGACCGGCGGCAACATCTTCCAGGGCGAGACCCTGCCGGACCAGATGTGGGACCGGCGGCTGGAGTCGCGAACGCCGGTCGAGGGCCTCTACCTCTGCGGCGCCGCGACCCATCCTGCCGGCTCGGTGATCGCGTTGAACGGGCGGAACGCGGCGATGGCGGTGCTGGAGGACGCCGGCGTCCCGGGGCCGGTCGCCGGCTAGTCGAGCTTGCCGGTCAGGTAGCGCTGGAGCACGGGAGCGACCCAATTCACGACCTGCTCGGGCTTCGCTGCGGCGAGGGTCTCGAAACCGATCACGTAGCGGCCCAGGCCCAGGCCGATGATCTGAGAGACGACCAGGCCGGCTCTCAGCTCTGGCTGATCCACGCCCAGGCGCTCGAGCAACGGCGCGTAGAGGCGCTCCGTCATGAACTTGCGAAGCATCTCGGCGGCCTCGGGCTCGGTCGTTCCCGCGCGCACCAGGGTGAGCACCGGGTTTCGGGTCCCCTCCTTGTCCCAGGTCGAGACGAACAGCTCGGCCAGGCGGCGGCCGACATTGCGGCGACCGCCCTCGAGCAGCTTCGGCATCTCGACCTCGGGATCGAAGGGCCAATCGATCGTCGCGGCGAGGAGATTGACCTTGCTGCCGTAGAAGTGGACGATCAGCGACGCGTCGACCCCCGCTTCCTTGGCGATCGCCCGCATCGTGGCGCCCTGATAGCCGCGCTCCGCGAACAGCTTCCGGGCCGCTTTGCGGATCTGCTCCTGGGTCGAGCTGGTGCCCGGCCGGCGCCCGGTGCGCGGGGTCTTGGTTGTCGGTGTGCGTGGGTTCACAAAAAAGTCCTCAGAAAGTCTTGACAAGTTAATTCAACGCTGTAAAGTCAACGCCGTTAAGTCAACATCGTTCAACTATAGCCGACCGGGGGGTCGCCAAAGATGAGAAGGCATTCAGAGGACGTAAATCGCAATCTGGTTCTGGCGGCGATGTGTCTTGCCCTCGGCACCGTCGTCAGCGCCGTCTCCTCCCTGAACGTTGCGCTCCCCGATCTTGCGCGAGATCTTCACGCCACCCAAACCCAGCTGCAGTGGGTGGTCGACGCTTACGCCGTCGTCTTCGCCGGGCTCCTGCTCCTGGCCGGCGCGATCGGGGACGCGTTCGGACGGCGGCACATCCTTCTGGCCGGATTGGTCGTCTTCTCGGCGGCCGCCGGATGCGCCCTGCTGGTCGACAGCCCGGGCGGGCTGATCGCGGTGCGAGCGGTGATGGGGCTCGGGGCGGCGGCGATCATGCCCGCCACTCTCTCGATCATCACCAACGTCTTCCCGCCCGAGGAGCGCGACCGCGCCGTCTCGATCTGGGCCGGGGTGGCGGGGGGCAGCGCGCTGCTCGGCCTGCTCGTCTCGGGTGCCCTGCTCGAGGTCTTCTCCTGGGACTCGATCTTCGGCTTCAGCGCGGTGCTCGGCGCAGTCGCCTTCGTCGCCGCGGTGCGGCTCGCGCCCAATTCGACGGCGGAGGGAACGCGCCTCGACGTCACGGGCGGAGTGATCTCCGCTGCCGGGCTCGCCACGCTGGTCTACGCGATCATCGAGGGCCCCGAGCGCGGCTGGACGGACTCCCTCACCCTCGGCGCCTTCGCGGTGGCGCTGATCCTGCTCGCCGCGTTCGTCGTCTGGGAGCTCCTCCGCGAGCAGCCACTGCTCGACCCGCGCCTATTCCGGCTGCGCGGTTTCGGAGCCGGCACCGTCTCGATCACCGTCCAGTTCTTCGCCTTCTTCGGCTTCATCTTCGTGATGCTCCAGTACGTCCAGTTCGTGCTGGGCTACTCGCCGCTGGTCGCCGGGATCGCGCTGGCGCCGCTGGCCGTGGCGATGATGGCGCTCTCCCCTCGCGTGCCGAGGTTGCTCGAGCACTTCGGGCCGCGGTACGTCGCGCCGGTCGGGCTCCTGCTGATGGCGGGCGGCTTCGCCGTGCTCTCGACTGCCGGCCGTGGCACCACGTACTGGGTGCTGTTCGCCGGGCTGGTCCCGCTCGGGGTCGGCATGGCTCTCGCGACCACCCCGGCCACCACCGCGATCGTCTCCTCGCTGCCGAAGGAGAAGCAGGGCGTCGCCTCGGCGGTCAACGACCTCGCCCGCGAGGTGGGCGGCGCGCTGGGCATCGCGGTGCTGGGCAGCGCGCTCACCGGCCGCTACCAGTCGGGCGTCGCCGACGCCACGGCGCACCTGCCGGCCCAGTTCGCCTCGCACGCCCAGGACGCGCTTCCCGCCGCCCTCGCGATCGCAGACCGGGTCGGGCCCCAGGGCGCGACCCTGGCCACTACTGCGCAGGACGCCTTCGTCGACGGCCTCGGCCTGGCGATGGTGATCGCCGCGGCCTCGGTCGCCGTCGCTGCGCTCTTCGTCCTCTGGCGCGCTCCGCACAAGGCGGCTGTCACGCGGCGAGAACACGCACCGTCCCTGTTTGAAGAGCAAACCGAGTCGCGCTGAGGGGCTCGGGTGAAAGGAAATGACGATGGAAAACATTCACGCAAAGCGGATCCATGTGGGTGAGGCCGTGATGAACCCGCTGGCCGCCATGGTCGGGCTCGACAAGGCGGTCGAGGTCGAGCCGCGGCTGCGCAACCTGATCAAGGTGCGCGCCTCGCAGATCAACGGATGTGCCTTCTGCCTCGATATGCACTGGAAGGAGGCCCGAGCCGAGGGCGAGACGGAGGAGCGCCTCTTCTCGCTGGATGCCTGGCGTGAGAGCCCGCTGTATGAGGAGCACGAGCGCGCCGCGCTCGAGCTCTGCGACGCGATGACCATGATCAGAGACGGCCACGTCCCTGATCAGGTCTGGGATCGCGCCGCCGAGACGTTCGACGAGAAGCAGCTCATCCACCTGATGTTCGCGATCGCGTCGATCAACTCGTGGAACCGGCTTTCGATCACCGCGCGACTCGAGCCGGGGCATTACGAGCCGGCCGGCCTGCAGCAAGTGGCATAGTCGCGCCATGGCCGGTGCGATCCACACCGAGGGACTCACCAAGCGCTACGGCGAGACACTCGCGCTCGACTCGCTCGACCTCTCGGTCCGCGAGGGCGAGGTCTATGGCTATCTCGGGCCGAACGGCGCCGGCAAGACGACGACGATCCGGCTGTTGCTCGGCCTGCACCGCGCCGGCGCGGGGCGGGCCGAGCTGTTCGGCATCGACTCCTGGCGTGATCCGGTCGGCGCTCATCGGCGCGTCGCGTACGTGCCGGGCGAGCCGTTTCTCTGGCCGAAGATGACCTCCGCGGAGACCTTCGAGTTCCTGGCGCGGCTGCACGGCGGCACGGATGCCGCCTATCGCGACCAGCTCGTCGAGCGGTTCAAGCTGGACACCTCCAAGCGGGTCCGCGCCCTCTCCAAGGGGAATCGCCAGAAGGTCCAGTTGGTGGCCGCGCTCGCAACGCGCGCCGACCTCCTGATCCTGGACGAGCCCACCAGTGGCCTCGACCCGCTGATGGAGGTCGCCTTCCGCGACAGCATCCACGAGGCCAAGGAGCGCGGCCAGACCGTCTTTCTCTCCTCCCACATCCTCAGCGAGGTCGAGGCGCTCTGCGACCGGGTCGGGATTCTCAGCAACGGGCGGCTGGTCGACGAGGGCACCCTCGCGGAGATGCGGCACCTCGGCGCCCATCGAGTCGAGGCCACGTTCGGCGGGACCCCTCCCGAGATCGGCGCGATGGACGGGGTGCGGGTGACCAGGGCCGGCGAGCACACGTTGCGCTTCGAGACCAATGGCGAGATCGCCCCGCTGCTCGAGGCGCTCGCCCCGCTGCACGTGGTCTCGCTGACCAGCCGCGAGCCCTCCCTCGAGGAGATCTTCCTGCACCACTACGACGCCCAGGACGGGGATGGCGGCGCTTAGGCCACTCGCGAGGCTGCGCTTCGCCGGCGGGCGCGTCCGGGATCTCTCCTTCGCGTTCTTCTTCTTCGTCTACGCGTGGGGGCAGACCGCCGCCTACGACAGCACCTATCCAACGGCGCACGACCGGCTTCAGTTCGCGCAGAGCTTCGGCGACAACAAGGCGGTCCGCCTCTTCTACGGCGTTCCCCACGACCTGCTCACGAGCGGCGGCTACGCGGCCTGGCGGGTGGGCGGGGTCCTGGTCATCTTCACCGCCGGCTGGGGCCTGCTCGCCGCCGTCAAGTCGATGCGCGCCGAGGAGGACGCGGGCCGCGAGGAGCTGGTCCTCTCGGGCGCGGTCGGGCGGCGGACGTCGTTTGCGGCGTCGACGCTCGCCGGCGCCGCCGGCGCCCTGGTGCTGTTCGCGGCGGTCTGGCTCGGGCTGCTCGCGGCGAAGCAGAACGCGGGTGAGTCGGCGCTCCTGGCGCTCGCGGTTGCCGGAGCGGGCGTGGTCTTCTTCGGCGTCGGGGCGCTGGCCAGCCAGCTCGCCTCGACGCGGCGGCTTGCGCTCGAGCTCGGCGCCGGCGCGCTCGCCGTCGCCTTCGTCCTGCGCGTGGTGGCCGACACCTCCGACTCGCTCGAGTGGCTCCGCTGGCTGACTCCGCTGGGCTGGGCCGAGGAGGTCCGGCCGTTCACCGGCTCCCAGCCGGCGGTGCTGCTCTTGATGGCGGGCGCGGCGGCGGCGCTGATGGCGGCGGCGCGCTGGATCGAGCTGCGCCGGGACATCGGCGACGGGCTCCTTCGCTCCAGCGACAACAAGGAGCCCAGCCTGGCTCTGCTCTCCTCGCCGCTCGCCCAGGCGCTCCGCGACGAGTGGGGCCGCCTCGCGGTCTGGTTGATCGGCAGCGGTGTGTTCGGCGCGATCACCGGATTGCTGACCGTGAGCGCCACCTCGGTGGGCGTCTCGAAAAGCCTGAACGAGCAGCTCGAGAAGCTCGGCGCCGGCTCGGCGACGACCGCCTCCGGTTACATCGCCTTCTCCTTCCTTTTCTTCATCCTGGTCGTCTGCCTGTTCGGCTCCTCGCAGATCACCGCCGCCCGCCACGAGGAGGCGGAGGAGCAGCTGGAGACGTTGCTGTCCCAGCCGGTCAGCCGCCGGAGGTGGCTGGTCGGGCGGCTCCTGCTCGCCACGGCGGGGGCCGCGGCCCTGGCGATCTTCGTCGGCTTCCTCACCTGGGTCGGCGCCGCGTCGACGGGGGCCGACGTCTCGTTCGGCGACATGATCGGGGCCGGGGCCAACTGCCTGCCGATCGCTCTGCTCTTCCTCTCGCTGGGGGCGCTGGCGTTCGCGCTCGTCCCGCGCGCGACCGCGGGGATTGCCTACGGCCTGGTCGTGGTCGCCTTCGTCTGGCAGCTCTTCGGCTCGCTGCTCGATCTGCCCAGCTGGGCTGTGAACCTGACGCCGTTCCACCAGGTCGGACTTGTACCCGCGCAGGACTTCAAGGCGACTGCGGCGATCGTGATGGTTGCGATCGCCGGCGTCGCCGCCCTCGTCGCGGTGCGCCTGTTCGAGCGGCGCGATTTGGTGGGTGCCTGAGGGCCGTGGACGGCGAGCCGCACAGGGTTGTGGTCATCGGCGGCGGCTTCGGCGGGCTGCAGGCCGTCCAGAAGCTCGCCCGTATGCCGGTCGAGGTGACCTTGATCGACCGTCGCAATTTCCATCTCTTCCAGCCCCTCACCTATCAGGTGGCGACCGGAGCGCTCTCGCCCGAGGAGGTCGCCTATCCGCTCAGGGCGATCTTCAAGAGACGGCGGAACGTCCGGGTGCTGCTCGGCGAGGTCAGGGAGGTCGACCTCGACGGCCGCACCTTGCAGGTCGAGCCGGGCGTCGGCGAATCCGGGCTGCTCACGATCCCCTACGACACGTTGATCGCGTCAGGCGGCTCGCGCTATTCCTACTTCGGCCACGACGAGTGGCAGGTGTTCGCCCACGAGGTGAAGTCGCTGGAGAGCGCGCTCACGGTGCGGGCGCAGATCCTGAGCGCGTTCGAGGCCGCCGAGCTCGAGCCGGACGAGGAGCGTCGGCGCGCCTGGCTCACCTTCGTCGTGGTGGGGGCCGGGCCGACGGGAGTGGAGATGGCCGGGCAGATCGGAGAGCTCGCGCGGGACACGCTCCGCCGGGACTTCCGCTTGATGGACCCGCGCGAGGGGCGAGTGCTGCTGGTCGAGCTGGCCGACCGCGTCCTCACCACCTTCCCGCCCTCGCTTTCGGAGAAGGCGGCCCGCTCGCTCGAGAATCTCGGGGTCACGCCCCTGCTCGGCCACACCGTCGTCGACATCGACGACGAGAGCGTCACGGTGGAGGCACACGGCGGCGCCCATGAGCGCATCCCCGCGCAAACGGTGATCTGGGCGGCGGGCGTAACCGCCTCCTCGCTGGCGAGGCGGCTGGGGGATGCGAGCGGAGCCGAGGTCGATCGCGCTGGGCGTGTCTCGGTCGAGCCCAACCTCACTCTGCCGGGCCATCCCGAGGTGCTCGCGTTCGGGGACATGGTGCGGGTACGGGGCGAGGACGGCGAGCTGCAGAACCTTCCCGGCGTCGCCCCGGTGGCCATGCAGCAGGGCCGCTACGCGGCCAAGCTCGTCAAGGCGCGCCTGCGCGGCAGGGACCACAAGCCCTTTCACTACCGCGACAAGGGAAACCTGGCGACGATCGGGCGGGCCCGGGCGGTCGCCGACCTCCACGCCGTCCGCCTCAGCGGGTTTCCCGCCTGGGTCACCTGGCTCGTGGTCCACCTCTGGTATCTGATCGGCTTCCAGAACCGGCTGCTCGTGCTGATCCGCTGGTCGTTCAGCTTCTTCACCCGCGGCCGCGGCGGGCGGGTGATCGAGGACATCCCGGATCCACGGAAAGGCGCCCGACCGCATTCATAGGCTGCGCCCATAGCGGTGATCCTCGCCTTCGGCTCCGCCGCGGTGTTCGCGCTCGGGACCGTGCTCCAGCAGCGGGTTGTGATGGACGCGCCCGAGGCGAAGGAGGCGAGGGCCGGGATCCTCTTCCGCCTGGTCCAGCATCCCGTCTGGCTCGGCGGCATCGCCGCCTACGCGATCGCCTTCGGCATGCAGGCCGCCGCTCTCGGCGACGGCCGGCTGGTGGTCGTGCAGCCGATTCTCGCGACCACGATCGTCTTCGCGCTGCCGCTGGGCGTCTGGCTCTCGGCGCAGAAGATCACTCGACGGGACGTGATCGCGGCGGTCGTGGTCACCGCCGGGCTGGCCCTCTTCCTGCTGCTCGCCGACCCGGCGGGCGGAAGGGAGGACGCCCCGATCGGGCAGTGGGTCGTGGCGGGCGCGGTGCTGATCGGCATCGCGACCGCGCTGCTGGTCGCCGGACTCGGCCGGGCCGGCGCGCTGCGCGCCGCGCTCCTCGGCACGGCCTCAGGCCTGCTCTTCGGCCTGGTCTCGGCCCTCACCAAGGGAGCCGTCGAGGTCTTCCAGGACGACGGCGCCGAGGTGCTGGTCAATTGGCACCTCTACGCGCTGATCGCGGTCGGCTTCGCCGGGATGACCATCACCCAGCTCTCGCTGCAGACCGGGATCCTGCCGCCGGCGGTGGCCACCAGCTCGATCTTCAACCCGGCAGCCAGCGTCGTCCTCGGCCTCACCCTGTTCGACGAGCAGGTCCATCACTCGACCGCGGGCAGGATCGGAGCGGTGCTCGCCCTGCTCGCGATGTTCGGCGGGATTGCCGCGCTCGCCTTCGGGCGGCGCGAGTAGGCTGGGCGCCGAGGAGTGAGGGATTGATCTACCGCAGCCCCGAGCCGGACATCGAGATTCCCGACGTCGCCATGCCCGAGTACGTGATGGGCGGCGCGGCCGCGCGCGGCGACCATCCGGCGATCATCGACGGCGCCACCGGCGAGGTCACGACATACGCCGAGCTCGCGGCCAAGGTCGACGCGGTCGCCGCCGAGCTTCAGGCCGAGGGGATCGGCAAGGGCGACGTGGTTGCGCTGGTAGGCCCGAACAGCGCAGGGTGGGCAGTCGTCTACCACGCGATCCTCCGTGCGGGCGGCGTCGTCACGCCGATGAACCCGCTGCTCACCCCCGAGGAGATGGGCAGGCAGGAGGGGAACGCCGGCTCCAAGATGTTGGTCGACGACCCACCGGCCCTCGTCGCCAAGGCGTCGCCCGGTGCCAAGCCCGCCGAGGTCGACGTCGATCCGGAGGATCTCGCCGTCCTCCCCTATTCCAGCGGGACCACAGGCCTGATGAAGGGCGTGATGCTGACCCACCGGAACCTGGTGGCGAACATCGAGCAGGCCTGGAACTCCATGCCGCTGACCGACGAGGACACCCTCGTCGGTCTGATGCCGTTCTTCCACATCTACGGCCAGACGGTCGTGCTCAACATGGGTCTGGCGAAGGGCTCGACGATCGTCACCATGCCGCGCTTCGACCTCGAGGGCCTTCTGGACATTCTCGAGCAGCACCAGGTCAGCTGGCTTCACATCGCCCCGCCGCTGGTGCTCGCCTTTGCCACCGCACCGGAGGTCGAGGGCCGCGACTTCTCCAAGCTAAAGCTGGTGATCTCGGGAGCGGCGCCACTCGATGCGGAGCTCGTGGGCCGTGCCGAAGCGCGAATCGGCGCGCCGATCCGGCAGGGGTACGGGATGACGGAGCTCAGCCCGGTCAGCCACAAGAGCCGCCTGGCGAGGGTCGCGGAGACGCCGCCGGGGAGCGTCGGGGCGCTGATCCCGAACACCGAGGCGCGCCTGGTCGATCCCGCGACCGGCGAGGACGTGGCCGAGGGCGAGGAGGGCGAGATCTGGGTCCGGGGCCCCCAGGTGATGCGCGGCTACCTCAACAACCCCGAGGCGACGGCCGAGACCCTGGTGGACGACGGCTGGCTGCGCACCGGTGACATTGCCCGCATCGATCCCGATGGCTTCACCTTCATCGTCGACCGGCTCAAGGAGCTGATCAAGTACAAGGGCTACCAGGTGCCTCCGGCCGAGCTCGAGGCCGTTCTGGTCTCACACCCGAAGGTCAGGGACGCGGGCGTGATCGGCGCGCCGATGGATGACGGCGGCGAGTCCCCCAAGGCCTTCGTGGTCACCGACGACGGCGTCGACGCCGAGGAGCTGATGGCCTACGTCGCCGAGCGCGTCGCCCCGTACAAACGGGTCCGCGAGGTCGAGTTCGTCGACGAGATCCCGAAGTCGGCCTCCGGCAAGATCCTCCGCCGCGTCCTCCGTGAGCAGCACGGCGATGCGAAGATGCCCGCCCGTTCCCAGCGTTAGGAGGCATGGATCGAGGACCAGCTCGCGCTGCTCTCGGACAAAGCGGGGATCCCGTTCCACCGTATGAGCGACGACGTGCCCGAGGACGTCATCGAGCTCGCCAAGGCCGGGAAGGAGCTGGAGGCTGTGAAGCGCTACCGGGAGCTCACAGGTGTGGACGCCGGGGAGGCGCAGAAGGTCGTCGCCGGGATCTAGTTCGGCGTCGAGGGCGGCGCGCCCGTGCGCAGCAGCGTCGAGAGGTAGATCACGACCTTGGCGCGACCCTTGTTTGCAGCCTGGTGGATGGTTGAGGGCTGCTCGACGATCCACTGGCCGGCCGCGATCTTGCCGGTCCGCCCCGCGGGGATCCTGCGGACGATCCTCGGGTTGTCGGCCGTCCCGGTCATCACGGTGACTGAGCCCTCCCTGACCGTGTACGTCAGGACGCCCGCCTGGATGTAGGCGACCTGGGTGCCCTGGTGATGGTGGAGCGCGATCCTGCCCCCGGCCGGGATCACCACTCGGGAGAGGCCCAGCGTCCTGTGCTTGGCGCCCTTCACCTTGGTGCTCTGGGCGAGCGGGGTGCGAACGACCGTCGGCGCGCTCGACTGAGCGATCACGTGGCCGACCACGACGCCGGCCCCGAGCAGGCCGATCGCGGACAGGATCACGGTGAGCCGGACGCGCCGCATCGCGCGACCGTACAGAATTCCTGATGTGGGGGATCTGCAGATCTTCATCGCCGCCCTCTTCGTCTCGGCCGCCGGGCTGAACGCGATCGCCAACTGGGTCAACGTGCCCTACCCGATCACCCTCGTGATCGGCGGGTTGCTCCTCGGCCTGGTTCCCGGGATCCCGGACATCCACCTCAACCCGGACCTGGTCCTGCTGGTCTTCCTGCCGCCGCTGCTCTACGCGTCGGCGTTCTTCTCGGATCTCCGCACCCTGCGCAACGACGCTCGGGTGATCGTGCTCAACGCCATCGGCCTGACCCTGGCAACCGCCGCGGTCGTCGGCGTGATCGCCCACGAGGTGATCCACCTGCCCTGGGCGATGTCGTTCGCGCTGGGGGCGATCGTCTCGCCGACGGACCCGGCGGCCGCCACGGCGATCATGCGACGCGTCGGTGCGCCCCGGCGGCTCGTCAACATCCTCGAGGGGGAGAGCCTCGTCAACGATGCCGCAGCCCTGGTGGCCTACAAGGTCGCGGTCGCGGTGGCGATCGGCGAGAGCGTCTCGACCGGGCACACCGTCCTCACCTTCTTCGTGGACGTCGCGGGTGGCGCGGCGATCGGGTTGGCCGTCGGCTGGGTGATCGCCGAGGTCCGCAAGCGCATCAGCGACGTCAACACCGAGCTGACGATCTCGCTGTTCTCCGCCTACGGCGCTTTCATCCCCGCGGACCAGCTCGGCGTGTCCGGCGTACTGGCTGTGGTGGCGTGCGGGTTGGTGCTGGGCTTCCGGGCTCCCGAGATCGCCTCCCCCGAGAGCCGCATGCAGGGCTTCGCGATGTGGTCGATCCTCACCTTCCTTCTCAACGCCACCCTGTTCATCCTGATCGGCCTGCAGCTGCCATCGATCGTCGACGGGCTCGCCGGCAGGTCGGCGGGCGAGGTGATCGGCTACTCGGCGGCGGTCTGCGCCGCGGTGATCGCGATGCGCTTCATCTGGGGGAAGACCGTGACCCTGGTGATCAGGACGCTCGACCGGCGGGAATCGCAGCGCGCCCGGCGCTCGACCTGGCAGCTCCGGGTGGTCAGCAGCTGGTCGGGGATGCGCGGCGCGGTCTCGCTCGCAGCCGCCCTGGCGCTTCCCCTCCACACCAACAGCGGCGCGCCGCTTCCCGGCCGCAACCTGATCCAGTTCATCACCTTCGCGCTCATCGTCGTCACGGTGGTGGGGCAGGGACTGACCCTGCCCTGGGTGATCCGCCGCCTCGGCGTGATCGACGATGGGACGGAGGAGGAGAACGAGGAGACCAAGGCTCGGCTGCTGATCGCGAAGGCCGCTCTCGACCGGGTCGACGAGCTCGAGGGGGAGGACTGGACCCGCGACGGCACGGTCGAGCGGGTCCGCAACCTCTACCGCTTCCGGAAGAGGCGGTTCGCGACCCGCGCCGGGAAGATCGAGGACGAGGACGGGCTGGAGGAGGGCTCGCTCGCCTATCAGCGCCTGATGCACGAGATCTACGCCGTGCAGCGCGCCGAGCTCGTCCGGCTTCGCAACCAGCGCGAGATCAGCGCCGAGGTGATGAGGCGGGTCGAGCGCGAGCTCGACCTCGAGGAGCAGCGGCTGGAGGTCTAGAAACCCGGCGGTTTGTGCAGCGGGCCGAGATATACGTTCGCCAGCCGGGTGGCGATCGACTTGGAGGCCGCCGGATCCGGCAATCGCAACTTGATCGTGATCAGCCGCACCCCGTCGGTGGTCAGGAGCCGCCGCTGAATTGGGAACCAGTAACCGCCCAGGCCGAGGCTGGTGATCGGGTAAGGCGCGGCGCGGGCAGCCTGGTGAGACCACTCCACGTTCTGCCAGAACTCGACCTGCTCGCGCTCCATCCGGGTGTAGGGCTGGGGAGCGCTGTCCAGGTGGACGACCGCCTCTCGGCCAGGTGCGCGGAGTCGGCAGGAATCGGAGCCGTTCGAGGCGGTGAACGGGTCAGCCCCGGTTGCCTCGAACGCCGTCCGGGCCCGGTGCGCGCACGCGGACGCGAGGGCTGGCTTCCCCTGGTGGCCGCCCAGCAACGTCAGGGCGAGCGCGATGAGAAACGGCACTAGGGAGAGAGTACGTGCCCGACCGCCGGGTCGGACTTGCCGTCGAGGAGCTCGCGGTAGATGCGCTCGACGTCCTCGGGACCGGAGCCGTGCTCGACCTGGAGCCACTCGCGCGTCCACTCCGCATACGGCGTCCAGCTCTCGGCGAGCCGCTCGTTCATCCCGTCCGGCCCCCAGTCCTCGGTGCGCTTGCGCAGGCGATCGGGGGCGAAGAAGAAGACGGGCTTCGGGCCGGCCAGCTCCTCGGCGCCGCCGAGATCCTCGCGATGGGTGATGCCGACGGCGGCAGAATGCCTGAGCTCCTCCCCGTAGTGACCGTGGACGGCGCTACGGACCTTGGCATCGCCCGACATGTCGACGTAGACGGCAGGCTTCGCCTCGAGCGACTCGATCTCCTCGTAGGGGACGACCTTGTCGTAGACGCCCAGCGACTCGGTGAACTCGACGTTGCCCGGCGAGGTGAGGCCGATCACCTCGATCCCGTCGCGCCGGGCGAGCAGCCAGGCGAGCGCGGAGGAGGTCCGGCTGGAGGCGCTGGAGAGCACCGCCGTCCTCGCGCCGAACATGCCCTCGTCGTCCAGGAAGTCGTCGATCAGGAAGGAGGTGAAGTAGAGAGGCCAGAGGAGCATCTGCTGGTCCTCGTTCTTCTCCTCGTAGAAGGGCAGTCCCGCGACGCGGATGTAGCGGTTGTAGGCGGCGGGCAGCTTGGCCCGGTTCGGCGTGGTGTCGACGAAGTCTGCCGGGTCGGAGCGGTCGGGCTGAACGACCAGGTGGGAGGCGGGGGGCAGGTAGCCGAAGATCCTGGTGCCTTCGGGAACGCCGTCGGCCTTCGACGCGACGACGTCGGCGAATCCCCAGACCGGCATGTGGCCCCAGCCGTCCTCCGCCGGGAAGAAGTCCCAGTAGCTCATCGCGTCGCCCATCACCGCGTAGGTGATGTTGTTGGTGGTGAGCCCGAAGGAGTCGACTCCGAGCAGCACCTGACCCGCCTCGAGCGCGGGCGCCTCCGGGTCCTCGAAGCGCGTTTCCTGCAGATCGTCCTTCTTGACGAGGAAGTCGATGACGGGAGCCTATTGGGGTTTGAACTCCGGCTCCTTCGCTAATCATGCGCAGATGCGGCGGGGGCATGGCTTCACGATCCTCGGGATGGTCGCGTTCACGGCGGCGATCCTGGTTCCGGCTGCGACCGCCTCGGCCACGGCGACCACTCAGCCGGTCGGGTTCCGACCGCTCTCCGACCAGGCGGCCGCCGCGCTCGTCCAGCGCACCGGCTTCGAGCCGAGACCGCAGAACGCCAAGGCCAACCACGCCGTCCCCGGCAGGCGCACGGTGCGGCGGTGGCGGAAGCACAACAAGATGCCCTACCGCCGCTTCGTCAACGGGAGGTTCACCGGCACCACCGACGAGATCATCCAGTGGGCCGGCTACAAGTGGGGGCTCGACGAGGACGTGCTGCGGGCCGTCGCCGTCGTGGAGTCATGGTGGCGCCAGTCGACCGTCGGCGGGCACCACAGTTCCTACGGGATCTTCCAGGTGCGCGCGCCATTTCACTGCTCCGGGAAGTGCGCCGTCGCGCGCCGCTCGACCGCCTTCAACGCCGACTATTACGGCGGCATCATCCGTGCGTACTACGACGGCAAGATGACCTGGCTCAACAGGGAGCCGCACGGGCGAAAGTACGTGGGCGGCGATCTCTGGGGAAGCGTCGGCGCCTGGTTCTCCGGTCGCTGGTGGACGGCGCCGGCCGCCGGCTACATCTCGCAGGTCCAGCAGCGCCTCGCAGAGCGGACCTGGGCGCAGCCGGGTTTTTAGGTCGAGCGGGTATCGGGCCTACCTGCCCCTTTTCGCGCAAGGGAGGCGCGCCGCCGCTCCACCAGTCTCATGGGGTAGGTGACGAGGATCACAGACTCAGTATATATCTAAGTGATATATCTGTGCGATATAGCAGCACGACTGAACTGGTCCACGCCACGCCCCCTGGAGGAGTCATGAAAGCCAAGCCACTGATCCTGACCTCGCTGCTGTTGGCGGCATTCGTCATCAATCTCGACACCACCATCGTCAACGTCGCGCTGCCGACGCTGGTGCGCGAGCTGCACGCGTCCAACTCGCAGCTGCAGTGGGTCGTGGATGCGTTCAATCTGCTGTTCGCGGGCTCGGTGCTGGCAATGGGCAGCCTTTCGGACCGCTTCGGGCGCAAGGGAATGCTCCTCGCCGGACTGTCGGTGTTCGGTCTGGCGAGCCTGGTCGGCGGGCTGACGGACAGCGCCGGCGCCCTGATCGCTACACGCGCGGTGATGGGCGTGGGGGCGGCGATGGTGTTCCCCTCGACACTGTCGCTGCTCACAAACGTGTTCACCGAGCGCCGGGAGCGCGCGCTCGCGATCGGGCTCTGGGGCGCGATCACGGGCGCGGCGATCGCGCTCGGGCCGATCGTCGGGGGCTGGCTGCTCGAGCTCTCCGACTGGCGCAGCATCTTCTTCGCGATGACCCCGATCGCCGTGATCGCGGGCGTCCTCGTCGCCGGTTACGTCCCGACCTCGCGTGACCCGCGCGCGCCCCGCACCGACCGCCTCGGCTTCGCGCTGTCGACCGCGATGATCGGCCTGCTCGTCTACGTGATCATCGAAGCCCCGGACCACGGCTGGACGAGCACGAGGACGCTGGGGAGCTTCGTGCTGACCGCTGCGCTGGTGGCGGCGTTCGTGATCTGGGAGCGGCGCACCGAGCACCCGATGCTCGATCTGAGCCTGTTCCGCAATCCTCGGTTCACCGCGGCGAGCGTCTCGGTGGCGATCTCGTTCTTCGCGCTGTCGGGATTCATCTTCATCGTCACCCAGTACTTCCAGTTCCTGAAGGGCTACGGCCCGCTGTCGACCGGTGTGCGCCTGCTGCCGGTCGCCTCCATGGTCGCGGTCTCCTCGATCCTCGGCGCCAGGCTCGCCGTCCGGGTTGGCACGAAGCTGGTGGTCGCGTCCGGGCTCTTCTCGATGTCGGTGTTCTATCTCTGGGTCACGACCACCACGGCGAGCACCGGCTACGGGACGATCGCCGCCCAGATGGTCGTGCTCGGGACGGGCATGGGCCTCACCAGCGCGCCCGCGACCGAGGCGATCATGGGCGTCGTGCCGAAGGCCAAGGCGGGTGTCGGCTCGGCGGTCAACGATGCCACCCGCCTGCTCGGCGGCACGCTCGGCGTCGCCGTGATCGGCAGCGTCTTCGCGTCGCTGTACGCCGGCCGGCTCACCAGTGCCCTGCCTGCATCCGTGCCGGCCACGGACGCGAACAACGCGCACGGGTCCGTCGGCGCCGCGCTCAGCGTTGCTGGGAACCTCCAGCACGCCGGACATCCGGCGCTCGCCGCGGCCGTCCACAATGCCGCCAGCTCGGCCTTCTTCGACGGCTTCCACGCGGCCAACTACGTCAGCGCCGGCGTCGCCGCGGCGGGCGCCCTGATGGCGCTGGCGCTGCTGCCGGCCTACCCGAGCGCGGGCCGCGAAGAGACCACCGAGGCGCCGGCACCCTGCACGCCCGCCACCGCCCCGGCGTGCGGCTGACCACCCGACAAAGGAGGAAACGGACCATGAGCGACCAGCAAGCCGCACCACCCGCGACCGGAATCGAGCCCGCGCTCGAACGCAACCGGGCCTTCGCAGCGGCCGGAGGACATGAAGGCGCCGTCGTCTTTCCCAACCTGCGCCTGTTCGCGATCACGTGTATGGACCCGCGGGTTGACCCCGCTCACATCCTCGGCCTCGAACTCAGCGACGCGATCGTCGTCCGCAACGGCGCCGGCCGCGTCACCAAGGAGGTGATCGAGGATGTTGCCTTCATCGGTCAGCTCGCCGAGGCTGCGGTGCCCGAGGGCCCGCTGTTCGAGGTCGCCGTCCTGCACCACACCCAGTGCGGCTCGGGAGCGCTGGCTGACGACGCCTTCCGCCACCGCTACGCCGAGCGGACCGGGCTCCATGAGTCGGAACTGCGCGAGTATGCCGTCCTCGATCCCGTCGCGACCGTAACGGCGGACGTCGAGCTCCTCCGCTCCGCCCCCGCGATCTCCCCGCGCGTCAGGGCGTCCGGCCATGTCTACGACGTGGAGACCGGCTTGGTGGAGACCGTCATCCCGGCCGCAGCTGAGTAGGTGATCAGTGTGTTGAACATCTCTAACTCCTCCAGGGATGGTGGCGGTCAGGGCGGGCGGAGTTCTAAAGCACTGCAACAAGACGGATCGGCGCAGAAACGGCGCTCACGGCCGAAGTGCACCTCCACGTAGGGTCGATGAGGTCAGCAATCCGAGCAGCCACGTCGCTCGCCACCTCGATCTGTTTCGTCCGTCGCGGAATGCAAGCCCGCCGGCCTGCTGCTCCTCTCGCGTGAAAGCGGGTGGGCCCCGCGAGCCCATCCAGTGCGATCAGGTGGAGCTCAGTGGACACCCCTTTAGGGTTTAGCTCGCTGATCAGCGGGCACCTTCACCTGTTCGGGAGTACGAGAGATTGGAGGCCGGACGTGAATGGACGGCTATCCGCGCTCGATGACTCGTTCCTCGCCGTCGAGAGCGACAGCGCACATATGCACGTTGGCTGGGCATCGGTCTTCCGGCCGCCGGAGGACGGCCGCGCGCCCAGCTTCGGGGAGCTGCGCGACCACATCGCGTCGCGACTTGCTCGCGCTCCCCGCTACCGGCAGCGAATCGCCCGGGTGCCACTGGGACTGAACGCGCCGATCTGGGTGGACGATGAGCTCTTCGACGTCAACCGACACGTGGTCGCTTCGAGCGCGAACACTCTCGCCGAGCTGGTCGACTCCTGCATGTCGAAGCAGCTCCGGCGCGACCGCCCGCTCTGGCAGATCTGCGTCTCGGATCGTCTGGACGACGGCCGGATCGGCGTTGTCGGCAAGGTCCACCACTGCATGGTCGACGGCATCGCGGCCGTCGAGCTCGGATCGCTTCTGCTCGACCCGACTCCCATCACGCCGTCGGAGAAATCCGACGGGTGGCGGCCGAGGAGAACCCCGGGCCCGACCCGGCGGCTTCTCGACGGCATCGTGGACCGCATTCTGGAGGGAGCCTCCCTGGCGCGTTTTCCAGCGCGACTGGCGCGCTCGCCCGGTCGTGTCGCCGACCTGGTGGAGCCGGCGCGCCGCGCCCGCAAGGCGCTCGCCCACTCGATGCGCCCCTCCGAGCCCCAGGAGCCCGTAAACCAGCCGATCACCGGCGCCCGCCACCTGGCCTGGTTCGCGCGGCCGCTGGCCGACCTGAAGCGGATCGGCCGCCCGTTCGGGGCATCGGTCAACGACGTCCTTCTGGCCGCTTCGGCAGGGGGCATGAGGCGCTTCCTCGAGGATCGCGACCGGGAACCCATGCCGCTGAAGACGATGGTCCCGGTCAACGTGCGGGAGGGTGACGCCGCCGATCTCGGTAACCGGATCTCGTTCGTGTTCGTCGACCTCCCCTGCGACGAGCCCGATCCAAGGCGCCGGCTCCAGAACGTGCATCTCGAGATGAGTGAGCGCAAGGAGGAGGGCATGCCGGAGGGCGCCGATGCCGCCATGGCTGCGATCAGGTACATCCCGCGGGCGGCGCAGCATGCCCTCAGCCGCAAGATCGCGAGCCCACGAACCTTCAACATCACCGTCTCCAACATCCCGGGCCCGCGTCTGCCGATGTACATGCGCGGCTGTGAGCTCGAGGCCGCGTACCCGGTGGTCCCGATCGCCGATGAGCATGCGGTCTCCATCGGGATGACCACCGTTCGGGACAACGCCTGCTTCGGCCTCTACGCGGCCAGCGATCCCCTGCCCGACTCCGATCGCCTGGCGGAGGCGGTCAACGGCTCGATCGACGAGCTGCTCGAAGTCGCTGGTTGAGAGACCGCGGCTAGAGGTCCAGCCAGAGCTCCTGGCCTACGGTGCCCTTCGGGAAGACGTCGTCGGGCGCCTCGCTCGTCTGCGTGAACCCGGCCGCGTCGTAGATCCGCCTGGCGCTGGTCAGCGAGCTGTTGGTCCAGAGCAGCATGCGCTCATACCCCTTGGCACGAGCAAAGCGAATGCAGCGCTCGACCAGCCCGCGGCCGACGCCGAAGCCCCGTGCCCAGCCCTCGACGAAGAGCAGCCGGAGCTGAGCCACGTCGTCGGACTTGCGGACGCAGTAGACGGCGCCGGCGCGCTCGCCGTCGAGCTCTGCGATCCAACCTCGCTCTCGCTTCGAGTCGTGCTCGCTGAGGAAGTCGGCGACGATGCGCGCGACCAGCGCCTCGAATTCCGGGGGCCAGCCGAGATCGTCGTCGTAGAGGTGAGCGTGTCGCTCGAGTACCCAGCCGTGATCGCCCCGGCGCATGGGGCGGATCTCTATGCGGCGTCGCTCCAGCGGCTCGCCGAGAATCCGGCGGATCGAGCCCATCGCCTCCACGAGGCGCCGCTGCTGCTCGTCCGAGTAGGCGTTCAGCACCTCGCCGATCTCCGCGCCCGAGCGCCGGTCGAGGCTTGCGAAGGTGCGGCGCCCTTTGGCCGTCAGCTCGACCAGCTGACGGCGGCGGTCGGCGCTGGAGCGCACGCGCTTGATCAGTCCCTCTTCTCCGAAGCGGTTGAGGATCCGGCTGAGATAGCCCGCGTCCAGGCCAAGCTCGCGACGGAGGTGGGCAACCTCCGTTCCGGGGTGTGTGGCGATCTCATGGATCACCCGCGCCTCGGTGATCGAGAAAGAGCTGTGGAGGTAGCCGGGGGAGAGGAGGCCGACCTTGAGCGGGTAGAACCGGTTGAAGGCGCGGACGGCTGCGACGCGATGATCCCCAGCCTTGTTCGTCGCACTCGCCATATTCCTTGACTGAGTCAAAGAATACACAGGAGCCGGCTTGGGCAATTAGGGTGAGGGTGTGACCGCGCCAGACTCCGCAGAGGTCTCGCGGGCCTTCTTCCAGGCCTACGCCGACGGCGATCGCGACGGGGCGGCGTCGCTGCTGGCCGTGGACGTGACCGCCTACATCACCAACGCCGACGCCGGGGTTGACACGGTCACCGGCCGCGAGGACTACATGGCCCGGGTGCCCGACCTCGAGGAGGCCGGCGGCACCGCGACCGTCACCCAGGTCGTCGGCATCGACGACGAGCGGGCAATGACGATGGTCGAGATCCGCGTCCCGGATCGGAAGGGCAAGAGCCTGCACAACCACGCCGCCTTCCTCGCCCGGGTCGCGGGAGGCGAGATCGCCGAGCTCTGGATGGTCGAGGCGCTCCCCGCCTACAGCGACGAGTTCTGGTCGTAGCTACCGGATGAACAGCATCTCGGCGTACTTCGGCAGCGGCCAGAGGTCGTCGGGGACGATCTTCTCCAGCCTGTCGGCCGCCTCGCGCACGTTGGCCATCGCGGCGAGCTGCTTGTCGCGGGCGTAGATCGCGAGCTCCAGGCCCTCCAGCCCGTCGGGGTACTGATTGGCGTCGTCGAGCTCCTTGATCGCGGCAACCAGATCATCGACCAGCGGGGTCGTCTCCTCGGTGACCGCGCCGATCCCGGCGTCGTCGCCGAGCGCCAGGTAGCGCAGCGCCGCGGGCAGGATCATCGTCCGGGCGATCGAGTCGGCGGTCTCGGCCTCGATGTTGGCCTTGATGATGTACTGCTCGACCCAGACCTCGAAGCGCGACTCCAGCTCGCGCTCGCTGAGCACCTTGTACTTGCCCATCATCTCGACGGTGGGCTCGGCCAGCACCTCGGGAAGGGCGTCGGGGGTGGTGCGCAGGTTCTTCAGCCCGCGCTCCTCCTCGGCCTCCTTGTGCCAGGCCTCGTCGTAGTTATCGCCGTCGAAGACGATCTGCTTGTTGGCGTCGTAGGCCTCCTTGACCACGGCGGTCACGGCGGCGGGCAGGTCGTCGGTTCCGTTGGCCTCGAGCTTGTCGGAGAGATCGTCGATCGCCTCCGCGACGATCGTGTTGAGGACCGTGTTCGGGAAGGCGAGCGAGGCGCTCGACCCGACGGCGCGGAACTCGAACTTGTTGCCGGTGAAGGCGAACGGCGAGGTCCGGTTGCGGTCGCCGCCGTGCATCGGCAGCGGGGGCAGGACGTCGGCGCCCAGCTCGAGGAACGAGCCCGGGGTATGCGGGTCCCCACTGCCCGAGGAGATCGCCTCGAAGACCTTCGTCAGCTCGGCGCCGAGGAAGATCGAGATGATCGCCGGCGGCGCCTCGTTGGCGCCCAGGCGATGGTCCTGACCCAGGTCGGCGACCGAGGCGCGCAGCAGGCCCTGATGCTTGTTGACCGCCTGGATCACCGCGGCGCAGAAGAAGATGAAGTTGATGTTGTCCGCGGGGGTGTCGCCGGGATCCAGCAGGTTGGAGCCGGTGTCCGTGCCCATCGACCAGTTGTTGTGCTTGCCCGAGCCGTTGACGCCGGCGAATGGCTTCTCGTGCAGCAGGCAGACGAGGCCGTACTTGCGGGCGACCCTCTGCATCACCTGCATGGTCAGCTGCTGGTGATCGGAGCCGACGTTCGAGTTCTCGAAGATCGGCGCGATCTCGTGCTGCGCCGGCGCGACCTCGTTGTGGCGGGTCTTGATCGGCACCCCGAGCTTGGCCAGCTCGTTTTCGAAGTCGAGAATGCAGGCGAGCACGCGCTCCGGGATCACGCCGAAGTAGTGGTCGTCCAGCTCGTGGCCCTTGGCCGGCTTTGCGCCGAACATGGTCCTGCCCGTGATCACGAGGTCCTGGCGGGCGAAGAAGTAGTTCTCATCGATCAGGAAGTACTCCTGCTCGGGGCCCACCGTCGTGAAGACGCGCTGGGCGTCCTCGTCGCCGAGGATCTTGAGCGCACGGATCGCGGAGCGCGAGAGGGCGTCCATTGAGCGCAGCAGCGGGGTCTTGGCGTCGAGCGCCTCGCCCGTCCACGAGACGAACGCGGTCGGGATGCAGAGCAGCGCGCCGTTCGGGTTCTCGATGATGAATGCCGGGCTGGTCGGGTCCCAGGCGGTGTAGCCGCGGGCCTCGAAGGTCTCGCGGACTCCGCCTGTCGGGAACGAGGAGGCGTCCGGCTCGCCCTGGATCAGCTCCTTGCCTGAGAAGCTGGCGAGCCACTTGCCCTCGCGGTTGGGCTCGAAGAAGGAATCATGCTTTTCGGCCGTCAGCCCCGTCAGCGGCTGGAAGACGTGGGTGAAGTGGGTCGCGCCACGCTGCAGCGCCCACTCCCGCATCGCGTCCGCGACCGCATCCGCCAAAGAGGTGTCGAGGGCCTCGCCGTGCTCGAGCGTCGCCTGGAGCTTCTCGTAGACATCCTTGGGCAGGACCTCCTTCTGCACGGCCGCCGAGAAGACGTTGGTGCCGAAGGGGTTGTTGTCGGCCTTGGTCAGGTCGACGGTGCCTAGGGCGGAGCCGTTGGGGCTCCAGGTGGCGGATGTGACGTTCTGGGCGCGGGTCTTGAGCATCTTCGGGGCAGCCTCCTCGCAGGCGTGGCGCGCCAGCGGGCGCGCCGAAGTTGATCACGAAACGACGGCGCGGAGATTAGACGCCCACGCAGGGTTCCGGCATTGTCCCCGCGTATAAAGATCGCACTACGCGGTTCGACAGGAGGTATGGACCGTTAGCCTTGGCGCATGGCCGAGTTTCCGGCGCCGGGCGAGGGAATCGCGCTCACGCACTTCATCGTCAGCGACGACGTTCCGCGCTCGGCGGCCTTCTACGCCGACGTGCTCGGCGGCGAGGTGGTGATGGAGGGCGAGCCGACCATCGTCCAGCTCGCCAACGGCTGGGTGATCATCAACGTCGGCGGGGGCCCGACCGAGGACAAGCCCGAGGTCGTGCTGGAGGCGCCAACCGAGCCCAATCGGGTGAGCGCCTTCCTCAACATCCGCGTCGCCGACATCCAGGCTTGTTATGAGGAGTGGGGCTCGAAGGGGGCGGAGTTCCTCACCCCGCCCCAGGATCGCGGGGCGGAGATCCGCTGCTACATGCGCGATCCGGACGGCCACCTGATCGAGGTGGGCCAGAGCACCGCGGCGCCGTCAGGCTGACGCGCCGAGCTCGACCCGGTTGCCCGACGGGTCGGTGACACGCACGAGGTCGTCCTCCCGAACCGGCTCGAAACCGGCTTCGCGCAGGCGGCTCTCCTCGGCGGCGAGCTGATCCGGTCCCGGCAGCTCGATCGCGAACTGACGCAGGCCTCTGCTGCCCTCGGGAGAGGGAGGGGCGCCCTCGCCGGCCCAGGTGTTGAGCCCGATGTGATGGTGGTATCCGCCGGCCGAGACGAACAGCGCTCCCGGATAGCCGCGGACCATCACGTCGAAGCCGAGCGCGCCCGAATAGAACGCCTCGGCTGCCGCCAGGTCGCCGACGTTGAGGTGGACGTGGCCGATGCGCGTGCCGGCCGCCATGCCGGTGCCGGCGTCCTCGCGGCGCAGCTCGCCGAGCACGCCGTCGAGGTCGAGGGGAAGGGTGTCCATCTGCAGGATGCCGTCGCGAACGGGCCACTCCTCCCGCGGCCGGTCGCGGTAGAGCTCGATCCCGTTGCCCTCCGGGTCGCTCAAATAGAGCGCCTCGCTGACCAGGTGATCGGAGGCGCCGCTCAGCCGCCAGCCGGCCTCGGCCACACGCTGGAGCGCCCGGGCGAGGTCAGCGCGGCTGGGCACCAGGATGGCCAGATGGAATAGGCCGCTTGTGCCTGCTTGGCGCGGCGGGGCGTCCCGGTCGCCGACCAGCTCGAGCACCGCGCCACCATCCGTTCCGAGCCGAACCATCCCGTCTCCCGGCTCGAGCTCGGAGAGACCGATCGCGTCCCGGTAGAAGTCGCGAGCCGCGTCGAGGTCGGCGACGGTCAGGCGCACCGCGCCCATCGAGGTGCCGGGGTCGATCGTGCCGTTCTCGTGCACGAGTTCAGGGTAGAGACGGCAGATTCGGCAATAACTACGGATGCCCCGTGGATGGACGCCGTGAGATCCTGCCGCCCGTGAGAACCGGCGAAGGGGCTCTAGAAACAGGGGTCGCCGGCCGCGAGTTCAACCAGCCGAGCACGATGGCCACAGTCCTCGGCTGTTTGTTCCTCGCAGGCGGGATCATCGGCGGCCTCTCGCTGCTGCTGCCGCATCCGAGCTCATTCGACTCTCCCGCGCTGTGGAGCAACGTCGTGATCGCGTTTGCCTCCGGTGTGGCCCTCCTGCTGCTGCGCAACCGGCTGACCGGCTGGGCCATCCAGCTCGTCGTCCTGGCCGGGACGATGGTCGTCACCCGGGCCGTGTACTACGGGCACGATCCGAGCGGCTACTACACGATCTGGTACCTCTGGATCGGGGTCTACGCGTTCTTCTTCTTCGGCCGCCGCTCGGGCGCCGCCCAGATGGCGTTCGTCGGCCTCGCCTATGGCTGGGTGCTCACCCAGCTCACCGGACCTACCCCGGTGGCACGCTGGGTTGTGACGATCGGGAGCATCCTCGTCGCCGGCCTGCTCGTCGACGCTCTCGCCGCACGCCTGCGACGCGAGACCGTTGCCTCGGCCCGGCGGGCGGCGAACCTCGAGGCCGTCGGCGAGGTGGCGAGGCAGCTCGCCACCCAGAGCGATCCACGGGCGGTGGGCTGGGCGATCTGCTCGGCCGCTGTGCAGACCGCCCACGCCTCCGTCGCCGTGCTGTGGCGACCCAGCCAGACGGGCGACGCACTGCATGCGACCGCCGTTGCCGGGGTGGACGCCGAGGGAGTCTCCGTGCCGTTCGTCACCCCGAGCTCAGGGGCGATCCAGGCTTTCACCTCCGCCACCGACCGCTTTGCGGCGCTCCGCGGCGCGAAGCCCGCGCAGGAGCTGGCGCCGGCCTTCGAGGCGGGGGCGGCGCTCTGGCAGCCGATTCTCCGGGGGAAGAGCACGGCGGTCGGGGTTCTTGCGGTCTACTGGCGCGAGCCACTCGAGCAGCTCGCCGGAGAGACACGGCGCGCGGTCAGGCTGCTGGCGCTCGAGGCCGCGATCGCGATCGAGCGCGGCGAGCTGCTCGGCCGGCTCGAGGTCGCGGCCCGTACCGACGATCTGACCGGGCTGTTGAACCGCCGCGCCTGGGACGAGGAGCTCGGTCGCGAGCTCTCGCGTGCCGACCGGGACGCTGCCGCTCTCTGCGTCGCCATCCTCGACCTCGACAAGTTCAAGCGCTACAACGACACCCACGGCCACCAGGCGGGCGATCGCTTCCTCAAGCAGATGGCCGGCGCCTGGTCGCAGACCCTGCGCGCCGGAGACATCCTGGCCCGCTATGGGGGCGAGGAGTTCGCCCTCGCCCTCCCGGGAACCAATCTCGAGCACGCCCAGGAGATGCTGGAGCGGCTACGGGAGTCGCTCCCCGACGGGCAGACCTGCTCGGCCGGTGTCTGCCGCTGGGACGGCAAGGAGAGCGCGGAATCCCTTACCGCGCGTGCGGACACCGCGCTCTACGCGGCCAAGGAGGCGGGCCGCGACCGGGTGATCGGCCTTTAGATGACCGATCCCCAATCCGCGCACGCTCGGCTGATCCGCCCGGCACTGCGCATCTCTGCGTCCTCGGGCTCGCCTTTGGCACCACCAAAGGCTTCGCCCTGCGTCCTTGAGCTGCTTGGCCGGGCGAATCCCCGGGCGCACGCCGATTAGGAATCGATCATCTAGCCGAGGAGCAGCTCGTCGGCTCCCTCGGGCTTCCAGCGCTCGGCGACGGCCGCCAGGGGGATTCCGAGGAACCAAACACATACGGCCAGCGTCGTGGAGACGAAGGCGATCGGGATGGAGAGCAGGAAGAAGAGGACTGGCGCTAGGGACATCGCGGCCCCGTAGCGGTAGACGTCGCGCGGCAGCTTGCTCTTCAGGAGGTCGTGGTTCTGGGCGCGGCTGAACAGGACGACCTCCATGCCGCTGATCGCTGCGACGTTGATTGCGTAGATGACTATCGACAGCGGGTTCTCGAAGTACCTCCCAAGGAGCGCGGTCGGAAAGGGGAGGAACGCAATGAACGCCAGGTAGATCAGGTTCAACGCGATCATCTCCCGGTCGATCCGGGCGAGCGCGGAGAAGGCGGCGTGATGCGCCATCCAGTAGCGGCCGATGACCGCGAAGCTGATGAAGAAGCTGACGAAGGTCGCCGTGTCGTCGCCGAGCGCGTCGGCCAGGTCGTGGACGCTGTGGGTGTCGTTGATCACGGGGACCGCGAGGTCCACCACGAGCAGCGTCATTGCGATGGCGAACAAGCCATCGGTGAAGGTCAGCGTCCGCGCGAACTCGACGCTCTCGCGGTCGTAGGTCCGGGGCACCTGTCCGCTAGAGACCGAGGTCCCGCAGGAAGCCGGGCTTGAGCGCGCTCAGATTGACGAAGGCGGGGAGGGGCATGTCGTCGGGGTTGCCGCGGACGCCGATGCGCGCACCCTCGGGCGCCTCGGCCTCGAGGCGCTCTCCGATCTCGACCGCCTTGTCCTCGGAGGGGGCGCCGACCAGCAGATAACGGAAGTGACGCTTCACGGGAAGTCCCTCAGTCCGGAGCTGCTTGGCGAAGGACTGCGTGTCCCTGATGTGGGGGAGGTCGACCATGACCTCCCACGGATACTCGCCGTAGCGGTGGGCCTCCTCGGAGCCCTCGTGCTCGGCCTCGTGCATCTCGTCGACCCTCGCCGCCTCGTCGTCGGGCAGCGGCTCAGAGGCGTCCTTCCACTCCTCGGCGACGGGGTGCCAGCGCATGAGGCGGACCTCACCGGCGAGCTTCTCGTCCTGCATCAGGTTCTTGACGACGTGCTCGGCCTCCTGGGCGGACTCCTCGTGCCAGGCGTAGACGAAGACGAACCTGCCGTCGCGCGTCACGACCACGCTGCCGCCAAGCAGCTTGCGCGCTTCGTTGTCGAGCTTGAGGTGGTGGAGCGCGTCGCTCAGCGTGGCGCCGTTGTGCTCCTCGTCGAGGGCCACCTCGACGCGCCACTCGTCGCGGTCGCGTGGGGCCTGATCGAAGTCGTTCACGAGCCCAACTCTATTGCGGTCCCGGACGGGCCGAGGTTGAGGACCCTGGTGGGGCCGATCTCGCTCTCGGCGCCCCAGGACTCGTGGATGTGCCCGCAGACCGCCAGCGGAGGCTGCTTCGCCTCGATCGCCTCCAGGATCGCGGTGCTACCGAGGTGATCGCCGGCGCTCGACTGGTCGCAGTGGCCCTTCGGCGGCGAATGGACGACCAGCACCGCGCCCTCGGGACAATCGGCAAGCTTCTCGGCCGCCTGGTCCTCGTCGAGGTCGAAGCTCCAGTCCCAGGGGGTGATCGGGATGCCGGCGCCCAATCCGAAGAACTGCACGCCGTCGATCTCGGCTCCCTGCCCGTGGAGCACGGTCGCCGCATCCCATCCCTCGCAGGCGGCGCGCAGGGCGTCCTCGGTCTCGTTGTTCCCGGGGACGAGGACGGCGGGCGTCGTGATGGCGCTGAGGTCGCCGATCGCCTCCTCGAGTCCCTCGTGAACCGAGGCGAAGTCGCCGGCGGCGATCACCACGTCGGCGTCCGAGGAGCGCTCGACCAGGCGTTCGGCCTGACCGAGATCGCGATGCAGGTCGCTGAAGGCGAGGAGCTTCAAACGCCCGCGAACATACCGCGAGGCGTCAGAGGGAGGCGCGCAGCCGCGGCCAGATCAGCAGGACGAGCCCGATCAGGATGCACGCCAGGCCGAGCCCGTAGTTGACGAGCACGGCCAGGAGGATCCCGATCACGATGAGTAGTAGCGATAGCTCCATGTCGCAATTCGATACCCCACCCGGCGGGGTGCAAACGGTTCGCCACCGCGTGGTCGGGGTAACAGCCGGAGCATGGAAGCGGCTTCACGAGATCGCTCAGACGGAACCACCGCGCCGGAGCAACTGGCCGAGAAAGCCGCCGAGAAGGCTTCCCAGATCAAGCGCGAGTACGCGCATGGCGAGGACAAGCCGCTCGGCGCGCACCTGGCCCTGATCGTCCTCTACAACGCCCTCGTGGCGGCCTTCCTGGCGGCTCGGGTGCGCTCGGGTAAGGGCTTCCCGAAGAGGATGGCCCCGGGCGACCTGGTCCTCGCCGCGGTCGCGACCCACAAGCTCAGCCGTGTGATCACCAAGGACCGGGTGACCACGCCGCTTCGCGCTCCGTTCACCGAGTTCGAGGGAGAGGGCGGTCCCGGGGAGGTCGAGGAGAAGCCGAAGCAGGTGGGGGGGATGCGCCAGGCCATCGGCGAGCTTCTCGTCTGCCCCTTCTGCCTCGGGCAGTGGATCGCGACCGCAGCGCTCGCGGGCTTCGCGACAGTGCCGCGCGCGACGCGGTTCATCTGCTCGATCTTCGCGGTGGTGACGATCAGCGACTTCCTGCAGATCGCCTACAAGGGCTCGGAGGAGAAGCTCCTGTAGGTGACATCCGGCGGGCCCGGATCGTTTGCCGGGCAGAGGGCAGGGGTACTTACGCCGTGCCCGGACTCGGGGCGCGCAATTGGCAGACAGATGGTCGACATCGGAGGTGGGCCGGTCATCGATCCGTCGCCGTGCTCTGCCGATCGCCGCGGGAGTGATCGCCGTCGCGCTGGCCGGCTGCGGCAGCCAGTCGCCGCTCGACCCGCACAGCCCCCAGTCCCGCGACATCTCGACGCTGTGGTGGTGGATGCTGGGGGTCGCCGGCATCGTCTTCCTCGGCGCCCTGGGCATGCTCGGCTACGCCTGGATCAGGCGCGGCCGAGAGGGACTGCCGTTCTTCGGCAAGAGCGAGCGAGCGGAGATGGCCCTGGTGATCACCTTCGGCATGGGCATTCCGATCGTGGTCCTGATCGCGCTCTTCTTCGTCTCGGACGTCTACGTGCTCGGCAAGACCGACGCGCCGGCCGCGAGCTCGACCTCCATGACCATCGAGGTGACCGCCCATCAATGGTGGTGGGAGGTGAGCTATCCGGGGACCGCCGCGGTCACGGCGGATGAGATCCACATCCCGGCGAGGACGCAGGTCAACGTCGTCACGCACTCGGCCGACGTGATCCATTCCTTCTGGGTCCCGCAGCTGAACCGCAAGATCGATGTGATTCCGGGAAGGGCGAATCGAATCGGGATCTACGCCGAGGAGCCCGGGACCTATCGCGGCCAGTGTGCGGAGTTCTGCGGCCTGCAGCACTCGCACATGTCGTTCTACGTGATCGCCGAGCCCCCTGACCGGTTCCGGGCGTGGCTGGCGAACATGGCCGCGGACGCTCCGGCCCCCTCCTCACCGGCCGAGCGCGCGGGCCAGCAGCTCTTCCTCTCGAATCAGTGCGAGAGCTGCCACCAGATCCGCGGGACATCGGCGCGCGGCCGCATCGGGCCCGACCTCACGCATCTCGCCACGCGGGGCACGCTCGCGGCGCTCACGCTGCCGAACGACGCGACTCACCTGCAGGAATGGATACGCGATCCGCAGCACTTCAAGCCGGGCAACAAGATGCCGGGGCTCAACCTGAGCGACGCCGAAATCTCCTCGATCGCCACCTACCTGAGGAGCCTGCGCTGATGGAGGCGGCCGCACCAGCCGTCGCCCCCGACCGGATCGACCGGCTCGAGCGGATCTGGGCGGAGCGCCCGGGAATCCTGGGCTGGCTGACCACGGTCGATCACAAGCGGATCGGCCTGATGTACTTCTTCGCCACGCTGCTCTTCTTCGGGGCGGGCGGCGTGGAGGCGCTGCTGATCCGGACGCAGCTGATCGGGCCGAACGAGCATGTGCTCGGGCCCGAGGGCTACAACCAGGCCTTCACGACGCACGGCGTGACGATGATCTTCCTGTTCGTCGTGCCGATGTCGATCGGAGCCTTCGGGAACTACCTGCTTCCCCTGATGATCGGCGCCCGCGACATGGCGTTCCCCCGCCTGAACGCGCTCTCGTTCTGGATCTTCCTGGCGTCCGGGATCTTCATCTACGTCGGCGTCTTCAGCGGCAACGCGCCGTCGGCCGGGTGGTTCGACTACGTGCCACTGGCCTCCAAGGACTACAGCCCAGGACCCGGCATCGACTTCTACGCGATGGGTCTCATCTTCACCGGCATCTCGACGACGGCCACCGCGATCAACTTCATCGTCACGACCTTCAAGCTGCGCGCGCCGGGCATGTCGCTGAACCGCATGCCGCTCTTCTGCTTCGCGATGCTCGCGGTGTCCTTCGCACTGGTCTTCGCGCTCCCGCCGCTCACCTGCGCCCTCGGCCTGCTCGAGTTCGACCGGCTGCTCGGGTTCCACTTCTACGACATCGCGGCCGGCGGCGACACGATCCTCTGGCAGAACCTCTTCTGGATCTTCGGCCACCCCGAGGTCTACATCATCATCCTGCCCGCGTTCGGGATCGCCACGGCGATCATCCCGACCTTCGTCAGGCGGACGATGGTCGCCTTCCCGCTCGTCGCGCTCGCCGAGATCCTGGTCGCCTTCATCGGCTTCGGCGTCTGGGTGCACCACATGTTCGCCGTGGGCTTGTCGACGGCCACGACCGTCTACTTCGCCGCGGCCAGCCTGCTGATCGTGATCCCGAGCGGGATCCAGCTATTCGCCTGGATCACGACGATCGCCACCGGAAAGCCTCAGTTCAAGACGCCGCTGCTTTGGATCATCGGCTTCATCGTCCTCTTCATGCTGGGCGGGCTCTCGGGTGTCACGTTCGCCGCGATCCCCTTCGACCAGCAGCTCACCGACAGCTACTACGTCGTCGCCCACTTCCACTACGTGATCTTCGGCGCGGCGGTGTTCCCCCTGCTCGGGGGGATGTACTTCTGGTTCCCAAAGGTGACCGGGCGGATGTATTACGAGCGCTGGGGGCAGGCGAGCTTCTGGCTGACGTTCGTGGGGATGAACCTGACGTTCTTCCCCATGCACATCCTCGGTCTGGAGGGGATGCCGCGACGCGAGTACACGTATCCCGCCGGCCTGGGATGGCACGGGCTCAACCTGATCGAGACGCTGGGGTCGTATCTGCTGGCGCTCGGGCTGCTGATGGTCGTGGTCAATCTCGCCGTCAGCCTGTTCCGGGGCGAGAGGGCGGGTCCCAACCCCTTCGGCGGACCGACTCTCGAATGGTCGGTGAGCTCACCTCCGCCGGCCTACAACTACCCCGTCATCCCCAAGGTGACGACGGCCTATCCGATGTGGGACGAGGAGGATCGGGCGGAGGACCGTGAGAACCTGAGACGTGGGGAGAAGGTGCTGGAGCAGGGCCACGAGACGCCCGCCAGCACCTCGGTCGACGCCGACTGGGACGAGGTCCTCCAGATGCCCTCGAGCTCGCCCTGGCCGCCCGTCCTGGCGGCAGCTCTGGCCGGCGTCTTCACCTTCATGCTGCTCAAGCTCTGGATCGTCGCGGGGATCTTCCTGCTCGCGGTCTTCGGAGTGCTGGCCCTCTGGCACGGGAAGGAGCCACAGGAGGCATGAGCGCTGACGTGACCCGCAGCATGGAGGCGACTGTCGCGGAGGAGGCCGCCGCGGTGGATCGCCGGCGCCGGACGCTCTCGAGCGGGTCGTGGGGCGTGCTGCTCCTGATCGCCACGGAGGTGACCCTGTTCTCGTCGCTGATCGCGACCTACTTCTACCTGCGCTTCAAGGACGTCACCTGGCCGCCCCCGGGCGTGCCGAAGCCCGAGGTGACGCTCCCGCTCGTGCTGACCGGGATCCTGCTGGTGAGCGTGGTGCCGTTCGCGGGCTCGGTGCGGGCGGCCACGGCGTCGCGGGTCAGGCTCGCCTGGGTGCTGCTCGCGGCCGCCACCGCGATCCAGGCGACCTACCTCGGCCTGCAGATCCACCTCTTCGTCGACGACTTCAACAAGTTCTCCCCGTCGGAGACGGCCTACGGCTCGGTCTACTTCGTGCTGCTCGGCCTCCACCACGCGCACGTCGCGGTGGGGCTCGCGCTCGACGCGTTCCTGCTCACTCGCTTGCTCGGCGGGCTGACCAACTACCGGCTGCTCGCGCTCCGGGTCACCTCCTACTACTGGTACTTCGTCGCGGCGATCGCGATTCCGGTCGTCCTAACCCAGCTCTATCCGTCCCTATGAGGGTGTCTCTCACCGACATTCGGATCGAGCAGCCGCGCTCCCCGGTCTCGCCCCTGCTCTGGTACGCGGTCCTGGGCGCGCCCGCGGCGTGGGCCCTCCAGTTCGGCGTCGGCTACTGGGTGGCGCAGGCGAAGTGCAGCCGCGCCGGCGCGATGTGGGGGATCTCGCTCGACGCCTGGATCATCGTGCTCTCGGCGATCGCGATCCCGGCGGCGCTGGCGGCGGGACTGCTCTCCTATGCGCTGTTCCGCTCGACCGACGGCGCCGGCACCGAACCGCCAGGGGGCCGGAACCGGTTCCTCGCCGCGGTCGGGATGGCGGTGACCCCGATCTTCGTCGGGATCATGGTTCTCAACCTGGTCGGTGTGCTCGTCTACTCGTACTGCCCGCAAGGATGAGCGGGCGGGCGGACAACCGGGGGCGTTGGCGGTGGCGTGTGCCGTTGCCGCTGCTCATCGTCGCGCTGGCCGCGCTCGCCTTCGCGATCGTCGCCTATGCCCAGCCTTCGAGCGGCGTCGTGCATCCGCCCGGGGAGCCCGGACGCTCGCCGCTCGAGCTCGGCTCGGAGCTCTACGCCGCCAACTGCGCGAGCTGTCATGGGATCGACGGACGCGGGGTGAGCACGGCCAATCCGGTACACGGCGCGGGCGATATCGAGGGCGCCGGCCCGGACCTGCAGGGGGCCGGCGCGCAGGCCGCCGACTTCTACCTGCGGACCGGCCGCATGCCCATCAGCCGCCCGGGCCAGGAACCCGAACGTGGGCGCCCGGAGTTCAGCGACAGCGAGATCCGGGCGCTGACGGCATACGTAGCCTCACTCGGAAAGGGACCGCCCATCCCCTCGCCCCATCCGGACTACTCGCACGTCTCGCGCGGGATGGAGCTCTTCACCGAGCACTGCGCGGGTTGTCACCAGATTGTCGGCGAGGGCGGCTACGTCAGCGACGCGCGGGTGCCCGTGCTCCAGCACGCCTCCACGACCCAGATCGCCGAGGCGGTGCGGATCGGCCCCTATCTGATGCCGAGCTTCTCGCGAAAGGCGATCAACGATCGCCAGCTCAACGCGATCATCGCCTACGTCGAGGCGAGCAAGGCGCCGACCGACCGCGGCGGCTTCGGGCTCGGGCACATCGGCCCGGTGCCGGAGGGCATCGTCGCGTGGCTCGTGGCCGCGGTCGTGCTCGTCGGCGTCTGCGTGCTGATCGGGGAAAGGGCCAGGACGTGAAGCTCATCGGGCGGATCCTGGTGTGGTTGCTGCTGGCCGTTGCGCTGCTGGCGCGGACCCTGGTGCGCGGCCTCAGTGCGGTCGTCCGCCGCCTGCTGCCTTCCCGGCGCGAGCGCGTGGTCCCGGAGCAGGAGTCCGACGCCGGAGCGGAGTGGACGGTGATCGCCCTTCTGCTCGCCGCGGCCGCGGCGGCAGTGATGTTCCTGCTGATCTACGTGCTCGACCTCGGGCACTCCACCCAGTTCCTCGGCCTGGCGCTTGGCACGTCCTTCGGGCTGATCGCCGCCGCGCTGATCATCGTCTCGAGGCGGCTCGTGCCGCAGGAGAACCTGGCGGAGGACTACCCGGAGCCCGAGGCGGACCCCGAGCACCGGGAGGAGCAGGAACAGCTGCTCCAGGTCGTACGGGAGAGCGGGAACCGGGTCACGCGCCGCAAGCTGCTCGGAGGCGCGGGCGTAGCGGCCGGCGCGGCGCTGGGCGGGGCGCTGATCGCGCCCGCGGCTTCGCTCGGCCCGGCGCTCGACACGGCCTCGCTCTACGAGACGCCCTGGCGCCGCGGCCGGCGGCTGGTGGACGACCGCGAGCGCCCGTACCTGGCGAAGGACATCGAGCCGGGCAGCTTCTACACCGCCTATCCGGAGGGAGGCGACGAGGACAAGCTCGGCTCACCGCTGATCGTGGTCAGGCTCGACCCGGCCTCGCTTCACCTGCCGTCCGGGCGCGAGAACTGGGCGCCGGAGGGGATCCTCGCCTACTCCAAGATCTGCACCCACGCCGGCTGTGCCGTCGCCCTGTATCGGAAGCCGCTCTTCCCGGAGGCCGAGCAGAAGCCCGCCTTCGTCTGCCCCTGCCACTACTCGACCTTCGACCCGGCGGCGGGAGGGACGGTGCTGTTCGGCCCGGCGGGACGCAACCTCCCGCAGCTGCCGCTCGAGATCGACGGCGAGGGGGCGCTGCGCGCCGCGGGCGACTTCTCGGGCCCGGTCGGCCCGAGCTTCTGGGGAGTCCGCACGAGGGGGCCGTCGTGAGGCGCGGGCTGCTGCGCGAGGGCGTCCGGATCGCCGATGAGCGCACGGGCGCCGTGCCCTTCGTCCGCAAGGCGCTGCGCTACGTCTTCCCAGACCAGTGGTCCTTCCTGCTGGGTGAGGTCGCGCTCTATTCGTTCGTCATTCTGGTCGCGACCGGGATTTACCTGACCCTGTTCTTCGACCCGAGCACGGCGAAGACGGTCTACCACGGCAGCTACGCCCCCCTCCAGGGCCAGACGGTCACCGCCGCCTACAAGTCCGTCCTGGACATCTCGTTCGAGGTCAAGGCCGGGCTGCTGATCCGGCAGACCCACCACTGGGCGGCGGACGTGTTCGTGGCGGCGATCGTCATCCACCTGGTCCGCGTCTTCTTCACGGGCGCCTACCGCAAGCCGCGTGAGCTCACCTACGTGATCGGCGTCGTGATGCTGTTCCTGGCGCTGCTCGAGGGCTATCTCGGCTACTCGCTCGTCGACGACCTCCTCTCCGGGATGGGCCTGGCGATCGGCTACTCGGTCGCGCTCTCGATCCCGTTCCTCGGCGCGAACCTCGCCCTCCTGATCTGGGGAGGGCAGTTCCCGGGGGAACCCGACTTCTGGTCGCGGATGTACATCACGCACGTCCTCATCCTGCCCGTGGTGATCGGCGCGCTGCTCGCGATCCATCTGGCCCTGGTCGCCTCCCGCCATCACACCCAGTTCGCGGGAGAGCCGCCGCGAAGCGAGCGGAAGGTGGTGGGGAGCCCGATGATCCCCGGCTACGCGCCCCGGTCCCTGGCGCTGTTCTTCTCCGTAGCCGCCGTCCTCTTCCTGCTCGGCGGCCTGGTGCAGATCAACCCGGTCTGGCTCTGGGGCCCCTACCACGTAGGCCAGGGCACGAACGGCGCGCAGCCCGACTGGTACCTCGGCTGGCTGATCGGCGCGCTGCGGCTGGTACCGCACTTCGACCTGGTGATCGCCGATCGCACCGTGGTCCCCAATCCATTCTGGGGCGGGGCGCTGTTTCCGCTGCTGATCGTGGGGGCGCTGCTGGCCTGGCCATGGCTCGAGCGCCGGGTCACCGGCGACTACGCGCCCCACAACCTGCTCGAGCGCCCGCGCGACCGGCCCTGGCGCACGGGGATCGGGGCGGCGGTCCTCAGTCTGGTCCTGTTGATCTTCACCTTCGGCGCGGCCGACCGCATCTACGTCCTGATCGGCCTCAGCTATCAGGTTCAGCTCTGGATCTTCCGGGTCCTCGTCTTCGTGCTCCCGCCGATCGTCCTGCTGGTGACCAGGCGGATCTGCCTCAACCTGCAGGGGATCGAGGAGCACGACGCCGAGGAGGAGCGCGCCGAGGAGGAGGCCAGGGAGGCGGCTCGCACCGAGGCCCTGGCGGCAGCCCCTATGGGCGAGGGGCCGCGTTAGGACCGCTCGCCGCCAGCCTGCGGCGGCCGAAGCGCGCGGCGCGGGAGGCGGCGACGGGTTCGTGCCCGGCGTCGAGCAGCGACTGGCGGAGCTCCGCCTCGCGCGTCCAGCGCAGGAACAGCCAGGCGAAGACGATCAACGTGACGGTTGCCCCCTCGATGAACATGATCGCTCCGCCGATCGTCTGGTCGGCGAGCGGAGAGACACCCCGCAGGTGCTCGCCGGCCGCGTAGCCGGGGTAGAGCGGCTCGCCGGCCCAGATGAAGATCGAGGCGAGGACCGCGCCGAGCGTTCTCACCGCCAGGACGTACGCCGCCTTGGCGGCGCTGCCGAACCAGGCCGGACCCGGCAGCGGCTCGACCACTGCCGCCCACATCAGCACCCCGGCCCAGAAGAAGCAGAGGTGCTCGAGGGCGTGGAGAGCGGAGTGGTCGATGGCGGCCTGATAGAGGCCCGGGAGGTGCCAGGCGAAGAAGACGATCGCCCAAACGGGCAGGGCCACGAGGGGGTGGGCGAGGACCCGGAGGCGGCCGATCAAAGGCAGCGCGAGCACGGGGCGGAGAATCGGACCGGTCAGGCCGAGCACGATCGCCAGGGGCGCCAGGTCCCCGAGCATCAGGTGCTGGACCATGTGCACGTAGAAGAGGTCGCTCTCGCCGATGGTGTCGATCGGCGAGATCAGCGCTCCCGCGACCAGCAGCAGGCCGAGGTAGAAGCTGGCCTGCCGCAGCGCTGAGGTCGGACGACCGGACCGGCTCAGGTTCCGGACGCGCCGGAAGTACGCGACGGCGAGGAAGACGAGGCAGACGATCAGCGGGGGCTCGATGCTCCAGCCGGTAGATGAAGCCGCGGCCAGGGTCGCCCCCTTCAGTCCTTCCGCAACAGGGCCGTCGCGGCGGCCGCGGTGGCCGCACCGGCCAGCGTCGCGGCGCCGACCTTGCGGCGATTCTTCGCCAGCCAGAGCAGCGGGCTGCGCGCTCGGCTGTTCGACTCGAACCGGCCGTGAGCCCCCTCGTCCCTCTCGCGGTCGACGGGCTCGAAGAGATTGTCCGGCCGGTCGCCGTTCACCGGCTCCGAGGCCTGCTGGCCGCTGTAGCCGGTCTTCGCGAGATAGACGTCGACGACCGCGGGGCCGAACCTGTTGCCGAGGATCGTCTTCCAGGTCGGGGCGCCGACGAACAGCTCGCGCTCGTCGTTCTCGGCGATCCAGGCGATGGCCTCCGCCGCGACCTCCGGCTCATAGATCGGCGGCACGGGCTGCGGTTGCTTGGGCAGTCGGGTGCGGCAATGATCGAACTGCGGCGTGTTGAGTCCGGGGAGCTCGACGATCGAGATGCCGACGTCGCTGCCCTCGTGCATCAGCTCGGTGCGCACCGACTCGAAGAACCCCTTGATGGCGTGCTTCGCACCGCAGTAGGGGGCCTGCAGGGGGATGCCGCGGTAGGCGAGGGCGCTGCCGACGAGCACGACCTTCCCGCGGTTGCGCGGCCTCATCCGCCGGAGCGCCGCCTGGGTGCCCCAGACCGTGCCGAGATAGGTGACCTCGGTCGCTCGCTTGAACTCGTCCGGCGCGATCTCGGAGAAGGGGGAGAAGATCGTCGTCATCGCGTTGTTCACCCAGAGGTCGATCGGGCCGAGCTCTCGCTCACAACTCTCGGCGGCCGCCTCCACCTGCTCGGGATCCGCGACGTCCGTCGGCAGTGACAGCCCGCGCCCGCCGGCGGCCTCCACATCGGCGCGGGCCCCCTCGAGCCCGCTCTCACCGCGTGCCAGCAGAGCCACGTCGTAGCCCTCTTCGGCCAGGCGGCGGGCGGTGGCGCGTCC
This sequence comes from uncultured Solirubrobacterales bacterium, assembly GCA_963740685.1. GTDB lineage: Bacteria > Actinomycetota > Thermoleophilia > Solirubrobacterales > 70-9 > DASUPK01. The sequence continues at coordinate 37,807 of CAVUGA010000026.1, forward strand.
CACGCCGGCGGATGCACCCGTCACGACTGCGACTTTCGATCCCATGCCCAGAGCATTACCCGGCTTGCCTGGACCCAAAAACGGCGCGGGGCCAAATCGTCATGCGGAGTACGGACGCACGGGGGCGAGGTTTGCGAACCCGCGCTGCGGTAATCAGCCGAACACGCCACGAGCAGAAGGAGATTCTCCATGTCAGAGACAGTGGGCGCGTTCGTCCTCCGCAGGCTTCACGAGCACGGCATCCGCCAGGTATACGGCTACCCGGGTGACGGCATCAACGGCATCCTGGGCGGCTTCCACGAGCACGGCGACGACGTCGAGTTCATCCAGACCCGCCACGAGGAGATCGCCGCGTTCTGCGCCACGGCCCACGCCAAGCTGACGGACGAGGTGGGCGTCTGCATGGCGACCTCCGGCCCCGGCGCGATCCATCTGCTCAACGGCCTCTACGACGCGAAGCTCGACCACCAGCCCGTCGTCGCGATCGTCGGGCAGCAGAAGACCTTCTCGCTCGGCTCCAACTACCAGCAGGAGGTGGACCTGGTCACGCTGTTCAAGGACGTGGCCTCGGAGTTCATCCAGGTCTGCATGTCGCCGCCGCAGGCCAGGCACCTGATCGACCGCGCGATCCAGGTGGCCAAGGCCTCTCGCTCGGTGACCGCCGTGATCATCCCCGAGGACGTCCAGGAGTCGGACTACTCGGATCCTCCCCGCGAGCATGGCGCGATCTTCAGCTCCGTCGACGGCAACCTCAGCCCCCGGGTGATCCCGCAGGAGAGCGAGATCCAGAAGGCGGCCCAGGTCCTCAACGAGGGCGAGAAGGTGGCCATGCTGATCGGGCAGGGCGCGGCCGGCGCTCCGGATGAGGTCACCGAGGTCGCCGATCTCCTCGGGGCGGGCGTCGCCAAGGCGCTCAACGGGCGCGACGCGCTGCCGGACGACATGCCCTTCGTAACGGGCCCGATCGGGCTGCTGGGGACCAAGCCCAGCTACGAGATGATCTCCGGTTGCGACACCCTGCTGATGGTCGGCTCGAGCTTTCCCTACGCAGAGTGGCTTCCGGAGCCGGGCAAGGCGCGCGGCGTCCAGATCGACATCGACGGCCGCCTGGTCGGCATTCGCTACCCGATGGAGGTCAGCCTGGTGGGCGACTCCCGCGACACGCTCCAGGAGCTGATCCCCCATCTCGAGCGCAAGGAGGACCGGTCCTGGCGCGCGGAGATCGAGGACAACATCGAGCGCTGGTGGAAGATCCTCGACGAGCGGGCGCATCAGCAGGCCGACGACGGGATCAACCCGCTGCTCGTCTTCCACGAGCTCAGCTCCCGGCTCCCCGACGACTGCATCCTGACGGCCGATTCCGGCTCCGCGACGAACTGGTGGGCACGGCATCTGAAGCTGCGGCGGGGGATGAAGGCCGCCCTCTCGGGCACGCTGGCCACGATGGGCCCGGGCGTGCCCTACGCCTTCGCGGCGAAGATGGCCTATCCCGACCGCCCGGTGATCGCCTCACTGGGCGACGGCGCGATGCAGATGCTCGGCATCAACGCGCTGGTCGACATCGCGGCGCGGTGGGAGGAGTGGCCCAACAAGCAGCTCGTCGTGGTGGTCCTCAACAACCACGATCTCAATCAGGTCACCTGGGAGCAGCGAGTCCTGACCGGCGATCCGAAGCTCGAGGCCTCGCAGGTGCTGCCCAACTTCGAGTACGCGCGCTACGCGGAGCTGCTGGGACTGCGGGGAATCAAGGTCGACTCCCCGGACCAGGTCGCCGGCGCGTGGGACGAGGCGCTGTCCGCGGACCGGCCGGTGCTCCTCGAGGCGGTCACGGATCCGGAGGTGCCACCGCTGCCGCCGCACATCAAGATGGACCAGGCGGTCTCGATGGCGAAGGCCCTTCTCAAGGGCGACCCTAACGCCGGCAGGATCATCAAGCAGTCCGCGAAGGGCAAGCTGAAGGAGTTCGCGACCCGCTGATGGAGAACGGCGGCGGGATATCGGGCCCCGCGCTGATCGACCGGCCGCCCAGTCCGGTCCGCAGCCGCACCACGCGAGTGACTCCGGACGTGGAGGGTCTCGAGGTCACGGCGTATGAGATCCCCACCGACCAGTCGGAGTCGGACGGCACCCTGCGATGGGATTCGACGACGGCGATAGTCGTCGAGGCCTTCAACGGCCGCGAGCGCGGCCTCGGTTACACCTATGGAGACCGCTCGATCAAGACGCTGATCGAGTCAAAGCTCTGCGACGTCGTGCTCGGGGCCGACGCCATGCGCCCCCCGATGGCCTGGGTCGAGATGCGGCGCGCGCTGCGGAACGCCGGGCAGCCCGGCGCGGGAGCGATGGCCGTCTCGGCCGTGGACATGGCCCTTTGGGATCTGAAGGCTCGCCTGCTGGAGCTCCCGCTCGCCGACGCCCTGCCGCGCTTCCGCCAGTCCGTGCCGGTCTACGGAAGCGGCGGCTTCACCTCCTATGACGCCGACGCGCTGCGCGAGCAGGCGAGTGGGTGGATGCGGGCCGGGATGCGGTCGGTGAAGATCAAGGTGGGCCGCGACCCCGACGCCGATCCGGAGCGGATCAGGGTGGTCCGGGACGTGATCGGCCCGGACGTCGAGCTGATGGTGGACGCGAATGGGGCGTACGGGTCCGCGGCCGAGGCCCTCGCGCACGCCGAGCGCTTCCGCGAGCTCAGGGTGGTCTGGTTGGAGGAGCCGCTTCCGAACGATGATCTCGCGGGCCTTCGCCAGGTTCGCCGGGGGAGCCCCGCCGGAATCGAGATCGCCGGCGGCGAGTACAACTGGAGCCTGTTCGACGCGGAGCGATTGCTCTCGGCGGGCGCGGTCGACGTGCTCCAATCGGACGTCACCCGGTGCGGGGGCGTGACCGAGCTCCTGCGGATCGACGGGGTCTGCCGGGCCCATGGCGTGCCGTTCTCGGGCCATTGCGCGCCGGCCGCCTCGGCGCATGCCTGCTCCGCGATGGAGTCCGTCAAGCACCTCGAGTACTTCCACGATCACGTCCGGGTCGAGTCCCTGCTCTTCGAGGGGACGCTGGTACCCGACGGCGGCGTGCTGACACCGGATGACCGGCGACCCGGGTTGGGACTCGAGCTGCGCTCCGAGGCGGAGGGCTTCCGAGCCGAGTGAGTATGGGAATCGCGACGGAAGAAAGGGGACGGATGGATCCGGCGAGCCGCGATCGGGGAATCAATCCGAAGATCGCCGCCTGGCGGGACGGCAGGGCGGCGCGCAGGCTGGGTCGCGGGCAGCGCGGGCCGAAGGCGGTCGAGAAGGTCGCCGTCAAGTCGCTGGAGCGCGATCTCCGCAAGTCGCTGCGCGGCGAGGTCCGCTTCGACGCGGGCACGAAGGCGATGTACGCGAACGACGCGTCGAACTTCCGCCAGGTCCCGGTCGGGGTGGTCCTCCCCAAGACGGTCGATGACATCGTGGCCACGCACGCCGCCTGCGCGGAGCACGGCGTGCCGATCGTCAACCGCGGCGGCGGCACCAGCCTCTCGGGCGAGACGGTCAACAACGCGATCGTGATCGACACCTCCAAGTACGTGAACCGGGTCGGCGACGTTGATCGGGAGAAGCGGACCGTCCGCTGCCAGCCGGGGGCGATCAACGAGCACGTCAACGAGAAGACCGGCAAGCAGGCGGGGCTGATTTTCGGTCCTGATCCGTCCTCGCATTCGCGCTGCACCATCGGCGGCAACGTCGGCAACAACTCCTGTGGCATCCACTCCGTCCAAGCCCAGCTCTATGGGCCCGGCCCGCGGATGTCCGACTGCGTCCAGTCGATGGAAATCGTCACGTACCGCGGCGACCGCTTCACGGTCGGGGTGGACGAGGAGGACGACCTCGACCGAATCATCGCCGAGGGTGGCCCCAAGGGGGAGATCTACGCGAAGCTGCGGGATCTCCGCGACCGCTATGCGGACGCGATCCGCGCGAACATGAAGCCGGTCAGCGAGCTGCCGCGGCGGGTCTCCGGCTTCAACCTCGACGAGCTCCTGCCGGAGCGGGGCTTCAACGTCGCCCGGGCGCTGGTCGGCACTGAGAGCACCTGCGCCACCACCACGGAGGTGGAGCTGATCCTGATGCCCGGCATGTATATGCGCACGCTGGTGATCGTGGAGTACGACGACCTCCCGACGGCCGGCGACGACATCGCCGAGATCATCGAGCGCTTCAAGCCGATCGGGCTCGAGGGCCTCGACAAGCGCCTGATCTGGGACGAGCAGCAGGAGAACATGCATCCCGAGGCGATCAAGGAGCTGCCGGAGGCCGACCACGGCGACGCCTGGCTGCTCGTGCAGTTCGGGGCCGACACCGCCGAGGAGTCGGAGGAGATTGCGGGCGACTTTCGCGAGTGGCTGATCAAGAAGAAGAAGTACGACCCCAAGCGGATCTCCATCGAGCGGAGCCAGCAGGAGGGTGGCAAGAGCGGCCAAATCTGGCGGCTCCGCGAGGGTGGCCTCGGGGCTACCGCCTTTCCGCCGGATGGAAAGGACCACTGGCCCGGCTGGGAGGACTCCGCCGTTCCGCCCGGGCAGATCGGGCCGTACCTGCGCGACCTCCGCGAGCTCTACGACAGGTACGGGATGGTGGGCGCCACCTACGGCCACTTCGGGCAGGGCTGCGTCCACTCGCGAATCGACTTCGACCTGCGCCACCCGGAGGGCCTGCGCGAGTACCGCAAGTTCATGAACGACGCGGCCGACCTCTGCATCTCCTACGGCGGCTCCCTGTCGGGCGAGCACGGCGACGGCCAGCAGCGCGCCGAGTTCCTCGAGAAGCAATATGGGCCCGAGCTCGTCCAGGCGTTTCGCGAGTTCAAGGAGATCTGGGACCCGGACCGCGGCATGAACCCGGGCAAGGTCGTCGATCCCTATCCCATCGACGCCAACCTCAAGCTGGGCAGCGACTACAACCCGGCCCGACCCGAGGTCAAGTTCGCCTACCGCGCGGACAGCGGCGACTTCGCGCATGCCGCGCTGCGCTGCGTCGGGGTCGGCAAGTGCCGCGTCCCGGACACCGACCAGGTGATGTGCCCGAGCTACATGGTCACCAAGGAGGAGAAGCACTCAACGCGCGGCCGCGCCCGGCTGCTCTTCGAGATGCTGCGAGGCGAGGTCATCACGGACGGGTGGCAGAGCAAGGACGTCTACGAGGCACTGGACCTCTGCCTGTCCTGCAAGGGCTGCACGAACGACTGCCCCGTCAACGTGGACATGCCGACCTACAAGTCCGAGTTCCTCTACCACCACTACAAGTCGTCGCGGCGCTGGCGTCCGCGCTATGCCTACGCCTTCGGGCTGATCGATCAGGCCGCCCGGATCGGCTCACGAATGCCGGGGCTGGTCAACTTCATCACGCAGAAGCCGGTCCTGCGGCGCCTCGCCAAGTTCGCCGCCGGAATGGACCGTGGCAGGGAGATCCCCACCTTCGCGCCGATCACCCTCCAGGACTGGTTCCACCGCCGCGGCGCGGTGAATCCCGACGGGTCGCGCGTGATCCTCTTTCCGGACACCTTCAACAACCACTTCCACACCGACGTCGGCGTGGCGTGCGTCGAGGCGCTCGAAGCGGCCGGCTGGCAGGTCGTCATGCCGGAGGGCCACGTGTGCTGCGGGCGGCCGCTCTACGACTATGGCTTCCTCGACCTGGCGGAGCGCTATCTCCACCGTGTGCTTGACACTTTCCGTGACGAAATCCGCCAGGGAACGCCGATCGTCGGCATGGAGCCGAGCTGCCTCGCCGTCTTCAAGGACGAGCTCACCAACATCCTTCCCCACGATGATGACGCCGAGCGTCTGCGCCGCTGCTCCTACCACTGGAGCGAGTTCTTCGACGAGCACGATGTCGAGGTCCCGAAGGTTGCCAAGCAGGCGCTGCTCTGGGGCCACTGCCACCACAAGGCGACCGGCGGAATCGATCCCGAGCAGAAGCTGCTGGAGCGCATGGGGCTCGAGGTCGAGCAGGTCAGCGGCGGCTGCTGCGGGCTTGCCGGCTCCTGGGGGTTCGAGCATGGCAAGCGTGAGATCTCGATCGACTGCGGCGAGCAGGCGCTGTTGCCCGCGGTGCGCGAGGCCTCGAACGAGACGGTCGTTGTCGCCGACGGGTTCTCATGCAAGACGCAGATCGAGCAGGCCGGCACCGGGCGCCGCGCGCTCCACGCGGCTCAGGTGATGAAGCTGGCCCGCGACACGGGTGCCGCCGGGTGGACCGCGGGAAAGCCGGAGGACGGCATCTACGAGCAGCGCCCGCCCGCTCCCGCGGGGCTGAAGCGCCAGCGATCGGCAGCGCTCGCCGGCGCAGCGCTCGCCGTCACGGCGGCTGCGGGAGCCGCCTGGGGCGTCGCGCGGCGGCTCAGGTAAGCCCCTCGCCGACCCGGACTTCCTCGTCGGACGCGCCGTTGCGCGCCTGCTGGCTGAGGGCCATAGCCGCCTCGATGTGCGAGAGGTGGGTGAGCGCCTGAGGGAAGTTCCCTCGCATCTCGCCGCGATCGGGGTGGTACTCCTCCGAGAAGAGCCCGAGCCCGTTGGCCGTCTGCATCGCCCGATCGAAGACCTCTCGCGCCTCCTCGGTCCTGGACTGTCGCGCCAGGACCTCGACCAGCCAGAACGAGCAAGCGAGGAAGGCGCCCTCCTGACCGGGGAGTCCATCGTCGACGTCATAGCGCTTGATCAGCCCATCCCAGTCGAGCTCCTCGCGGATCGCGTCCACCGTGCGGATCATGCGCTCGTCGTCGTATTCGATGAAGCCGACGGCCGGAAGACGCAGCAGGGCGCCGTCGAGACCAGGGTCGTCGAAGGCTCGGACGAAGCAGCCGCGGTCACGGTCATAGCCGCGCCGCTCCACCGCTCGGCGAATCTCGTCCCGCGCCTTCCGCCACCGCCGCTCCGGCGCCTTGCGCATGCAGGCTTTCGCCAGCTCGAGCGCGCGACCCAGCGCCACCCAGCAGAGCACCTTCGAGTGCGTGAAGTGAAGGGGGTCCTTGCGCCACTCCCAGATACCGCGGTCTGGCTCTCGCCAGCGCTCGGCGGCGAGATCGGCGAGGTCGACCACGAAGCGCCAGTAGTCGTCGTCCGGCTCGTGGCCGCGCTCGTACCAGAGCCAGCTCTGGTGCACCAGCTGGCCGGGCGCGTCGAGCTGCAACTGGCCGGCGGCGCTGTTGCCGACCCGCACAGGTCGCGCGCCGCGATAACCCTCGAGCTCCAGCTCGAGCTCATCCAGGCGTCGCTCCCCGCCGACGCCGTAGAGGATCTGGATCTCCTCGGCGTTGCCCGCTGCGCTGCGCTCCATGAAGCGGCTACAGGCGTCCACCTCGTCATCGGCCCCCAGGTCGGCCAGGCAGGTGACCGCGAGCGCTGAGTCCCGGATCCAGCTGTAGCGGTAGTCCCAGTTGCGCTCGCCGCCCTCCGTCTCCGGAAGTGACGTGGTCGGCGCGGCGACCAGGGCACCCGAATGCTGATACGTGAGGCCCTTGAGCACGACGGCGGAACGGATCGCGCTGGGGGCATCGGGCCCTTCCATGGCCAGCCTCTTCGTCCACTCACGCCAGTAGGCGGTGGTGTCCTCGAGTGAGCGGTCCAGTTCCTCCCCGCTCGGCGCTTCCGGGTTCGTGTTCTGCAGCTCCGCGGGATCCACGAAAGTCAGTGCTGTCCTGACGCGGTCCCCGGGCCGAACCACGAAGCTCGACCGGAGCCGGTGGCGCTCACCCTCGAGGTCGGCGTCTGAAGAGATCAGCAGGCCATCGTCGCCCCCGATGGCGGAGAAGATGCCCCGGCCCCGGTGCTGGATCCAGGCATCGAGCTCGCCATAGTCGAAGCGCGGAACCAGGTCGAGCTCGAATTCGACTGACCCGCGTACGCCCTCGACGATCCGGAGGACCCGGGACGGCCGGCCGGTGGGCCCCTCCCGGGAGAGGGTGAGCAGGTCGACCAGGTTGGCCTCGCCGCCCTCCACCCGGAAGGTGGTCTGCAACACCAGGGTGTCCGGCAGGTAGTCGCGATGGGCTTGCGCGGAGTCCTGAACCCCGGCCGGCTGGATCGAGAAGTGGCCGCCTCGCTCCCAGTCGAGGAGCCGGCCGAAGGTGCTGCCGGCGTCGAAGCGCGGCAGGCAGAGCCAGTCGATCGACCCCGCCCGCGAGACCAGGGCACAGGTCTGGCAGTCGGAGATCAGTCCGTAATCCGCGATCTGCGGGTATTTCTCGGCCATTGGGGTACGCCTACCCAAATGCGCCGAATTGCCATCCTCGACGTCGACGGCACGCTCGTCGACACGAACTATCAGCACGCGATCGCCTGGTTCCGCGCCTTCCGGCGCTTCGACGTGACCGAGCAGCTCTGGCGCATCCACCGCCACATCGGCATGGGCGGGGACCAGCTCGTGGCCGCGGTCGCCGGGGACGACGTGGAGGAACGTCATGGGGATGACATCCGCGAGGCCGAGTCCGAGCTGTACCGCGAGCTGATCGGCGAGGTGCGGACGATGGAGGGCTCGAGGGAGCTGATCCTCGACCTGCGCGAGCGCGACAACGCGGTGGTTCTCGCGAGCTCGGCCAAGGACTGGGAGATCGAGCACTACATCGACCTGCTCGACGCCCGCGAGATCGTCGAGGCCTGGACCGCGTCGGCCGACGTCGAGCAGACGAAGCCCAAGCCCGACCTCGTGCATGCCGCGCTCGACAAGGTCGATGGGCGACCGGACGACGCGCTGATGGTCGGAGACACCGTCTGGGACGTGGAGGCGGCGGCACGGGCCGGCGTCGAGACGCTGGCGGTCCGCACCGGCGGTTTCTCCGAGCAGGAGCTCCGCGACGCGGGCGCGCGCGATGTCTACACCTCGGTGGAGGAGCTCCGCCAGAGCCTGGTGCAGACGGCGCTCGGCTAGTCGCGCCCGGGGTCCGGCTCGCCTGCGGCTCACGGGGGGCGTAACCCCGCCGACAACGGCATTTTCCGCACCCCGGTCGGCGGGCACCATCGAAGGGAGGAAGCAAGACAACGAGCGAAGGAGGAACCGTGGCAACGCGCACACCGCCGCCCGCAGATGTCCCCGCGCCCGCGCCGCAGAGCGACTGGCGCACGGACGTGATCGGCGCGAGCGGTCTCAACATCCTGGCGGGGATCTGGCTGATCGTCTCGCCGTGGATCCTCGACTTCAACGCCGGTGACTCGTACTGGAACCCGATCATCATCGGTGTGATCGTCGGCGTGCTGGCCCTCGTCCGAGCGGCCGGCGCCTTCCGGGAGTCCTGGCTCAGCTGGATCAACGTCGTGGCGGGTGCCTGGCTTTTCGTCAGCGCCTGGTGGCTCGCCGAATCCAGTCAGGCACAGTGGAACGACTGGATCATGGGCGCCGTGGTCTTCGTCCTGGGCGTGATCAGCGCAACCGCGACCGAACAGGGCCTGACCGGGCCCCGCGGCACGCGCCGGCCGCCCCAGGGGCGCCCCCTCGACTCGACCTACTAGGAATCAGCCTGCGAGCGCGGCGGCCGTGAACGGCCGCCGCGGCGCCGGCGCGCCAGTCCGAGCGGAAGCAGCGAGAGCAGCGGGCGCCGGCCGATGTCATCCTGATCGCGCCGGTTGAACGCCGCCGCGTAGCGCGCCGCGTCCGCCGCCGACCGATAGCGCTTCTCCCCATGGGCGCCGCAGCCGCGCTCGCACTCCCAGCGCAGCGTCGGGCCCACGGCCTCAAAGCGTGGGCGATGCCCGAGCAGCCGGCAAGTCCTCACATTCCCGAAGTTCCCCGGATCGGCAGATCGAAACGACGCGAGCGGACAAGTCACGTTTAACGCGATTTCCAACCGGCGATGTTCCTCCTAACGTGGAAGCAGGAGTCCAGACATCGAGGATCAAGACGCGGATTCCTGCGCGCCTCGACCGCCTTCCCTGGTCGAAGTTCCACTGGCTGATAGTCCTCGGTCTGGGCACGGTCTGGATCCTCGACGGGCTCGAGGTCACGATCGTCGGCTCCATCTCGTCCCGTCTGACGGAAGGCGGGAGCGGCATCTCCATCGATGCCGGCCAGATCGGCACCGCTGCGGCCTTCTATGTCGCCGGCGCCTGCACCGGGGCGCTCTTCTTCGGTCAGCTCACCGACCGGTTCGGGCGAAAGAAGCTCTTCCTGCTGACGCTCGGCGTCTACATCGCGGCGACCGTCGCCACGGCCTTTGCTTTCGCCCCCTGGTACCTCTTCATGACGCGGTTCTTCACCGGCGCCGGCATTGGCGGCGAGTACGCGGCGATCAACTCGGCGATCGACGAGCTGATCCCGGCCCGGGTCCGCGGCCGCGTCGACCTGATGATCAACGGTTCCTACTGGGTTGGGGCGGCGGCGGGCGCGGTCGGCGCTCTTGTCCTGCTCGACACGTCGATCTTCGCGACCGACTTGGGGTGGCGGCTCGCGTTCGGCATCGGGGCGATCCTGGGCCTCGCTGTCCTGCTGGTCCGGCGGAACGTCCCCGAGAGTCCTCGCTGGCTCTTCATCCACGGACGCGACGAGGAGGCCGAGCAGCTCGTCGACTCGATCGAATCCGACGTGCAGGAGGAGACCGGGCAGGAGCTCGACGAACCCAAGGACGAGATCGAGATCAGGCAGCGCGAGTCGATCCCGTTCCGAGAGATCGCCAAGACAGCCTTCAAGGCCTACCCGAAGAGAACCACCCTTGGGCTCTCCCTCTTCATCGGTCAGGCGTTCCTCTACAACGCGATCACCTTCGACCTGGGGACTCTGCTCTCCACCTACTTCGGGGTCGGATCAGGGTCGGTGCCGTTCTACATCGCGATCTGGGCGATCGCCAACTTCCTCGGCCCGCTGACCCTCGGCAGACTGTTCGACACCGTCGGCCGCAAGCCGATGATCTCCGGCACCTATCTGGCCTCGGGGGCGCTCGCGATCGTGATCGGGGTGCTCATCACCGGTGGCTCGGGCACGAGCGGATCGCTCACCACGTGGAGCTTCATGGCCCTGTTGATGGCGACCTTCTTCATCGCCTCCGCCGGTGCGAGCTCGGCATATCTGACGGTCAGCGAGATCTTCCCGATGGAGACTCGCGCCCTGGCGATCGCCTTCTTCTATGCGGTGGGAACCGCAGCGGGCGGGATCACAGGGCCCCTCCTCTTCGGCCATCTGATCAACAGTGGGAATCCAAGCACTCTCGCGATCGGCTTCTACATCGGTGCCGCCGTGATGGCCGTGGGCGGAATCGCCGAGCTCTTCTTCGGAGTGAAGGCCGAGGGCGAGTCCCTGGAGAACATCGCCAAACCCCTCACCGCCGAGGACGCCGAGGCCGAGGGCGTGAAGGAATCAGAGGAGAAGGAGTCGGACGAGGAGCCGGACGCGCGCCCGCAGATCCAGCGCGCTAGGCAGCACCGCCAGGTCGCGGAGCAGGAAAGGGCGCGTGCCGCCCAGCATCGCGCGCGCGCCCACGAGCTTCGCTCGGACGCGGTCGCCGGCAACGGCGACCTGGCCAAGGAGGCGGACCTCGAGGAGGTGCTCGCCGAGCTCGCCGACCTGCACGGCGAGACGGAGGATGAGCTGGCGGTCGCGTGCGAGCAACGCGCGGAGGTCGAGAGCGCGAGCGAAGCCCCCGCCCGGACGGCCGCCGAGGAGCGAGCCAGAGCCGCGGAGGAACGTGCGCGAACAATCCGGCAGAAGGCGGAGGCGATCGCCGCGGAGCGCGAGGACGACGCCCAGGAGCATGAGATGTTCGCCCGCGCGGCCGAGGAGCGGGCCCAGGCCGCGGAGCAGCGCGCTCTCGCAGCCGAGCGGGAGGGCAGGGCAGACGAGCTCCACGAGGAGGAACAGGACGCGGAGGCGTTCGCCCGCGAACGCCAGGAGCATGCCGACCGCGAGGCGCAGAGGCGCGAGTTCGAGGACCGAGTTCGGGCCCGCCTGGCGCGACGCGATCGCGACCGGCACGGAATTAGGCGCTTTCGTCCCGGACCGGGGCGATCGATGTATTCGCCGCTTGCCACGCCGCGGACCCGCTTTGACGATGCAGCGGACCGGGACCGGGAGATCGAGACGATCACCCGCGCCCTGGAGGAGCGCGGCGAGATGACGCGCGAGGAGCTCGGACAGGCGGTGGGAGCGCGCTACTGGGGGCCGGGCCGCTTCAGGACCGCGCTGCGTGAGGCCGTCGATGAAGGCGCCGCCCGGCGGGTGACCCGCGGAAGCTACGGGCCTGGACGTCAGGGCGGCGGCGGAAGGTCGGAGGGTTAGCGGACCTCGTCCCTCGCGATCCGCATGGTCTCCTCGTCGAGCTCGGAGTCGACGAGCTCGTAGGACTTCGCCAGCTCGGCGATCAGCGCCTCCTCGATCTCGCCCGGGTCGACCTGACGACCGAGCTCCTCGGAGACATCCCCGGAGGTGGCGGGATCCCACTCCAGCTCGAGCGCCTCGTAGACCGGCTCCAGGGCACGCGCCACCTCGCGGCCCCCCGACGCGACGACCACCCCGCCCATGTGGGCGCCGCCGCGGATCATCCGCTGGCCGATGCCCGACAGCTTGATCGCGCCGCGGGCGTTGACGCTGTAGGCGCCCGGGCAGTACTCGCCCGGAACCTCACCGACCCTCGCGTCGACGCCGAGGCCGCGAAGCGTGACCGAGATCATCTCGGCCATCTCCTCGAAGCGGGCGTAGGTGCGCTTTGGCGGTCGGGGGTCAGCGTAGGCCCGCGCGATCGCGATCGTCCCGCTGTGGAATACGGCGGCGCGCCCGCCGGCCAAGCGCTCGACCGCCGCGAAGCCGGCCGTCTGTGCCGCCGCGGCCGCGGCCTCGTAGCGCGGACTGGCCAGGTCCTGGCGGCCGAAGGCGACCTCGTTGCCTGGCCGGTGGATCCGGATCGTGGGTGGCAGCTCCCCGGCGGCCACCCGCTGAAGGATCGTTCGCGAGATCGCGGTGCTGAGCTCGGGCTGGTCGGGGAAGGAGTGTCGGATCATGCGCAGGCGCTCCATCGGGCCTACGCAGCCTCGTCGGGACCGTCGCCAAGCAGCGCCTCGCGCAGCAGTCGCTCCTCCTCGTCGAACAGATGCCCGATGGTGCGATCCCGATCGAGCAGGATTCGCCGCTTCGTCTCGGCGATCGCCTGCCGGGGGCCTGAGGCAATCCGCCCGGCGAGCTCGATCGCACGGGCCATCAGCTCGTCGTCCGGATGGACGGCGCCGACGACTCCCCTGCGGAGCGCCGTATCCGCGTCGAGCAGGCGGCCCGTGAGGGTGAGCTCGGCGGCCAAGGGGGCCGGCAGGGCGGCTCGCGCCGCGGCGTAGCTCGGCGGGATCCCTCGCGGCAGCTCCGGGAACCCGAAGCTCGCGGCCTCGCCCGCCAGGCGAAGGTCGCAGAGCAGGGCGAGGGCGAAGCCGCCGGCGAGCGCCGCGCCGTTGACGGCGGCGACCACCGGCCGGGCGCAGGTGGCGACCGCTCGGAAGCAGCCGATGCTGGTCTCGACGAGGCGCTCTCGGTGCTCGCGGTCACCGCCGAACTGCGTGGTGTCCATGCCCGAGCAGAAGGCGGGGGGCGCTCCGGTCAGCACCACGGCTCCGACGCCGGGGTCCTCGCCGAGCGATCCGAAGCACTCGGACAGCTCGACCCGTAGGTCGATCGAGAGCGCGTTCCGCTTCTCGGGGCGCTGCAGCGTCACCACGGCGACCTCCTCGCGGCGCTCCAGGGAGAGCAGACCTGCCATCGCGGGCATGATCCACCAAACGCACCGAAGGAGGCTGAGTGAAGTCGCACACCGAGTACATGACTTTCAACACCGAAGGGCGGCGGGAGTTCGTCCGCATCACCGAGAACGTGCAGGGCGCCGTCGACGACTCCGGCGTGGCCGAGGGGATGGTGCTCGTCTCGGCGATGCACATCACCGCCGCGGTCTGGGTCAACGATGACGAGCCGGGCCTGCAGGAGGACACGCTCGAGTGGCTCGACAAGGTCGCCCCGCCGAGCTGGAAGGGGCCTGCGAACGACGTCGCCCGCGAGCTCCTACCGGACCCGGGCGACTACCGGCACCACCGGGGCGGCGAGGACAACGGCGACGCGCACCTGAAGAACCTGCTGGTGCACCACCAGGTGATCCTGCCGATCACCGAGGGGAGGCTCGACCTCGGACCGTGGCAGACCGTCTTCTACTGCGAGTTCGACGGCCGGCGCTCGAAGCGGCTCGTGATCAAGGTGATCGGCGATTAGCTCGCCTGCGGTACCGGCCGGCCGCAGCGGCGCCGTGGCTCCCGCAATGGTCATCGGCGCGGTGGTCTCGGTGCAGTGCGGGTCGGCCGCCGCGACCACGCTCTTCGACCAGGTGGGGCCCGCCGGGGCGGTGCTCTACCGGCTGCTCGCGGCCGCGATCCTGCTGATCGCGATCTGGCGCCCGGCGCCGCTCGAGGCAGGTCGCGACGGGCTCCTGCTGGCGGGGATGTTCGGCGTCGCATTGGCGGGAATGAACCTCTGCTTCTACGAGGCCCTCGACCGGATCCCACTCGGGATCGCGGTCACCTTCGAGTTCGTCGGGCCGCTCCTCGTCGGGCTGTTCGGGTCGCGGCGGCGGCTCGACCTGGTCTGGGTTGCATGCGCCGCCGCCGGCGTTCTCTTGCTGACCCGGCCGTCGGGATCGGCGAGCGCGGCCGGGATCGGGTTCGCGCTGCTGGCGGGCGGCTTCTGGGGCGCCTACATCCTGCTCAGCGCCCGAGTCGGGCGGGTCTTTCCGGGCGGCCGCGGGCTGGCGCTGGCGATGGGGGTCGCCGCCATCCTGATGGTGGTGCCGGGCACCGCCGCGGCGGGGGGTGACCTGCTCGATCCAGGCGCGGCGGCCGTTGGGGCCGCGACCGGTGTGCTGAGCTCGGTGATCCCCTACTCGCTCGAGCTCGAGGCCCTGCGGCGGATCGCGGTCGGGACCTTCGGGGTGCTGATGAGCATGGAGCCTGCCGTCGCCGCGCTGATCGGGCTGATCGCGCTCGGACAGGGGCTTGCGACAGTTGAGGTCATCGGCATCGCGCTCGTGGTGTTGGCGAGCGCGGGCGTGCTGGGCGCATCCGTTGGAGAGGCGCCGCCGACCGAGGCGTGAGCGGCCTTGAGAGGCTACGCGGCGCGGCGCAGGCGACGGAGCCGGCGACCGAATCGCAGGCGCGAGAGGCTCGAGACCGCGGGCATCTCCATCGTGGGTGAGGTGGCGGCCTCTACGTTCAGCAACGACGGCATGTGGCGCTCGATTTGGGCCACGAGGCAGGCCCGGCACGAGCACTCAGGAACGGATATGCCTGTGTTCGAACAGACCGTCATCCCAGTTCCTTAAGCCGAAGCGAGATCACGGTAACTACGTCGGCGGTCGGAAAGTCCGCAAATAGCCCGAAAGCGTGTAGCTGACATCCAGTCATGAAAACCCCCGAGACGCCCCCTGAGAAGATCAACGAAATGGAAGCACAGGGCCCAGATGTGCGCGCCGGTTCGATCGCCGAGGCTGTGGCGAAGGCTCAAGTGCACGCGCCGACCCGGGGGAACCGCAAGCTCGAGAAGTTCCTGGAAGCCGTCAACGCCGACGAGCGCGTGCGGGCCTGGTGGTACATGGCGCAGATCACCTCGGAGCGGCTCGGGATGTCGGATCACTCCTGGGTCCACGTACAGGTGGTCCTCAACATCTCCCTGCGCCTGCTCCGCCTGCTGGTCAAGGGCGGGATCGAGCCGGCGATGGTCACCGATCACGGGATGCGCGACCGCGACGCCGAGGTGGTCGTCGCGGGAGGCGCCCTGCTCCACGACGTCGGCATGTCGATCCACCGGGCCGATCACGAGGCTTACAGCCTGTTCATGGTGGAGGAGCGCCTCCGGTCGCTGCTAGCCGAGGTGTACGACGAGCCGGAGAGGACGGTCGTCAGCGCGGAGATCCTGCACGCGATCATCGGCCACCGCCGGCGCGGCGAGCCCTACACGGTGGAGGCCGGGGTGGTGCGGGTCGCGGACGCGCTCGACATGGCCGAGGGCCGCTCCCGGATCCCGGTCGAGGGAGGCCAGTACGGCATCCACGCCCTCTCCGCGGCGGCGATCGACAAGGTCAGCATCGAGGCCGGGGAGGAGCGCCCGGTCAAGATCGAGATCGAGATGAACAACTCGGCGGGCATCTTCCAGGTCGACGACCTGCTCGCCACCAAGCTGCGCGGCACGCCCCTCGAGGGCCACGTCGAGGTCGTCGCGGAGGTGGCGGGCGAGACCGAGAAGCGCCTGTTGCCCTCGTTCCGCCTCTAGCTCGACCGGGACAGGTGAACCGCGATCGCCGCGACGATCGCGATGTGGCTGAGCAGCGCCACACCGAGGGCCAGCAGGTTGATCCCTGTGGAGACGTCGTAGCGGCTGTTGACCTCGATCGCCGACCACACCGTCAAGGGGACGAACATCGCCATCGCGGTCAGCAGGCCCGGGTTGTACTCCCGCCGTCCCGCCGCGACGAGCATGTGGACGACCGCGTTCACCCCGGTGAGGAAGACGGCGATCAGGCCGAGGCCGGGCTCGACGTAGTAGGCGAGCAGGATCGACGCCAGGATCAGCACCCAGACGCCGAGGAGGTTGATCGCGAAGGTGGCGCCGCGCCCCAGGGCGCTCCGGCCCGACGCGAGCCGCTCGTTGACGTAGCGGCGGAATCGGTCGTCCCGATGCTCCTCGAGCTGATGGAGCATGTAGGCGGGAAGCTGGACGTAGATCAGCATCGCAGCGACGCCGGCCTCGCTCCAGACGATGGGGACGAGGGCGAGCAGGAAGCAGGCCGCGAACGCCGTGGCGTAGGGCCACTGCCACTCGTCGACCAGCCAGGACATCCTTGGGCGCTAGACGCCCGCGCCCTCGCCGCCGCGGCCCTCGCCGGCTGCGAAGCGGGCGGCGCCCTCGACGCCGACGCCGCTGACCGCGCCGCCGATCTCAGCCTCGCGGGCGAGACCCTCCTCGAGGGACATCGAGAAGCCCTCCAGGGCGGAACGGCGGTCTGCGAGCATCGTCTCCTGCGGGAACTGCGCCAGGCCCTCGGCCATCTCCAGGGCGCGTTCCAGGTGCTTGCCCGGCGCGACCATCTCGGTGAGCAGTCCCATCGCCAGCGCCTCCTCGGCCTCCACGATCCGGCCGGTGATGATCAGGTCGAGCGCGCGCCCCATCCCGACGATCCGCGGTAGCCGCTGCGTGCCGCCGTCGATCAGCGGGACGCCCCAGCGCCGCTCGGGGAAGCCGAGCTGGGCCGTCTCGGTCCCGATCCGCAGGTCACACCAGAGCGCGAGCTCCAGTCCGCCGGCGAGGGCGTAGCCGGAGATCGCCGCGATCGTCGGCTTGGGCGACGTGATCCGGGTGAAGCCGAGCGGCCCGTGCGGGCGCGGCTTGAGCCACTGCTCCGCGATCCCCTGGTCGTTCATCGCCGCTGCGACGGACTTCAGGTCGGCGCCGGCGCAGAAGGCCACCTCGCCGGCCCCGCTGAGGATCAGTACTCGCGCATCGTCGTCGCCCTCGAACTCCCGGTACGCCGCCAGCAGCTGGTCCGCCGTGTCCGGGTCGACGGCGTTGCGGCGGTCCGGCCGGTCGATGATGAGCACCCCGGCGGCGCCCTGCCGCTCATAGGTGACCTCGGGCATGGCGGCGATCCTAGTGCTAGCCCAGGGTCGGCTGCGGCCAATGCTGGAGGTAGGGCAGCGGGTCGACCGCCTTGGTGTCGGCGCCCAGCGACGCCCTGCCGATCCGGACCTCGAAGTGGAGATGTGGGCCATCGCAACTGCCGGTGCAGCCGAGCCGGCCGACCACCTGGCCCGCGTGCACCTGCTGGCCCAGATGAACCGGCGACGGCGCCAGCATGTGCATGTAGACGAAGCTGTGGTTGTCGGCGGAGCTGTAGATCGCGATGTAGTTGCCGCGGCCGCCGTCATCGGGATCGCTGTTCTTGCCACGATCGACGACGACGCCATCGTGAACGGCCACCTCCAAGGTGCCCGTCTTGCCGAAGATGTCCTGCCCCTCGTGCACGTGGCCGTAGCGCGAGGCGCCGAAGCGGGCGTCCTTGCCGCCGAAGTCGTGCGCGCCCAACAGCGGGAAGACGTACCCGGGCGCCAGGCCCTGCGGAGTGCCGGCGTCGACGCCGAACAGGGACGCGCTGCTGACCAGCGACCCGTTGCCGGCGGCGGGAACCAGGCCGGGGACCGGCAGACCGAGCACCGAGCCGAGGGCCGCGCCGAGCGCCAGGACCAGGGTGACCGCCAGGCCCGCCTTGGCCGTTGGCCAGAAGAGCCCTCGCCGTCCCGCCGCGACGCGGCTGCGGTTCTCCGCGGCACGGGCCCGCCTGCGAACGGGGCCCTTGACCGCGGGGCGGATTTGCGCGGGACCCTGATCCGGCCTCGTTCTCGGACGGGCGGCAAGGGAAATGTGGGGGCCAGACGAAGGGCGAGCAGCGGGGCGCGCCGATGAATTCGGCTCGGGCTCGGCGGGCATGCGATCCGTGCGGCCGAGTGCAACTCGAGCGCGACGAAGGTTCTCACCCCGTTCTCGGCGCCGGCGCTCTTTCCGCTCTTGCCACATCCGCTCGCGATCGGCCCGCTCCCGCTCGATCCTCGCGCGGCGTTCGCGACCTGCCTGTTCGCGCTCGATCCGCTGGCGCTCCAGCCTCTCGGCCAGCGTCTCGCGGCGAGGGCCCAGCTCTTCGACGGGTGGGGGTGCGGGCGGCCGCGGGTCGGGGACCGGCTCAGCTGTCAGGGGCTCCGGCTCGGAGAGGGATTCGGGGGCGGCTTCCAGGGACGCCTGGCCCGCGGCAGCGCGCTCCATCTCGTCACGCCCCTCTCGGAGCTCCACCTCTCGCTCCTTGCGCCGGCGCCCGGCCAGCGCCCGGCGCTCCTCCCGTTGCCTGCGCTTGGCCGCCCTGGTGGCGCGGCGCTCGTCATAGCCGGTCCCGGGGCCGGGATCGAACGGCGCCGCTCCGATCTCCGGCGAGAGTGGGTAATCGCGCGGGGTGCGCCTCAGATAGCCGGTGTCGGTGCCGGGATCGAACCTGCCGCCACGTTCCCGTTCGGACTGATCCGGGTTTGCCTGCGGATCGACGACGCGGTCGTCCCCTACGGACTCCATCCGGCGGGGGTTAGTGGCTTCCGAGGCGCTCTAGGTCCTCGGTGCGCTTCTGCTTGCGGTTTTCGAGGCGAATCTGGATCAGGGACAGGACGGTCACCAGGATCGCGAAGAACGCGATCAGCCCGAAGGCGAAGAAGGTCACCACCTTGTCGTTGGTGCGTCCGTAGGTGCCGACGCCGTCGGCCGCCATCGCGGCAGGCGCGGTCAAGAGCAGCCCGACCAGGGCGATGAGCGGAGGGAACAGCCGACGCAGAATGCCGAATCGCATCCAGAGCACCCTAACGCAAGGCCCAGAAAGTAAGAACACCACTACGCGCGATTAAGCCGGCGTCGCCTAGGATGCTCGCTCCTCGACCCGGTCGAGCCCTCCGGCATGGACCCGATCTCCTACTTCCAGGCAATCGTCCTCGGCTTGCTCCAGGGGGTCTCGGAGCTCTTCCCGATCTCGAGCCTCGGCCACAGCGTCGTGCTGCCGCGCGTCTTCGGCTGGGACATCCACCAGAACGACGACTACTTCCTGAGCTTCCTGGTCGCCACGCATTGCGCGACCGCCTTCGTGTTGCTGCTCTTCTTCCTCAAGGACTGGGTGCGGATCGTCAAGGGCCTGGGTCGCTCGCTTCGTGACCGCTACATCGCTCCTGAGGACACGGACGCGAAGCTCGGCTGGCTGCTCGTCATCGGGACGATTCCCGCCGGCCTGCTCGGCCTGCTGCTCGAGCACCCGTTGAGGACCCTGTTCGCCTCGACCCAGACGGCGGCAATCTTCCTCTTCATCAACGGCCTGATGCTGTTCGGCGCGGAGGCGCTGCGTCGTCGTGCGCCGGTCCGGTCCGAGGAGAGCATCAGGTCCGACGAAGTGATCGCCCGCAGCCTCAGCTTCCGCGACGCCATCGGGATCGGCACCGCTCAGGCACTCGCGCTGATCCCGGGGCTCTCCCGCTCCGGCGCGAGCATGGGCGGCGGCCTGATTGCCGGTCTGTCCAACGAGGAGGCCGCGCGCTTCGCCTTCCTGCTCGCCACCCCGATCATCGGCGCAGCCGGTCTGCTCAAGCTGCCCGAGCTGCTCGGCTCCCAGGGCGATCACGTCAGAGGGCAGGCCCTGGTCGGGGCCATCTGTGCCGGGATCACGGCCTACTTCTCCGTGCGGTTCCTGCTGCGCTTCTTCGAGACCAACCGCCTGACGCCGTTCGCCGTCTACTGCTGCGTCGTCGGCGCCGTACTCTCGGTCGCCTTCGCGCTGAGCTGAGGAGGTTCCATGACCAAGCGCCCCCAACTGATCGTTCCGGCCGTCATTCTCGGCGTCATCTTCATCGTCATCGCCATCGTCTACTGGACGACCGATGCAGGCTCGCTTCCTTCGTTCTTCCCGGGGCACGAGTCGGGGTCGACGCACGTCCACTTCAAGCACGGTCTCGCCGCCGCCGTCGTCGCGGCGGCCTGCTTCATCTTCGCCTGGTTCCAGAGTGGTGGGGGCCAGCGGCCGGAGGGTTGACGGCTTCGCCATCAGGCGCGACCGACTGCGGCCGCTCCACATAAGTCGCTACGGGCTTCGCCCTTCGCTCCGAAAGCGAGCGGTCTTGCGGTCGCTCGGGCTGATCTGAAGTAGCTCGTCCCCTGGCTCGTGCTCGACCTGGAGGGTCGAATGCTCCACCCCGAAGCGGTCGGCCAGCAGGCGGGCGGCGTGCCAGCGCGCCTGGTGGCAGTCGACGTCGCGCCCGACGATCATGTGTGCCGAGATCGCCGGCATCCCGGAGGTCACCTCCCAGACGTGCAGGTCGTGGACCTCGACGACGCCGTCCTCGGCGGCCAAGGTCCGCCCGATCTGCTGCGGATCGAGATCGGGCGGGGCGGCCTCCATGAAGATCCGGCCGGAGTCGCGCAGCAGGCCGTAGGCGGCCCAGAGCATCAGGGCGGCGATCAGCAGGGAGGCGACTCCATCGGCGCGTTCGAATCCCCAAATCAAGATCAGCGCTCCCGCGATCGCGGTGGCGATGAACGCGAAGAGATCGGTCAGCACGTGCCGGAAAGCGCCCTCCACGTTGAGGCTGCGGCGCTCCGCGCCGGCGAGCAGCCGGGTGGCCATCAGGTTCACGCCGATCCCGGCGAGAGCGACGATCAAAACCAGCGCGCCCTCTACGTCCGGGGGCTCGATCAGGCGACGGACGCCCTCGTAGACGATCAAGACGGCGAGCAGGAGCAGTGTGACCCCGTTGATCTGGGCGGAGAGGATCTCCCCGCGCTTCATCCCGTAGGTGAAGCTGCCGGCCGGCGGCCGTTCCGCCAGCCGCAGGGCCGCGAGCGCCAAGCCCAGCGCGGCGGCGTCTGTGAGCATGTGCGCGGCGTCGGAGAGCAGCGCGAGCGATGAGCCGACGATGCCGGCCACCACCTCGGCCAGCATGAAGGCGACGATCAGGGCGAAGGCGATCCCGAGCCGCCGCGCGTCGGCGTCACCCGCATGAACGTGAGCATGATCGTGCCCCATTCAGGTGATTACACCAGGGGTCAGGTCTTGCGTTGCCACACTTCGATGTTGCATTGCAAGACCTGACCCCAAAAAAAAGCGCGCGACCCGGGGCAGGGAGGGGTCGCGCGCGCTGACGAGAGAGGAATCTCGAAAGTAAGCGCAGTCTCGTCTTTGCGCTCCCCGCCTGTGTGAACATCCGGATACGGCAAACAGCGCATTTATGCGCCATTTGCTTGTGAAAAACCCGTGAACCGCCCTTGACGCCCTGGTCGGCGCGCCGCCCGCGGCCCTATGATCCACCCCATCGACGAGCGGACCCGAGCCCGGGGGTAGGGCGAGTCCGAGAGAGGGCCTCGATGAACAATCAAGGAGGCATACGGCTGGCGGTGATCGACACCGACAGCGCGTTCCTCACTGTTCTGGCCAAGCGTCTCGACGGCGCGGGGTGGGAGCACCGCGTGCTCGCCGGCAGCGTGCCCATCGACGAACTGGTCGCGATGAAGCTCAACGCCCTGCTGGTCGATCTCTCCGTGCTGGGCCCGCAGGGCTGGGAGTTCCTCGAGAAGGTCTGCGGCGCGATCCCCGGCCTGGGAGTGCTCGTCTGCACCTCGCAGTCGACCGTCGCTCAGAGGGTCAGGGGCCTGCGGCTCGGGGCCGACGACTGGATCGGCAAGCCCTCCCATCCCGAGGAGGTCATGGCGCGGATCGAGGCCGTCGTCCGCCGGCGCAAGCGCGCCGCGACACGCGAGGACGTCGGGCCGCTGGTCTCCGGCGAGCTGGAGATCCGGCCGGACCAGTACCAGGCGTTCGTCAGCGGCCAGAGCATCGGCCTGACCCGCCGGGAGTTCGAGCTCCTGCAGCTCCTCGCCGAGGCGCACGGCCAGGTGATCGAGCGCGAGGAGATCTACCAGAAGGTCTGGGGCTACGCGATGGCGCACGGCGATCGCTCCGTGGACGTCTTCGTCCGGAAGCTGCGCCAGAAGCTCCAGAGGCACTCGGCCAACTGGCGCTACATCCACACCCACTTCGGGATCGGCTACCGCTTCGATCCGGAGCCCGTCGGCAGCGTCGAGGAGACCTCCGTCGATGTCCCGATGGCGCTGGACGAGCCAGTGGAGCACGCCGAGGAAATCACCGCGGACCTGGCGCGCGAGGCCCGCTAACCGCCTCCGGCCCGCGCGCCGGTTCACCTGGCCTTCACCCCGCCTTCACACGGGCGCAGGGCGCGAAGCTAAGCTCGCCCGACGATGCCGAGGACGTCCTCTCGCGCGCTTCGGGCTCTCCTCCAGCTCGCGCCGGTGATCGTGGTCGCGGCTCTCGTCGGCATCGCCGCGAGCGAGAGCGGCGGGAGCGGTGAGGGGCGCTCGCGCAAGAAGGACGGGCTCACGGGGACCGTGGCAATCGATGGAGCGGCCGCGCTGCGGGGCATGATCGACGGCGCGGCCCAGCGCTTCGAGCGCCATAACCCGGGAGTGCGGGTCACGGCCGGCGCCTCGGGTGACGAGAGCGCGATCGCGATCTTCTGCGCAGGCGAGGTGGACATCGCCGCCGTCGCCCGCCGGCTCGACCGCGCCGAGCGCCGGGCCTGCCGCTCCTTCGGGACCCGCTACCTGCCGATCGAGGTCGGCCGGGAGGGGATCGCGCTCGTCGTCAGCGAGCGGAACGGGTTCGCGAGCTGTCTCAGCACTGAGGACGCGCGGGCGATCTGGCGGCGGGCCGACCCGGTCAGGTCCTGGGCCGAGATCGATCCGCGGTTCCCCGACGCACAGCTCGAGACGGTGGGCTGGAAGCCGGACAGCCCCACGTACACGCTGCTCGCGGAGGGCCTTTTCGGTCCGGTCGAGCCGTTGACCAGGAACGACTACGAGGTGGCCGGCGATACGGCCGCGCTCGGCACCGCCGTCGCCGCATCGCCCAATGCGGTCGGGTACCTTCCTGTCCGCCAGATCAAGCGCGGTGCCGGAGTGAGGCCGCTTGCGCTGGACGCGGGCCACGGCTGCGTGACACCCACGGCCGGCTCAATCCGCGACGGCAGCTATCCCGCCCTGTCGCGTCCTCTCTATCTCGACGTCCGCACGGAATCGCTGCGGCGGCCCGAACTCAGGCGCTTCGTGCGTGAATACCTCCAGAGACCGCCGCCGGTCGGAAAGGCGGACGGGGTGATCCCGGTGAGCCCGTCACATCGCATTTACCGGAAGTTCACTCGACAGTAACTACTTTCGCTGAGCCAGCGGCAAAGCTCCGATGCCATGGATGGCGAGAACGGCGGCGCCGCCTCAGTATCGACGATTCCACTCGCAACCGGAGACCAAACCCCGGTCTATGCGGGGCGATTGGAGATCAGGCCGGCCGACCACGCCGCCCTGGTCGACGGCCGGCCGCTGATCCTGACCGTGCGGGAGCTGCAGCTCCTCACCGAGCTCGCCCACAACGCTGAGCGGGTGATGACGCGCGAGGAGCTCTACGAGACCGTCTGGGGGCGGTCGTACCGGAAGAGCGATCGCTCGGTCGACGTGTACGTCGGGCGCCTGCGAGCCAAGCTCGCCCGGGCCCTGCCGGGTCGCCGCTTCATCCACACTCACACCGGGATCGGCTACCGGTTCTCGCCTCAGGCCTGACCGGGTCGACCGCCCCCGCCGCGGCGGCATTTACATCCTTTTTACAAGTGCGCCACACGAAGGTAACAAGCTCTGCCTTGCCCGCTGAGAGGGTGCCAGGCCTCTGAGAGTGTGAGGGAGGCGAGCCATTGAGCCGCCGTCCCTTTTCGACAAACGAAAAAGGAGCGACTCAATGAATAGGAAGTGGTGGCTCGTTTCAGCCGCCTCGGCCGTCCTGGCACTGACCGCTGCTGCTTGCGGCTCGAGCAACGACAACAGCTCGTCGGGCGTATCGGGGACCCTCGCGGGCGCCGGTTCGAGCGCCCAGCAGGCGGCGCAGGAAGCCTGGACCGCGAAGTTCGAGGGTCTGAACTCCGGCGCGACCGTCTCGTACGACGCGATCGGCTCCGGCGGTGGCCGCGACCAGTTCATCGCCGGCGGCAAGACCGCCTACGGCGGCAGCGACGCCCCGTTCGACTCGGAGGAGCTGCCGCAGGCGCAGCAGCGTTGCTCCAAGGAGGGCGGCGTGCTGGTCGAGATTCCGAACTACATCTCGCCGCTGGCGATCGTCTACAACCTGCCGGGCGTCGACAACCTGCAGCTCAGCCCGGACACGACCGCGAAGATCTTCAAGGGCGAGATCACGACCTGGGACGACCCCGCGATCAAGGCGGACAACCCGGGTGCGAACCTGCCCAGCACGAAGATCACTCCGGTCCACCGCTCCGACGAGTCCGGGACGACGTTCAACTTCACGGACTATCTCCACGAGGCCGCTCCGAGCGTCTGGACCTTCGACGCCGACGGCAACTGGCCGCTGAAGACCGGCGAGTCCGGTGCGCAGACGTCGGGTCTGATCCAGGCTGTGAAGGCCGGCGAGGGAACGATCGGCTACGCCGACGACAGTCAGGCCGGTGACCTCGGCGTCGCCAAGGTCAAGGTCGGCAGCACCTACGTGGCGCCCAGCGCCGCGGGTGCTTCGCACGACTTCGACATCTCGAAGAAGGACCCGGCGCTCAGCCCTGGCCAGTACGTGTTCGCGTACAAGGTCGAGCGAACCTCGACGGATCCGCAGGACTACCCGCTCCTGCTCGTCTCCTGGCTGATGGGCTGCACGAAGTACTCCGACTCCAACACCACCGACCTGGTGAAGGCGTACTTCAACTACGTCATCAGCTCGGACGGCCAGCAGGCAGCCGCGCAGAACGCGGGCTCGGCGCCGATCGGCCCGACGATCAAGACGGAGGATCAGAAGGCGGTCGACGCGATCGGCGGCTGATCCACCACTGTCCGGGAGGGGACCCCGCGCAGGATGCGCGGGGTCCCCGACCGTCTCCTACGAAAACGCTTTGGAAGCCCACACCGACACCACCACCCAGGCCGGCCAGATTCTTGCCTCCGCGTCGGGTGGGCGCCGCCGGCCGGGGGACCGGATCTTCTCCAACGCGGCCGTGATCGCCGGTGTCACGGTGCTCGCCCTCCTCGCCGGAGTCGCGATATTCCTGGTCGCCGACTCGATCCCGGCCGTGACAGCGAAGACCGCTGACCTCCCCGACGGCAAGACCCTGGTCGACTACATCGCGCCGCTGGCATTCGGGACCATCCTGGCCGCCGTTGTCGCCGTCGCCATCGCGGTCCCACTCGCGGTCGCCGTGGCCCTGTTCATCAGCCACGTCGCGCCGCGCCGGATGGCGCTCTCGCTCGCCTACGTCGTCGACCTCCTGGCCGCGATCCCGAGCATCGTCTACGGGCTCTGGGGGATCTTCGTCCTCGGCCCGGCGATGGTGCCGATCCTGGACTGGCTGGTCGCGCACCTGAGCTGGATTCCGTTCTTTGCGGGTCCGGCCTCGGTGACGGGCCGGACCATGCTCACCGCAGGGCTCGTGCTGGCCCTGATGATCCTCCCGATCGTCTCTGCCGTCGCCCGCGAGGTCTTCTCGCAGACGCCGCGCCGCCTGGAGGAGGGCGCGCTCGCCCTCGGCGCGACGCGCTGGGAGATGATCCGGATGGCGGTGCTGCCCTTCGGCAAGTCCGCGGTGATCAGCGGCTCGATGCTCGGTCTCGGCCGGGCCCTCGGCGAGACCATGGCGGTGGTGATCATCCTCTCGGCGTCCGGGATCGTCACCTTCAACCTGGTCAGCCAGGAGAACCCGACGCCGATCGCGGCGAACATCGCCCTCAAGTTCCCCGAGTCCTCCGGCGTCGACGTCAATGCCCTGATCGCTTCGGGTCTCGTCCTCTTCGGCATCACCCTGGTCGTCAACATGATCGCCCGGCTGATCATCTCCCGGTCCGACGTCCAATGACCGACACGAGGGACAGACGCGAGGAGAATCCGGCGGCTGCCTTCGATCCGGCGGAGGGGGTCGCCGCGATCGGGGGCCCGGGCGTCAGCAGCGGCACGCTGCCGCACTGGTTCCTCCGTGCCGTGGTCGCAGGGTCCGCCCTGATCGCCCTCGCGATCCTGCTCGCCACGGGCGGCTTCACCATCGTCCTCTTCTTCATCGTCACCGCGCTGATCGCGCTGCCGACCGCCTACGTCTGGTCCCTCATCACCGAGGGCCGCCGCCAGGCGATGGACCGTCTGGTGACGCTGGGGATCGTCGCCGGCTTCGGCGTCGCCGTGCTGCCTCTCTTCTCCGTGCTCTACGAGGTGATCAAGCGCGGGACGGCCCGCTTCGACGGCTCCTTCTTCACGGAGTCCGCCCGCGGGGTGATCGGCGCGGGCGGGGGCGCCCAGCACGCGATCGTCGGCACGCTCGTGATCACCGGAGTCGCGACCCTGATCTCGGTCCCGATCGGGATCATGGCCGCCGTCTACCTGAACGAGTACGGGACAGGCCGCCTGCGCAAGGCGCTGACCTTCTTCGTCGACGTGATGACGGGGATCCCGTCAATCGTGGCGGGACTGTTCGCCTACGCGCTGTTCGCGGCGTTCCTTGGCCCGGGTATCCGCCTCGGGGTCATCGGCTCGGTCGCGCTGACCGTCCTCATGATTCCCATCGTGATCCGGTCGGCGGAAGAGATCCTGAAGATCGTCCCGGACCACCTGCGCGAGGCCGCCTACGCGCTGGGCACGCCGAAGTGGAAGGTGGTGACCCGAATCGTCCTGCCGACCGCCCTGGCCGGCCTCGTCACCGGGGTGATGCTGGCGATCGCCCGCGTGATCGGCGAGACGGCGCCGCTGCTCGTCACCACCGGGGTGATCGACTCGGTCAACACCAATCCGCTGAGCGGGCGGATGCAGAACCTCGCCGTCTACGCCTACAGCGAGTACAAGGACCCGGGGGTCGACGTACAGGCCTCCTACGACAAGGCCTGGGCCGCGGCGCTGACGCTGATCGTGATGGTGATGATCCTCAGCCTGCTCGCCCGCTGGATCTACCGGCGCTTCGGCACCGACCTTCGGGACACCAGATAGCGCACGTGAGACTTCGAATGCCCCCAGACAGGAGGAAAATGCCCGAGACAGCAGACACGACCAAGGAGAAGCGGATCTCCAGCGTGGCCACGGATCTCGCCCGCACGGCCAAGAAGGCCGTCACGCGTGGTGGCGATAAGGTCGAGCGCGTGGCCAAGCGCTTCAGCGTCAAGGACGTGAACCTCTTCTACGGCGACTTCCACGCCGTCCAGAACGTCTCGATGACGATCGAGCCGAATCAGGTGACGGCCCTGATCGGCTCCTCGGGCTGCGGGAAGACGACGGTTCTCCGCTCGCTCAACCGGATGCACGAGCTGACCCCGGGTGCGCGGGTCGAGGGAGAGGTTTCGCTCGACGACCAGAACATCTACGCGCCCAACGTCGACCCGGTCGAGGTCCGGCGGCTGGTGGGGATGGTGTTCCAGGCGCCCAACCCGTTCCCGACGATGTCGGCCTACGAGAACGTCGCCTCCGGCCTCACTCTGAACCGCAGGGGGATCTCGAAGTCAGAGAAGGACGACATCGTCGAGCGGTCACTGCGGGGAGCCCACCTCTGGGATGAGGTCAAGGACAGGCTCGACCGCAAGGGCTCCGCCCTCTCCGGCGGCCAGCAGCAACGCCTCTGCATCGCCCGCGCGATCGCCGTCGAGCCCGAGGTGCTGTTGATGGACGAGCCGTGCTCGGCGCTCGATCCCGTCGCCACGCTTGCGGTCGAGGACCTGATCGACGAGCTGAAGACCCGCTACACGATCGTGATCGTCACCCACAACATGCAGCAGGCGGCCCGTGTCAGCGACGTCACGGCGTTCTTCAACCTCGAGGCGGCCGGCACGCCGGGCCGCCTGGTCGAGATGGACGCGACGGACAAGATGTTCACCACGCCGTCCAAGAAGGAGACGGAGGACTACGTCAGCGGGAGGTTCGGCTGATGCCCGAGGCACGAATGCACTACCAGGACCAGCTCGACGAGCTCGAGCGGAACTGCCTGGGCGGGCTCGACCTGGTGATCGCCTCGCTGGACCGCACCATGGAGGCTGTCCAGCACCAGGACATGGAGCTCGCCGAGCTTGTGATCGCGGACGACGACCGCATCGACGGCCGCTACCTCGAGGTGCACCAGGAGATCCTCACCCTGCTGGCGACCCAGGCCCCGGTCGCGACCGACCTGCGGCTGATCTCCGCGCTGCTGCACGTCATGCACTCGATCGAGCGAATGGGCGATCAGTGCGTGAACATCTCCAAGGTCATCCCGCTGACGGGCAACGACGCGCCCGTCCACGACGAGATGGTGGACCGCATCCTGCTGATGGGCAAGCAGGGGCGGTCGATGCTCTCCCAGGCGAAGAAGGCGTTCGAGGGGCGCGACATCGAGCTCGCCCGGGACCTGGTCCGGCAGGACGACCTGATCGACAACCTGAACAAGGAGTGCTTCAAGATCGCGGTTCAGGTCGGGGACGAGCAGGACGTCCGCGAATGGGCGATGACGATGATGCTCGTCGCGCGAGCCCTGGAGCGGATCGGCGACAACGCCGTCGATATCGGCGAGCAGGTCGCGTTCGTGGTGACCGGGTTGTTCCGCGAGTTCGAGGACGCCTCGCATCCGGGCCAGGCGCCGCTCCCGTCGAGCTAGCCGATTACCAGGACCGTAGCGCCCGCATCCGCGAGGCCTTCTTGAACTGGTGGCCCTCCATCCGGCCGAGAACGTCGTCGAGCAGGCGCACGGCGTCGGTCGCGTAGGGCCCCTTGTTGAGCATCACGCACTCCGCCCGTTCGGCCATCGCCGCATCGGTGATCTCGGCTCGATGTCGGCTGCCCTTCTTGACGAAGTTGTCGAGCACCTGAGTCGCCCAGATCACGGGCACGTGGCCGGCCTCGCAGAGCCAGAGAAGCTCCTCCTGCATCTCCGCCATCCGCCGGCTGCCGACCTCGACCGCCAGGTCGCCGCGGGCGATCATGATCGCGAGTGGTTGCCGGCCTGCCCCTTGCACGATCAGCTCGGGAAGGTTGGAAACCGCGAGTCGCGTCTCGATCTTCGCCACCAGGCCGACTGAGCCTGCGCCTCGGGCGGCCAGTTCCTCCTGAAGCCGGGCGATGTCCTCGGGCCGCTGTACGAACGAGTAGCCGATCAGGTCCGCGATCGGCGCCACCGCGTCCAGGGTGTGCAGATCGGCGGATGTCAACGGATCGAGTTCCAGCTCGATCGTCGGGAAGTTGAGGCCCTTTTCGACCCTCAGGTGCTCCCCCTTGTCGCGAGCCTCGGTGACCCTGAGGAGCAGACCGTAGTCGAGGCGCCGCTCCACCACGGCGCCCAGCCGTCCCTCATTGACCCAGACCTCGTCCCCCTCCTCGAGCTGGGCCATGGCCTCGGGGAGGGTGCACTCGAATTGGA
This sequence comes from uncultured Solirubrobacterales bacterium, assembly GCA_963740685.1. Taxonomy (GTDB): domain Bacteria; phylum Actinomycetota; class Thermoleophilia; order Solirubrobacterales; family 70-9; genus DASUPK01. Next base: position 67,763 of record CAVUGA010000026.1, read on the forward strand.
GCTCCCACTCGCTGGCCACGGGTACCTCCAGGGAGGTCATCAGCAACCTGTCCTCGCGGTGAACGCGGTCTTCATGAGCGACCGTTGTCGAGGCGATCCTTGATCGTGGGCCGCTCAAGTCGAAGCAGACCCGACACGAACGGCCGGTTTCGGAGGCCGCGGTGCGCACGTGCTCGGCCATCCGATTCCAAGCGGGGACGTCGTCGTGAGCGCAGTTGATCCGGGCGACGTCCATCCCCGCGAAGACGAGGCTCCGCACCAGGTTGTAGGACGTCGCCGCCTCGCTCGGCATCGTCACCATCACCCGGACCGCGCGGTGCCGTGGTGTCGGGCCGAGCACCGTCTCGGTCTGGGCGCGCAGCAGCTCATGCCCGCGAAAGAAGGAGTCCGCATCCGGCTGCAACGGCTCGTGGTCAGCCGAACCGATGCTTGCGAGAGCCGCAAGCACCGCGTCGAGACTGGGCACCACCCGGGCCTCACAGCGACCCAGCGAGGAGAGCCCCAGCGGCATGAGCTCGAGCTGCAGATCTCGAAGGTCGTGGTGGCGCAGGGCGAGATAGAAGGCGAGATTGCGGGCGCTCGGGACGTATTCCTCGCGGCGGACTCGAGGCCGCCAGCGATCGAAGATCTCGTCTCCCTCCCGCGCAACCTCTCGGCGCAGGTCCATGACGGCGCCGTGCAGGCGGCGGGCGGTGGGCTCCGAAGCTCGGTGTCCTGTGGTCGTCGGCATGCGTGTCGACAGGATCGCTGCTCGGGCCCTTCCTCACGTGAATGCCTTGTAAAAGCCTATGCGGCCAGATCCAGCTCCTGTCCAGGCTCCGACGCGGGGATGGGGAGGGGCAGGACCTCGGCGAGCGAGGTCGAATGACCGACGGGCTCCACGGACCGTGCCCGCCAGGTCCAGCATGCTCCGGCATAGAGCATCACGGCCAGCACCGTCGAGGTGCCGATCACCATGCCCGCTGCGGCGGCGCTGGTCAGGTCGGTCGCGCCCATCGCCGCCACCGCCGCGGTTGGAGCCGTGCCGACCGTGCCGAGCGGCAGCAACCCGATCGCTCCCATCGAGAAGAGCAGCAGCGCCGCGTCCGCCGGGCCGGCCGGCAGCCCGAAGCCGAGCAGTACCACCCAGGTGCGGAGCAGCGCCGCGCCGGTCAGCGCCAGCACGAGCCCGACCAGCCGGTTGCGCCCCCGGGGATCGGCGAGCACGGCCAGTCCCCGGGCGAGCGTGTGGTGGCGGAAGCGCCGGTGGACCAGGCGCAGGAGGACGAGCGCGACGAGGGCGCCGCCCATCAACGCCGCAGGCGCCCACCCCGGGATCGCCGAGAAGGCGGTGGCGGCGACCGCGGCGAGCAGGGCAGAGGTGCAGACCTCGAGCAGCAGGATCGGGGCATCGGCGAGGGCGACCTGCGAGAGCTCCGGGGCGTCATCTCCCCCCAGGCGCCGCAGGAGGGCGACGCGCATGGGGAGCGCAGCGTGGCCCTGGACCGTGCCGACCAGGAACGACCCCGCGTTGGCGGTGTGCAGCACGCGGGAATCGAGCCGGCCTCCGCCCGCCGCCGCGAGGACCGTTCGCCAGGCCTCCGTGCGGATCAGCAGGGTGAGTGCGTGGGCCAGGGTCGCCCCCGCCAGAGCCCAGGGCGGGCAGGCAGACAGAGCCGCCAGCACGTCGGCGCCGCGAGTCGCGCAGATCCAGCCGATGAGGAGAGCCGCCGCCGCCCCGGGCCCGATCGCCGTGGCGGCCCTGCCTGCGCGTCTCCGCCGGGAGGCGTGCATTCCGCCCCAGGATTCTGGGGGCCGGGATTCGGCCGGGAGTTATCCGAGCGTGACTAACCTGGAAACAAGCGGTTACCGCTAGCTGACGGCTGGCTCGGCTGCGGGCGATGCGATCGCCTCGACGGCCGCCGTGAACAGGTTGGCCGCTGAGGGCCGTGGTGGATGGACCTCGAGCATCAGGGGGGCCGCGGCCTTGCGGGCGAGCAGCGGCGCGAGCCGCTCCCACGGCACGTTGCCGCGCCCCGGGGGCAGGTGAAGGTCGAGCCGCAGCGGGTCGATCTCGGGAGATCCCGGATCTCCCCGCCGCGCCCCGAGATTGTCGTGGAGGTGGAAGAGGACGGCGCGGTCGAGGGCAGGCTCGATCAGCTCGAGCGGGTCGGTGCGGCGCAGGCCGGCGACGATGTTGGCGTGGCCGATGTCGAGGCAGAGGCCGACGGCGGGCGAGGAGATCCGCTTCGCCATCGTCCGCAGGATGAGCGGCGTGAAGGAGAGGGCGTCGGGAGACGGGTAGACGGGCGCAAGGTTCTCGAGCGCGATGATCACCCCGAGACGCTCCGCGCCACTCGCCAGGGCGGCGAGCGACCGCGTCTCGGCCAGGCGAGCGTCCTCGCTGGCGGGCTCGTCGGGGAGGTTGGCGGCGTGGTAGACGACCAGCGAGGCGCCCACCTCGGCCGCGTAGGAGACCAGCCCCTCGAGCGCCAGGTTGCCGTCGCGAGTCCCGGCTCGAATCGCTCCGGGGCCGTGCAGGACCGGCTGGAGGCCTGCGGTGCCGAGCGCCTCGGAGAGCGCCGCGGCGTGCCGGGTGGCGTCGCGCGGCACGGTCAGCACGGAGGGCGGGGGAGAGGGGACCTGGACGAAGCCGAACCCGGCGGCCTCGATCTCCTTCAGGATCGGCGCGGCGGGCCACCAGTCGTAGGGGATGCTGAGCCCGAGTCGTTCGTTCGGCTCAATGGGAGGCATCGGTTCGAAGGTACGACGGCCCTCCGCGAATCCCGTGAAGAGACTGTGAAGGATGCGAGGGTCAGGCGCGCGAGGCCGCGGGTCGCTCCGCGTATGGCGGCTCGGCTTGAGGCGTGCCGCTGGCGGGCTCGTCGGGCCACCAGCGCCGCCGCAGCCAGAGCGCGACGTAGACGAGCGTGACGAGGACGGGGACCTCGATGAGCGGGCCGACCACGCCGGCCAGCGCCTGGCCCGAGCTGGCACCCCAGACGCCGACGGCAACGGCGATCGCCAGCTCGAAGTCGTTCGAGGCGACTGTGAAGGCGAGGGTCGCAGTCTTCGGATACCCGAGGCTCATCGCCCGGCCGAGGAGGAACCCGAGCACCCACATCACGACGAAGTAGGCGAGCAGGGGCAGCGCGATGCGTGCAACCGTCAGCGGGTCGCCGGTGATGGCGTCGCCCTGGATGGCGAACAGCAGCACGATCGTGAACAGCAGCCCATAGAGCGTGATCGGCGCGATCCGCGGGATGACCGTCGACTCGAACCAATCGCGGCCGTGCGCGCGCAGGCCCCAGCGGCGAGTCAGATAGCCGGCGGTCAGCGGGATGCCGAGGAAGATGAGCACGGTGCGCGCGACCTCCCAGATGCTGACCTCGAAGCCCTGGGTGTCGAGCCCGAGCAGGTTGGGCAGGGCGTTCAGGTAGAACCAGCCCAGCAGCGCGTAGGCGACGACCTGGAAGATGGCGTTGAAGACGACGAGGACCGCAGCGCGGTCGTTGTCGCCGCCGGCGAGGTCGTTCCAGACGAGCACCATCGCGATACAGCGCGCCAGGCCGACGACGATGACGCCGGTGCGGTAGGCGGGCTCGTCTGCAAGGAAGAGCCAGGCCAGCGTGAACATCAAGGCGGGGCCGACGACCCACGACAGGAAAAGCGAGACGCCGAACATCCGCCCGTCGCCGCGCATCTTCCCCATCTCCTCGTAGCGGACTTTCGTGAGGACCGGGTACATCATCAGCAACAGTCCGAGAGCAATTGGCAGACTCACGGTCCCGACCTCCAGCCTGTCCAGGAAGTCGTTGAGCCCGGGAACGAGCGACCCAAGCGCAAGCCCGCCAGCCATCGCGAGCGCAATCCACAGAGGTAGGAAGCGGTCGAGCGTCGATAGCCGGCGAATGACGGCGGCCTCATCTGGATATACGGCTGCCTGACTCACGATGCCACCAATTGTGACGGCGTCACCTAGGACGCCGGCTCCGCCCGGGGCAACTTCATCCCGGTCGACCGGCGAGCGGTCGTCCTGGGGAGCATCAGCGAGAGCAGCCCGGCGGCCACCACGAAGCCGGCCGAGACCCAGAGGCAGGCGCTGAGGCCTTGCCACTCGTACAGCAGCCCCGAGAGCACCGTTCCCGCCAGCCGCCCGCCGGCGTTCGCCATGTAGTAGAACCCGACGTTCATCGCGACCTTGTCGTTGTCCGCGTACGACAGGATCAGGTAGGAGTGAACCGCCGAGTTCATGGCGAACACAACTCCGAAGATGATCAGGCCGATGACGACGGACGCAGTGGGATCGGCATCGGCCGAAAGGGCGATCGCGATCCCGGCGGGCAGCGTCGCCAGGGCGAAGGCGAGCCAGGCGGCCGTCCTTCCATCAGGCTCGCCGCCCTCCTCGGCCCGGCGACGCACGAACCGTGGCGCTGAGGCCTGCACTATCCCGTAGCCGATGATCCAGGCCGCGAGGTAGAGGCTTACCTGCCAGAAGTTCCACCCGACCACGCTGTACAGGAAGACGGGCAGACCGACCACGAACCAGACGTCCCGGGACGCGAACAGGAAGATCCGAGCGCCGGCCAGGATGTTGACCGCACGGTTGTTGGAGAACATGTGCTTGAACTTCGCCTTGGCGTCGGGCTGGCCGAGGTGCGCGCCGCGCATCAGGACGGACACGCTGACCAGCGCGGTGGCGACCATCGCGGCGAGGACCAGCACTCCGGATTGGAAGCCGATGGTTGTCAGCAGCAGCCCGCCGAGGAAGAAGCCGACGCCCTTCAGGGCGTTCTTCGAGCCGGTGAGGATCGCGACCCACTTGTAGAGAGCGCCCTCCTGGCCCTCGGGCACCACCAGCTTCACCGCGCTCTTGGAGCTCATCTTGGTCAGGTCCTTCGCGATCCCCGAGAGTGCCTGCGACGCCATCACGTAGGGAACGACGAGCCAGGCTCCGGGGGCGAAGCCGAGCATGCTCTGGGCGCAGATCTGAACCGAGAGACCCATGAAGAGAGTGGTCTTCAGGCCAAAGCGGGCTGCGACCCAGCCGCCGACGAGGTTAGTGACGATGCCGAAGAACTCGTAGAGGAGAAACAGCGTGGCCAGCTGGAACGGGCTGAACCCGAGCTGGTCGAAATAGAACAGGACCAGCATGCGGCTCGCACCGTCGACCATGGTGTCGGTCCAATATGCCCCCGTTACGAGGGCGTAGTTGCGCAGATCAGTCTGCGGCTCCGCTGCGGGTGCGCCGGCGTTCGCCACATCCGCTCCCTAAGCCGTCGCCGGAACCGCTCCAGGGCCCCGCTCGGCCGGAAGGGTGAGCGCGACCTTCCGCGCCAGCTCGACGAGCCGGTTTGCGTAGCCCCACTCGTTGTCGTACCAGGCGAGAACCTTGACCTGGGTCTCGTCGATGACCATCGTCGAGGGCGCGTCGACGATCCCGGAGCGCGGGTCATCCTTGTAGTCGACTGAGACAAGGGGGCGCTCCTCGTACCCCAGGATGCCCGCCAGCGGCCCGCCGGCGGCCGTGGCGAACAGGCCGTTCACCTCCTCGACCGTGGTGGACCTGGCGACCTCGAAGGCGCAGTCGGTGATCGAGGCGTTGAGCAGCGGCACGCGTACGGCCAACCCGTTCAGCTTGCCCCGCAGCTCGGGAAAGATCAGCCCGATCGCGGTGGCCGAGCCGGTGGTCGTGGGGATGAGCGAGACGCCCGCGGCGCGAGCCCGGCGGAGGTCCTTGTGGGGCGCGTCGACGACGGTCTGCGTGTTGGTCAGGTCGTGCAGGGTGGTCATCGAGCCGTGGAGGATCCCGATTCCCTCGTGGATCACCTTGACGACGGGTGCGAGGCAGTTCGTGGTGCACGAGGCGGCGGTGACGATGTCGTGCCGCTCTGGCTCATAGAGCTGGTCGTTCACCCCGACCACCAGGTTCAGGGCCTCCGCGTGCTTGACGGGTGCCGCGACGATCACCTTGCGCACCCCTCGGGCGAAATACCCCTCGAGGGCCTCGGGCGTTCGGAACTTTCCCGAGCACTCGAGGACGACCTCTATTCCGAGCTCGTCCCACGGGACATCTCCCGGCAGCGGATGCCGCGAATAGCCGATCGACTCATCGTCGATCGCGATCCGGCCGTCGGCGTCGCCGACCTTGTGGTCCCAGCGCCCGTGCACCGAGTCGAACTCGAGCAGGTGCGCGGCCGTCGCGGCATCGCCGTGCAGCTCGTTCACGTGGGCAAAGCGGAGCTCCGGCCACCTCCAGGCGGCGCGGAGCGCGAGCCTGCCCATCCGGCCGAAGCCGTTGATGCCGATGGCGAGGCTGGATTCAGGCACCGGCTACTCGGGCGACTCCGCTGTCGGCAGCGCGGCGATCAGCGTTTCGACGTGCTCGCGGATCTCGTCGCGGATGCGGCGCACGGTCTCCAGGTCCTTGTCCGCCGGGTCCTCCAGGTCCCAGTCCTCGTAGCGCTTGCCCGGATAGATCGGGCAGGCGTCGCCGCAGCCCATCGTGATCACGGCGTCGGCCGCCTGGACCACCTCGGTGGTGAGCGGCTTGGGGAACTCCTGCGAGATGTCGACGCCGACCTCCTCCATCGCGTTGATGGCATTCAGGTTGAGCTCATGGGCGGGGTCGGAGCCTGCCGAGCGCACGTGCACGCGCCCCTCGGCCAGCTTGTCGAGCAGCCCGGCGGCCATCTGGCTGCGGCCCGAGTTGTGGACGCAGACGAAGAGGACCTCGGGGACCTCCTTGGTCATCTTGCCCTCCACCTGAGCGAGTGCCCGCAACCGCTCGCGCGAGAAGCGCTCGACGAGCAATGGGACGAACTCTTCGAATCGCGCGTCGGCGAAACGATCGAGGCTCTCCTCGACGTATGCGTCGATCGTCTCGCGCGAGAACACGCCGGCGAACTCGTCAGCGAGCACATCGACCGAGCGCTGGATGTGATCCTTGGTGGTCTGTTCAAGTTGAGTCGGCATTCTCTCCCTCCATCGAGCCCGTTGGGTTGTGGAAGAGTAAAGGTTGACAAACTTCTATTCAATCGATATACGTATATAGATGGCTGTCAATCTGGAGATGGCTCCGAAGCAGAAGCGGCCCGCGGGTGAGCCCTGTTGCGAGCCCGTTGTCTACCCCGATATCGAGCGGGAGGGGGCCGAGCGGATGGGGGCGATCGCCAAGGCCCTCGGCGATCCGATACGCATGCAGCTTGTCGACGTGCTTCGCAAGCACGCCGGCAAGGTCTGCGTCTGCGAGCTCGTCCCGCTCTTCGACCTCTCGCAGCCGACCGTCTCCCATCACCTCAAGGTCCTGCGCGAGGCCGGCATCGTCGGCTCCGAGCGGCAGGGACTGTGGGCCTACTACTACGTCAACCCCGACTCACTGGAGGAGCTGAGCGCATGGCTGAGCAATTGACGGGCAAGGATGAGATCCGGGAGGCCGTGCGCGAGCGCTACGCCGCGGCGGCGACCTCAGTGGATGAGGGGCGAGTGGCGTGTTGTGGTCCCTCCACGACATCGGAGGCCGGCGGGTCCTCCTGCGGCTGCGGGACGGACGTCCCCGACGCCTGCGGCGGCGGCGAGTTCGGCGCGGGCCTCTACCGGGACGTCGATCGGGACCAGCTCCCGGACGAGGCGAAGCTCGCCTCGCTCGGTTGCGGCAACCCCACCGCAGTGGCCGAGCTGCACGAGGGCGAGACCGTCCTCGACCTGGGCTCGGGTGGTGGCATCGACGTGCTGCTCTCAGCCCGCCGTGTTGCGCCGGGAGGCAAGGCATACGGCGTCGACATGACCGACGAGATGCTCGAGCTGGCGCGCCGCAACCAGCGCGAGTCCGGCGTCGAGAACGTCGAGTTCCTGAAGGGGACGATCGAGGCTGTGCCGCTGCCGGACGAGTCCGTCGACGTGGTGATCTCGAACTGCGTGATCAACCTCTCCGCCGACAAGCCGGCGGTCTTCCGCGAGGCGGCGCGCGTGCTCCGGCCCTGCGGGCGCTTCGCCGTCAGCGACGTCGTCGCCGACGAGGGGATGGACGACGAGACGCGACGGGACATGTCCCAGTGGACCGGCTGCATCGCCGGGGCACTGACGGAGGCCGAGTTCCGGCGCGATCTGGAAGCCGCGGGATTCAGCGAGGTCGAGTTCCGCGAGACCCACCGGGTCCACGACCAGGCGGGGTCGGCGATCATCCGCGCTCGGGTTCGGGCCTAGGCGGATCTCCCGAGGGTACGCTGAGCCGGTGGAAGCTCTACCCGCGGTCGCCCCGGTCCAGGCAGTCGCGCCCTCGTCAGAGTGGCAACGCGACGCCCGGCGGGCGCGCCTGCTGGCGTGGACGTCCCTCGCCTGGCTCGGTTTCGAGGGGTCGGCGACGGTGATCGCCGGCGTCTTGGCCGGGTCGGTGGCCCTGGTCGGAAGCGGCCTCGACTCCGCGATCGAGGGGCTGGCCAGCGTGATCGTCGTCTGGCGCTTCACCGGCGCGCGCACGCTCTCGGAGACCTCCGAGCGCCGCGCGCAACAGCTCGTCGCCGTCAGCTTCTTCCTGCTTGCTCCCTACGTCGCCTTCGAGGCGATCCGGGTCCTTGTCTCGGAGCATCACGCCGAGACCACCTGGCTGGGGATCGGACTCTCGGTGGGAACGCTCTGCATCTGCCCGTGGCTGGGGCGCGCCAAGCTTCGGCTGGGAGAGCGACTCTCTTCGCCGGCGACCGCCGGCGAGGGACGCCAGAACCTGATCTGCGCCTACCTCGCCATCGGCGTGCTGGCCGGGCTGCTGGCGAACACGCTGTTCGGCGCCTGGTGGCTCGATCCCACGGTGGCCCTGGGAATCGCCGGGCTCGCGGTCTGGGAAGGGCGTCGGTCGTGGCGCGGTGAGAGCTGTGAGTGTGCAACCTGCGCGATTCCGCAGGCGCATGGGGAAGCCGGCTCCACGATCGTCCGGGCCCGGGTCCCGGCATGACCTCATCCGGAGCCCTCACCCTCAAGGACCCCGAGCAGCTCTACCTGGACTGGGAGAGGTCCCACTGGGCGTCCCAGGACGTCGATCTCACCCGCGATCCCCCGGATTGGGCCGGCCTCGAGGAGAGCGTGCGCGGCCTGCTCCACTTCGCGCTCAGCTCGCTGATGGTGGCCGAGGAGCGGATCTCGACCCAGTTCGTTGGCCTGGTGCTCGCGCAGGACGATGAGGAGGAGGGCAGCTATCTGTCGACTCAGCTCGTCGACGAGGTCCGCCACATGCAGTTCTACGCCCGCTTCCAGAACGAGGTGATCGCCGACCCGGCCGCGATCGCCGCCCACGTCGCACGTGCCCGCGAGGTTCTCGGCGAGGCCTTTGAGCAGGTCTTCGACCAGGCCCTCGTCCAGGCGCACGACCGGCTGCGGCTCGATCCCGCCGACCGGGAGGCCAAGGTCCGGTTCGTGACGATCTACCACATGGTGATCGAGGGGACGCTCGGGCTCACTGCATCCCACTTCATCCTCGACTTCCTTCGCGAGCGCGAGCTGCTTCCCGGCTTCACCGAGGGCTACGGCCTGATCGCCGCCGATGAGCAGCGCCATATCGCCTACGGGACGTGGTTCCTGCGCGAGGCGGTCGCGGCGGATCCCGCGATGGCCGACGTGATCCGTGATCAGATCAAGGAGCTGTTGCCCGCCGTGGCCGATTCGATCTCGCCGCCGAGCGAGGGCGCCTGGGATGTCCTCGGCGTGGAGGAGGGAGCGCTCGCGGATTTCGCGCTCGGTGCGCTCAACCGTCGCCTGGCCCTGATCGGCGCCTCGCTGTGATCCGATTGCCCTGAGAGAATCAGCTTCGAGATGCTCTGCGGGGCCATCGACATCGGCTCGAACACGACGCGCCTGCTCGTCGCCGAGCCGTCGGAGGGCCAGCTCCGCAAGGTGATGGAGCAGCGCGCCTACACCCGGATCGGCAAGGACGCGTCGAAGAACGGGAAGATCACCGCGGAGAAGATCGCGGAGGTCGCCGACGTCGTCGCCACGCAGGTGCGCCTCGCCCAGGAAATGGGCGCGGAGGTGGTCAAGACCGTGGCGACGGCCGCAATCCGCGAGGCGAAGAACCGCGACAAGGTCGTCGAGGAGATCGAGGAGATCGCGGACGTCAAGGTCGACGTACTGGACGAGGAGGACGAGGGCCGCTTCGCCTTCATCGGGGCGACCAAGTCCCTCAGCCACCCGGTCGAGGGGAAGGTCGCCGTGGTGGACGTCGGGGGCGGCTCATCCGAGGTGATCTACGGGACGATGCCCGACGGGGTGACCGAGGTGAAGTCGTTCAAGATCGGCTCCGGGTCGCTCACCGAGGACCATCTCGAATCGGATCCGCCATCGGCCGCTGAGATCCGCCAGCTGCGGGATCACATCTCGGACTTCTTCGAGGACACCGAGCTTGAGCAACCGGACCAGGCGGTCGCGGTGGGCGGCAGCGCCACGTCGCTGCGGACGCTGGTCGGGGCCGTGCTCGAGTACGAGACACTCGAGCGGGCCGTCCGGGTGCTCTCCAGCGACGAGATCTACGAGGTCGCCAAGCGCTTCGAGCTCGACTCCCGGCGCGTCAAGCTGTTGCCGGCCGGCGTCCTGTTGCTCGAGAGGTTCTCCCAGATGCTCGGCCAGCCGCTGCAGATCGGCAAGGGCGGCCTCCGCGAGGGCATCATCCTCACGCTGCTGAACGGCAACGAGAACGGGTCGGCGGAGAAGCTGGCCGCCTAGAACCCGCGCCCCGATCGAGTTACGGTTCTCTCGAGGTGGACACGGCCGAGTTCAAGCGTTCAAGCCATGCCGTCTGGGAGGCGATGGCGCCGGGCTGGGACGAGCGTCATGCCTATCTCGAGGAGGTCACCTGGCCGGTGACGGAGCGGATGCTTGAGCGGCTCGAGCCGGCGCCGAGGCAGACGATCCTCGATCTCGCCGCGGGCACCGGCGTGGTCGGCTGCGCGGCGGCGCCCATGGTCGGGCCCGAGGGCCGGATGATCGTCAGCGACTTCTCAGAGGCGATGGTCGAGGCGGCGTGGCGCCAGGCCGCCAGGCTCGGGCTTCGGAACGTCGAGTGCCGTGTGCTCGACGCGGAGAGCATCGATCTGGAGGACGACTCCGTCGACGGCGTTCTCTGTCGCTGGGCATACATGCTGATGGCGGACCAGCCGGCGGCGCTGAAGGAGACGCGGCGCGTGCTTAGGGATGGGGGGCGGATGGCCTGCGCGGTCTTCGCGGGTCCGGAGGAGAACCCCTGGGCCGCCCTCCCCGCGAGCGTGCTCCAAAAGCGCGGGCACATGGCCGCACCGCAGCCGGGCGCACCGGGGATCCTCGCACTGGCGGACCTCGACCGTCTCAGGAAGTTGATCACCGGAGCCGGCTTCTCGGAGCCGCGAATCGACGAGGTCAGGTTCAGCTTCAGCTTCGCCGACGACCAGGACTACTGGGACTTCCTCCTGCACGCCGCCGGCGTGATCGCGATGGTGCTCGAACGTCTCGACGAGGACGAGGTCGGCAAGGTCCGCGAGGAGCTCGCGCGGCAGGAGGCGCCCTTCCGCCGCGCGGGCGGGATCGAGTTCCCCGCCAAGGTGCACGTCGCGTCCGCGACTTAGCCCGCTTCAGGCGGGGGCGGCCTGGAGCCGCTGCCCAGGCGCCGATAGCCTTTGGTGCCAGTGGCCAAACCGAGACCGATCCCCGACCTGACGGCTGACGTCCCGTACGCGGAGGCAGCAGCGAAGATCGTGACGGTCAGGGGCAACGAGCTCGCCGAGCAGGCCCAGGGTGTGCTGGACACCGGCGACATTGAGCGGGTCCACGACATGCGGGTGGCTACGCGCCGCCTGCGGGCAGCCCTCGAGATCTTCGAGCCCTGCTTTCCGGCCAAGCCCTACGACCAGGCCCTCAGTGAGGTGAAGCGCCTCGCTGACGCCCTCGGGGAACGGCGGGATCGTGACGTGGCGATCGCCGCCCTCCACAACTTCAACGACCGGATGGCGGCGCCCGATCGTCGCGGCGTCGCCTCGCTGATCGAGCAGTTTCGCGGCGAGCAGGTCGAGGCGAACGAGGAGCTGGCGCCCCTGGTGACGGAGGAGAACCTGAGGGCGCTGCGGGAGACCATGGAGGACCTGGTGGACCACAGGCCGGAGGCGCCGGCGTGAAGGCGCGTCCGGTCAAGAAGCTCGACCCGTCCCGCTCGCTCGGGGAGAACGCCGCGCGGATCGTGCAGGTGAGGCTCGACGAGATGCTTGCTTTCGCTCCGCGCGCGCTCGACGGTAAGACGAAGGCCCAGCACGACATGCGGATCGCGGCCAAGCGCCTCCGCTACGTGCTCGAGGTGACGAGCTTCTGCTTCGGCAGGCCGGCGGACACCGCCCGCAGGCGCGCCCGCGACCTGCAGGACATCCTCGGGGAGATCCACGACTGCGACGTGATGCTCCCCCGCGTACGCCAGCACCTCAAGGAGATCCAGCAGAGCGACGCCAAGGCGGTCCGGGAGAAGGCGGGCCGGGCGCCCGACCTCGATCCGAGGCTCGCGGCCCAGGCGCAGCACCGGACCGCGTACCGCGGCCTCGACGTCCTCGCCGTCTATCTGGAGGCTCGGCGCGAGCTGCTGATCGATCGCTTCGCCGCGTTCTGGAAGCGGCAGGAGGAAACCGGCACCTGGAAGCGGCTCGAGCGCGCCGTCGACGGGTACCTCCGCCGGTCCCGCGAGGCGCGCCGCACGGCGAAGGCTGCAGAGCGCGCTCGTCATCAGGCAGAGGCCGCCGCCCGCGCGGCCCAGCAGGCCGAGGCACAGGCCGAGCAGGCCCGGCTCGACCGCGAGCGGGCGGCCCAGGAGGCCGAGCATCAGGCGGAGCGCAACGAGCAGATCCAGCGCCGCACCAGCCCGGCACCGCGCCGCCCGACCTAACCTGGGGTCAACCTGGGGTCAGGTCTTGCAATCCAACATCTGCCGGGATTGATGCTCGCGTTTCTCGAAGCGCCGGATTCGCCGACTGACAGTCGCGTAGTGACAGCCGAGAGCCTCAGCGATCTCCTTCATCCGATAGCCATGCTCGCGGTAGGCCGTGGTGATCGCCGCGTCAAGGTCATTGCCTTCCAAGGCCGAGGCGAGGCTCGGGCGGCTTGCGAGCCAGGCGATCCTTGGTACCTCCGCCGACGACCGGGCAGGAAGGTTCTCGCTGCAGAAACTTTGCCCACCGAGGATCGGACCATTCCGTAGAGCAGGCGCCCAGTCCGCATCCGACGCGACGAACTGTCGGTAGCGGACGAAAGCCTCCTCGCTGTGGCCCTCGAACAGGGCTAGTACATGCGGAATGGAAACTAGCCTTGGCTCCGTCGCGCCGAAGATCTCTGCGTGACCGCTCCATCTCCAGTCTTCGGGATCGAGACATAGCCCACCCCGGACCGGGTTCCGTGCGACATACCTGAGCAATTCGAGCATGTACCGGTCCGTCTGGACAAGCGTCGCTCCAAAGCGTCCCTGAAACAGGTGCCCGCACCGATCATGGCGACGGTTAAAGCGCTGCGCGTAGATGCCGTTGATCTGACGCATCCCCCTCGACAGATCGGGCTTTGGCGTCTGCACGACCAGGTGGTAGTGGTTCGGCATCAGGCAATACGTCAGGCAGTGCCACCGGAACCGGTCGAGTGCGTCGCGAACCACTCCTAAGAAGGAGCTCCGATCGCGGTCATCAAGAAAGATCGCTTGTTTCGCGTTGCCCCGGGCGACGACGTGATAGATGCCGTCCTCGACGGGAACTCGCAGTGGACGAGACATCGTTCCATCAGAGGTTCTCGGGGCAGAATCTAGCCCCGGCCTTCGTGCTTACTCGGTGTCGTATTGCAAGACCTGACCCCTGGGTGGGGCGAGGAAGTTGACCCTGCGGTCGGGCGACAGGGACCACTCGCCGCGGCGCCAGGCGATGTGGGTGCCGTCCGCGAGCCGGACACTGACGTGGCCCAGGACCGGTTCGCCCCAGAGCGTGGCGTCCAGGGGACGGGTCGCGTCTTCTTCGCCGAGGCCGCGCGTCACCTCCTCCGTCGGATAGGTGACCAGCAGCGAGCCGGCACGCACCCAGAGCGGGATCCGGTCGAGTGGGGCGTCGGCGTCGATCCAGCGGCCGCCGGAGATGCGCTCGCCGGTCCACCAGTCGAGCCACTCGCCGCGGGGCAGGTAGGTGCGCCGCTCGGTTGCTCCCTCCTCGAGCACCGGGGAGACCCAGAGCGACGGGCCCAGCATGTAGGAGTCGGGGATCGTCCAGCCTTCCGGGTCCTCGGGATCGACCAGGCAGAGAGGCCGCATGACCGGCAGCCCGCTGCGCGCGGCGGTCGCCGCGGCGGCCCGTATGTAGGGGACGAGGCGCTCGTGGAGCAGGACGGCCTCGCGGTAGTGGTCGAGAACCCGCCCGTCGTAGGTCCACGCTTCCTGCTGGAAGCGGCCGTGCGCCTGCATCAGCGGGGTGAGCGCGCCGAGTTGCGCCCAGCGGACCAGAAGCTCGGGCTCGCAGCGCTCCGCCAGCCGCCGGCCGAGATAGCCACCGACGTCGTGGGAGAGGTTGGAGAACCCGGTGGCGGCGCAGGTGAGCAGCGAGGTGAGCAGCGCCCGGAGCGACCAGAAGTCCGAGGCCTGGTCTCCGCCCCAGAGCATCCCGGTCGCCTGCTGCCCAGTCCAGCCCGAGCGGCCGAAGACCACGCCGCGGCCCTCGCCGTGGACGTCGTCGAGGGCCTGCTGAGTCGTCTCGCGGTAGAGCCGCCCGTACTCCCAGGCGACCTGAACCCCAGCCCGCCCGTCCGCGAGCTCCGCGTCGGGCGGGAAGTAGTAGCCCTCGCCGTCGTCGGCCTTGACGCCCTCGACCCCGAGCTCGAAGACGTTGCGGGAGAGCCGACGCCACCAGTCCCTCGCCGCCGATGAGGTGAAGTCGACGATGGAGCCGGTTCCCATCCACCAGCGCCCGACGTAGGTCTCGCCGTTCGCGGCCCGGACGAAATGGCCCGCCTCCGCGCCCTCGGCGTAGTTATCGGCGGGCTCCGCGTGCAGCCGCTCGGACTCGGCGTCCGGCGGCCGCTGGCCGTCGATCGACTCGAGGTTGACCCAGGGGGTCACCCAGACGACGGTCCGCACCCCGTCCTCGCGCATCCCGCCAACCAGCCCCGGCGCGTCGGGGAACTGATTGGGGTTGAAGCGCCAGGTGTTGTACTGCGTCTCCCAGGGCGAGTCGATCACGATCGCGTCGAGGGGGATGTCCGCTTCGCGGTAGCCGCGCCAGTCGTCCTCGACGTCCTCCTGATGCTCGTACACGTCGCGGCTCTTCCAGTGCCCGTACGCCCACTCGGGCATCAGGGCCGGGAGGCCTGTCTCGCGGAGGAAGGCCCGCAATCGCGCCGCGGGTGTGGGGCCGACGAAGAGATGGACGCGGAGGGGACCGGAGGCCGATCGGACCGAGACCGAGGCCACATCGCCCGTCAGGTCCGCCTCGACGCCGGGGCCCGAAGTCTCGATCCAGGCCGCCCAGCCCGCCGAGGAGAGCAGCCAGGGGACGGGCGCGTAGTCACCCTGCGGGATCCCGCCCTGCTCCAGGAACTCGGGCGGGCAGTCGGGGCCGGTGTAGCGACGGTCCGCGCCGAGCCGCACGCAGCGGCCGCGCTGATCGAAATCCGGGCCGTGACGGGCACCAAGCCCGGTCACCCGCTCCCCGTCGAGCAACGGCCAGCTCACGCCCAGCCGCAGCCAGTCGACCTCTGAGGGGTCGATCTCGATCAGCAGCCGGTCGCGTGCCGGGGTGGAGATCTCGACGTCCTGATCGCCGAGCGTCACCGGATCCTCGCGCTCCTCATGGACCAGGACCCCCTCCGTCAGCGTGATCAGCTGGTCGCGGGCGATGCCCCGGCACGCCCATGGACGGAGGCCCGCCAGCAGCCTCGCGGCCACCTCGTCTCCGCTCCGCAGGGCCCCTTCGGGCACTCCCCTCTCGAATGCGACGCCGATGCGCCAAGTGTGCCAACGGGCGCGTTCACGACCTCTTTACGTGCGGGACACGACCTCGTAACGGGATTTTCCCTGCATACGGGCACCCTGCGAGATGAAAGTGAACGACGAAATGGGGTCAACGATGAACCCGATTGCCACCACGAGGGTGGACCTGCATTGTCACTCGACCGCGTCCGAGATCTCCAAGCTCGGGATCCAGCGAAGCCTCGGCCTTCCCGAGTGCGCGACACCGCCGGAGGAGGTCTACGAGCTCGCCAAGCGGCGGGACATGGACTTCGTGACGATCACCGATCACGACACGATCGACGGCTGCCTCGAGATCGCCGACCGCGACGACGTCTTCATCTCCGAGGAGCTCACCGTCTGGTTCCGCGGCGAGCCGCAGGCAGTCCACCTGCTCTGCTTCGGGATCGACCCCGACGACCATGCCTGGCTGCAGGAGCACAACCGCGACGTGGAGGCATGTGCCGAGTACCTGCACTCCCGCGAGATCTCCTGCTCCCTGGCCCATCCCTTCTACGCGGTCGAGGCGCCGCTGACGCCGGCGCACCGCAGACAGCTCGCGCAGCTGTTCCCGGTCTGGGAGACACGCAACGGCTCCCGCGCGCGCGAGCTCAACATGCCGGCCGCGATCTACATCGAGACGCACGGTGGAACCGGCACCGGCGGCTCGGATGACCACGCCGGCGTGGACATCGGGCGGACGTTCACGGAGACGCCTCCCGCATCCACGCCGGAAGAGTTTCTGCGCCACATCCGTGAGGGCCAGGCGGACGCCCGCGGCGAGCAGGGCAGCGCCGCCAAGTGGGCGCACTCGGCGATGGCGCTCGGAACGCGGGCGCTGCTGATGGAGCAGACCCGGGGTCAGGTCTCTGCACGTGCACGCAGTGCACGTGCAAGACCTGACCCCTGGGGTTCTGGACCCAACGCGGACGCGATCCTGAAGATCGCCGAGCGCGTGATGGCCGAGGGGGATCTACGGAGCGGCGAGACCGCGGGAGACCTCGGCCCCGAGGATGCTCGCGCCCTCCTCACTGCGTTCGTGGACTCCGTCGGCGTTGAGCCCGGCCGCGCCCTGATCGACTACATGCAGGCCGAGGACTTCAGCCACGCCGAGCTGGCCCGGCGCGCCCGCCGCACGCACGAGCGCCGGCTGCGCGAGGTGGTGGAGGAGACCGTCGAGGCGGTCGGAAGCGGGGGCGAGCCGTCGGAGCTCGCCGCTCGCGCGGTGGAGACCGGCCGCGACCTTTTTCGAGCCGCGATCCCGGCTATCCCATATGCACCCGCAACCGCTTTCTTGGGGAGCGAGAAGGCGAAGCTCACCCCTGCCGAGGGCCCGCAGCGCGTAGCGCTCGTCGCCGACGCGATCGGCGGTGTCCACGGCGTGACCCACACGATCGAGCGGATCCGCGAGCTCGGCGTGCCCGGCTACGAGGTCGAGGTGATCGGCACCGATCGCAACGTCGACCGCCGCCTCTCGGCGGTGGCCGAGGTCGACATCCCCTTCTACGCCGGCCTCGAGATCGGCATCCCGAGCCTGCCCGCGATGGTCGAGGTCCTCGCCGAGGGCCGCTTCGATGCGGTCCACCTGACGGCGCCCGGGCCCGCCGGCGTCACCGCGGCGCTGATCGCCAGGGTCATGGACCTCCCGGTGCTCGGTAGCTGGCACACCGAGCTGGGCGCGTATGCCGGCTTGCGCTCCTCATCGCCCGACCTGGAGAAGGGCATGGACATGGCCCTCTCCCTCTTCTACCGCCAGTGCGACCGCGTCCTCTCGCCGAGCCCGGCGAGCGACGAGTCGCTGGAGCGGCTCGGCGTCGAACCGCACGCGATCGGCCGCTGGGGGCGCGGCGTCGACACGTCGCGCTTCGATCCCGCGCTGCGGGAGCCCGATTCCCACCCCGGTGAGATCAAGGTCCTGTATGTAGGGAGGCTGACCCGCGAGAAGGGCGTCGACCTGCTGGCCGACTCCTTCATCCGCGCACACGAGACGGATCCGAGGCTGCACCTGCTGCTGGCCGGCGGTGGGCCGGAGGAGGGCATTCTCAGGGAGCGACTCGGTGACCGGGCGACCTTCCTCGGCTGGCTGGGCGGGGATCAGCTGGCGCGCGCGTACGCGAGCGCCGACCTCTTCCTCTTCTGCAGCCGGACGGACACCTTCGGCCAGGTGCTGGTCGAGGCCGGAGCCAGCGGCCTGCCGTGCGTGGCCGTCGACGAGGGCGGGCCCTCGTCGATCGTGGTGGACGGCGAGACCGGCAGGCTCTGTGAGCCCGACCCGGGCATGCTGGCCGCCGCGATCCTGCAGCTCGCCGATTCTCCCGCGTGGCGGGCGAAGCTCGGCCGACAGGGCCTCGACGCCGCCCGGGCGCGCACCTGGGAGGCGGCGATGACGCAGCTCGCAGACGGCTACGACCGGGTGATCGAGCCCGCCGATCAGCCCCGCATCAAGCTCGTCAGGGCGGCTTAGTACTCACCGCTAAGGTGGGTACGTGACCGACGAGCTGGCTCAGCAAACGACCGAATCGAGCGGGCCGGCGGCCGAGGGAGGGGCGACGATCACGCCCGAGACTGTGCGGACCAGCGCCTCCGAGCCCGATCTCTCGGACCCGTCTCTCTACTTCAACCGGGAGCTCTCCTGGCTCGACTTCAACGACCGCGTGCTGCAGCTCGCGGAGGATCCTCGGATCCCTCTGCTGGAGCGGGTCAACTTCGCCGCGATCTACGAGGACAACCTCGACGAGTTCTTCATGGTGCGGGTCGCGGGCCTCCACGACCAGGTCGAATCGAAGCTCGACGCCCGGGGCGCTGACGCGATGGCCGCGGCGGATGTGATCGAGCTGATCCGCCAGCGCACGATCGCTCTGCGAGGCCGCCTCCGCCGCTGCTTCGCCGAGGAGATCCGCCCCGCGCTCGCCGAGCATGGGATCCGCATCATCTCACTCTCCGATGCCAACGCGGCTGAGCGCGAGGAGGTCGAGCATCTCTTCACCAGCCAGGTCTTCCCGGCGCTCACCCCGCTGGTGATCGGCCGCGGCCGGCCGTTCCCCTACATCTCCAACCTCTCATTGAACTGGGGCGTCCTGCTCCGGAACCCCGAGAAGGACGAGGAGGTCGCCGCCCGGGTGAAGGTGCCGAAGGAGCTGCTGCGGCGGTTCCTCTCGATCGGCGATGGCCTCACCTTCGTCCCGCTCGAGGACGTGATCGCGGCCAACCTGGACGACCTCTTCCCAGGGATGGAGATCGTCCACCAGTCGATGTTCCGCGTCACCCGCGACACCGACTACGACGTCTCCGACGAGGCCGACGACCTGCTGCTGGCCGTTGAGGAGGAGGTCCGCCGCCGCCGCTTCGGTGAGGTGGTTCGGCTCGAGGTGGCGCCGGACATGGAGCCGCGCCTCCGCGACCAGCTGGTCGAGGCGATGGACATAGAGGCCGAGCAGGTCTACGAGTCCCCCGGGCTCCTCGGTCTCGACGACCTCACGGACATCTACTCCGTTCAGGGTTTCCGCGAGCTGCGCTACCCGCCGTGGCAGGGAGTCACCCCACCCCAGCTGCAGCAGGGAAGCCGGACCCAGCGCGAGGTCGACGTGTTCGGCGCCATGCGGCAGGGCGACATCCTCGTGCACCACCCCTACGACTCCTTCGCCGGGTCTGTGGAGCGCTTCGTGCGCCAGGCGGTGGAGGACCCGAACGTCCTGGCGATCAAGCAGACCGTCTACCGGACGAGCGCGGACTCGCCGCTGGTCCCGGGGTTGATCGAGGCGTCGGAGGCCGGCAAGCAGGCGGTCTGCCTGGTGGAGCTGAAGGCCCGCTTCGACGAGAGCGCCAACATCCGCTGGGCCAGGGCGCTGGAGGAGGCCGGCGTCCACGTCGTCTACGGCATCCCGGGCCTGAAGACCCATGTCAAGTGCATCCTCGTCGCCCGCCGCGAGGGCGAGGGCGTCCGCAACTACGTCCACATCGGGACCGGCAACTACAACCCGAAGACCGCCCGGATCTACACCGACTTCGGCCTCTTCACCTCCAACCAGGAGATCGGCGACGACATCGCCGAGATGTTCAACTACCTCACCGGCTATGCGCGCCCAAGCGGCTACCGCAAGGTCCTGGTCGCGCCGTTCAATCTCAAGGAGGGGATCCTCGGCGAGATCGAGCGGACGATCGAGGCACACTCGCCGGAGCACCCTGCGCGCATCCGGATGAAGATGAACTCGCTGCTCGACCCACCCTGCATCAGGGCTCTCTACCGCGCCTCCCAGGCCGGTGTCGAGGTCGACCTCAACATCCGCGGCATCTGCGCGCTTCGCCCCGGTGTTCAGGGTGTCTCGGAGAACATCCGGGTGGCGTCGGTCGTCGGCCGGTTCCTCGAGCACTCGCGGATCTACTCGTTCGAGCGTCCCGACGAAACCCAGATCCTGATCGGCTCCGCCGACCTGATGCCTCGCAACCTCTACAACCGGGTCGAGCTGGTCACCCCGGTCGAGGATGAGGCGAACCGCGCCCAGCTCACCGACGCCCTGGACCGCGCCTTCGCGGACAACACCAACTCCTGGCAGCTCGGGGGCGACGGTGTCTGGTCGAGGCTGACGACCAACGGCGACCCGCCGCGCAGCGTGCAGGGCGAGCTGCTCGAGCGCCATGCGAAGCGCGCGGCCGAAGCGGCCGCCGTCAGCGGCTAGGGCCTCTGGTAGCTTGGCTCACGGTGCCCCTCCGCTCCGTGACAAGTAGGGATGCGGTCTATTTCGACTCACTCGCCGAGGCCGGCGCCAACATCCTGCGCGGGGCCAAGCTGCTGGAGCACATGTTCGACACCTGGCCCGAGGAAAGCGGGGTCGCACGTGACATCCTCAAGGCCGAGCAGGAGGGCGACCGCATCACGCAGGAGATCGTCCGCCGCCTCAACTTCGAGCCGCCCAAGGGCCTGGACAGCGCCGAGGTGTACGCGCTGGCCACGCAGCTCGACGACATCATCGACGACATCGAGGAGGCCGCCGATTTCATGGGCCTCTTCGCGATCGAGGCGCCGATGGAGCAGGCCCACGTTCTCGCCAGCATCCTGGCGCAGTCCTGCGAGCAGGTCTCGGCCCTGCTCACCGACCTTCGCAGCTTCAGGGACCTGGAGCGCTACTGGGTGGAGATCCACCGGCTCGAGAACGAGGGCGACCGCGTTTGGCGCGAGGCCCTCGCCTCCCTGTTCTCGAACGGCATCGACCCCATGGTGGTGATCCGCTGGAAGGACATCTTCGGCCTGCTCGAGCGCGCCATCGACTCCACCGAGACCGCCGCTCACAAGATCGAGGCGATCGCCGTCAAGCACTCGTAGATGACCGAGGAAAACAAGGGGTCAGACCCCATGGGGTCTGACCCCAGGGGTAGAAGTGGGAGGCCGGAGTCCGAGGAGGAGCGCGCGGACCGAAATCTCACCGACCTCCTCCAGGAGCTGCGGGTGGCGCTCCCGGGAGTCCAGGTCCTGTTCGCCTTCCTGCTCACCGTCCCATTCACTCAGCGCTTCGACGACTTGAGCGACTTCGATCAGAAGCTCTACTTCGGGGTGCTGATCTGCGTGTCGCTGGCGACGGTCCTGCTGGTTGCCCCGACCATCGGCCACCGCATCCTCTTCCGGCGACAGCAGAAGGAGTTCATCGTGACGATCTCCAACAGGCTCGCGCTGGTCGGCATGCTGATGGTGGCGCTCGCCATGTGCGGGGCGATCGCGCTGATCAGCGACTTTCTCTTCGGGACCGCCACGGCGGTGATCAGCACTGCGGTGATGGCGAGCGCATTCATCGGATTCTGGTTCCTGGGGCCCATCGTGCGCAGGCAGAACCTGCCCCCGCGTTGAGGATCCTGATCTTCAGCGCGTCGATCGGCGAAGGCCATGACCTGCCCGCCCGGGTCCTCGCCGACGGGATCGAGCGCGAGGCCCCCGGCACCGAGGTCGAGATCGTCGATTCGCTGGCGGTGGTCGGCTGGGTCACGCGCCGGCTCGTCATGGACAGCTCGCGCTTTCACTCCAAGTGGGGAAGCAGGCTGTTCGACCTCTCCTACAGGCTGATCACCGACGTGCGCCCGACGCGCTGGTTCGCCGGGCACTTGACCCAGTGGCTGGCGGCAAGGCGGATCCGGAAAGCCGTGCTGGAGCGGGATCCCGACATCGTGATCTCGACCTATCCCGGCACCACCGAGGTACTCGGTGCCCTCCGCTCCAAGGGGAAGATCGACATGCCCGTCGTCTCGGCGATCACCGACCTGGCTGCGCTGCGATTCTGGGCTCACCCGGGCGTCGACCTTCATCTGATCACCCACCCCGAGTCGGCCGAGGAGGTGCGGGAGATCGCGCCCGGGACGGACGTGCGCTGCGTCCGCGGGCTCACCGACGAGCGCTTCTACGAGCCCCGCAGCCAGGCCGATGCCCGCCGAGAGCTGGGCCTGCCCGCGGAGGGGCCCATGGTGATCGTCTCGGGTGGCGGCTGGGCGGTCGGGGACCTCGAGGGTGCGGCGGGGGAGGCGCTGGGTGTTCCCGGCGCGACCATCGTCTGCCTCTGCGGCAGGAACGACGAGCTCCGGGACGAGCTGACGCGGCATTTCTCGGGCGAGCCGCGGGTGAGGGTCGAGGGCTTCACCGACCGGATGCCGGACTGGTTCGCCGCCGCGGACGTCCTCGTCCACTCCACCGCGGGACTGACGGTGCTCGAGGCGATCATGGAGGGCTGCGGAGTGGTCTCCTACGGCTGGGGCCGCGGGCACGTGCGCGTCAACAACGCGGCGTTCGAGCGCTTCGGCCTGGCGGAGGTCGCGGCGAACCGCGGTCAGCTTGGCGATGCGCTGGTTCGCGCCCTGGACGCGAGCGGGACGCCGGACGACTCCTTCGCCCGGCTGCCATCGGCCGCCTCAGCCGTCCTCGGCCTCGCCGACGGCGAGTTGGGCGACCGCGGGAGAGCTCGCCAGCAGGCCGGCGCCTAGGGCGACGGTCAACAGCGCCATCACGAGCACCGCGCCGCCCAGCGGCGTGTTGCTCCAGCCCTCGCCGCCGACCAGCGGCGCCATCACGACCGGGATCACGATCTGCATCACCAGCACCGTGGGGGCAACCCGGGTGGCGGCGAACCGCTGCAGGGCGGTGGACTCGCTGATCACGCCGACGAGCACGACCGCGGCGACCAGGGCCGCCCAGGCGATCACCGCCAGCAGGGCTCCCTCGGAGGCGTCCTGGGCGACGATCTTGGCGACGAAGGCCGCCATCCCGTCCGCTGCGCCCGCGCTTGCGACGAGCAGCAGCATCGGGAACGCGCGATGCGCGATCAGCCCAATTATGTAGGGCGTCACCGTGACGACCGCCAGGATGCCGAGTGCGATGACGAGCCCCGCGCTCCGCTCAACCTCGCCGGGATCACGGGGGGCCGCCCAGGCGAAGACGCCGACCGAGGCGATGATCAGCACGACGGCGGCGATCTCCCTCGGTCCCACCTGCTCGCCCAGGATTCGCACCCCGAGCACCAGAAGCAGCAGCAGGCCAAGCGCGAGGACCGGCTGGACCAGCGTCAGCGGCGCGTGCGTGAGCGCGAGGATCTGGAGCGGCCAGCCGAGCAGCGAGAGGGCGGTCGCGCCGACCCACAGCGGCCGCTGGATCAGGTACGTCATCAGCGATGGCTTCAGGGCCCGCTCGGCCGGCGCCCGGCGAGCCTCGATCGCCTGCAGCGCGTAGCCGGTCTCGTAGCAGCACGCCGCCGCGAGCGCCAGGCCGAACCCGAGAGCGAGCTGCCCGTCCATCAGTGGCACCATCCTGCCAGTGAAAGCGGCACCAGCTCTCCTGATCGGCTCGGCCGCCGCAGCGGCGGCATGGTGGACGCCTGCGCTCGCTCCGATCGTGCCGGGCGTCGCCGAGGCGCTCGGGTTGCCGCGGCGGATCGATGACTCCGCCGGTGTCGCGCTGACCTTCGACGACGGCCCCCATCCCGAGGGGACACCCGCGGTGCTCGAGGCGCTGGAGGCGGCGGACGCGAAGGCCACCTTCTTCCTCTGCGGCGAGCAGGTCGAGCGCGGACCGGCGCTGTCCGCCGAGATCGCCGCGGCTGGCCACGTCGTGGCGACGCACGGTTACCGGCACCGCAACATGCTCCGTCTGGCGCCCCGCACCTTCGTCGACGATCTGGAGCGAGGGATCGCGGCGATCGAAGACGCGGTCGGCCTGCGCCCCGAGATCTACCGGCCGCCGTACGGCATCTTCAGCTATCCGGGGATGGTCGAGGTGAGGGCCCGGGGGCTGCGCTCACTGCTCTGGTCGCGCTGGGGCCACGACTGGCGAGCGGCCAGGCCGCCAGAGAAGATCACGGCCGAGGTGACGCGTGACCTGGACGCCGGTGACGTCCTGCTGCTCCACGACGCCGACCACTACAGCGAGCCCGGCTGCTGGCGGGGGACGGTGGCGGCCCTGCCGATGGTGGTGGAGCGGATCCGCTCGGCCGGACTCCGGCCGGTCACGACCTAACTGACCGTATCGGTGGCGGTGTCTTCGTCGTCGACCCATCGGGTCGCCGCGGTCGCCACCACCAGGGCGATCGCCAGGCCCATCGCGCACAGCACGATCGTGCCCCTGTGAGGCATGCCGAGGTTGAAGACGTTGCGCGTCCAGGGGAGCGTCTCCATGACGACGTAGCCGGCGACCAGCCAGCCCGCGATCACGCCGCCCCTGGCCGGGCGGACACCGCCGGCGCCGAGCGGCAGCAGGCTGAGCGCGGCCAGGATCCCGATCACGCAGGTGATCGCGACGTAGCCGACCTGCCCGCTGCCGAAGTCGTCGGACTTGAAGGCGAGGGCCGAGGGGATCAGCGTCCCAGCGATGCAGGCGAGGGCCACGATCCACGCGCTGGGCCAGGTTGAGGCCGGAGTGCTGGGCCAGGCCGGGAGCTCGATCCTGCTTACTGGCGCGGCTACGGGGGTCGAGACGGCGACCGGCTCGGCTACGGGCTCCGGCTCGGGGGCCGGGGCGCTCTCGGGCGCGAGCCAGGCCAGGTAGCGGCGGACGCCCTCGCGCAGCGGAGTCGAGGCGCGCCAGCCGAGCTCATCGGCGGCCCGCTCATTCGAGATCACCGCGCCCCCGAAGTCGCCGTTGCGGCCGGGGGTGTGGACGACCTCGGTGTCGTCGATCAGGCCGGAGACGACGTCGGCGAGCCCGCGGATCGTCACCGTCTCATCGCCGGCGAGGTTGTAGACGCGGCCCTCCGTACCTCGCTCGAGCCCGGCGACCACCCCCTCCGCCAGGTCCTCGACGTAGACGAAGCGCCTGGTCTGGAGGCCATCGCCGGCGATCGTCAGCGGCTCGCCCTTGAGTGCCTTGGAGACGAAGATCGGAATCACCGCGGCCGGCCGGGCGCGGGGACCGTAGGGAATGCCGAAGCGCAGGATCGTGCAGGGCACCTCGTAGAGCTCGGCATAGGAGGTGCAGTACATCTCCCCGGCCAGCTTGCTCGCGGTGTAGAGATGATCGGGCAGGCCGAGCGGTGCGTCCTCGTCGATCAGGCCCTCCCCGGAGGCGCCGTAGACCCAGATCGTGCTGCCGTAGACGACCCGGGTGCCGGTCGCGCGGGCGGCCTCGAGCACGGCGAGCGTGCCGCGCGCGTTGCACTGCTCGGCGTCGACCGGTTCGTCGGCGACGATTCCGACGTCGGCGTACGCGGCGAGGTGGATGACCGCGTCGCAGTCCTCCATCGCCTCGTTGAGCGTGTCCTGATCGAAGAGATCGCCGATCACCGTGTCGATCGTGCCGGGGGCGTGATGGGACGATTCCCGCAGGTCGTAGATCCGCGGCTCGAAGCCGGCGTCGGCCAGCTTGTCGACCACGTGCGAGCCGATGAAGCCGGAACCACCTGTGACCAGGACGCGACTCATGCGGTCTCTTCGACGGATATCTCGTCGGACTCAAGCGCCGGGGCGTAGTAGAGCGGCACGCACGAGTGGTTCTGGGCGACCCAGTCGGTGTTGGGGAGCTCGTCGCCGGTCCCCATGATCCGGTGGCAGGGATCCTCGTAGACCTTGCCGGTGGATCGCTCGATCTGTTCGAAGACGATGTACTTGTAGAGGCCGGACGTCATTCCCTCCGGTAGCTCCAGGCGGGAGCCGTAGACGGGGTCCAGGCGCTCGCGCGCAACCGCGTTCTTCCGGGCGACGATCTCCTCCAGCCGCTCGGTCTGGATCAGGCCGATCGCCGCCGTGAACTCGCTCATCCGCAGGTTGAGGCCCTCGACCCTGTGATCGGGCTTGCCGTAGTTGCGGAAGGCGCGGGCGTGCTCGAGCAGGTCGTCGTCGCCGGAGACGAGCATGCCGCCCTCGCCCGTGGAGATCGTCTTGGTCGCGTAGAAGGAGTAGGCGCCGGCGTCTCCCCAGCCGCCGGGACGCCGATCGCCCCAGCGGGCGCCGTGGGCGTGGGCGCAGTCCTCCAGCAGGAAGATCCCCTCGGCCCTGCAGTAGTCGGCGATCCGCTCGACCTCGAAGGCGACGTGGCCGCCGATGTGGACGAGTACGGCGGCGCGCGGCCTGTGCTCCTCGGCCTTGCGCTGGAAGTCCTCGAAGGACATGCAGAGGTCGTCGCGATTGCAGTCGACGAAGACGGGCTCGCCGCCCGAATGGATGATCGAGAGCGGGGTCGCCATGAAGGTATTGGACGGGCAGAGGACCTTCTCGCCGCGGACGCCGGCGAAGTCGAGCGCGGCGAGCGCCGCGCCGCTCCAGCCACCCGTGGCCACCGCCCCGAGCCCGTGCAGCTCGCCCCAGGCCGTCTCGAAGCGGGCGGTCATCTCGCCCTCTGACCAGCGCTCGGAGAGCACGATCTCGTCCCAGAGCTCATGCAACCGGGGCAGGTCGCGGCGATCGAAGCCGATCGCGAATTGGCTGTGGTCGGCGGGGGTCAGGGAGTCGGTGAGGCTTCAGCGGGTCCCGCGAAGTTCGCGGCGAGCCGCAGGATAGTCAGTCAGGCGGCGTGATGGGTCCGCAATAAACCCTGATGTGAACCGGTTACCGAGGCCCGGTTTCGGCCTTGAGCCCGTTCAGCTCGGTCTCGATCTGGCTCAGGAACGGGGTTTCCGGGTCGAGATCGTGAAGCTCCTCGAGGTCCTCCGACCAGAGCTGGAGCCGCTCGTCGAGCGTGGTGCCGAGGCGTTCCCCCACGGCGTCGCGGTCCTCGGGCGCGACCTTGCGCCAGTCACGGATGTTGACGACCCGGTCCGCGGCGTAGATGATCACCGGGTCGCCGCCGGATTCCAGGATCCCGCGGCGCAGCGCCCGCTTGCGCTCCCCGTACCCGGCGATCTCCGGGTCCTCGCTGAGACAGTCGACCAGTTCGGCCACGCTGGGACCGAAGCGCTCGCGGATCTCGTCCAGCTCCACGTTGGTCTTCTCGACGACGTCGTGCAGGTACGCGGCGGAGATCAGCGGGCCGTCGTAGCCGGATTCCGTCAGCAGGCGGGCAACCGCGATCGGGTGCTCGACGAACTGCTCTCCGGTCTGTTTCCGGTGCTGGCCGAAGTGAACCCGGCGGGCGAAGCGGAGGGCGGAGAGGGAAAGATCCGAGTCCGTCCGAGGCTCAGGTCTGATCGAGACTTCCGCCATCCGTGGAGACGCTAACGACGCGATCCCGGAATCGCAATTGGGGGGCGCCGGATTTCCGCAAAATGCAGCAAAACTGGTTGACAGTTCTTTCACATCGGCGTTTCGGTTGCAAGCGCAATTTCTCCGCCGCGTCTCTCCTAGAATCGCCAGGGTGCCGCAGACGCTCCGGAACATCGCGATCATCGCCGCGCTGGCGGCCGGGATCGACTTCCTGCCCGGTGGAGGGGCCGCCGCGGCGACGGTCCTCTCGGCCCTGATGATGATCTTCTTCGCCGCGATCGCCTGGCTCATCTACCGGGTCTACCGCGAGCAGCAGCTCACCCTGGCGACGCTGACCGACGGCCGCAAGGCCGGGCTGTTCGGCGCGGTCGGGGCAATCGCGCTGCTGGTGGTCGGCTATGACGATTTCGCCTCCTGGACGGGCGGCGTCCTCCTCTGGATCGCGCTGATGGCCGGATGCGTCGCGGTGATCTTCCTCGTCTGGCGCAGCACCACGACGTACTCGTAGGCTTTCGCGCGCATCGCGTGACGCGGTCGGGCCTAGGTTCGGCCCATGACCCGGAAGGCGAAGCGCGAGGCCGCGATGGGTGGCGGCCAGGCATCGGTCGAGCTGGTCGCCGTTCTGCCCGCGCTGGCGGTCTGCCTGGTGATCGCCGCCCAGACCGTCGCCGTTGGCTGGGCCCTGTGGTCGGCCGGCAACGCCGCGCGAGCCGGCGCGCGAGCGGAGCAGGTCGGCTCGGACGCGAGATCCGCGGCGCGGGAGGCGCTCCCGGGGTCGCTGCGGCACGATGCTTTGATCCGCTCCGGCGACGGCGTGCGGGTGAAGGTCCGCGTCCCGGCGCTGCTCCCCGGGGTCACGATGCCGTCCGTCACCGCCGCCTCGACCCTCGATGGGGATGGCAGCTAGAGGCTCGGCGGGCGGGCAGGCCTCGGTGGAGCTGCTCGCCGCGCTGCCGGCGCTGGCCCTGGCGGCCGCCCTGGCCCTTCAGTTGCTTCTCGTCGGCTATTCCCTGACCATCGCCGACGGCGCCGCGGAGGCTGGGGCCCTGGCGGGCGCCTCCGGGCGCGACGGGTGGAGCGCCGCGCGCGAGGCGCTGCCCGGCTGGGCCCGGGGCCGCTCGCGGGTGACCGCCGAGGGCGGCAGGGTGAGGGTCGAGCTACGCCCGCCCGCCCCGCTCGCCGCCGTGGCAGATGCGCTCACGGTCAGCTCGGAGGCCTGGTCGCGGCCCCCCAAGGGAGGCGGTCGAT
Organism: uncultured Solirubrobacterales bacterium; assembly: GCA_963740685.1. Taxonomy (GTDB): domain Bacteria; phylum Actinomycetota; class Thermoleophilia; order Solirubrobacterales; family 70-9; genus DASUPK01. The sequence continues at coordinate 96,558 of CAVUGA010000026.1, forward strand.
GACCCCGGCGATCCTCGTCACGGGGACCGACCGGGGACCGAGCCTGGGACTGGCCGCCGCTGTGGCCGTCGAGGCGGCGGTCCTGGCGGGAGCGGGAACGCTGCTGGTCGAGGTGGGGGAGGCCGCCCGCCGCCGCGGCCCGACCCTGCTCGCGTCGTCGGGGTCGCGGCGGATCGAGGACGGATTGAGAGTCGCAGGCGTCAGGGCGTCCGCGCGGGGTCACCTCTGCCACCTCGCGGTGGCCGAGCGGGAGGAGCCGCTCGCCGAGGCGGCGACTGCGATCTCGGAGTCGGAGGCGGAGCTTGCCGTCGTGCACCTCCCCGGGCGGCTCTGGGTTCCGGCACTGGAGACGTCTGGACTGGGGGCGGTCGGGGGTTGCCTGCTCGTCTCGCTGCCAGCCGAGCGGCCTCTTGCGGCCCTGGCGGTGGACGAGCTGGCACGCCGCGGGCTGCCGGCTCGCGTCGCCTCCAAGCCGCCGGGACAGCTTGCCGCTCGACGCGCCCTGGCCGGCGCTCGGGCCGGCGGCTGGGTCTCCGAGACCGGGCGCGCCATCGCGCGGCGGCTGCTCGGCCTCGGCCGGCCGGGTCCCGACACAACCGGGCGGGTCGCGGATCGTCAGCGTGGCCAGGCCCTGCCTGCAGTGCTCGGCGCCGGGCTGATCCTGGTCCTCGCCGCGCTGGCCCTCGCAGCGATCGGCGGGGCCGCCACGGGGAGGGGGAGGGTGCAGAGGGCCGCGGACCTGGCGGCGCTCTCCGCCGTACGCAGCATGCGCGACGACGTGCCGCGGCTGCTGTCCCCTGCGCGGCTTGCGGACGGTGCGCCCAACCCGCGGCACCTCTCGCGAGCCGACTATCTCTCTCGCGCCAGCCTCGCGGCGATGGGCGCCGCGCGGCACAACCGCGTCGATCCGGCGCGCCTGCGGATCTCCTTCCCGGATGCCGCCGCCGATCCGCCCCTGCAGGCTCGCGCCACCGTCATCGGCGAGGTCGATCCGGAACGGCTTCCAGGCGGCCATCGCCTCGGTGATCGCCCCCCGATCCGCGTGGAGGCCTCCGCCGTCGCGGAGGCCTCGGCGCCGGTCTCCTCCTGGACCGGGATGCCGGCGCGGGCGGAGGGGGGCGGCTACTCGGGCGCGCTCGTCTATCGGGACGGGGAGGGCATGCGGCCCGATGTGGCGGCCGCCTACGACCGGATGGCGGCGGCAGCGAAGCGCGCCGGCCTGGACCTCGTCGTGGTCTCCGGCTTTCGCTCCGACGCGGAGCAGGCCGAGCTCTTCGCGCGCCACCCCGATCCGCGCTGGGTTGCACCGCCCGGCCATTCCCTGCACCGCTGCGCCACGGAGCTCGACCTGGGGCCTTCTCCGGCTTACGGCTGGCTTCACGCCAACGCGGCTCGCTTCGGCTTCGTGCAGCGCTACAGCTGGGAGGCCTGGCATTTCGGCTATCAGGCAGGGCCGCCACCCTGCTCCGGCGCGGGCAACGCCGTCACCGGGGCGCTCGCGGAGCAGGACGGCCTCGGTCGGAGCTCCGGGATCCCGAGCTTCGTCCCCGCTCCCTACCGGGAGCCCCTGCTGCGCTCGGCGTCACGGTGGAACGTCTCGCCCGGCCTGCTCGCGGCTCAGCTGATGGCCGAGTCCGGCTTCAACCCGCGGGCCGTCTCGCCCGCCGGAGCACTCGGGATCGCGCAGTTCATTCCGTCGACCGCGCGCTCCTACGGCCTCCGCGACCCCTTCGACCCGGTCGACTCGATCGACGCGCAAGCCCATCTGATGTCCGACCTGCTGCGCCGCTTCCACTCGGTGCCGCTGGCGCTGGCCGCCTACAACGCCGGGCCCGGCGCCGTGGCGGCCTGCAGCTGCCTACCGCCGTACCCGGAGACTCGCGCCTACGTCGCGCGGATCCTGGCGCTGGCTGACGGGGCGGGAGTGTTGCTGTCCCCGCCTTTGGAGGTGAGGTTGGTTAAGTGACGGCTTCGCCATAAACGGCCGCCACAAACACCGCGGCCGGATCTACGGCGTGGCCGGGTTCGGCTTCTCGGCCGGGACCTCTGCGACGACCTCGAGGCCGTTGGAGGTGTACTGGTAGACGTCGAAGACGCCGGCGGTCGGATCGCCGTGGACGTCCATGTCGATCGGGCCGGAGGCGCCCGTGTAGTCGATGTCCTTGCCGTCCTCGAGCGCCTTGATCGCGTCGGGAAGCTGTTGCCAGGTGAACACGTCGCCACCGGGGGCGGTGATGTCGATCAGGTGGTCGGCCATCTGCTGCCCGTCGGTTGAGCCCGCCGCGACGGCGGCGAGGTAGCAGAGCACGGTGGCGTCGAACTCCTGGGCGGCGTACGGCGCCGGCTTGACGTTGTGCGGGTCGGCCAACGCGAAGTCCCGTACGAAGGCGGCGGCGGCGGCGCCCCTCGATGCGCCCGGTGCGAGCGCCCGCATTCCGTCGATCGTGCTCGGCCCGACCTGGTCGGGCAGGCCCGGGGAGACCAGCTGGTCGCTGCCCCAGGCGGTCTGGGGGTCCCATGAGTCGCTCGATGAGAGTGCGGGGGCGAGCTGGGAGAAGCCATTCAGATCGTCGACCACCAGAACGGCATCGGGGCTGCCGTTGGTGACCTCCTGGGCCTGCAGCGGGGGCGTCAGGACGGTGTGCCCGCCGACCGTGCCGTTCTGATCTTGCCAGGACTGGGTGAAGTCCTGGGTGATCGTGTCGCTGTAGGTGTCGTTGCTGGAGGCGACGTTGACGCTGTGTCCCTCCGCGCCGCCGAGACCCGCGCCGATCGCCTTGGAGAGCGCCGAGCCCTCGAGCGAGGTGGGCAGCGCGGTGCTGTTGACCAGGTCGTGGTCGTTGAGCTCGGCGACGCTCTCGCCGGCCGGGACCGGCGAGATCTCCAGGACCTTGCCGGGGATGGCGACGTCATTGGCGGTCTGCTCGACGGCGTCGGGGGACCACGGCCCCGTCAGGCAGCTGGCGTGATCGTCGTTGACGAGCTTCCTTGCCGACTCGGTCGCGGTGTCCGAATCGGCCCCCTGATCCTCGGAGACCGTGCGGACCGTGTGGTCGGCGCCGGCCTCGCCGATCGCCTGCTTGATCTGGTCGACCGCCAGCTGCGACGCCTTCTCGCCCGAGTCCCCGAGCGCCCGGGGGGTGCCGCTGAGGGGGAGCGCGTTCCCGATCACCAGGTTGAGCTGCTTGGCTCCCGGACCGTTGTCGCCGCCGCTCCCGCCCCCGCCGCAGGCGGCGAGGCCGAGCACGAGCGGCAGCATCAACGTCGGCCACAGACCTTTCAGGTGCCTATTCATACTGGGTGCGGTAAAGGTAGGGTGCGAGCCATGGCTACCGTTCAGGTGGAGGGCATCGAGGGGCTGAAGGCCCTGCAGGGAGAGACGATCGGCCCGAGCGAGTGGCGTGATGTGACGCAGGAGGACATCGACGCCTTCGCGGAGCTGACCGGCGACCACCAGTGGATCCACACGGACGTCGAGCGGGCGAAGAAGGAGAGCCCGTTCGGGACGACCGTTGCGCACGGCAACCTGACCCTGTCGTTGATCGACGGGATGCGAATCGAGCTGATGGAGTCCACCGGCTTCAAGCTCGGCGTCAACTACGGCTGGAACAAGGTCCGCTTCCCCGCCCCAGTGCCATCGGGCTCGAAGGTCAGAACGACGGCCGAGGTGGTCGAGGTCGAGGAGGTCGGGGGCGGCTGGTTCCAGATCGTGACGCGCTTCACCGTCGAGGTCGAGGGCAGCGACAAGCCCGCCTGCGTGGCCGACTCGGTCGGCCGGGCTCTTCCCGAATAGCTGCACGGGATACGCATCTCGCGCGGGTGGCGCGGAATCTCATCCGCGGTGAGATGCCTCGATCCGCGGTGAGATTCCGCGACAGGACCCGCGCGCCATGCGCTGGGTCCCGCGCTACTTGACTGTGAGTGTTCCTTGCATACCGGCCTCTCGGTGGCCCGGGACCGTGCAGTAGAAGGTGTAGGTCCCTGGCTGCAGGTCAACGGTTGCATTTGCAGTGCCGGAAGAGACCAGGTCGGTCTGGCCGAGCACCTTGCCCGACGAGTCGGCAACGGCGACGTCGTGCTGGAGCGCTTCCTTGTTGTCGAAGTTGATCGTGACGCTGCCGGCCTTGGCGCTGACGTCCTTCTGGTCGTAGGCCAGGGCGCTGCCACCGGGCGTCGAGATATCGACGGTCGAGCCGCCTCCACCGCCACCAGCCGCCGCCGTCGTTGCGGGCGCCGCTGCAGCCGATGTCGTCGAGTTGTCGTTGCTGCTGCTACCGCAGGCCGCCAAGCCGACAACGGCCAGCGCCGCAAACACCAGCACTGCTGAAGCTCGTCTCATCCGGAGCACCTTTCTCTTGACGCCAGGTTGGCCCACTCTAATACGGGCTCCTCAGCACTGGGGATTGGTCAGTCGCCCCTGAACTCGGGCGTCTCGCCTCCGAAAAAGGCTGTGACGCCACGCCGGAGGTCCTCGGTTCCCATGCTGTCGGCGATTCCGTGGCGCTCCAGCTGGAGGTGGTCGTTGATCGAGTTCTCGATGCTCTCGTGCAGCAGGCGCTTGGTCATCCGCACGTAGTACGGGGCCTTGGCGGCGAGCTTCTCCGCCTTCTCTCGCGCCCGCGTCATCAGCTGGTCCGCGGGAACCACCTCGGTGACGAGCCCGGCGTCGAGCGCCGCCTTGGCGTCCATGTTGGGGTCGTTCAGCGCCAGCTCGAGTGCCTTGGCCGGCCCGACGACCCGCGGCAGAAAGTAGGTCATGCCACCGTCGGGGGCAGCGCCGATGCGCCCGTAGGCGATCGCCAGGAAGGCGGCCTCGGAGGCGATGCGGATGTCCGCGGACAGCGCCAGCGACATGCCCGCTCCTGCCGCCGGGCCGTTGACGGCGGCGATCACCGGATAGGGAATGCGCCGGATGTCGACGATCGCGTTGTGGAGCGTCTCAGCTCCGCGCCGCACCTGGGAGGGGAGGTCGACGCCCTCGTCCGTGACGCCTCGTTTGAACCAGTTGACGTCCCCGCCGGAGCAGAACGCGCGCCCGGCGCCCGTGACGATGAGTGCGCGAATCGGGGCGCGATCGGCGAGCCATCCCGCCGCCTTCCCGAGCTCGCCGATCAGCTCCGGGCTCATCGCGTTGAGGGCGTCCGGCCGGTTCAGGGTCATGGTCCCGATCTGACCGTCCACTTCGATCTCGATCGTCTCGAGCTCGGGGGGTTCGTCGGTGATCAAGGGAATCTCGGTCTCTGCCATTCTCAGCCTCCTGGACCAGCATCGTGGCGGCTCCTCCGCTTCGCGTCCGGGCCGCCGTATCCGGGACCCTACCCTGTCGTTTGTGCCCGAGAGCAGCAAGAAGCTGGCCGATCAGCGCAATCAGCTCCCCGACTCCCCGGGGGTGTACGTGTTCCGCAATCGCGCGGGCGACGCCCTCTATGTGGGCAAGGCGAACTCGATCCGCAAGCGGGTCGCGTCCCACTTCGCCGGCAAGGGCGGCGGCCGCGGATCCGGCATGGGCGGCACCGCCGAGCTGATCGACCGGACCGACTCGATCGAGTTCCTGGTCACGGAGAACGAGCCGGAGGCGCTGCTGGCGGAGCAGAGCTTCATCAAGCGCTACCGGCCGCGCTTCAACATCCGGCTGCGGGACGACAAGTCGTATCCGTACGTCGGCGTCAGCCTCGACGAGGAGTTCCCGCGCGTCTACTTCACCCGCGAGCGCCATCGCCCGAACCGCGCGTACTTCGGCCCGTTCTCCAGTGCCAAGAGGGTCCGCGAGACCCTCGACCTGCTCGGCAAGCTCTTCCAGTACCGCACCTGCGAGGGGGCCGAGCCCGGGCGGCGCTCAGGGGTCCCGTGCCTGGATTACTACATCAAGCGCTGCCAGGCGCCCTGCGTGGGCTACATCGACAAGGACGAGTACCGGGGCAACATCGACCGCATCGTCGGCTTCCTCTCGGGCCGCTACAAGGAGATCGCAAACGACCTCGAGGCGAAGATGGAGGAGGCGTCCGAGGCGCAGGACTTCGAGCGGGCGGCCCTGTTCCGCGACCGGCTCAATGCGGTCCGGGGGATGATGGAGCGCCAGCAGGTGGCGGGCGGTGCGCTGGGGAGCGCCGACCTGATCGCCGTGGCCGTGGAGGGAAGCGATGCGAACGCGCAGGTCTTCCAGGTCCGCGACGGCGTCCTGGCCGAGCGCCAGGGCTTCTACCTGGCGGGCGAGGACGAGGCCGCCGGCGACGACCGCGATCCCGGCGAGGTGGCCGAGACATTTCTGCTCCAGTACTACGGCGCCGCGCCTGCGGTCCCCGGGAGGGTGGTCGTCGGGCCCGAGCTGAAGGGCCGCACGAGCGTGCTCGCCGATGCGCTGAGCAGCCAGCGCGACTCGCAGGTCGAGGTGCGGGTGGCCTCGCGCGGCGACCTGCGCCGCCTCCGCGAGCTGGCCGAGAAGAACGCGAAGCTCGCGCTCGCCCAGGACAAGCTCCGCCGGGAGCATCGCCGCCAGCAGAGGGTGGAGTCGCTCGCCTCCCTCCAGGAGGCGCTCGGCCTCGAGCGGGTCCCCGTCCGGATCGAGGGCTTCGACATCTCGAACCTTGGTGAGACCCACACCGTCGCCTCGATGGTGGTCTTCGAGGGAGGCGCGCCGAAGAAGGCCGATTACCGGAAGTTCAACATCCGCGGCGAGTTCAGCGGTAACGGTGAGGGGCCCGATGACTTCGCGGCGATGCAGGAGGTGCTGAGCAGGCGCATCGGGCGCTATATGCAGCAGGCCGACATCTCACCGCACGACTCCGACCGCGACGCGAGCTTCGCGGCGCTGCCCGACCTGATCGTGATCGACGGAGGCAAGGGCCAGCTCTCGGCGGGGATGAAGGCACTCGAGCCGCTGCTCGAGCGCGGCGTCGCGGTGGTCAGCCTCGCCAAGCGAATCGAGGAGGTCTTCGTGCCGGGGCGATCCGACCCGATCCTGCTGGAGAAGGGGTCCGATGCGCTCCGGATCCTCCAGCGGGTGCGCGACGAGGCCCACCGTTTCGCCATCACCTTCCACCGCAACCGCCGCGACAAGGCGATGACGGCGTCCGTGCTGGACGGCGTTCGCGGCGTGGGCCCCGCGCGAAAGCGGGCGCTGCTGCGTCACTTCGGCTCGCCGGAGCGGATGCTCACCGCCAGCCGCGAGGAGCTCGAGGCGGTGCCCGGGGTGCCCGGTAAGCTCGCTCGCGAGATCCACCGGCAACTGCACAGAGCGGGCTGATGGCAACCGATGCCCCGCATGACGGAGACGGCGCCGGCCCTGGCGAGAAGCGGGTCGAGCTCGTGGTGATCACCGGATACTCCGGCGCCGGCAAGTCGGAGGCGATCGCGGCCTTCGAGGACGGCGGCTATTTCTGCGTCGACAACCTGCCCCCGAGGATGATCGGCGGCCTCGGCGAGCTCTTCCGGCATGAGGGCAGCGGAGTCCAGAAGGCCGCGGTCGTGACCGATGTGCGCGGCGGCGAGTACTTCGACGACCTGCAGGCAGTGCTCGGCGAGCTGGCGGCGGGAGGCCTGGATCTCAAGGTCGTGTTCCTCGAGGCCGACGAGGACGCGTTGCTCCACCGCTACAAGGAGACCCGCCGCCGTCACCCCCTGGCCCGCAGCGGGCGGATCGTCGACGGGATCCGCGAGGAGCGCGAGCTGCTCGCGCCGCTGCGCGAGCGCGCCGACGTCGTCATCGACACGACCTCGCTGACCGGCGGCGCGCTGCGCAGGCGCATCGCCACCGAGTTGATCGGCAGGGACGCCCAGGAGAATCAGCTCGCCCTGACGATCCTCACCTTCGGCTTCAAGAACGGACCGCCGTCCGATGCCGATCTGACCCTCGACGTCCGCTTCCTGCCTAACCCCCACTACGTCGATGAGCTGCGCCCACTGACCGGTCTCGACGAGCCGGTCAGGGAGTACGTCGAGTCGGGCACCCAGGCCGGCGAGTTCTACGGCAGGCTGATGCCGCTGCTCGACTTCCTGCTCCCCGCCTATGTGGCCGAGGGCAAGCAGCATCTGACCGTCGCGGTGGGCTGCACGGGCGGCAGGCACCGCTCGGTCACCGTCGCCGACCGGATCGCCCGCGAGCTCGGCAAGAGAGACGACGTCAAGCTGCGACTGGTGCACCGGGACGTCGAGCTCGAGCCGAGACCCGCCGCGCGTTAGAAGCCACACCTAAGATCCGCTCGTGACCGCGCCCGTGATCAGCGTCGAGGGCCTGCGCAAGTCCTACGACGACCTCGAGGCCGTCCGGGGCATCGATCTCGAGGTCGGGGCCGGCGAGATCTTCGCCTTCCTGGGACCGAACGGCGCGGGGAAGACCACCACCGTCGAGATCCTCGAGGGCTACCGGCGTCGGAACGGTGGCGAGGTAAACGTGCTGGGCACGGACCCGGAGGACGCCGACCGGGACTGGCGCCAGCGGGTCGGCTTCGTGCTCCAGGAGTCCCGGCTCGTCCCCGAGCTCACCCCGCGCGAGGCGGTCGAGCAGTACGCCGGCTACTACGCGCACCCCAGGGACGTCGACGACACCATCAACCTGGTCGGGCTGGCGGACAAGGCGGACGTCAGGACCTCGAAGCTCTCGGGCGGACAGCAGCGCCGCCTGGACGTGGCCCTGGCCCTGATCGGCGACCCGGAGCTGCTCTTCCTGGACGAGCCGACGACGGGCTTCGATCCATCCGCCCGCCGCCAGGCCTGGGACGTGATCGGCGGCCTCCGCAACCTCGGCAAGACGGTCTTCCTGACGACCCACTACATGGACGAGGCGCAGGCGCTCGCAGACCGTGTCGCGATCATCTCAGCCGGCCGGATCGTGGCCAGCGGCTCGCCGCAGTCTCTCGTGGACCGCGGCGTGCCGCAGACCGAGATCCAATTCAGGCTTCCGGACGGTCTTGCCCCGTCGGATCTCCCGGGAGATCTCGGCGCGGCGGCGCGGGTGGACGCGGGGCTGGTGACGATGAACGTGCAGGATCCGGTCCCCGCGCTGAAAGAGCTGACGACCTGGGCGAGCCAGCGCGGCGTCGGGCTGCCGGGGCTCACGGTCGGCGCGCCGAGCTTGGAGGACGTCTATCTCGAGCTGACCGAGCAGGCCGACGGCGAGGAGGGCCCGGCATGACCGGGGTGGCCGTCGTCCTCCACCAGTTCCGCTTCGACCAGAAGGTCTTCTGGCGCAACCCCGCCGCCGTCTTCTTCACCGCGGCGCTGCCGCTGATCTTCCTGTTCATGCTGGCGACGCTCTTCAAGGACAACCAGATCTCCGGTCTCGACGTCAAGGGAGCCACCTACTACGTGCCGGCGATCATCACTCTCGCCGTGATCTCGGCGACGACGGTGAAGCTGGCGACGAACCTCCCGGCCGAGCGCGAGGCGGGCCAGCTCAAGCGGGTGCGCGGGACGCCGCTGCCCCCGGCGGCCTTCGTCGCTGGGCGCGTGGGGAACTCCCTGGTGATCTCGGTGATCATGGTCGCCCTGGTGAGCGTGATCGGCGCGCTGGTCTACGGCGTGGCGATCCCGACCCACACCATGCCTGCGATGCTGGTCACCCTCGCGGTCGGGGCGTTCTCGTTCTCCTGTCTCGGCTTCGCGCTCGCGGCCGCGATCCCGACGGCGGAGGCGGCTCCGGCGGTAACCAACGCCACGGTGCTGCCGCTCTACTTCCTGTCAGGTGTCTTCATCCCGCAAAACGAGATCCCGGACGGCGTCCTCAACTTCGCCGACGCCTTCCCGATCCGCCACTTCTTCGAGGCGATGTTCACGGCCTGGGACCCGAACACGACAGGCGCCGGCTTCGAGTGGGGTCACCTGGCCGTCGTCGCGGCCTGGGGCCTGCTCGGGTTGTTGGTCGCGGTCCGATTCTTTCGCTGGGAGCCGCGGCGCTGACGCCGGATTCCGCCTCACCTGTAGTCTGAGGGTCGAAGGCCGACCGCGTGAGAGAGGAGCAATTCGGCGCGCTGGTCGGCAGGGAAAATCTCGATCTCCCCTCATCTCCTGATGCTCAACTACGCAGCCGTAAAAGTCACAGACCTCGAGCGCAGCGGCGCCTTCTACGACTCGATCCTGGCGCCGCTGGGGTGGCGCCGCCAGGATGCACCTGCGAACTCGGTCAGCTGGGGGCTGATCAAGGCGGAGTTCTTCATCGAGCTGGCCGACTCACAGCGGCCCGGATACGGCCTGATCTCATTCCCGGCGAAGAGCATCCCGGCCGTCAAGGCCTCGTTCGAATCGGGCTCCGAGAACGGCGGCGAGCCGGTTGCCGAGCCGGGCAGCGCCCCCTCGTTCGGCCCGGGCAACTACGCCTGCCGCCTCAACGACCCGGACGGATACCTCGTCGAGGTCTGCGTCGCCCACGACCGCTAGATGAATCGGTCATCTAGGCGATCTCCGTGCTCCGCACGGGGACGGGGCGGCCCCGAGGTCGATAATTTGACGGAGACCAACCCCGGCATCCCCTAGGAGGACTTCAAATGGCAGTCAAGGTGGGAATCAACGGCTTCGGGCGCATCGGCCGCAACCTCTTCCGTGCGGCCCTCGAGGCGGGGTCGGACCTCGAGTTCGTCGCGGTCAACGACCTGGTCGACGCCGAGACGATGGCCCACCTGCTCAAGTACGACACCGTCCTGGGTCGCTTCCCGGGCGAGATCGAGGTCTCCGGCGGCGGCATCAGCATCGACGGCAAGGAGCTCAAGGTCCTGAACGAGAAGGACCCGGCCGCTCTCCCCTGGGGCGATCTCGGGGTCGAGGTAGTGATCGAGTCCACCGGCCTGTTCACCAAGCGCGAGGGCGCCGAGAAGCATCTCGAGGCGGGCGCCAAGAAGGTGATCATCTCGGCGCCGGCCACTGATCCGGACATCACGGTCGTCCTCGGCGTCAACTTCGACTCGGACTATGACGCCGAGAAGCACAACATCATCTCCAACGCCTCGTGCACGACCAACTGCCTGGCGCCTGTGGCCAAGGTGCTGCACGACATGGTCGGCATCGACCGCGGCCTGATGACCACGATCCACGCCTACACGGCCGACCAGCGCCTCCAGGACATGCCGCACAAGGACCTGCGCCGCGCCCGCGCCGCGGCGATGAACCTGATCCCCACGAGCACCGGGGCCGCCAAGGCGGTCGGACTCGTCCTGCCGGACCTGGAGGGCAAGCTCAGCGGCATCTCGGTCCGCGCGCCGGTGATCACCGGATCGCTGGTCGACCTGACCTGCGACGTCTCGAAGGCGACCAGCGAGGAGGAGATCAACGCGGCGATGAAGGAGGCCGCCTCGGGCCCCTTCTCGGGGATCCTCAAGTACACCGAGGACCCGATCGTCTCCACCGACATCGTCACCGACCCGCACTCCTCGGTCTTCGACGCCGAGCAGACCAAGGTGGTAGACGGAACCTTCGTCAAGCTTCTCTCCTGGTACGACAACGAGTGGGGCTACGCCAACCGCTGCGTCGATCTGGCGGAGAAGGTGCTGCAGCCGGCCGCGGTAAGTGCCTGACGATCCGGGCTCACGCTCGTTCGGAAAGGCGAGCGTCCGGGATGCAGAGGTGCAGGGCCGCACGGTCCTGCTGCGCGCGGACCTGAACGTCCCGCTGGACGATGGCGGCCGTCCCCGGACGCGAGGCGGAGGAGGCGGCGAAATGATGGTGGCCGACGACACGCGGATCCGGGCCAGTCTGCCCACGATCGAGCTGTTGCGCGACCGCGGCGCGAGCATCGTGCTCGTCTCGCACCTCGGACGTCCCAAGGGGCACGACCCGAGCCTCTCCATGGCCCCGGTGGCCAAGCGGCTCGGCGAGCTCTTGAACGCCCCCGTGCGGCTGGCTCCGGCGCTGGTCGGCGACGAGGTCGAGAAGATGGCTTCCGAGCTTGCCCCCGGCGAGGTCCTGCTGCTCGAGAACAGCCGCTTCGAGGAGGGTGAGAAGAAGAACGACCCCGAGCTGGCGAAGGCCCTCGCCGGGCTCGCCGACCTCTACGTCAACGATGCTTTCGGCACCGCCCACCGGGCCCACGCGACGACGGAGGGCGTCGCGCACCACCTGCCTGGGTACGCCGGCCTGCTCCTGGAGGAGGAGGTGAAGCAGCTGACCGCCGTCCGTGACGACCCGAAGCGGCCACTGATCGTCGTCCTCGGTGGGGCGAAGGTCACCGACAAGCTCGGGGTGATCGACCGCTTCCTCGGCTTCGCGGAGGAGATCCTGATCGGCGGGGCAATGTGCTTCAGCTTCTTCAAGGCCGAGGGACGGGACACGGGCAACTCACTCGTCGAGGAAGAGGGGGTCGAGTCTGCCAAGCGAGTCCTCGCCGAGTCGGAGAAGAGCGAGACGATGCTGGAGCTGCCGGAGGACCTGGTCCTCGGCACGGAGCTCGACGCCGGCACCGAGACGCGTGAGCTGAACGGGGTGGACGTGCCCGAGGGCTGGATGGGCCTCGACGTCGGCGCCAACACGGCGGCCAACTTCTCGAAGAGGATCGGGCGCGCCGGGACCGTCTTCTGGAACGGGCCGATGGGGGCCTTCGAGGTCCCGCCATTCGACGCCGCCACCCGCGCGGTCGCCGAGGCGGTCGCCGAGGCGCCCGGCCACACCGTCGTCGGGGGCGGGGACTCCGTCGCGGCCCTGCACAAGTTCGGGCTGGCGGAGTCAGTGGATTGGATCTCGACCGGAGGCGGAGCCTCCCTCGAGCTGATCGAGGGTCGCAAGCTCCCCGGAGTGGAGGCGCTCCAAGATGCCTGACCGCACGCCGATCCTGGCTGCCAACTGGAAAATGAACAAGACGAACGATGAGGCGGTCGATTTCCTCGGGCGGTTCCTCCCACAAGTCGAGGATGCGGGCCCCGAGGTGGTGGTCTGCCCACCCTTCACCTCGCTGGAAACAGTGGTGCAGCTCTGTTCGAAGACCCGGGTCACGGTGGCGGCGCAGAACATGCACGAGGAGGCGGAGGGCGCGTTCACCGGAGAGGTCTCCGCGCCGATGCTGCTGGAGATCGGCGTCGACGGCGTGATCCTCGGCCACTCCGAACGCCGCCAGCACTTCGGCGAGAGCGACGAGGCCCTCGCCCGCAAGGTGCCGGCCGCGCTGCGCGCCGGGCTGGAGCCGATTCTCTGCGTGGGCGAGAACGAGGCCCAGCGCGAGTCAGACGAGACCGAGGGCATCCTCACCCGTCAGATCGAAGCCGACCTCGCCGACGTCCCCGACGATCGCCTCGGTGAGGTCGTGATCGCCTACGAGCCGATCTGGGCGATCGGTACCGGCCGGACGGCGACCACCGAGCAGGCGCAGGAGGCGTGCGCGCTGATCCGAGGGCTGATCGAGAGCCGCTCGGCCGAGGCCGCTGCCGCGATCCGGATTCTCTACGGCGGCTCCGTCAAGCCGGGCAACGCTGCCGAGCTGATCTCCCAGCCGGACGTCGACGGTGCACTCGTCGGCGGGGCGAGCCTCGACCCCTCCGACTTCGCGGCGATCGTCGACGCCGCGGCGTGATGGGCCCGCTGCCCGCCGGGCCGACCAGCGTGCCGGTGCCCTCCCTCGCACTGGTGATCCTGGATGGCTTCGGCCTCGCCCCCGACGGCCCGGGGAACGCGGTCTCGCAGGCGAACACCCCGGTCTTCGACGAGCTCTGGGCCGGATATCCCCGCACGACGCTCTCCACCTCGGGCCCCGACGTCGGCCTGCCCGACGGGCAGATGGGGAACTCCGAGGTCGGCCACCTCAACCTCGGCGCCGGCGCCGTCGTCAAGCAGGACCTGATGCGCATCAACGAGGCGATCGCGGACGGCAGCTTCTTCGAGAACCCCGCGCTGCGCGCAGCCTGTGGCTCCGCGCGCGAGTCCCGCCGCGGCCGCCTCCATGCGATCGCACTGGTCTCCGACGGCGGTGTCCACTCGGGCTGGGAGCACATCGAGGCCATGATCGAGCTGGCCGGGGAGGAGGGGGTCTCGGACCTCGTGCTTCACGTCCTCACCGACGGCAGGGACACGCTTCCCCACAACGGCGCCGGCTACGTGGAGGAGGTCGAGCGCTGGCTCCGCCACACCGGCAGGATCGCAACGGTTGGCGGCCGATACTGGGCCATGGACCGCGATAGGCGCTGGGATCGGACGAAGAAGGCCTACGACGCGATCGTCCACGCCAAGGCGCCGCGCGCCGAGACGGCCGCCGGCGGGATCCGCGCCTCCTACGAGGAGGACGTCACCGACGAGTTCATCGAGCCGACGGTGATCGGCGACTACGACGGCGCCCAGGCCGATGAGCCGTTCGTCTTCGTCAATTTCCGCCCCGACCGCGCCAGGCAGATGACGCGAGCCCTCGGCGAGCCGGATTTCGACGAGTTCGACCGCGGCGGGGCCGGTGCCTTCGAGTTGACGACGATGACCGAGTACCACCACGGCTGGCCCTACCCGGTCGCCTTCCCGCCGCGCGAGCCCGAGGCCACCCTCGCTCAGGTGATCGCCGATCAGGGCGACCGCCAGCTCCACGTGGCTGAGACCGAGAAGTACGCGCACGTCACGTACTTCTTCAACGGCGGGCGAGAGGAGGAGTGGCCCGGTGAGGAGCACTTCCTCGCGGAATCGGCGCGGGACGTCCCGACCTACGACCACAAGCCGGAGATGAGCGCCGCCGCGGCCGCCCACCTGTTCACCGAGCACTGGAGCGCCGATGGCTACCGCTTCGGGATCATCAACTTCGCCAACCCGGATATGGTCGGCCACACCGGCGTCATCCCCGCGGCCGTCGCAGCCGTCGAGGAGGTCGATGGCCGTCTCGGCGAGGTCGTCTCCGCGGTCCACGCCAAGGGCGGCGCGCTGATCATCACCGCCGACCACGGCAACTGCGAGCAGATGCTGGAGCCCGACGGCTCGCCCAACACCGCCCACTCGACGAACCCGGTGCCGGCCATCGTCACGGTCGACGGCATCGAGCTGCGCGACGGCGGGATCCTGGCCGACGTGGCCCCGACCGCGCTCGACCTGCTTGGCATTCCACAGCCGGAAGCGATGACGGGGCGGAGCCTGCGCGTTCCCTAGCGGCCATAGGCTTGGCCGGTGAGGCAGGACCCGGCCAGGCTCCGGTTCGAGATCAAGGCTCGCGACGGGGATGCCCGCGCGGGCTTGATTCACCTGGCGCACGGTCCCGTTGCGACGCCCGCCTTCATCCCCTTGGCGACCAAGGGGAGCGTGCGCGGGTTGTCGTCCAGCGAGGTCGCGGAGCTCGGCTACGAGATGGTGCTTGGGAACACCTTCCACCTGCACCTCTCGCCGGGGGAGGAGCTGATCGCGGCTCGCGGCGGGCTGCACCGGTTCATGGGCTGGGAGCGGCCGATCATCACCGACTCGGGGGGCTTCCAGGTCTTCTCGCTGGCGCACGGCGGCGTCGCCGACGAGATCAAGGGCCGACGCGGAAACGTGGCGGGTGGCGCGAAGGTCGAGATCTCGGAGGAGGGGGTGGCCTTCCAGTCGCTGCTCGACGGCTCGAATCGCTTCCTCGGCCCCGAGGAGTCGATGCGGATCCAGCGGGCGCTCGGCTCCGACATCGCACTCACCTTCGATGAGTGCACGCCCGCCCACGCCGACCGCGACTACACAGCGCGTTCGACCGAGCGGACCGATCGGTGGCTCGGCCGCTGCCTCGAGTGGCACGAACGCGAGGGGCCGGCCGACCAGGCGGTCTTCGGCATCGTCCAGGGCGGCGTCCACGAGGACCTGCGCCGGGGCTCGGCGGAAGCCACCGCGGCCGCCGCGATCGACGGGATCGCAATCGGCGGCACGCTCGGCCGCGAGAAGGAGGAGATGCACGGCGTGCTCGGGCTCACCGTGCCGCTGCTGCCCGAGGAGGCTCCTCGCCACCTTCTGGGCATCGGCGAGATCGACGATCTGCTGGCCGGCATCGGGATGGGCATCGACCTGTTCGACTGCGCGACCCCGACGCGCCTGGCCAGGCACGGGACCGCCCTCGCCCCGGCGCCACAGGGCCGCTTCCGCGTCGATCTGACCAAGGCGTCCTACGCCGAGGACGACGCGCCGATCGTCGAGGGCTGCGGCTGCGAGGCCTGCTCGCGCCACACGCGCGCGTACCTCCACTACCTGGCGCGCAACAAGGACCTGACCGGGACCCGGCTCCTCACCCTGCACAACCTGAGCTACATGGAGCGCCTGGTCGGCGTCGCGCGGCGGGCGATCGAAGGGGGCCGCTTCGCCGACTTCTCGACCGCGGTCCTCGGCGGCGAGGTGCCCTGGGCCGCCTGAACCGCGACATTGAAAAGCGGGCCGGGTTACCTTGGCCCGATGCCGACGGGAGCGGTCAAACTCATCTGCCTTGCCCTGGCGATCGCGGCGCTCCCCGCGCCGGCGTCCGCGTCGTCCAACCCCTTCTTCGGCGTCGACGGAGTCAACTATCCGACCCAGGCCGACCTCAGTCGTGCGGCACAGGGGGGAGTCGAGACCTTCGGCATGCAGTTCTTCTGGGGCAACACCGAGCCCCATCCGGGCGACCGCATCTATGCGACCACCGATCAGCTCGTCGCGGAGGCGGCGCGCGCCGGCGTCACCGTGCTTCCCGATCTGTCAGGCGTCCCGTCCTGGATCTCGCGGATCTCGGCACGGCCGCCGATACGCACCGCACGCCAGCGAGCGGCCTGGCGCAGCCTGCTGACCGACTTCGCGCGCCGCTACGGCGTCAACGGGACCTTCTGGGCCCTGCACCCGGAGCTGCCCAAGCGACCCATCACCACCTGGCAGGTCTGGAACGAGCCCAACCTGCCCGGCTTCTGGGGCGGCAAGCCCAGCACCCGCGGCTTCGCTCGCCTTCTGAAGATCTCAGCGGCCGGCCTACGCGCGGGCGACCCGTCGGCTCAGGTCCTGACCGGCGGCGTTTTCCCCTTTCACACGATCCGCAACACGGTCGATATGACCACCTATCTCAACGCCCTCTACCGGGTCCACGGCGTGAAGCGCTCGTTCGACGCCCTCGGCATCCATCCGTACTCGTCCACTCCCAAGGGAGTCCTGCGCTGGGTTCGCATTGCGCGCCGGATCATGCGCCGCCACGGCGATGGCGCGACGCCGATCTGGGTCTCCGAGTTCGGCTGGGTGACGGGCGGCCGCAGGCTGAAGCACTCGCCGGTCAAGGCGACGCTCAGGCAGCAGGCGAGGAAGCTGTCGAGGACGTACGCCCTCTTACAGCGCCACGCAGCCTCGCTGGGCATCGCCCGCGCGCTCTGGTTCAGCTACACGGACCACAGGACGACGGGCCCCGCCTTCTGGACCGATCGCGCGGGCCTCTTCAACCTGGCCGGCGCGCCCAAGCCGGCCTGGTACGCCTTCGCGCGGGCGGCGGGCGGGACGCCGTAGCGACTCGCCTAGACTCGCCCGCGTGAAGGGCGTGGTGAAGCAGCAGCCGGCCTGCCGCCATTGCGGCGCCACGCTCGAGCACTCGGTCTCGAAGTGCCCGAAGTGCGGTCGGCGCTCGCTGCTCTCGCTGATTCTGCCGCGGGGCCCGCGGACCTGAGCGGCGCCTACTTGGTGTTGTCGTCGACGACCTGCTTGAGGGCGTCGATCTGGTCGTTCACGTTCTGCTTGACGACCTGATCCAGGTTGATCTTGCCCCCGTTGCTGCTCGAGGCGAGGACGACGATGGCCGCCACCACTGCGGCGAGCAGGAGGATCGCGATCAGCGCGAGCAGATTGCGAGCGACCGTCGGCGCCCGGCGGCGGCGCGGGGGCGCGGCCTGGCGCCCGCGCGGCGGCGCGGGGCGGCGCTGTGGCCGTCTCTGGGTGCGAGTGCGCGGCATGTGGCGGGTGGAGGCCGTGGGAGCGTCGCCCCCGAGCACGCGGGTCTGTGCCGTGGCGGCGGGCGATACGCCCGTCAGGCCGCGCCGCAGGGCGTCCGCCAGCTCGCCGGCCGCCGCGAAGCGACGCGCGGGGTCGGAGTCGAGCGCGACCAGGACGGCGTCGCCGACCGCCTGGGGGACGTCCTCGCTGTACGAGTTGGGGTGGAGCGGTTGCTCCGACTGCTGGCGGACCGCCAGCTCCGCCAGGGAGGCCCCCTCGTAGGGCAGCCGCCCGGCGAGGAACTGGTAGAGCACGACGCCGAGCGAGTAGACGTCGGACGCCGGGTTCGCCTCCTCGCCGCGGGCCTGCTCGGGCGCCAGGTAGGCGGCCGTTCCGACGACCGACCCCACCTGGGTAATCCGTGTCTGCTCGCTGGCGCGGGCGATGCCGAAGTCGGCCAGCTTCACGGTCATGTCGCCGCCGCCGCCGGCGGGCCCGCCGATGATCATCAGGTTTCCCGGCTTGACGTCGCGGTGGATGATCCCGTGGCGGTGCGCGTAGTCCAGGCCGGCGCACGCCTGCACGCCGATCTCCACCGCCGTCTCGGGATCGAGCTTGCCCTCGGCCTGCAGGAGCTGGGCGCCGGAGCGGCCGCGCACGTACTCCATGACGATGTAGTACTGCCCGCCGTCGTTGCCCGTGTCGTAGACCTGGACGATGTTGGGGTGGACGAGCTTCGCCACCGCCAGCGCCTCGCGGCGGAAGCGGGCGACGAAGCGATCGTCGTCGGAGAGGTGCTCCGCCAGGATCTTCACTGCGACCGTCCTCTCGAGGATCGTGTCGGTGGCGCGGAAGACGCTCGACATTCCGCCCGATCCGAGGCGGTCCTCGATCCGGTAGCGATCCGAGATCAGCTCGCCCTTTGGGCTGCGTGGGCTCATAGTCCTCCCGGCCCGATCCCGCCCGAGCCGCCCGGGGTGGTGCTGGGCGAGGTCTGGGTCTGGGTGGTGGTCGTCGCCTGCGTCTGCGTCGGCGTGGTCGTGGTGGTGGGGTGCGTCCGCGTCGTGGTCGTCGTCGACTCGGTGGTCGACGGGGTGCTGGTCGTCGTCTCGGACGTGGTGGTCCGGCCCTGGCACTGGCTCGGGTCACCGAGCAGGATCTTCAGTTGGTTGGCGCCGTTCTCGAGCGCCGTCTTGACCTGATCGTTGACGCTCGAAGGCAGGCTCTGAACGTCGGCGATCAGGTCGTCCGTCTTGTCCTGGGCGACGACGCAGCTGCCGACCTGGACGTTCGCCTGGATCTCGTCGATCTTCGAGCTGAGCACCGCGGCCTCCTGGGCGGACAGCGAGGCGTCCGGGCCACTCGACCCGCCGCAGCCCAGAACCCCCGCGGCGGCGGCCGCCAGGAACAGGGCAAGCAGTGCTGGCCGGAGCATCTTCGGCATCGCGGCGATACTAGCCGGGGCTTCTGAAACGCCAAACTTCGCGGGGTCCGGCGGGATCATTGGCCCACATAGAGGCGGTCGGCGAGCAATTCGGGCAGCCCCGCCTCCCGGATCGCCTCGGCCGCCTGGTCGATGTCGTAGGCGACGCGGTGGTAGGTCGCCTTCCAGCCCTCGGTGTCGAGCTCGAGCCAGGCCGCGCGCGGATCCCCGTCGCGCGGCTGCCCGACGCTCCCCGGATTGAGCAGCCAGCGGTGCTCGGAGAGGTCCATCTCCCTGCCGTCCTCGGCCTGGCCACCGCCGTCGGAGCCGGGCGGGCCGTCTGAGTCCGAGAACCAGAGGGCGACGTGCGAGTGCCCGATGAAGCTCACCCGCGCGGCCTGCTCCGCGATGCACTCGCGGGCCTGGTCGACGGCGAGCACGTACTCCCAGACAGGGTCGCGGGGCGAGGCGTGGTAGAGGCTCACCTCGTGTTCGGTGTTCTCGGGCTTCTGGGCCTTCAGGAAGTCGATTGTCGAGGCCTCGGAGTTGGCGCGGGTCCACTCCACGGCCGCGGCGGCGGATGCGGAGAAGACCTCGGTGCTGATCTCGCCCGTCACCGCCAGGTCGTGGTTGCCGACCAGGCTGAGCTCGCAGCGCTCCGAGACGAGCTTGGTGCACTCGTCGGGCTGGGCGCCGTAGCCGACCACGTCGCCGAGACACCAGCGGCGCTCCAGACCCGCCTCATCGATCGCCGAGAGCGTCGCCTCGAGCGCCGGCAGATTGCTGTGGATGTCTGTGAGGATCGCGACTTGCACGGAGGATTCCGGACGATCTGCGCTTAGGGCCCGCCCAAGGGAGCGGTTTATCGTAGGGCGGTGGCTGCCCGATCATCGTCCAGATGGGTGCGTCTCGGCGTCACCGCCGTCGCAGCCGTGGTCGTCGCCGAGGCTGCCGCGTGGCTGCTTCGCCCACGCGACATCGAGCAGCCAGTTCAGGCCGACGAGAACGCCTACTTCTCCCACGCCGAGCTGACCAAGGCCCGCGACTTCGCCTCCGGGCAGCGGCTGATCCTGGTCGGAAGCCTGGTCGCCGAGGGGGCGGTGCTGATCCTGCTGGCGACCGGCCGGCCCGCCGTCAGCCGCCGGGCCCTCGAGCGCCTCGCGGCGCGGCCCGTGCTCGGCGGGGCGGCCGCGGCGGCCGGGCTCTCGGTCGTGATCGCGGTGGTCAGCGTGCCGTTCGGAATCTGGGCGCACGAGCGATCCGTGGACGTCGGGCTCTCCACCCAGTCCCTGGGCGGTTGGTTCAGCGACTGGGGCAAGGGAGCCGCGATCGGAGCCGTCCTCGCCGGCCTGGTCGGCACCTTCGCCCTCTGGCTGATCCGCCGGTTCCGATCCCGCTGGTGGATTCCGGGCAGCGTCGCGGTCCTGATCGGGGCGGCGATCATCACCTGGCTCGCCCCGGTTGTGATCGCACCGCTCTTCAACAAGTTCGACGAGCTGCCGCCGGGACAGCCGCGCAGCGACGTCCTCGAGCTGGCGAAGAAGGCGGGAGTGGACGTCGGCCATGTCTACGAGGTCGACGCGAGCAAGAGGACCACCGCGATCAACGCGTACGTCAACGGCCTCGGCTCCTCGAAGCAGGTCGTCCTCTACGACACGCTGGTCCACGATCTGAACCAGGGTGAGCGCCGAGCGGTGGTCGCCCACGAGCTCGGGCACGTGCACGGAAACGACATCCAGCGCGGCCTCCTGTTCGTCGCGATCGTCACCCCGCTCTCGCTGGTCTTCATCTCGCTGATGGCCGGAGGGATAGCGCGGCGCCATGGCGCCGAGCCGGGCCGGCCCTCCTACCTGCCCGCCCTCGCCCTGGCGATCTTCGCGACCTCGTTCGTGATCGGCATCGCCGGCAACCAGCTCTCGAGGGCGGTTGAGGCCCGCGCAGACACCTTCTCGCTCCAGCTGACCGACGACCCGCGAGGCATGATCGAGCTCCAGCAACAGCTCGCGGACCGAAACCTCTCCGACCCCGATCCACCCGGGCTGTTCAGCTTCCTCTTCGGGACCCATCCGTCGGCGGTCGACCGGATCGGAGCGGCGCTCGCCTGGGAGCAGGGCAAGCGCCCGTGAAGGTGACGGTGGTCGTCGTCGGCAAGATCAAGGCGCCCTTCGTGGAGGCGGACTCCCACTACCGCAGGATGCTCCAGCGACACCAGCCGGTCGAGGTGATCGAGGTGCGGGACGAGGTCAACATCGAGGGACGGATCCCGCCGCGCTCGCACGTGATCGCGCTGGATCGAGGCGGCCGGGCGCTGAGCTCCAAAGCGTGGGCGAGCTGGCTCTCCGAACGGCGGATCGACGCGCAGGACCTCTGCTTCCTGATCGGCGGCCCGGAGGGACTGTCGGCGCACAGCATGGCCCTCGCCGACGAGCGCGTCTCCCTCGGCCCTCAGACGATGGCCCATCAGCTCGCCCGGGTCGTGCTGCTCGAGCAGCTCTTCCGCGCGACCAAGATCCTCGCCGGCGAGCCGTACCACCTCTAGCGGCCGGTTGTGGCCGCGATCTGATGGCGAAGCCGTAGGCTCCAAAACCCATGGCAGACCCGGTCGCAGAGCTCCGCTCCGCCGTCGAGGCCGCTGCCTCGATGCTTCGCGACGGTGCCGAGGCGGGGAAGGCGACGCCGACCCTGGAGCGCCCCCCGAAGCCGGAATTCGGCGACTACTCGACCAACGCGGCGATGCTGCTGGCGCCCGCGCTCGGCGAGCAGCCGCGCGGCACGGCGGAGAAGCTCGCCGCCGAGCTGGGCAAGAGCCTCGAGGGCAGCCTGGAGAAGGTCGAGGTGGCCGGGCCCGGGTTCCTCAACCTGTTCCTCTCCGACCCCTGGTATCGCAGCGCCGCCACCACGCTGGCCGCGCA
Organism: uncultured Solirubrobacterales bacterium; assembly: GCA_963740685.1. Classification (GTDB taxonomy): domain Bacteria; phylum Actinomycetota; class Thermoleophilia; order Solirubrobacterales; family 70-9; genus DASUPK01. The sequence goes on from CAVUGA010000026.1 coordinate 118,665, forward strand.
GGGAGAGAGGATCGGCAAGCCGCCCCTCCCCGACGATGCGACGCTGGAGAGGGTCAATGTCGAGTTCGTCTCGGCGAATCCGACCGGCCCGCTGACCGCCGCCGGAGGCCGCGGTGCGGCCCTGGGCGACTCGATCGCCCGCGTCCTCGAGTTCGCGGGGCACTCGGTGGTTCGCGAGTACTACGTCAACGACCGCGGTGGGCAGATCGATCGGTTTGCGGAGTCGATCGCGGCGCGCATGAAGGACGAGCCGGTCCCGGAGGACGGGTACGAGGGCGAATACGTGGTCCAGGTCGCCAGGAGCCTCGAGCAGGAGGGCGTCAGCCCAGAGGACCTTGACGCCGTCGGCCGCCGCGGAATCGCGCTGATGCTGGCCGCGGCCGAGGAGACGTTGCATCGCTACGGCGTCGTCTTCGACACCTGGTCGTCCGAGCGCGCGCTGCACGAATCCGGCGCGGTGGAGCGAGCCCTCGAGGTGGGGCGAGAGGCTGGCCACGTCTACGAAAGCGAGGGCGCGACCTGGTTGCGGACCACGAGCTTCGGCGACGACAAGGACCGCGTCCTGATCCGCTCGGACGGCGACCCGACCTACCTGCTCTCGGACATGGCCTATCACCGCGACAAGCTCGATCGCGGCTCCGATCGGCTGATCGACGTGGTCGGCGCAGACCACCATGGCTACGTCGAGCGGCTGCGGGCCGCCCTGGTCGTCCTGGGCTATGACCCGAACGCGCTGGAGGTGGCGATCATGCAGCTGGTCCACGTCGTCGAGGGCGGCGAGAGGGCGCAGATGTCGAAGCGCAGCGGCGACTTCGTCACGCTCGACGAGCTGATCGACGACATCGGAGCGGACGCGGCCCGGTACTTCATGGTGCAGCGCAGCCACGACACGGCGGTGGACCTTGACCTCGAGCTGGCGCGCAAGACGTCCAACGAGAACCCGGTCTACTACGTCCAGTACGCCCACGCCCGGATCGCGAGCATCCTGCGCAAGGCGGGGGAGGGGGCGGAGGAGCGGGCGGCGGCCGACTTCGCGGCCCTCCCCGTGGAGCCCTCCGAGCGGGCGCTCATCAAGCGCCTCTGCGAGCTACCCGACGAGGTCGCCGAGGCAGCGGCGCGCCGCGCCCCGCACCGGCTCTGCGCCTACGGGACGGAGGTCGCCCGCGACTTCCACGCCTTCTACCGGGACTGCCAGGTCGTCGGCGCCGAGGGCGAGGGCGTCGAGGAGGCGCGGCTCGGCCTCTGCCTGCTCACCAAGCGGACGATCGCCCGAACGCTCGGGCTCCTGGGCATCTCGGCGCCGGAAAGTATGTAGTCAGAGACCCTTGCGAAGCACGACGTGGCCGGCCGTCTCGGCGATCAGCCTGACGTCGGTCCACAGCGACCAGCCGTCGACGTAGCCCGTGTCCAGCTTCACCATCTCGTGGATGGGGATCGACGAGGCTCCGCCGACCTGCCAGACGCCGGTCATCCCCGGCCGCACCTGGAGCCTGCGGCGCTGCGAGCCGATGATCCGCGCGTCCTCCTCGGGCACGAGCGGCCTGGGGCCAACCAGGCTCATCTTCCCGGTGATGACGTGCAGCAGCTGAGGCAGCTCATCCAGGGACGTGGCGCGCAGCCAGCGGCCGACCCGCGTCACGCGGGGGTCCCCATCGATCTTGAATAGGCCCTCGGCCGCCCCGTTCAGGTGCAGCAGGTCGGACTTCTGCGCATCGGCGCCTTCCACCATCGTCCGGAACTTGAACATCGAGAAGGCCCTGCCGTCCTGTCCGATGCGCCGCTGCCGGAACAGGATCGGTCCCGCTGAGTCGGCCTTGATCAGGAAGGCCATCATCAGCCAGGATCGCGATCATCAGGACCGCGGTGCTCTCCAACGTGGGCCGGCCCGAGCTGCCGGCGCGCCTGGGCTCCGACCTGCCGGTGGAGGCGCTCTGGTTCTCGCCGCCGGTCCGGATGCCCTCGGGGATGGCGCTCGGCGTCGCCGCCTCCCAGAAGGGGCTGTTCGTCACCCTGCGCTACGGGCCGGAGCTGTTCGACGCCGACGCGGCGGAGAATTTTTCGACGCGTTTCCTCCAGGTTCTGCTCGGCGACTGACCCGGGCGGCGGTCAGAGGTCGTAGGAGGAGATATCCCGCTCGAGCCGGGCCTCGTCGCCGGGATCGAGCGGCGGGGGCGGGTCGGGCGGGCGGGACCGGCGGGCGAGCCGGGCTGCTCCGACGGCCAGTCCGGCGATGGCCAGTGCGATCAGCAGTCCCGGGACGATCCAGGCTGCGAGGTCGAACCCGTGGCCGCTCGGAGTGGCAAGGACCCGCGGTCCATACTGCGCCACGAGCGCGTCCTTGATCTCGTCCTTGCTCTCTCCTCGGTCGATCAGCCTGCGGATCAAGGCCCGCTCGCGGTCGGCCTGAGGGGAGTCGGACTCGGCGAGCAGCGTCCCGCAGATCGTGCACATCACCTCGTCCTCGACGTCCGGCAGGTTCGTCTGCGGTGTGGCGGCTGAGGCCGTCGATGCCAGGGAGCCCAGCGCCAGCGCTGCCGCCAGCGCGAAGGTCGCGAGGGCGGGCCGGAGCCGTCCGCTCACGATCCGGCCTGGATCAGCGGCACGACCATCTGGTCCAGATAGCTCTGGTTGACGGGCCCGCGCCTGATCAGCGCGATCTTGCCCCGTGGGTCGATCAGGAAGGACTCCGGGAAGCCGGTCATCCCGTAGGCCTCCTTGCGGTCGTCGCCGCCCGACTCGTGCAGCTGCGGGTAGGTGAGCCCGTAGCGGTGGACGAAGTTGAGGGCGTCTTCGGTCGAGTCGTAGAGATCGATGCCGAGGACGGTGAAGCCCTGCGCCTGGTGAGCCCTCTGGAAGCTCTCGAGGACGGGCGCCTCGGCCTTGCAGGGCTCGCACCACGACGCCCAGAAGTTGACGAACACCCACTTGCCCCGATGGTCCGCGATCTGCCCGCTTCCGGATCCGTCGAGCGTCTGAAGCCGCTTGTCCGGCGCGGTCTCTCCGAGGGACAGCGAGGCCTCGCCCTTGCTGAGCAGGCCGAACCCGAGCAGGCCGATCACCGCCAGGACGGCGATCACCACCGCGAATGACTTCGAGCTCACTCCGGGAAGGCTAGTGAGCCACCGCAGCCGACCTTAGAATGTCGCCAGCGCGGATGTAGCTCACCTGGTAGAGCGCCAGCTTCCCAAGCTGGAGGTAGCGGGTTCAAGTCCCGTCATCCGCTCTCTTCGCGCCCCCGACCTGTTCCATCCCTGCATGAGCCGAGCCCGCCGCCTCGCGTCCACACTCGTCTTCGCGCTGATCGTCGCGTTCCTGCCGGCTGCCTCGGCGGACGCGCTGGTCGTGCAGGGCGCCCAGCGCCTCGAGCCGCGGCTGCTCGAGTTCACGCTCTCGACGCCGTCGCTGAGCGAGCCCACCCACGTCAGGGTCCTGCTTCCCGACCGCTACCGCAGGGACAAGCGGCGCTACCCCGTCCTCTATCTGCTGCACGGCGCCAACGGCAACTATGGAAGCTGGACGAAAACGGCGCTGAACCTGACGAAGCGCCTGCCGCTGATCGTCGTCACGCCCGACGGCGGCCCGTACGGGTTCTATTCGGACTGGTGGAACGACGGCAGGGAAGGGCCGCCGATGTGGGAGACCTACCACACGAGTGAGCTGATCCCCTGGATCGACTCCCGCTTTCGCACCAAGGCCGTCGGCCGAGCGCGAGCGGTCGCCGGATACTCGATGGGCGGCTTTGGGGCGCTCAGCTACGCGGCCAGGCACCCGGGGCTGTTCTGGGTCGCGGCGAGCTTCTCGGGCTCGGTCGATTCCGACTACCCGCCGCTCCGGTCCCTGTTCGAGACTCAGCGAACGCCCGTGGGCAACCCCGCGGTCTGGGGCCCGCCCGAGACTCAGGAGGCGCGCTGGCAGGCGCACAACCCGGTGGACCTCGCGCCTCTGCTCGGATACACGCGGGTGCTGCTCTTCACCGGGAACGGGCAGCCCGGCGGGGCGTATGGCGGAGGCCCGGATCCGTTCGAGGCGGACATCGAGCAGACGAACCTCAGCCTCGACCGCCGGCTGGAGGAGCTCGGCATTCGCCACCTCTTCGTGGACCGGCCCGGCACCCACGCGGCCGTCTACGCGAAGCACGACCTCGCCGAGACCCTGGTCTACCTGATGGACCTTCTGCCGCATCCCGCAGAAGGGCAGCGTGCGCGCGCGCATGGGCGGCGCCATTCGGGGTAACCGGCGGGAGCAATGATCTTTCGCGGCATCAACCGGCTGATCGCGTGGAGCGGCAGGCGCGCAGCCACGCGCAGCCGCTGGCTGGCTGACCGGCTCTGGTTCATCGCGGCGATCGAGGTCGCATGGCTGGCGAACCGCCACTGGCGGCGGCTCGAGCCGGACGAGCGGCGCAGGCTCCGCGAGCTGATCCGCAAGTCGCGGGGTCGCCCGTCGAAGCTCTCGGCGAGCGAGCGCGAAGAGGCCGAGGAGCTGCTCCAGAAGCTCGACTACGCCGAGCTGGGAGGAAGCGTCGCGACGACGCTGCTGCCGTTCAGGCCCGTAGGGCGTCTGGTCGAGTTCGCGCTGGGCCGAGCTCGCGTGCAGGAGCGCCAGCGACCGTAGCGCCGGCCGGGACGTCCCGGGTGACCACGGAGTTGGCGCCGACGATCGCGTTGTCGCCGATCGTCACGCCCATCAGGATCGTCGCCTTCGCGCCGACCCAGACGTTCCGACCGATCTTGATCGGGGCCGTCTCGAACCCCCGTCTCGCCAGCGGTTCCTCTAGCGCGCCCACGGCGTGATGTTGTCATGGATCGAGACGTACTCGGCGAAGACGCAGTTCGATCCGATCGAGACGCTCTCGTGGATGGCCAGGGTGCAGCCCGGCGAGAACCAGACATTGTTCCCGATCACCAGCTCGCCCCTGAAGCGCCCGTCGAAGTCGCGGACCAGCGTGAGATGCCTGCCGACGGTCACGCGCGCGTCGCGGCCGATCTCGAACCTCGCGCGGGGGCCGACGAAGAAAGGCCGGCCCTCGAAATGCCGGCAGCGGAGACGAAGCCGGATGAACCGGAGCGGCGCGGCTACCTTCCGGGGGGTCGGCATCCGCTCAGCCTAGCCGGGCAGCTCGTAACGCTCACCCGCCCGAATCGCCATTTGCAGGCGGTTCGCCGGGGTGGCCAGCGGGCGGACCCGGCTCGGGTCGTAGGAGCGGGTCATCCAGCCCGGCGGCAAGGAGCGCTGCATCGGGATCCGAGTACATCTCCATCCGCGTCTCCTTGCCGTCCCGGATTGTCCAGACCTGAGCGAAGGACATCTCAACGGGCATCCCTGCGGCTTTCGAGCGACCCCGCTGGCGCATCACGGCGACCACCTTGTCCCCGGCGTCGTGGAGGGCAGCCACCTCGAGCTCCCAGTCATCCCACGCATCGGTCCACGTCCTGATGAACGCTCGTGCGCCATCAACCCCTTCGTAGACCTGCTCCTCAGGCCATCCCTCGAAGTTCGACATGTCCCAGACGAGGTCGGTCGTGACGATCTCTTCGCTGAATTCACCCGTTGTGCGGAAGTGCTCGTAGCCGTTCCGGACGATCTCCACGTTCTCCTGCGACATCGCCCGCGCAGTATCCCGCGGGAGCCCGGCTCAGCCTGCCGCGGCGGTGGGTCGCACCTCGGGATGCGCGGCGTACCAGTCGAGGGTTCGGCGCAGGCCCTCCCTGAGCTCGACGCTAGGCTCCCAGCCGATCTCCGCGCGGATCTTGGCCGCGTCGAGGTACTGGCGCTCGATCTCGCCGCTCGGGTTGCCGGCTCCGCGGTAGTCCGCCTCGATCTCGCCCGGGCCGAGCTCGCAGATCGTCTCGACGACCTCGCGAACAGGGTGGGGCCGGCCCCAGCCCGCATTGAACGCCTCGCCCCTCGAGCGGCCGGCGGCCAGTGCATCGGCGATCGCCAGGTAGGCGGAGGAAGCGTCCTCGACGTAGAGGAAGTCGCGCTCCGGTGAGCCGTCCGATCGGATCACCGGGCGGCGCCCTTCCAGTACGGCGGTGACAGTCTCGGGGATCAGCCGGGAGAAGTTGCGGTCACCGCCGCCGTAGATGTTGGCCAGACGGGTGACGGCCGCCGGCAGCCGGTGGGTGTGCCAATAGCTGCGGGCGATCAGGTCGGTCGCTGCCTTCGAGACGTCGTAGGGGTAGATCGGCTGCAGGGCCGAGTCCTCGGTGTAGGGAAGCTCGTCGTGGCTGCCGTAGGCCTTGTCGGAGGAGGCGACCACCACGGCTTCGACACCGGCCTGGCGACAGGCCTCGAGCAGCGTCCAGGTGCCCTGGATGTTGGCCTCGAAGGTGGGGACGGGGGATGCGTTCGCGTCCCCGACGATGGCCTGCGCCGCGAGGTGAAAGACGGCGTCGATCGAGTCCTCGCGGATCAGCGACAGGACGAGATCGCCATCGCGCAGATCCCCGGTGACGTCGTGGACCCCGCCAGCGACGCCCAGCAGCTCCAGCCCGCTCGGCTCCCTGCCGCCGCGATCGAGTGAGGTCACCTGTGCGCCCGAGTCGAGCAGCGCCTTCGCGAGCCATGAGCCGGCGAATCCCTTCGCCCCGGTGACCAGCGCCTTCAACTGGCCACCCGCCAGGGAGGCTCGCCGCTCTCCCAGAGGTCGTTGAGCAGGACGGCGTCCTTGTAGGTGTCCATGCAGTCCCAGAATCCCTCGTGCCGGAAGGCCCGCAGCTGCCCGTCGGCGGCAAGGCGCTCGAGCGGCTGGCGCTCGAGGATGCTGTCCTCGGCGAGGTACTCGAAGACCCCGGGCTCGAAGCAGAAGAAGCCGCCGTTGATCCAGCTGTCCACCCGCGGTTTCTCGTGGAAGCCTCGGACGAGACCGTCGTCGCCGAGATCCGCGACGCCGAACTGGAGCTCGGGGCGCACCACGGTCATCGTCGCGACGGCGCCGCCGTCACGGTGGAAGCCGTCCAGCGAGGCCAGGTCGATGTCCGCGACGCCGTCGGCGTAGGTGGCGGAGAACGGCCCGCTCCCGATCCGATCCTGGGCCGCCTTGATGCGGCCTCCGGTTGGCGTGTCGAGACCGGTGTCGATGCAGCTCACCTCGACCTGATCGGGCCACGGGGTCCCGGCCACCCAGCTGGAGATCTGCTCGCCCTTGTACCCCGTTAGCAGCAGGAACCGCGAGAACCCCTGCTCGCTGTAGATCGAGATCACGTGCCAGAGGATCGGGCGGCCGCCGATCTCGACCAGCGCCTTCGGGATCGACTCGGTCCGCTCGCTCAGGCGGGTGCCCCGCCCCCCGCAGAGGATCACGACTGGGTCCAGCGTCGCCAAGGCCGCAGGGAGGCTAGCCGCCGGACGCCAATGTCGGTATGTCGGGGTCCCCAATAGCCGGTGCGGGTGCGGGACATCACCGATCAGCTGTGCGGCCTATTGCAGATATCCGGTCCGCGAACCTAGAGGACGATAAGGGAGGGCAAGATGCCCGGCTCGTCAAGAGCTCTGGGCAAGGACGCCCACCAAAGCTTCTACAGGGGAGCCGCAGCCGGAAAGCCCGATGAGCGCGACCAGTCCGAGAACTCGAATCCCGCTTCTCTGTGCCGCGATCGCGCTCGTCGCGATCTCGGCCGGGATCTCGGCCACCGGCGCCGCCGCCAAGCACACAGTGAAGAAGGCGGCTCCGCGTGGCGCCCGGCAGCTCCGCGGGGTCAACCTGACGCCGAACTGGGAGTGGCCCGGCTCGGCCGGGATGGACGATACGACCTCGGCCCGTGAACTGCAGTCGGCGTGCGGCGTCGGCGCCGACCTGGTGCGGCTCACCGTCAAGTGGAACCGCCTCGAGCCGGTCCAGGGCCGCATCGACGAGGGCTACGCGAGGCGCGTCGATCAGGTGCTGGCCCAGGCCTCCTCGTGTCAGATCAACGTGCTGGTCACGCTGATGATCACGCCGTGCTGGGCGGCGGAGGATGGCCCGCCGACCAAGTGCCCGCCGGGGTCCGGCACCCTCGATCCCCCCAGTGACCCCGCGACCTACGGGTCGATCGTCGAGCGAATGCTCATGCGCTGGCCGGCATCTACGCGCTCGAGGTCTGGAACGAGCCGAACCTGACGTCGTTCTGGCACGGCTCCGCCGCCGGCTACGCAGCCCTCGCAAACGCCGCGACCGCGGCGGCGAATCGCATCGGCTCGGGGACGCAGATGCTGGTCGGCTCGATCGGCGCAGCCGACGCCGGCTATCTGCGCAGGCTCTACGCCGCCGGCATCCACGGCTACGACGGCATCTCGATCCATCCGTATGACTTCCAGATGAACGCCGGCTTCACTTCCAGGGGCCGCTGGAAGGGCCATCGCGACCTCTTCGAGAACCGCGTCGACTCGATTCACCGGGCGATGCTTGCGGCGGGGGACCGCTCGAAGGGCCTCTGGCTCACCGAGTTCGGGTATTCGGTCTGCCCCACCCATCCCTACTGCGTCTCGAGGGCCGCCAGGCGCGCGCCCTCGCCGACAGCTTCAGGGCGGCGGCGAGCCTGCGCTACGTCAGGGACTGACCTCCTACGACCTGCGCGACGCGGGTGACGACGCCAACGTCTGGGACAACCGCTTCGGTCTGCTTCGCCGCGACTTCTCGCCGCGCCCGAGCTTCTTCGCGATCCGCTCGGTTCTCCGCGAGCTCCGGCGCTAGACCGCTTGATTGTCGCGGTGGGGTGCGGGTTTCTACGGTTATACGCACGGCTGGGCCGTCGATACCAAAAATATGAGGTTTCGTGCCTCCAACCTCTGGCTGCTCAGCGGGCTGGTCCTGGCGATCGCTGCGGCGCTTGTCTTGACCGATCGGGCCCAGCGCCGCACCGGCGACGAGTCGTTCAGCGAGAACGCGGCCAATCAGTCCGTACAGGACGCGATGCACCGTCTGGTGGAGGGCACCGAGGCCTTCGTCGTCAGTGGTGATCCGCGGACGCTGGGGCAGTACGAGGGGGCGCAGCTCCGAGTCGAGCGGGCATTGACCAGCCTGAGGGACGTTGCGAGCAGCGCCGACGAGCAGGCCGCGGTGGATCAGCTGGCGAAGCAGGTCAAGCTTCAGCAGACGCTAGATGCGAGGGCCGTCCACCAGCGCCAGGCAACCGGCCATCGGGGATCGATCGCAGAACAGCAGCGCCGAATCCGAGTCTTCGACCAGGTGATCGCCTCGAATGCTCACGTCTCGGCCGTGATCGACGAGGAGCGTCGCAGCAGCCAGACGGAGACGAGCCTGGTTTCCCTCGGCGCGATCGGTGTCCTGGGTCTCGTGATCATCGCCCTGGGGCTCGCCGCGCGACGCGCCGACCGCCGTCGCCGCCGGATCCGGCGCTTCGGCGAGGGTCTGCAGGCGGCCCGCACCGAGCCGGAGGCGTACAGCCTGGTCCAGGCCCATCTCGAGCGCTCCGTGCCGGGCTCCGAGGTCTCGGTCTTCAATCGCAACAACAGCGCCGACCGGCTCGAGCCGACGACGGCTGTCGAGGAGGACAGTGCCCTGGGCAAGGCGATCGAGGGAGCCAAGCCCGACGATTGCCTCGCCATCAGGACCGCAAAGGCGTCCACCGGCGGGACGGGAGCGGATGACCTGCTGCGCTGCGACATCTGCGGAAAGATCGGCGGCCGCTCGCTCTGCGTCCCGGCCATCGTCGGTGGCGAGGTCATCGGCTCGGTCTTGATTCGCGGCCAGAAGCGGTTCGATGATTCCACGGAGCGGACCGTCTCCGAGAGCGTCGGCGAGGCGGCACCGGTCGTCGCCCACCTGCGCAATCTCGCGATCGCCGAGCGCCGAGCGTCGAGCGACAAGCTGACCGGCCTACCCAACAAGCGCTCGGCCGACGACACCTTCAAGCACATGGTCGCCAACTCGGCTCGCACCTCGAAGCCTTTGGCTCTCGTGCTCTTCGATCTCGACCACTTCAAGCGAGTCAACGACACCTTCGGACACCCGAAGGGCGACGAGGTTCTTGCGGCGATCGGCTCGACCGTCGGGCACACGATCCGCGAGAACGACTTCGCGGCCCGCGACGGTGGTGAGGAGTTCATGGTGCTGTTGCCGGGCGACGACACCAACAGCGGTCGGCTCGTTGCGGAGAAGCTGCGGTCGGCGATCTCGGAGCTGCGCATCCCGGACCTGCAGCAGGGCATCACCGCGAGCTTCGGCGTCGCCTCATTCCCTAACGACGCCGCGAGCCGCGAGGATCTGCTGCGCAAGGCCGATCGCGCCCTCTATTCAGCCAAGCGCGCCGGCCGAAACCGAGTGCATACCGCGGCGGATCCCGAGCCCGAAGACGAGTCGGCGGCGGCCGCGAACGGCTCCCCTGCCACGGTCGAAACCGAGTCCGCCGAGGCGTGAGGCCGAGCCTTTAGGTAGCGGTTGCGATAATTCGCGGCCGCCCGTGGATCAATCGCGCAAGCGCAAGATTCGACTGATCGTCGCCCTGTCGGCCGCCGTCCTGCTGGCCGCGGGCCTCGTCTACACGTCGTTCTCCGCCTCGACCGAGGCGAAGGAGCCGTCGCAGCTCCTCCAGGCGAATCCAAACGGGACCTATGAGCTGACGGGCGACGTCGTCCCGGGGTCGATCCACCACTCGGGCGACCAGCTCGACTTCCGGATCTCCGACCGCGACGGGTCACATCCGATACCGGTCGCCTACACGGGGACGGTCCCCGATCCGTTCCGGGACGGCCGCGAGGTGATCGTCACAGGCAAGCTCCAGGACGGCACCTTCGTCGGACAGCGGGACAGCCTGATCACGAAGTGCCCCTCGAAGTTCACCACCACGACGCCGGGGCAGTCCAGCTGACGATCTTCGGCTCCGCACTGCTGGCCTCCGCCCTGCTCTGCGCCCTCTACGCGGTGGGCGCCGGCGTCTACGGCGGCAGGACCGGCGACCGCCGCTGGGTCGACTCGTCCCGGCGCGCGGTCTACGCGATGGCAGGACTGCTCACCACCGCGGTGGTGATCCTCGAGATCGCCTTCGTCCGCGACGACTTCCACTTCGCGTTGGTCGCAGATCACTCCTCGACGACCACGCCGACCTTCTACAAGCTGACCGCGATGTGGTCGAGCCAGGAGGGCTCGCTGCTGCTCTGGGCGTGGGTGCTGTCGCTGGCATCGAGCGGCGTGCTCTACATGACGCGCCGCCGCCACCGCGAGATCGTTCCCTGGGCGACGGCGGTCCTGGCCGGGCTTGGCTCGTTCTTCATCGGGCTGATGATCTTCAAGGCCCAGCCGTTCGGCCACCTCGACCCGGCCCCGGCGGAGGGCGTCGGCCTGACCCCGCTGCTGCGCAACCCGTACATGGCGGTGCACCCGCCGATGCTCTACTCGGGCTACGTGCTCTGGTCGATCCCGTTCGCCTTCTGCGTCGGGGCCTTGATCGCCCGCAAGCTCGACGCGAGCTGGATCCGCACGACCCGCAACTTCGCCCTGGTCGCGTGGACGTTCCTCGGGATAGGGCTGCTGCTCGGCTCCCGCTGGTCCTACGAGGAGCTCGGCTGGGGCGGCTACTGGGGCTGGGACCCGGTCGAGAACGCCGCGCTGATGCCGTGGCTGATGGGCACCGCGTTCCTGCACTCGGTGATGGTCCAGGAGAAGCGCGGCATGTTGAAGGTCTGGAACGTCAGCCTGATCTCGGCGACCTTCTGCCTGTGCCTGCTCGGCACGTTCCTGGTGCGGTCGGGAGTGCTGCAATCGATCCACGCCTTCGGCGCCTCCACGGTCGGCGGGCCGCTACTGGCGCTGATCGGCGTGACGGCAATCGGCGCGACCGTGCTGATCGTCACGCGCCTCGATCAGCTCAAGCCCGAGCGCCGGATCGAGTCTCTGCTCTCCCGGGAGTCGATCTTCTTCGTCAACAACCTGCTGCTGGTGGGGCTGGTGCTGGTGATCTTCTGGGGCACCTTCTTCCCGCTGATCTCGGAGTTCTTCACCGGCGACCGGCACTCTCTGGCCGCACCGTGGTTCGACCGCTACGTGACCCCGATCGGCGTCCTGCTCGTCCTCTTCACCGGGATCGGGCCGCTGTTCGCCTGGGGCCGTCTCAGCGGCGGCGCCGCGCGCCGGCTGCTGCTCTGGCCGGGCATCGCGACTGCGGTGACGATCGCGGTGCTGCTGGCGGTGAGCGACGCCGGCAGACACCTCTGGGCGCTGTTCGTGTTCGGCTTCGCCGCCTTCACCGTCGTCGCACTGCTGGGGGAGTTCTGGCGGGCCGGATCCACGCGCCACACGCTGACGGGTGAGGCGTATCCACGCGCTCTCGCGACTGCCGTCGGGCGCAACCGCCGCCGCTACGGCGGCTACATCGTCCACGCCGGGATCGCGCTGACCCTGATCGGCATCGCCGCCTCCTCGAGCTTCCAGACCAACCGCGACCTGCGCCTCCAGGTCGGCCAGACCGCCAAGGTCGGCGACTACACCATCGCCTACCGGAAGCTGACTGCTGATCCCCAGAACGAGCGCATCGCCTTCGCGGCCCGGCTTGACGTCACTCGCGACGGCAAGCACTTCGCCACCCTCAATCCGGCGCGCAACTACTACCCGACCCAGGACCCGACCGCCGGGGCGATCGGCCGCTACTTCATGGGCGAGTCGACCAGCGAGGTCGGCCTGAAGACCGGAGCCGGGGGGGACCTCTGGACGGCGTTCCAGCCGGACCTCTCCTCGCTCAACCCGGCGATCATCCGCGGCAACCACGAGCTTGCCGGGCTTCCACCGAACGCCCAGGGGATCGCGATCCTCGCCCTCGCCCAGCATTACGCGCAGGCTCCGCCACCGGCAAACTTCCGCGTGATCGTCAATCCGCTGGTGGGCTGGATCTGGATCGGGGCGCTGATCGCGGTCGCCGGAGCGGTGATGGCGGGCTGGCCCGCCCTGGAGTCGCGCCGCCGGCTGGAGGCCGCCTACCGGGCCAGGCTCGGCAAGGAGCTGGGGACGGCGCAGCCACGAGCCTAGGCTCCACCTAGCCTGCCGTCACGCCAATGCTGGAGGTCCTTCTCGCCGTCGCCGTCGTCGTGCTGGTCGCCTGGTTCGTGACCGCGCCGCTGCGCGGGCGCCCCTCCGAGAGCGCCGAGGACCCGGCGAGGGCCGAGCTCGCCGACCTGGAGGCGCGCAAGGCAGCCAAATACCGCCAGATCCGCGACGCCGAGGCCGACCGGGCGTCGGGCAAGCTGAGCGAGGAGGACTTCAAGCGGCTGGACCGCGAGCTGCGCGGGGAGGCGGTGGAGATACTCAAGAAACTCGACCGCTTGCGTCCGCCCCAGGCGCGCGACGATCGTCCCGAATGAACCAGGATCCCTGCGGGTAGCGCGCCGCCTGATCGGGGCTGATCTCTACACTCCGGCGCATGGCAACCGTGCTCAGCGTGGTCGAGGTCGCAATCTCGGTGATCCTGATCTTCCTGGTGCTCCTGCACTCCGGCAAGGACGCCGGGCTCTCCGGCGCGTTCGGCATCGGCGGAGGCGGCAGCGCCTTCGGAGGCGGCTCGCTGGTCGAGCGGAACCTGACCCGGTGGACCATCTTCTTCGGAATCCTCTGGGCGCTGAACGCGATCGTCATCCTGAAGCTCTGAGGGCTGATGTGGGTTATCCGCGCACGCGGATGACGCCGCATGCCCTCGCTGGATCGCCACCCGCGCCCTCGCGGGTAGTAACCACTACCCGCTTCGGGTCGCGTGCGGCGCCCAGCTCGGCCTGCGGCGCCCCCGCGCACACGCCTAACCCCCATCAACCCTCTGGGTATCGGATGGTGCGGCTGCGTGCCGCAGCACTCGTGGTTGCGGCCCTGGTGGCGCTGGCCGGCTGCGGTGGAGGAAGCGGTGCGGAGGTCATGTCCCCTCTGCCCGCGGCGGGCGGGGGCGGCACCCTCAGCTATGCACTGCCGAGCCTGCCCACGACGCTCGACCCACTGGCCGCCCGGAGCGGCGCCGCGCTCACCGTCACGCGCCAGGTGTACGAGCCCCTGATCGAGCGGCTCACGGGGCCCTACGGCCAGGCCACCCCTCAGGCGGGGCTCGCACTGGCGGCGCGCCCATCGAGCGATCGGACCACCTGGACGGTCACGCTCCGCTCGGGCGTGCGCTTTCAGGACGGCACGCCGTTCAACGCCGCGGCCGTCCTCGCCAACTCCAGGCGCTGGCAGACCGAGCCTGCGGGCCGCAGCTTGCTGCCGCACCTCTTCGCCGTGGACGCGCCGCGACCCGACGAGGTCCGCTTCCTGCTCGACCAGCCATTGCCCGACCTCGTGCGTCGGCTCTCCTCGCCGAGGCTCGCGATCGTCTCTCCCGGGGCCCTCGATCCGCAGACCGGGCAGAACGCCCGGTTTCTCGCGGACGCGGTCGGGTCCGGGACCGGCGCCTTCCAGCCGGGGCCGGCAGGTCCCGGCCGCATGACGCTGTCCCGCTACGCGGGGTGGTGGGGGAGCGGGATGGGGCTGGGGCCCTCCCTGGACGGAGTGACGTTCGTGGTCGCCCACCAGCCCTCGCAGCGCCTTCGCCTCCTTCGGGACGGCGTGGTGCAGGTGGCCGATCCGCTCGGGCCCTCGGAGCTCCGTGCCGCAAATGCCGACCCGCTCCTCGAGACCGTCGGCGGGCCGGCCGGCGGTATCGGCTTGGAGGGATCGGTCCGGGGCATCGACTCGGCGGAGGAGGTCCCGGTCCTCTCCGGTGTCTGGCTCACCCGCCTGACCGGGTAGCGTCAGGGATGGCATGAAGGTCGGCGTGCACCTGCCGCTGATGGAGTTCCGTGGCGAGGGCCAGTCGCCGGCCCGGGTGATGGACGCCGTCGACGCGGCCCGGGAGTGTGGGCTTGAGGCGATCTCGGCCAACGATCACTTCGTCTTCTCGACGCCGTGGCTTGACGGCCTGACTGCCCTGGCCGCGGCGATCGAGCGCTCCGGAGCGATGACTCTTGCGACGACGATCTCCTTGGCCGCACTTCGCGGTCCGGTGGCGCTGGCAAAGACCTTCGCCGCGATCGACATCCTCTCGGAGGGCCGCCTGATCGCCGGCGTCGGGCCGGGATCGTCCGCGCACGACTTTGCCGCAGTAGGGGCGGACTTCGATCAGCGCTGGCCACGCTTCGAGGAATGCGTGGTGGTTCTGCGTGCGCTCCTCAAGGGCGACGCCCCGCCGTCGACGACCTACTTTGCCGTTCCCGAGGCGGAGCTGGCCCCGCGCCCATACCGGGCCGAGGGCGTCCCGCTGTGGATCGGGAGCTGGGGGTCGGACGCCGGCCTCCGCCGCGTCGCCCGACTCGCAGACGGCTGGCTGGCGTCCGCCTACAACACCACCCCGGACGGGTTCGCCGCTGCCAAACGGCTGCTGGAGACGATGTTGGGGGAGCGCGGCCGAGATCCGTCGGACTTCCCGAACGCCCTGGTCACGATGTGGACTTGGGTGACCGAGGATCGCGATGAGGCGGACCGAACGTTCGAGGAGGTGCTCGCACCCCTGCTGAGGCGCGACCCGGACGAGCTTCGGAGCCAGCTCTGCGTGGGATCGCCCGAGCATTGCGCGAAGCTCCTCTCCCGATACGCGCGCGCGGGATGCGAGTGGGTCCAGCTCTGGCCGCTGGGGGAAGAGCGGCGTCAGATCGAGCTGTTTGCGGAGCGGGTGATCCCGCTGATCGAATGACAACGCCACAAAGGAGGAGGTCCCGTGCTGCTGGTCATAGGTCGGGTGAAGTGCGGTTCATCGGAGCGGGATGAGCTCGTTGCCCTGTTCGAGCGGATGCAGGATGACTCCAGGCGGGAGGTCGGTTGTCTGCGATACGGCTTCTTCGCCGCCGTCGAGGACCCACTCAGCTTCGTCGCGGTCGAGGAGTGGGCTGACCGGGAGGCGCTCGACCGCCACTTCGCGCAACCCCACCTCCACAAGTTCGCGGGGGCGCTGCTCGAGCTGGTCTCGGACCAGCCGGAGGTCGCCATCCACGAGATCGCCCGCACCAGCCCGTTCCCGGGCCAGGCGGCCTAGAACGCAAAGAACCGGCACAGATGCCGGTTCTCGCATGCGGCTGAGAGGAGTCGAACCTCCACGGCCCGTTAGGGCCACAAGGCCCTCAACCTTGCGCGTCTACCAGTTCCGCCACAGCCGCGAGGGTCGTCGATGATAGTGGCCACGGGCCGGGTCCCGAGGCGACCGGGCGGGGAGAAGGTTCGGTCCAGAACGCTGCTTGCAACCGTCCGCGGGCCGCGCTACTCTCCGAACATGTGTTCGCCCACCGCAAGCAGCCCCGCCCATGACGCGCGGCTGATCGAGGAGGACTAAGTGGACCTCGTCAAGGACTTGACGAAGCGCCAGAAGGAGATCTTCGACTTCATCAGCCGCTATCTGAGCCGTCACGGATACCCGCCGACCGTGCGTGAGATCGGCAAGGCGGTTGGGCTGCATTCCTCCTCGACCGTGCACGCCCACCTCTCCAAGCTCGAGACGCTCGGCGTGCTCAAGCGCGACCCATCGAAGCCACGCGCCCTGGAGGTAATGGTGGAACGCGCCAAGAAGGCCGTCCGCCCGTCCGGGTTGCCTCTGGTCGGACAGGTCGCGGCCGGTGAGCCGATCCTGGCCGAGGAGAACATCGAGGACTACCTAGAGGTGCCGGACGTCGTCGGCGGCGAGGACGGGGACTACATCCTCCGGGTGCGCGGCGAGAGCATGAAGGACGCCGGCATCCTGGATGATGACTTCGTCGTGGTGCACCCCACGGAACGTGCCCGCGACGGCGAGATCGTGGTGGCCCTGGTCGGCGACGAGGCCACCGTCAAGCGCTTCTTCCGTGAGAAGGACCAAGTTCGGCTGCAGCCGGAGAACAAGAGCATGAAGCCGATTCGCACCCGCGACGTGCGCCTGCTCGGGCGCGTCGTGGGGGTTTTCAGGAGGGTCTCGTGACCGCACTGGCGGTCGAAGCGGAGGCCCGTCTGTTCGAGCCGTCCGAGGTGACGCTTGAAGACACGATCCTCGGCGCCTGGGAGGCCCTGACGGCTCAGAGCCGGGCGGAGTGCCCGGTGTGTCATGGAGAGCTGGAGCGCGGTGGCTGTGCCACCTGCGGCTCCTCGCTCTCCTGACGCGACCTCTCGACGACCCGCAAACTGGGCGAAACGGCTCCGCAGAGCGGTGATCCAGAGCTACCCTTGTCGGGCAAGCCAGGCAGTCGCGGAGGTTGATGCCTTCGAGGAAAGTCCGGACACCAAAGGGCAAGGGCGGTGAGTAACGCTCACCCGGGGAAACCCGCGGGAAAGTGCCACAGAGAGCAGACCGCCGATGGCGCGGCCACACGTGAGTCGCGCACAGGCAAGGGTGAAAGGGTGCGGTAAGAGCGCACCGGCGCCGCGGTGACGTGGCGCGCACGGCAAACCCCGCCCGGTGCAAGGCCAAGCAGGACCGTCGACCCAGCCCGGCGAGGTCCAGGTGGGCCGCAGAGATGGATGGCTGCCCCCGACAGAATCCGGCTTACAGGCTCGCTAAGGAAGGGCCCCCGCAAGGGGGCCCTTCTATTTGCGCGGGCGCCGAAAGACGCCCGTCTCGCAGGCCTCTGGCCATTCGTCCTTGACGCCGGTGAACTTGCGAAAGCCCCAGCCGGCGAGCAGATCGAAGGCCTCGGCATAGCCCGGGCGATCGGAGTCGTCGAGCAGCAGGTAGCCGCCCGGGCGGACCTTCTCCCGCGCGCGGCGCAACGCGTCCATCCGGGTCACCTCGGGCGCCTCCAGGAAGTCCAACACCACCAGGTCGAAGGAGGCGTCCGGCAGGGAGGCGACCTGCCCGGGGAAATCCCCGACGGCCCTCAACCTCAGGTCGACGTTGGAGAGGCCGGCCTCGGCGAGCCGCTTCTCGGTGCGCGGGTACCAGAACTCATTGTCCTCGAGGCTGATCACCCGCCCGGCGCGCCGCGCGAACCACACCGTTGAGCGGCCCGAGCCAAGCTCCAACACCGACCAGTCCGATCGGATCCGCCGCCGGAGCCAGCCGATCGAGGCGGGGACGATCCAGGGGCGCTCCGGCGTCCTGCCCGTCCTCGCTCGCCACCAGGCGGCGGGATATCGAAGCCATCCGGAGGCGCCCATGGGCCCGCGCACCGAGTGAAACCGGCCGGCCCGGGTCCCCGGCTCGTGAGGTCCCCTCAGTGGGACTTCGGAGGCCACTTGCCCGACTCCACCTTCCTCCGGAAGGCTCGCTGGCGGCGGAGCGCATCACGCATCAGCAGGGGAGTAAGGCGGAGGGAGAGCTTGGGGTGCCGGTCGAAGAAGCGGGCAAACTGACCTCGCCAACTCGGGATCGTCAACACCGGCTTCGGCTTGTCGATCAGCCCGACCACGCGCTCGGCCACCTGCTCCGGCATCAGCATCACGCCGGAGAAGGAGAGCGCGTCGTTGGGGTCGTCGAGCTTGTCGTTGATCATCGGCGTCCACACCCCATCCGGGCAGACGCAGGAGATGTGGATGTCGTCCAGGCCGTTGCGCAGGAGGTCGGCGGCGGTGCCGAGGCTGAAGGCGATCGCGGCGTGCTTGCTCGCCGAGTACCCGACGATCCCGGTGGCCGCGGCCAGCCCGGCGAGCGAGATCAGGTTGATGATGTGGCCGCGCCGCGCGGGTCGCATCTTCTCGATCGCGGCAAGCGTGCCGTTCATCGTGCCGAGCGCGTTCACCTCGAGCATGCGCCGGTGCACGTCGATGTCCTGCTCGTAGGCGACCCCGGTGATCAGGATTCCCGCGTTGTTGACCCAGACGTCCAGCGAGCCCGTCCGCTCGACCACCTGGTCGGCGGCCGCTTTGACGGCAACGGTGTCGGTGACGTCGAGGACGAGCGGCCAGGCGCGATCGCCGAGCTGCTCGGCCGCCGAGCTGGTGGTCCCCTCGTCGATGTCGGTGACGGCGACGTCGTAGCCCCGTCCGGCAAGGCGCCGGGCGATCTCCAGTCCCATGCCGCGTCCCGCTCCGGTGACCAGTGCCGATGGCATCGGCCGGAGCTTACGGAGTGGGCGATTCCATTCGCGATGAAGGTTCGGGGCTGAACGACCGAATCCACAGTTGGTGCCAAATAATCAGGACACCTTTGCTAGGCTGCGCCGCGCACTTCCGCTGAGTCTCCTTCCACCGGAAAAGGTTGGAGAGCGGGGGACCCACCAGTTGGGGCGAATCGCGGCCACTGCGCCGTGTAGCGCGATCTTTCAGCGCGAGCCCGTCAGCTAACCCCGTAAGCAACGAAAGAGGAAGGTTTGACGAGCAAGCGAACAATTCGCGCGATCGTGGGATTCGCATGTGGCGCCGCCCTGATGGTCGCGGCACCGGTCGCCAGCGGGCAGACCGGTGGGATCCCCGGAGGGACCACGACGGAGCCGACCGCCCAACCGAGCACCTCCCTCAACAGCTGGACGGTCTACAAGGCGGCCACCTGGTACGGCCCCGGCTTCTGGGGCAAGTCGACGGCGTGCGGCGTGACGCTGACGAAGAGAACGCTTGGAGTTGCGCACAAGAAGCTGCCGTGCGGGACCCAAGTGACCTTCAGTTATGCCGGTCGCAGCGTCACCGCCACCGTGATCGACCGCGGGCCTTTCCACAAGGGCTATGCCTGGGACCTGACGAAGAAGACCGCGAAGCGAGTTGGCTTCCTCGGGGTCGGCTCGGGCCCGATCGAGGCGACGGTCTCACCGCCGCCAACCACGCCCTAGCCGGCTAGGCCGCCGCTGACCTGAGCACCGCGGGATCGCCCTCCTGGGGCAACGCCGCAACCGAGGCGAACAGGCTCTCGAACTCCGCGAGCGCGGTCTCGGCGACGGCGTCGAGGATCTCCTCGTCGCTCCAGCCGGCCTCTCGCGCCTCCTCCACCAGATGGTGGGGCGGGCGCTCAGACGGATCGAGCGTCTCGCGGATCAGGGTCAGCAACGCCGCCTCCTTCTCGTCCGAGGAGGTGAAGTTGCGGGCCCGGGCGACCTCGTCGAGGCCGAGCCCGGCGACGCGCGCGGTACGGGCGTACTGAGTCAGCGTGTAAGGGTCGTTGCGCCACTCCGCCACGGCCAGCCCGATTCGCTCGCGGGTCGCCCTCGGCAGCTTGCTGGAGCGAAGCTCGGTGCGAAGGCGCGTATAGCCGCGCAACGCAGCGGGGGACTCGGCGAGGATGCCGAGGAACTTCGAGACGGCACCGCCAGCAGTCTGGATGCTCTTGATCAGAGGAGCACTGGCGTCCGGCGCAGTGAGCTCGTCATGGATATGGAAGCGGCTGATGTCTGTCTTGACTGTCATTTCGTCTGGTTACCGCCGTTTCACAAGGGCTTTACTTTACTTTTAGCCGGTTACTTACGTCGCGTAAGTGTACAGCCATTTTCGCGGGTCTGCTTTCTGATACGACCATCGGCGCGCCGCGGATGTGAGACGCCGGTAACTTTCCGCATCCAATGGCAGACGGCCCGACCACCGCCAAGGAGGCGCACGCGTTCTGCGCGGAGAATGATGTCCGCTTCGTCCGGCTTTGGTTCACGGACCTGCTCGGACAGCTGAAGAGCTTCTCGATCAACGCCGCCGAGCTCGAGGATGCGTTCGAGGGCGGCATGGGCTTCGACGGCTCATCGATCAGCGGCTTCAACCCGATCGAGGAGTCCGACATGATCGCCATGCCGGATCCGTCGAGCATGCAGCTGATCCCGTGGCGCGATGAGGAGAAGAACCGGACGGCGCGGATGTTCTGCGACATACAGGTCCCGGGTGGCGATCCCTATGAGGGCGACCCGCGCTGGATCATGCGCCGCGCCATCGAGCGGGCCCGGACCATGGGCTTCGACGACTACAACATCGGCCCCGAGCTCGAGTACTTCTACTTCCGCTCCGCGCAGCCGGAGTCGGGCACGCCTGAGGTCCTCGACGAGGGCGGCTACTTCGACCTGACCACACTCGACGCCGGCACGGACGTCCGGCGGGAGACCATTCTCGCCCTCGAGCAGCTCGGCATCCACGTCGAGTACGCCCACCATGAGGTGGGGCCCTCACAGCACGAGGTGGACATGCGCTACAAGGGCGGGCTCGCGATGTCCGACGACTGCATGACCTACCGGATCACGGTCAAGGAGTACGCGATGAAGTACGGCTGGCATGCGACCTTCATGCCGAAGCCCCTGCAGGGCGAGAACGGGTCCGGGATGCACGTCCACCAGTCCCTCTCGAAGGACGGCAAGAACGCGTTCTTCGATGCGGACGACCAGTACTTCCTCTCCGACGTGGGCAAAGCGTTCATCGCCGGCCAGCTCAAGCACGCGCGGGAGATCTCGCCGCTCTTCGCGCAGTGGGTGAACTCCTACAAGCGCCTGGTCCCAGGCTACGAGGCGCCGGTGTACCTGTCCTGGTCAAGACGGAACCGCTCGGCGCTGATCCGCGTGCCGCTCTACCACCCTGGCAGGGAGCAGGCGACCCGCGCGGAGCTGCGCTGTCCCGACCCGGCGTGCAACCCCTACCTCTGCTTCGCGGGGATGCTGCACGCGGGCCTGGAGGGAATCGAGCACGGCTACGAGCTGCCCGAGCCGATGGAGCAGAACCTCTACCACCTGACCCCTGAGGAGCGTCAGCGGCGCGGCATCGAGCAGCTACCGGAGACCCTCGGCGAGGCGATCGAGATCGCAGCGGAGTCGGAGCTGCTGCTGCGGGTTCTCGGAGAGCATGCCTTCAACCGGTTCGTGGAGATCAAGCGCTCGGAGTGGGAGGACTACCGGGTGCAGGTCACGCCGTACGAGATCGAGCAGTTCCTGCCGATTCTCTGAGACGTCAGAGCAGCGCGGCCAGCTCGCCAGCTGACGTCACCGGGGCCTTGCAGGCGAAGTGCTCGCAGACGTATGCGGCCGGCTTGCCCTCCACGGCTGGGCGCTCCTGAAGCAGCTCTGGGCGATCGCTGCCCTCCGGGCCTCCGGCCAGGACGACGTGGGGGCGGTGTGCGGAGCGGACCACCGCCGCCAGCTCGTCGAGCCGGGCGGTCGATCCCGCACCATTCGCGGGGGCTACGAGGGCCACCTCTCGGACGGGGGAGAGGTGGAAGTCGATCGCCTGGAGCAGGTGGCCGAAGGCCTCCGGGTGCTGCAGTGCCGCAGGAGCGAAGACGCGCATGGCTGCGATGGCGCGCTCCTCGTAGCGGCTCTCGCCGGTGAGGGCGGCCAGGCGCAGCAGGCCGTAGGTCGCGGATGAGTTGCCGGACGGGATCGGGTGGTCACCGATGTCCTTCCGGCGCACGATCAGCTCCTCATGGTCGCTGGAGG
This sequence comes from uncultured Solirubrobacterales bacterium, assembly GCA_963740685.1. Lineage (GTDB taxonomy): Bacteria > Actinomycetota > Thermoleophilia > Solirubrobacterales > 70-9 > DASUPK01. Next base: position 140,895 of record CAVUGA010000026.1, read on the forward strand.
TGGTGAAGAAGGCGCCGCGCTCATCGTCGGCGAAGCGCTCGATCATGGTGTCGGCGGTCTCGCGCGCGGCGTCGAACCAGCGAACCTCGAGCGTCGCCTCGTAGAGCCGCAGCAGCGCCTCGAGCAGGAAGGCGTGGTCCTCGAGGTAGGCGTTGAGACGCGCCTCGCCGCCCTTCCAGGTGCGCAGCAGGTGACCGTCGGAGTCCCGCATGCACTCCCAGACGAAGCGGGCGCACGCCGAGGCCGCGTCGAGGTACTCCTGGCGCCCGAGCGCGGCTCCCGTGTCGGCGAGCGCCGCGATCATCAGCGCGTTCCAGGAGCAGAGGCGCTTGTCATCGAGGCCGGGGCGGACGCGCCTGTCGCGCCAGGCGTAGAGGGCGGTGCGAGCATCGCCCAGCTCGGCCGGCTGATGAGCGCTCGCCCCCAGCGGCACGTGAAGGATGTTCCTGCCCTCGAAGTTCCCGGCCGCGCTGACGCCCCAGTAGCCGAGGACCCGCTCGATCGCATCGGGGGCGATGCCCGATTCGCCGAGTGCCTCGCGCATCTCGTCCTCGTCCCAGACGTAGAAGCGGCCCTCCTCGCCTTCGGAGTCGGCGTCCAGCGCGGAGTAGAACCCTCCCTCGGGCCCGCACATCTCGCGCAGGGTCCAATCGAGCGTCTCGGTGCAGACCCGCAGCCAGCGCTCCTCGCCGGCGACCTGCCAGCCGTGCAGGTAGACGCGGGCCAGCAGGGCGTTGTCGTAGAGCATCTTCTCGAAGTGCGGAATGAGCCAGTTCGGGTCGACCGAGTACCTCGCGAAGCCGCCCCCGAGCTGGTCGTAGATCCCCCCGTGCATCATCTTGTCGAGGGTGACCTGCACGGGCTGCGTCACGCCCCGGGCAAGGAGGAACTCGAGTGTGCTCGCCGGCGGGAACTTGGGCGCCCCGCCGAAGCCTCCATTGCTTTGGTCGAAGTTGCCCTGGAGGCGCGAGACCGCGCCGTCGAAGATCGACTGGTCCAGCGGCTGGGAGGACTGCTCGACCATGCCGACGGCGCCGAGCGAATCCCGGATCCGGGCGGCGGCCTCGCGAAGCTCCTCGCGCTGTGTCTCATACGCCCCGGCTGTGGCCTCCAGAACCTGCCTGAAGCTGGGCAGCCCATGGCGGGGCTCGGGCGGGAAGTAGGTGCCCCCGTAGAAAGGGACGCCCTCGGAGTCGAGAAAGACGGTCAGCGGCCAGCCACCCTGGCCGGTCATGCCCTGGACGGCCTCCATATAGATGTCGTCGACATCGGGCCGCTCCTCGCGATCGACCTTGATGGGGACGAATGAGCTGTTGATCAGGGAGGCCGTCTCCTCGTCCTCGAACGACTCGCGCTCCATCACGTGGCACCAGTGGCACGCGGAGTAGCCGATCGAGAGCATGATCGGCTTGTCCTCGCTGGCCGCCTTGCCGAGTGCCTCCGGGCCCCACGGGCGCCAGTCCACCGGGTTGTCCTTGTGCTGGAGCAGGTACGGACTGGTTTCCTCGGCGAGCTTGTTTGCCATCTCAAGTCAGGCTACCCGCCATATGATGCGGTCACCCGATCGACGGAGGCTCCGATGAAGGATCTGACGGTGATCATGGAGGACCGGCCCGGCAAGCTGGCTGAGCTCGGGGAGGCCACGGGCAAGGGCGGAGTGAACATCGAGGGCCTCTGCGCGATGGTCGGGGACGGCAAGGGGTTCATCCACATCCTGGTTCAGGACGAGGCCGCCGCGAAGACGGCGCTGGCGGACGCCGGCATCGACGTAGCCGACGAGCGGGAGGCAGTGATCGTCGACCTGCACGACAAACCCGGTGCGATGGGCGAGATCGCCAGGGATCTGGCCGAGGCGGGCGTCAGCGTCGACGTCGCCTACACGATCTTCAGTGGCGTCCGACTGGTGATCGTCACCGAGGACACCGACAAGGCCCGGGCGGCTCTCGATCTGAACGGCGCGAGCGGCTAGCCGCCTGGCGCTAGGAGAGCTCCCGCTCGACCTCGTCGAGCCACTCCGAGAACGCCGAGAGAATTCGACGGCTGAGTCGGTGGTTGAGCCGCAGGTAGCGCTCCCGGCTCGGCAGGGTGGGGGCGATCCGCTCAGCCTCGTCGAGACCTTCGGACAGCTCATCGATCTCGTCGCGGATCGCGCCCAGGCTCTTGCGGACGTCCATCGCACCGACGACGAGGGCTTCTACCTGCTCGAGGGGCGTCTGACGCTGTGGGTTGGCGCCGATCGCATCGATCTCGAGCCCGGCCAGTTCGTGCTGGCGCCACACGGGATTCCCCACACCTTCCTGGTGGGCGACGAGGGCGCTCGCTGGCTGGTGACCTCGGCGGACGCGAGCTTCGACCGCTTCGTCGCGGCCTATGGCGTTCCGGCCGCGGAGGACCGGTTGCCCGATCCCGGCGAGCCCGACGTCGACCGGCTCAACGTGCTTGCCGATGAGCACGGCATCGACATCCTCGGCCCTCCGGGCGCGCTGCCGAGCTGAGCTTCCCTAGGACCCGCTGACATCCGAGGCGAAGGCCTCGAAGGCGGCCACGTAGCGGTCGACGTGCTCCTGCTCGTGGGCGATCGAGAGCGTCCACTCCTCCTCGACGCCGGGAGTCATGAAGATGCCGTGATTCATGTGGTAGAGCCAGGCGAGGGTGGAGAGGTCGCCGTCGACCTTGGTGAGGTAGTCGCGGTACTCGTAGATCGGCTCCGGCGCGAAGATCACGCAGCCCTTCGCGCCGATCCCCTGCGCATAGGCGGGGAGGCCGTACTCGTCGATCACCTCCTGGCAGCGGGCCTTGAGGGACTCGTTGGTCGCCTCGAGCTTCTCGTACGCGTCGGGCGTGAGGACCTTGGTCAGGGTCGCCTCGGCGGCCGCCATCACCAGCGGGTTGCCGTTGAAGGTGCCGATCTGGTGGACCTTGTCCGAGGCGACCACCTCGCCGAGCTCCTCGGTCATGCCGATCGCGCCGCCCGGGTAGCCGCCGCAGATCGCCTTGGCCAGGCAGATCATGTCCGGCTCGACGCCGAAGCGGCCCGTGGCCCCACCGTACGAGATCGTGGCGCCGGTCTTGACCTCGTCGAAGATCAGCTTCACCCCGTGCTCGGTGCAGAGCTCGCGGACGCGCTCGAGGTAGCCCTCCTTCGGCGGGATGATGTTGATGTTCATCATCGCCGGCTCGATGATCATTCCGGCGATCTTGCCCTCGTGCTTCTTGAAGATCCCCTCGAGGATCTCGGCGTCGTTGAAGGGCACCGGGACCGTCAGGTCGACGACGGCCTGCGGGTAGCCCGAGCCGAACGGGATCGCGTTCGGGCTCTCGCGGGGGCCGAGCTCGTCGAGATCCGGGTAGCAGGAGACCATCACGGCGTCGTGATGGCCGTCGTAGGAGCCCTCGACCTTGATGATCAGGTCACGCTCGGTCGAGCCGCGGGCGAGGTGGATCGCCGACATGGTGGACTCCGTCCCGGAGTTCGAGAAGCGCCACTGGGGCAGCCCAAAGCGCTCGACAAGGTTCTCTGCGGAGACGATCGAGCCGTTGGTAGGCGCGGCGAAGTGAGTGCCCTCGTCGTGGCGGGCCTTGACCGCCTCCCCGATGATCGGGTTGGCGTGGCCGACGCACATGACGCCGAAGCCGTTATGGAAGTCGACGTACTCGGACCCGTCCACGTCCCAGACGAGCGCGCCCTTGCCGCGGTCGATGTAGACGGGCCACGGGTCGTTGAGCTGGAAGGAAGAGGGGACGCCACCCGGCATCACCTTGCGAGCACGGTCGAAGTATTCGGCCGAGGTCGGCGTGTGCTCCCGGAAGCGAGCCATCTGCTCCTCGGTGAGCTTGTTGATCAGCTTCCGGTCTATCGCCGACTCGGCTTCCGTTGCCCGCTGTGCCATCAGGCGCTGAGGGTATCGGGGAGCGGGTCGAGAGCAGGGCGACGAGACATCGAAAATGCTGACATCGCGCACGCCAAAGCGGCGAACGCTGCCACGTAGAACGCGGCGCTGTAACCGGCAACGGCGGCCGCCGCACCCACCAGCGGCGAGCCGACCAGCATGCCGAGGTCGAAGTTGGCGGTGAAGGTGCCCATCGCGACGCCGCGCCGTTCCGGGCCCACCCGGTTGATCGCGACCAGAGAGAGCGAGGGGAAGAGGAGCGAGAACGCGGCGCCCATCCCGATGGCGCCCACGATCACGACCGAGATGGTGTCGGCGGCTCCGAGCAGGATCAGGCCGACAGTCTCGACCAGTGCCGCGCCGACCGCGCAGCGAGCGGCGCCGATCCGGTCGGGGAGCCCGCCGGCGACGAGGCGAGTGGCCACCACGGTGGCGGCGAAGACGCTGAACACCTCCGGGCCCCGTCCGATGCCGCGCTCGTCGAGGCTGAGGATGATGAAGGCGGAGACCGCCGCGAAGCCGACGACGCTGAGGGCGAAGGTGACGCCAGGGCCGAGGGCCTCACGCGAGATGAAGGGCCCTCGGTCCACGTTCTCGGTCGCCGTGTACTGCTCCGGGAGCCTGGAGGCGATCACCGCGCCGAGCAGCGGCGCACCGGCCGCGAAGGCCCAGACGAGGTGGAAGCCCCCGGCGTGCTGCAGCAGGACGCCGATGGGCGGCCCGAGGGTCAAGCCGGTCCAGATCGCCAAGCCGTAGAGGCCGATCATCCGGCCGCGCCGCTCCTCGGGGGCCATGTCGACGTTCCAGGCCGAGCCTGCGGTGAACACCGTCCCCTCACCGGCCCCGAGAAAGAGCCTGGCGATGATCAGGCCGGGAATCCCGGCGGGGACGAAGTAGAGCGCGCCCGCGATCGCGGCGAGCAGGGCGCCGATGATCACGATCGGCTTGCGGCCCCGCCTGTCGGCCAGGTTGCCGGCGATCGGGCGGCAGAGGATCCCGGTGAAGGCGAAGGCTCCGCTGACGATCCCGACCTCGAGGTCGGAGCCGTTCAGGTTGTCCTTGACGTAGTGCGGGAGGACGGCGAGCGTCGCGCCGACCGCGAGCAACCCCAGGTTGGTGACGATGAAGATCCCCGCGAAGCTGGCCCATTCGGAGTCGAGCCGTACCCAGGCGCGAACCGCCGCCGTGGACCGCCAGGTGCTCATGGTCCGGCTCGCAACTCGGCCCTTCGGATCTTTCCGCTCGGGGTCTTGGGCAGCTCCTCGGCGAACTCGACGATCCGCGGGTACTTGTACGGCGCCGTGACGCTCTTGACGTGGTCCTGGAGCTCGCCGGCGAGCCGCTCCGACGGCTCGCCGCTGGCGAGCACCACGATCGCCCGGACCACGGAGCCGCGCTCATCGTCCGGGGCGGGGACCGCCGCCGCCTCCGCCACCGCGGGGTGGGAGACGAGGGCGGACTCCACCTCAAAGGGTCCAACCCGGTAGCCCGCGGTGATGATGATGTCGTCGTCCCTCCCCTCGAACCAGAGGTAGCCGTCATGGTCCTCGCGGACGTGGTCCCCGGTCCTCCACCACTCGCCGTCGAAGGGCTCCTCGCCGATGTAGTGGCTGAAGAAGCTCGGGACGGTGCTCGGCCGCACCTGCAGCTCGCCCTCGACGACGCGGACCTCGACGCCCGGGAGCGGGCGGCCCATCGAGCCGTCGTGCGCGGGGTCGTCCTCATCGGGACGCATCCCGGTAACCGGCCCCGTCTCCGTCTGTCCGTAGCCGTCCCCGATCCCGGCGCCCAGGCGCTCCCTGAAGAGCCGGATCACCTCCGGGTTCAGCGGCTCTCCCGCGGAGATCATCCGGCGCAGGGAGGGGATCGGTCGAAGCTCTGCCCGCTTGGCGAGGATCCGGTACTCGGTAGGCGCCTGGCAGAGCACGTTGACTCCCTCTCGCTCGATCAGATCCAGCCGTTCGGCGGGATCGAAGCGCGCGTCGTGAAGAAGCGCGGCCGCGCCCGCCAGCCAGGGCGCGATGAAGGCGTTGCGGGTGGACTTGGACCAGCCCGGCGCGGCCGTGCACCAGGCGAGCTCACCCTCGCGCGCACCGACCCAGTGCTCGGCCTGCAGGCGCTGGCCGAGCAGGTATCGCTGCGGGTAGACGACCCCCTTGGGATCGCCGGTCGTTCCGGAGGTGAAGATGATCACCGCAGGGTCCTCCGGATCGAGGTCGGCGATCGAGGCGGGCGTCTCCTGCGGCAGGTCCTCGTCGAGGGACTCCGCGACCTCTGTCAGGTTCATCGCCGGAACGCCGGCGGGTAGCTCGACGAGCAGCTCCTCCTGGCCGATGCAGAGCTTCGGGCCGGCGACGTCGACCCTCAGCTCGAGGTCATGTCGCCGCAGCTGGGGGTTGCAGGGCATCGCGACGGCGCCCATCCGCCAGCAGGCGAGCATCGCCAGCACCCACTCGATCCGGCTGCCGACCAGCGTCATCACCGCGTCGCCGCGCTCGACGCCGCGTCGCCGCCATTGCGCCCGAGAGCCCCGCGCTCCGCGCGATCAGCTCGCCGAAATGCCAGTCGCGGCGGTTGCCCTCGGCGTCGATGGCGACGATGCCCAAACGCGACGCCTTCGAGCGCTCCATGACGTCCTCGATGAAGTTCACGCGGGCAAGTGTGCCGTTTGTCGTCCCCGCGGAGTCGTCCGGCCAGAACTCGGTCGCAGATTGCCAGGAGCGCTAGCGGCGAAGCTCGGTGCCGTCGTAGAGCTTCTTGACGACGACCCCGCCCGGGGGCGCGGCCTCTACGCAGAGGTTGCAGAGGACGCACTCGTCCAGGTTCTCGCGGACGATCGCGACCTTGCCGTTCTCGTTGGCGAAGATGTCGACGGGACAGACCTCCTCGAGCTTGGCGGCGATCTCGGCGTCCGCGGCGATCGCCTGATCGACCTCGACGTCGATGAAGGTCGCCTGGATGCTTTCTTTGCCTCGGCCATCAGACCGTTGCCCCCAGCTTGGCCTTGACGGCGTCGGGGATCTCGTCGATCCGCTCCACCACCGGGATCCCGGCGGCCTCGAGGCGGGCGATCTTCTGGGTCGCGGAGTCCTCGGCGCCCTCGACGATCGTCCCCGCGTGGCCGAAGCTCATGCCCTGCATCTCCTCGTCGTCCATGAACTTGCCCGCCATGAAGGCGATGATCGGCAGCTTGGCGTCGTTCTGATCGCGCCAGTCGACCAGCTCGGCCTCCATGCGGCCGCCCGGCTCGGTGTAGATCACGATCGCCTCCGTCTGGGTGTCCTCCTCGAACAGGGGCATCAGCTGGGCGTAGGTGGAGCCGATGATCGCGTCGCCGCCGATCGAGACGGCCGTGGAGACGCCCAGGCCGGCCGCTGTGAGGGTGGAGGAGATCTCGGTGGTCATCCCGCCCGAGCGCGACATGACTCCGATCGAGCCGGGCTCGTACGCCTTGGCGGCGTCCTTGGCCGGCCCGCCGATGCCGCCCATCTTGCCGACGCCCGGGGCGATGATCCCGAGGCAGTTGGGGCCGATGATGCGGGCGCCGCGCAGGCCAGCGAGCTCGACCATCTCGGCGACGTCGCGGCGCGGGATGCGCTCGGTGACGACGACGATCAGCTTGATCCCGTTCTCGATCGCCTCGAAGACGGCGTCCTTGGTGAAGGCGGGGGGGACGGTGACGACGGATCCGTCGATCGGGGATCCATGGTCGGCGACCGCCTGCTCGACGGTGTCGAAGACCGGGACGCCGTGGACGTCGCGGCCCTTGCGGCCGGGGGTGACGCCGCCGACGACCTTGGAGCCGTAGTCAAGGCACTCCTTGGTCAGGTTGACCGCCTCGCGGCCGGTGATGCCTTGGACGATGAAGGTGAAGTCCTCCGACAGCAGGACGCTCATTGGATGCTCGATCCCTGAATCTTCATAACGGCCTCGCCCGCGGCCTCCCACATCGAGGTGGAGCGGTCCTTGAACTCGATCCCGTACTTGCCGAGGATCTTCGCGCCCTCCTCCTCCCAGGCCCCCGGGATCCGGAAGACGGCGATCGTCTCAGCCGGGTCCTTGCCCAGTTCGAGGCAGGCCTTGATCACGCCACGGGCGACGATGTCCACCCGGGTGTTGGAGACGATCGACATCATCACGGCGATCTTCTCGACGCCGTCCTTCTTCAGGACCTCCTTCGCGAGGCCGCAGGACTTGGCGACGGAGGGGTTGCCCCCGATCTCGGCGTAGTTGGCCGGCCTGCCGCCCTGGCTGCGGACGGCGTCGGTGAGGGTGAGGGAGCCGCCGCCGGCGCCGATCACCAGGCCGAGGTTGCCGCTGAAGCCATGGTCCTTGCCCTGGATCACGCCGCGGTGATCGGCCTCGTCGATGGCCTTGACGTTGCGCTCGAACTCGGAGGGCTCATAGAGCTCTCGGGGCTCCTCGAGCTCGACGCCGATCTCCTGGAGCATCTTCCGGTGGCGGCCGACGGCCTCGTCCTCCATCTCCATGTGCGCGTCGAGGGCGACGAAGGAGCCGTCTGAGAGGCGCGCGAGCGGGTTGATCTCGGCGAGCGTCATGTCGTAGTCGCGCTGGAGCTGGGCGACGCGGGCGAGCACCGGGGTGGCGCGGGTGAGCACGCGCCCGGTCAAATCACCCGCCGCGGCAACCACTTCCTTGGCGCGGAAGTCGGGGATCGGGTGGAGATTCGACAGGTGTCCGCGGCCCACGTGGTCGGGATGCTTCTCGGCGACCTCCTCGATGTCGATCCCGCCCAT
>CAVUGA010000027.1:0-5990 GCA_963740685.1 uncultured Solirubrobacterales bacterium
CCGGCATCGCCTCACAGATTAGAGAGCGCTCAGCGCCCGCCCTTGCCCCGTCCCCCGTGCTTGCCGCCTCGCTTGCGGCCCGGGGCGGCCTTGAACGGGTGGGTCCCGCAGCGGAAGAAGTAGGGCAGCGCGCCGAGCGGCGCCTGGACCGTGACGCTGCCGGGCCCGTGGAACGCCCGGCCCCTCGGTACGCGCACCCAGCAGCCGCGGGGCAGCGCCACGGTACGCGAGGTCGCGCCCTTGGCGACCACGGGCGCGACCAGCACGTCGGCGCCCAGCATCCACTCCTGGTCGCGACCGGAGGCGGGTGCCTCCGGCGCGCTCAGCCAGAGCGGCCGGGTGACGGGGATCCCGGTGCGGCGGCCCTTTCGCCACAGGCTGCGGATCAGGGGCACCGCCTTGGCGTGCAGCGCCGCCGTCGCCTCCCAGAGGGCGAGCGTGGAGCCGCCGTAAGACCAGGGCATCCGGACGCCGGTGGACGCCGAGTTGTGGACGCGGAAGTAGGGGCTGAGAGCGGCCCACTCGCTCCAGCGGTCGTACAGCTCCTCGCTCGGCGCCCCCGTCAGTGTGTCGATGTAGCCGCCGATGTCGGTCGTGTAGCCGAAGGCGCCGCCGACCGCGCGGTTCAGCATGTCCGGGGCCAGCGACCGCAGCCCAGAGGCCGCTCCCCAGTCGACCGTCTCGTCGCCCGGGAAGTTGCCCATCTCGTAGGCGGCGCTGCCCGGCCTGCCGCTGTAGCCGGCGCGGGTGAAGAACCAGATCGGTCCCCGCTTCGGATGCTTGGCCGCCCAGCGGTCGAGGATCTGGCGCGAGACTCGGTGGTAGATGACCGGAAAGCGGTTGTGCATCTCGGTACCCGTGCTGCCGTCCGAGAAGCGCATGCCGTCCTGGACCTGCTCGCCGAAGTCCTGCATGAACCCGTCGGCGCCCAGCCAGATCAGCAGGTGGAGGCGCCGCCGCCACCAGGCCACCGTGGCTGGCTTGGTGAAGTCGAGCAGAGTGGAGGGCGAGCCGCCGTTGCCGCCGAACTCGTAGGGGGCGCCCGTGGAGGTGGTCGCGACCAGGCCGAGCCGCTCGGTCTCCTCGAAGTCGCCCTTCGGCTGGGTGGCGAGGGCATCGTCGGAGACGTAGGCGCGCACGTAGAGGACCGCGCGGATCCCAATCGCGTGCAGGCGGGCGATCACCGACCGGACGTAGCCCGGGTCCAGCATCCCCCAGCCCTCGAAGGCGTAGGCCGAGATCCTCAGCCCGTAGCGCTGGATGTCCGCCAGGTCCTGCTCGATCTTCGCCCGGTAGGAGGCCGGGTCCTCCGCCGGGGGACTGCCGGGCAGGGCGGGCGAGCGGACGGTTCGCGAGAGGGTCGGCCCCAGGGCCCAGCCCGGCGGCAGCCGGTGACGCCCGGTCACCGAGGTCAGGTCGCGCACCGCCCGGCGGCGGCTCCGCGCCGGGAAGACGGTGTAGTCGAGCCGGCTGCCGCTCGCCTGCACCTGCCAGGCGCCGGGACGATCGTTGCCCATCCGCCAGCGCGCGCGGCTGCTCCGGTTGAGGAGGAAGCCGTAGCCCCTGGACGAGACGAACTCCGCCTGCGGGTAGTAGGCGGCGTTCATCCCGTTGGGGAACAGGTAGCGCTCGAAGCCGCCGGGCAGCTCCGCCGGGCTCGGAACACCACCCAGCTCCGAGATCGGATACGAGGTGGCGCCCCCGACCAGGACGCCGAACAGCGACAGGCCGGGCAGCAGCGTCTCCGATCCCCCGAGGTTCTCCTGAACGACGTCGGAGTAGAGCTTCTCGCCGTGCTTGTTCGTGCCGCCGTGGGTGCCGCCGAAGCCGTGAAAGCCCTCGCGGTGCCCCGCCGCGAAGGAGTCCCCGATCTCGATCACCCCTGCCGCCGAGCTGGGGCGCACGCGCACGCGCAGGCCGCCGGCGCGGTCGGGGTCGATCCGCGCGATCAGCCGCCGCCCCGGCTCGCTGGTGGCCAGCGTCAGGCGGACCCCCTTTCCCCGCCGCGCGGCCGAGATCACGCGCCGCGCCGCGTAGACGGTCCCCGAGCGGCGATCGAAGAGCGTGTTGCCGTTCCAGAGCCCGGATTCCCACCGGGCGTGCAGCTCGGTGCCCACCTCGTAGGCGAGCGGGGCGTAGAGGGCGTTGTCCGGGTGGCGCTCGAGGGCGAACGGCTCGGGATCGTCGGTGCTGGGCAGCGCCGCCGGGGTGAGCCCGCGCCGAGCGCGCAGCTCGCGCAGCAGCGGCCGGCGACCCGAGCGGAAGACGAGGCGAACCGGGGCCCTGTCGATCACGGCGCGATTCGGCCCGTTGGAGACCACGATCCGCTTGCGGCTCAGCTTCACCGCGGCGCTCGCGGGCGCGGCCGTCGCGACGGCGATCGCCAGCAGCGAGGCCGCCAGAAGGGCCCCGCTTGCCCCGGTCAATGCCCTCCGCTTCGCGATCGATGGATCCTAAGCGGAGAGGGTGTCCTTGAGGCCCTCCGCGAGCTCGAGCCGGGGACTCCAGCCGAGCTCCGCGCCCGCCGCGGCTATGGCGAGCACGGTTCTCTGGATCTCTCCCTCTCGAGCCGGGGCGAACTCCGGCTCGAAGCCGTCGCGGCCCGCTGAGCGGGCGATCAGCTCGACCAGCTCGAGCACCGAGGTCTCGACCCCCGTGCCCACGTTGAGGGGACCGCCCTCGTCGCTTCCCTCCATCGCGAGCAGGGCGGCGACCACGTCGGCGACGTGGACGTAGTCGCGCGTCTGGCGGCCGTCGCCGAAGACCGTCGGCCGGCCGCCGTCCCGCGCCAGGTCGCAGAAGATCGCCACCACGCCCGCCTCGGTGGCCGGGTCCTGCCGCGGGCCGTACACGTTCCCGAGTCGAACGGTCCCGGCGGCCAGCCCCCGGGTGCGCGTGTAGAGGTCCAGATAGCCCTCGGCTGCCAGCTTGCTCTGGCCGTACACCGAGAAGGGCTCACAGCGGGCGGTCTCGCGGAAGGGAAGCTCGTCCACCCGCTCTGCTCCCTCTCCATATATGGCGCCGCCCGTGGAGGTGAAGACGAACCTGGATGCGTCCGCGCGCGCGGCGGCCTCGAGCGCGTTCACCGTGCCCACGACGTTCAGCCGAGCGTCGAAGCCGGGATCGGCCATCGAACGCCGGACGTCGATCTGCGCCGCGAGGTGGAAGACGGTGTCTGGTCGGAATCCCTCGATCGCGGCGAGCACCGCCTGGGCGTCGGCGACATCGAGCTCCGTCACCGACACCCCCGCCTCGAGCGCGGAGGCGAGGTTCTCGCGCTTGCCGCTCGAGAAGTCGTCGAGCACCAGGACCTCGTCGCCGCGCGCGGCCAGAGCATCGGACAGATGGCTGCCGATGAACCCCGCGCCGCCTGTGACCACGGATCTCACGCGGGCAAGATCCTAAATGCGAACGAACCCCCTGCTACCCTCGCCGACCGCATCGGCCTGATTATCCGTAGTAGGTGGGGGCATCCCAGGCCGCGGCTACCGTGGAAGGCCATATGCGACTGATAGTCACCGAGAAGAACAACAGCGCGAAGAAGATCGCGGAGATATTGAGCGGCGGGACCGCCACCGAAGGCGCGTCCTACAAGACGCCGTTCTACACCTGGGAGGGCCCCGACGGGCCGCAGATGACGATCGGGCTGAAGGGACACGTCCTCAATCCGGCCTTCCCCGAGTCGTACAACAACTGGCAGGAGACCAATCCCCGCGACCTGATCGATGCCGACCTGATCAAGGAGCCGACGGACAAGAACGTCGTCCGCGCCCTGAAGAAGGTGGCCGAGGACGCCGACGACATCGTGATCGCGACCGACTACGACCGCGAGGGCGAGCTGATCGGCCTCGAGGCCCTGCAGGAGATCGTTGCGGCCAATCCCAAGCTCGCCACCGCGGAGGGCGTGCATGACGACGGGACGCCCGTGAAGCGCGCCCGCTACTCCGCCCTCACCAAGGACGAGATCGAGCGGGCCTTCGGTGACCTCGACGAGCTCTCGATGCCGCTGGCCCTCGCCGGCGCCGCCAGGCAGGACATGGACCTGATCTGGGGGGCGACCCTGACGCGGTCGGTCTCGATGGCCACCCGGCGCTTCGGCTCCAACTTCCTCTCGGTCGGCCGCGTCCAGAGCCCGACCCTCGGACTGATCGTGCAGCGCGAGCTCGAGCGCCGCGCCCACGAACCGGTGCCCTTCTGGGAGGTCACGGCCAGCTTCGCTCATCCCGACGGCAACTTCGTCGCCGAGCACACCACCGACAAGTTCTGGGAGAAGAAGGAGGCCGAGGCCGCGGTCGCCAACTCGAAGACGCCGGGCACGGTCAAGGAGATCTCGGCGCGAAAGAGCAACCGCAAGCCGCCGACGCCGCTCAACACCACCGCCTTCACCACCGACGCGTCCAGCCGCCTCGGCATCACGCCCTCGCGGGCGATGCGGATCGCAGAGGACCTCTACATGGACGGCTACATCTCCTACCCCAGGACCGACAACACCGTCTATCCGAAGTCGCTCGACACCAAGGAGCTGATCAAGCAGCTGGTCGCGGTCGACGAGTTCAAGGCCGCGGAGTTCCTGCTCGACGGGCGGGATCTCGAGCCGACCCGCGGCAAGAAGGAGACGACGGACCACCCGCCGATCTACGCGACCCAGGCGGTCAACCCGAAGCGCCTCGAGGCGCGCTCGGAGGCGCATCGCAAGGTCTACGAGCTGGTCGCCCGCCGCTTTCTCGCCACGTTCTCGCCGCCGATGGTCAGCGAGTCGACGCGGGCGAACATCGTCACGGCCAAGGGGACTCCGACGGCTGAGGAGGGCGAGACCTACTTCGTCCGCGGGTCGGTCGTATTGGATCCGGGCTTCGCCGCGATCTACACCTACGCCCGCTCGGCCGACACCGAGATCCCCAAGCTCGAGGAGGGGCAGGAGCTGACGCTCGAGGGCGTCGAGATGGAGGGCAAGGAGACACCGCCGCCTCCCCGAATCAGCCAGGGCAAGCTGATCGAGATGATGGAGGAGCGCGGCCTCGGGACCAAGGCGACGCGCGCGGACATCATCCAGAAGCTCTACGACCGCGGCTACGTCTTCGGCAACCCGCCGGAGCCCTCGGAGACCGGGATCGCGATGTCGAAGGCCTTCGAGCACTACGTGCCGCGCATGGCGACGCCGGACATGACCGCCGAGATGGAGGCGGAGATGGACCAGATCGCCGCCGGGGAGATGACCAAGGACGACGTCCTGAAGGACAGCCGCGACATGCTGCGCTCCGCCTTCGACGAGATGGGCGACGACGTCAAGACCGAGGACGAGGAAGCGAAGTGGCGCAAGTTCGCCCGCGAGGTCTGGGCCGGCATGGACCAGGACCGGATCCTCGGCCCCTGCATCGTGTGCGAGGAGGCGGGCCGCAAGCAGGAGGACGGCTCCCCGCACCTGCTGCGGATCATCAAGGCGCGCAAGTCGGGCAAGCGCTTCGTCGGCTGCTCCGGCTGGGACGGCGACAACCCCGACTCGCCCGACTCGTGCGACACGACCTTCCCGCTGCCCCAGCGTGTGCGCGGCCTCTACAAGATCGAGGAGGTCTGCTCGGTCTGCGGCCGCACGCCTCGCCTGCAGGTCGTGCCCTGGCGCGGGCGCCCCTGGAAGCTCTGCCTGAACGACGAGTGCCCCTCGATGGCGGAGATGAAGGCCCGCCGCGCCGAGCGCGAGGCCGCTAAGGCCGCGAAGGAGGCCGCCGAAGCCGCGGCCAAGGACGGCGAGGACGTCGACCCCGCCGAGGCCGCAAAGGAGGCCGAGAAGATCGCGGGCCAGGCCTCGGCGACCAAGGTCAAGCGCGCCCGGGGGAACGGCGCCAAGGCCAAGAACGGCACGAAGAAGAACGGCACTCGCTCTCGCGCCAAGTCCGGGAACGGCTCAAAGGCCAAGCCCCGGGCGAAGAGCTAGCGGCCCGTTAGGCGCGGCCGGACGCCAGCAGCACCTGGTTGGTGAGGCGCAGCGTGCC
>CAVUGA010000028.1:0-20930 GCA_963740685.1 uncultured Solirubrobacterales bacterium
CCGGCGATTCGCTGATTCCCCAATACCGGCGCTGGGCATACTTGGAGGAGCATGTTCGATCGGATCCTGGCGAGAATTCATGGGCGCTCGATCGACGAACGCCTGCTGGCCGGCCAGCCCGCGGATGGAAATCCGGTGACGCTCGCGCGTCGAGCCCTACTACTCGATCAGCGTTATCGCTCCGCTCTCGCCGCCGCCCTGAGAAGGTTGATCGACGCCGCCCGTCGCCACGATCGGAATCCGTTCGTCGCGCGGATTCCCCTGCGAGAGAACGAGGTCCTGGACTCCGCACCGCTGATCCTCACCCTCGCCGCCGAGCTGGAGGAGGAGGACCGGGTCAGCGCTCGCGGCGTGATCCTGGCGGACCGCCTGATCCGGGACGGGGACTCGCCGGTGTTCTGGCCGTGCGATGAGAGCGTCGAATCCGCGGTCAAGCATGCACGAGCGGCCCTCCACCTCGGATAGCTAGCATGTGTTCACCTCAGTTGTCCGAGGGGGAAGCATGTCGGCAACTCCAAGCGCAGACATTCCGCAGTTCGAGATCGACTCGGGGCCGGGTCCGGACGACGTCCACGTCGTCCGGGTGAGAGGCGAGGTCGACATGTCGCACGAGGAGGAGCTGCGGGGCGAGCTGCGCACGGCCGTCGCCGCCGAGCCCAAGGGCATCGTGGTCGACCTGACCGAGTGCGAATTCATCGACTCCAGCGGCATTCGCGCCCTGCTCCTCTCTCGAGAAGCCCAGCATCCCAAGGAAGGGTCCGAGCGCCTCGCGGTTGCCGCGTCCAGCGATCAGATCCTCCGGATTCTCTCCGTGATGGGCCTGGACCGCGTGATCCCGATCCGGGCCACCGTAGACGAGGCCTCCGCGGCACTCACCGGCTGATCTAGCGAATGCACGACATCGCCGAGTTCCTGGGGGGGCGAGACCCTTTCAGCGGGCTCGATGAGGCGGACCTTGAGGCCCTCGCATCCAGGACCGAGGTGGAGTTCTTCCCGGCCGGCACGACGATCATCCCTCAGAGCGAGGTGCCGCAGGACCGCATCAGGGTGGTCAGGCGCGGCGCCATCGAGCTGCTCGACCGGGGGACGGCGGTCGACCTGCTCGGTGAGGGTGAGATGTTCGGTCATCCGTCGGTGCTCTCGGGCCTGCCGAGCAGGTACGCCGCCAGGGCCAAGGAGGACACGCTCTGTTATTCGCTGGCCGCGGAGGACGTCGCGCCTCTGCTCGGCCGCCCCTCGAGCCTGCGCTTTCTGACCCGCTCTCTCCTCGCCCGGCCCGAGCACAGCGCGGCGGACGAGATCGCGCCGCCCGGCGCCGAGGTGGCCCAGCAGCCGGCGTCCGCCCTGGTGCGCAGGCCCCCGGTCGCCTGCACCCCTGAGACGGCGCTCCGGGAGGCCGCTCGCCTGATGGACGCCCAGGACGTCAGCTCGGTGCTGATTGAGCTCGCGAACGGAAACTTCGGCATCGTCACCGACCGCGACCTCCGCTCGGGGGTGGTGGCCGGCCGGCTCTCCCCCGATGACCCGGTCAGCGCAGCGATGAGCGCTCCGGTGATCGGAGTCACCGCGGACCAGAGCGGCGCGGACGTGATGCTGACCATGCTCGACCATGACATCCGCCACGTCCCGGTCTTCTCGGCGCGCTCGGAGGTCCTCGGGGTCATCGTCGGCATCGACCTGGTGGCGGCCGAGACCCGCTCTCCGTTCGTCCTGCGGCGGTCGATCGCCAGGGCCACGAACAAGCGCGAGCTCGGCGACGCGGCCTCCAGGCTCAGGTCGACGGTCATCGCGCTCCACCGAGCCGAGATGGCTCCACAGCAGATCAGCGAGGTGACTTCGGCGGTCGCCGACGCACTGATCGTGAGGATGATCGAGCTCGCCGTCGAATCCCAGGGGCCATCCCCGGCCGAGTTCTGCTGGATGTCGCTGGGCAGCCACGGGCGGAGAGAGCCGGTCCCGTCCTCCGACGTCGACTCCGGCATGGCGTGGCGGGATGTTCCCGATTCGGACCCAATCCAGGCGGAGTCACGCCGCCGGCCGGCTTCGGCGAGGACCACCGAGTACATGCACGGGATCGCCGCCCACGTGGCCGATTGTGTCCGGGTCATCGGCTGGCGCCTCGATCCGCACGGCGTCACGGCCTCCGGTGATTTCTCGGCGAGCTCGATCGAGGACTGGCAGCGGGCAATCGAAAGCTGGCTGGCTCACCCTTCCGACAACCGGGTGCTGATCGCCACCTCGATCCTGCTCGACGGGCGCATCGTCTACGGCCCCAGGCAGGGAATCGACGTCAAGGCGTTGCTCTTCGAGACGGGCGACCGGACGACCCTGGAGCGCTGGATGCTGCGGCTGGCCTTGGTCGCAAAGCCCCCGACCGGCTTCATGCACGACATCGTCGTGGAGGGGTCGGGTGAGCGGAAGGGGACCTTCGACATCAAGAGCGGCGGTCTCCTGCCGATCGTCGACGTGGCTCGCTACGCCGCCCTCAAGGCCGGGGTTCAGGTCACGCCCACATTGGAGCGACTGCGGGCCTCTGCCGACACCGGGGTGATGAGCGCCACCGAGGCGCGAATCCTCGAGGAGGCCTACGAGCTGTTCAGCGCTCTCCGCCTCGAGCACCAGGTGGGCCAGCTCATGGACGGCCGAGAGCCGGACAACCACCTGGATCCGAAGCAGCTCGATCCCCTCACGCGCCGGTACCTGCGGGACGCATTCAGGGAGGTCTCGGCCGTGCAGAGATCCCTGACGAGCGAGCTCTCGCCTCGGTAGGCGTGGCCGTGCGCGATTCAGCGGCTGCGAGCTCCTACCGCGAGACCGAGTTTCCTGCGCCCACCACCCCATGGCGGGAGGTCCGGTTCGAGGTTCTCGATTTCGAGACCACCGGCCTCGATCCCGCCGTCAACGAGGTCATCTCGTTCGCGACGGTGGCGGTGGTGGAGGGACGGGTCCGCATCGGAGACGTCCGCTACGAGCTGGTGCATCCGCGGCGCATGCCCAGTGCCGAGACGATCCGGATCCACGGCCTGCGCGAGGCCGATTTGGCCGGGGCGCCGCCGCTGTCCGACCTGTTCGACCCCCTGCTGACAGAGATCACCGGGACCCCGATCGTCGCCCACGTCGCCGCGGTCGAGCGCGGATTTCTCGGCGCAGCGCTCGCGAAGCACGGGCTCGACCTGCGCAACCCCGTCATCGACACCGCCGCCCTGGATCGCGAGCTGCGCCGGCTGCGGCGCGACCCGGCGGCCGATCGGGACCCGATCGGCCTCTCGGAGATGGCGCGCGCGCTCGGCCTGCCCGTCCATCGTCCGCACCACGCCGACGGGGATGCACTCACCACCGCACAGGCCTTCATCGCCCTGGCGACTCATCTCGACGCATTCGAGCACCAGACCGTCGGCTCGCTCGAGCGCCTCTCCCATCCCCCGCGGCACAGGCCTTCGCCGCGATCGCTTCTCCGCCGATTGGGCCTTGGTCGCAGCCGCGTCTAGACGATCCGTACAAGATCCGTAGGAGCCGGGGAATTTGCGGAAATCGGGCTTGACGCGCGTCACCTTCCGCACATAGGGTCCCGGCCAGTCCGGCACATAGGCCTCAACACATGGACGTGTGGGGGCCGCGACGGAGGGAGAAGAGTGTGACTCCACCTGAGGGCATTTCCGACGTCGATCAGACCAAGCGCGACGAGCAGCGGCTCGCGGAGATGGGGTACAAGCAGGAGCTCTCGCGTGGCTGGAGCGCGTTCACCAACTTCGCGATCTCGTTCACGATCATCTCGGTTCTCGCCGGGACGTTCACGACGTTCTCGTTCGCCTGGCTGCACGGCGGTCCCGCCATGGCGTCGATCGGCTGGCCCGTGATCTGCTTCTTCGTGATCATGGTCGGCTTCTCGATGGCAGAGCTGACCTCGAAGTACCCGACGGCCGGCGGCCCGTACTGGTGGGCGCACGACCTCGGCGGCAAGGGCTGGAGCTGGATGACCGGCTGGTTCAACATCGTCGGACTGCTCGGAATCGTGGCCTCGGTCGCCTACGGCTGCGCCTTCTTCCTCTACAACCTGCTGGGGCTGTACTCCGTCGACATCTTCGGCGTCAACTTCGCCGACACCAAGCACATCCTCAGCGAGACGTTCCTGCTCTTCCTGATCATCCTGTTCCTCTACACGCTCGTGAACATCTTCGCCGACCGGATCTTGGCGTTGATGAACAACATCTCGGTGGGCTGGCACCTGCTCGGGGTCGCGGTCATCATCGCCCTGCTGGTCTTCGTGCCGGACCACCACCAGAGCACGAGCTTCGTCTTCAGCCAGCGATTCAACGAGAGCGGCACCCTCGGCGGCACGACCGGCGGCCTCGGCTTCTGGTTCCTGGTTGCGCCGGTCGGGTTCCTGCTCGGCATGTACACCCAGACGGGCTACGACGCCTCGGCCCATACCGCCGAGGAGACCCACGGGGCCGCGATCAGCGCCGCGCAGGGGGTCTGGCGCTCGATCTTCTTCTCGGCGATCATCGGCTGGTTGGTGATCCTCGCGTTCCTCTATGCGGCCACAAACGTGACCGCGGTGGACGATTCGGGCGGCGCGGTGTTCGGCATCTTCAACTCGGCGCTCGACCCCTGGGCCGCGAAGATGGTGGTGCTGATCGCCACGGTCGGCCAGTTCTTCTGCGGCGCCGCCGGCCTGACCAGCGCCTCACGGACCTGGTACGCGTTCTCGCGCGACCGGGCGATCCCGGGATGGGCGATCTTCCGCCGGGTCAACCGGGACCGGGTGCCGTTCAACGCGGTGATCGCGGTCTCGTTCTTCTCGCTCGTGATCTCCATTCCGGCGCTGTTCGGGAAGAACGACATCCCGTTCGCGTTCTTCGCGCTGACCGGGATCTGCACGGTGGGCCTCTACCTGGCCTACATCATTCCGGTCTACCTGCGGCTCCGTAAGGGCGACTCCTTCGAGCCCGGCCCCTGGAACCTGGGTGGTCGCTACAAGCTCGTGAACGTGCTTGCGATCGCCTTCGTGGTCGTCGTGGTCTACGCGCTCGACCTGCCATACGACCCGACCGGGTTGCCGTGGAACGACGCATTCGATGCCGCGAACGTGAACTACACGCCGTTCGCGATCATCCTGCCGCTGATCTTCGGCATCTGGTACCTGGTCTCGGCGAAGAACAAGTACCAGGGTCCGGTCAGCACGCTGGAGGAAGACGTCGTCACTCGCGACTAGAAAGGCAGGACCAAGCAGATGAACGACTCCGACAGAAGCATCGGCGAGAAGGATTTCGTCATGGGCGCCGGGATCCTGGGCTTTCTGGCCCTGCTGGCGATCATCATCGAGATCATCTCCTAGCCACCAACATATGCGCCGGCCGGAAGCCGCCGCGAATCAACTGCGCGGCCGGCCACGCCCAACGGGATGTGGCACGACAGCCGCCCATTCGACCCGCGTTTAGCGCGGGTCGAGTGCCTTTCGGGGGGCCCGGCCACTAGCCTGAGCCGAGGTGTGCCGGGAAGCCTGGTCGGCGATCGTCGTCTACGCCGAAACCGACCGAATGGCCTCTCCCGACACCCACACCTCGAGCCCGGCCGCGACCGCGCTCGTCAAGGGAGGCAAGGTCGCCCTCTTCTTTGCCTTCGCCTTCGCCGTGATGGCCGACCCTGTCTCCTCGGTCGCCTACGCGATCGAGGCGGCGCTGCGGGCGCTCAATGGCCACCTGGACCTGCTCCTGCCAACGATGTCGATCGTGATCGGAATCATCGCGCTGGTCACGCTCAACTACTGGCAGCTCGTCAGGATGTTCCCGGAGGGCGGCGGCTCACCCGAGGCGGCGGGCAGGGCATTCGGGGAGGAGTGGTCCTTCCTCCCGATCGGTGCGCTGATCGTCGACTTCGCGCTCACCATCGCGATCTCGATCGCCGCCGCCGGCAGCGCCCTGATCGCGTACGTCCCGGCGCTGGCGCCCGAGAGGATCCCACTCGCCATGGCGTTGCTCGCCCTGGTGGCGGGTCTGACCTGGTTCGGACACGGCGGGCGCCTGGTGTTCGCGGTGATGACCAGTCTCTTCATCGTCGCCGGCGTGGCGGTTCTGGCGGCGGGCTGGATCTCGCCCCACTCGACTCAGGGACAGGCCCCGATCACCGGCTCGGCAAGCCCGGCCTTGGTGGCGGTGATCCTCGCGTTCCCCGTGGCGATGGCGCTCGCCACGGGCACCGAGGCCCCCGCAACCTCCATCGCGCAGCTGGGACAGCTCGACAACGACGGGCGGTGGCGGTTTGGGCGAGGCACCCTGGGGCTGACAATCCTGATCGTCGGCGCGTTGACGCTCGGCCTGACCGCGCTGGCGGTCCACCTCAACGTCGGGATCCCTGGCAGCGACGGCACTCAGATCGCGAACCTGGCCAAGGCCGCGGTGGGGAACGGAGGCCTCTTCGCCTTCTTCCAGCTCTCCAGCAGCGTCCTCTTGCTGGCGGCGGCAGCGTCCTCATTCCAGGCCGGCCCCGGGCTGCTCAAGGCACTGGCGAGGACCTGGCCGGACGGATCGCCCGGCCTACTGCCCGGGCTGCTGGCTCGCGTGAACCACCATCACACTCCGGTCCTGGCGGTGATCGTCTACGCGCTGATCTCGGCCGTGATCATCCTCGCCGCCAGTGGCCAGGAGCAGGAGCTGGTGCTGGTCTACGCCGTCGCGGTCTTTGTCAGCTTCCTGGCAGGGCTGCTCGCGATGGCTCGCTTCTCACGCCGCCAGGGGTCTCGGTTGCTGCTGGCGACCAACGTGCTCGCCGCGGCCGTTGTGGCGTTCACGTTGGTGGTGAACCTGGCACGCGGCTACCCGCTGATCTCGATCGGCGGGACGATCCTCGTTGGGGGGTTCCTGCAATACCGGTGGGTGCGCGCGGGGAAGCCCCGCGGGATCGAGGCCGTGGAGCGGACCGCGGAAGCCGACTAGGTACGGCGCCGCTCAGTTGGGATCCAGCGCTTCCGTCGCCCGCACGAACTCACGCCAGCGATCGTGCTCGGTCGAGCGCCACGCCTCATCGCGATGCGGCTCGACCCGCCTGTCCGCGGGAAGCATCTCGGGCAGTTCGGTGAGCGAGCCGATCACTCCCGCTCCGACAGCGCCCAGGGCAGCGGCGCCGAGTACCGTGGCGTCGGCGCCCGCCGCCTCGACCGGCGCGGCGATCATGTCGGCCTGGAGCTGAAGCAGCAGCGGCTCGTTGGTAAGCCCGCCGTCGACGCGCAGCGTCTCCACCGGCGAGGTCTCCTTGATCGCGGCGACCACGTCCGCCACCCGCCAGGCGATTCCCTCGAGCGCCGCTCGGGCGACGTTCTGGCGCGTCGTGCCGCCGTAGATCCCCGAGATCACGGCCCGGGCGTTGGGGCGCCACCAGGGCGCCCCGACCCCGGCGAGGCCCGGAAGCACGCGGGCGCCGGCCGAGCTCTCCGCCTCTCGGGCGAGCTTGCTGAGCTCGGGTGGGCTCACGGCGATGCCGAGCTGGTTGCACATCCACTCGAGCATGGCCCCGGCCGCGAAGACGCCACCGTCGAGCGCGTACTCGACCTTCCCATCGATGCTCCAGGCGACCGTAGGGAGCAGTCCCCCGGCGGGATCCGGGACGCGCTCGCCGACATGGGCAAGGACGAAAACGCCCGTGCCGTAAGTCGCCTTGACGCGGCCTGGCTCGACGCAGGCCGCGCCGGCCAGGGCCGCCTGCTGGTCGACCACCTGGCCGCGGAAGGGAACTTCTACCGGCCAGCTTTCATGCCGCAGCGTGCCGAGGTCGCCGGCGGTATCGCGGATCTCCGGTAGAACGTTGATCGGCACCCCGAAGATCTCGCAGAGGCGCTCGTCGAATGCTCCGGGCCTGTCGATCCGCTGCAGCTGCGTGCGCGAGGCCGTGGCGGGCTCGGTCGCGAAGCCTGCGCCGAGCCGGTCGCAGAGGAACGAGTCGACGGTCCCCATCCGAAGGCGGTCCTCGTCGCGGGCCTTCTTCACCTCGTCGTTGTGCCGGAGCAGCCAGGCCAGCTTCGCGGCCGAGAAGTATGGGTCGAAGGGCAGGCCGCTGAGCTCCCTGACCTCCCCCTCCACGTCGGCGAGCTCGTCGAGGATGTCTTGCGAGCGCTTGTCCTGCCAGACGACGATCGGGCTGAGCGGCTTGCCGGTCTCGGAGTCCCAGGCGAGCACGGATTCACCCTGGTGATCGAGTCCGCAGGCGACCACCTCCCCTTTGGCTCCCTCAAGCAACTCCGCCACGGATTCCGTGACGGCGGCGATCACCTCCTCGCCGTCCTGCTCCACCCATCCCTCCTCGGGGTGGCGGTTCACCTTGTCGCGGCGAGCCTCAGCCACCGGCTTGAGCCGCTGGTCGAAGAGCGCGGCCTTGACGCCGGTGGTCCCCTCGTCGATCCCGAGCAACATCCCGTCGCTCATGGGAGGACCCTATTTCACCGCGACGATCACGGGGCCCGCTTCAGGATCAACTTGCGCGGCCCAGTTGGCCGGAATGGATGAAGCCCGTCCGGGCACCAGGCGGCGTACCCGTCCAGTCCACAGCTCGCGGGCGTCCTGGCGAACCCCGATGCGTGCGCGCGTGACGAACTCGCGCGAGCGGAGCAGGAACCGGTCGCGTGGCGGCCGGTGCCCCGTCGCCAGCAGCAGATTGGGCGCGACCCAGGCAAGCGGGCTCCGAGAGGTGACACGCAGGTGAGACGGCCACTCACCGGGCCCGTGCAGGTACGCCGCGACGGCCGGGGCAACGTGGCGGCCGTCGATGGCGCAGACGTCCGCGGTCTCCGCCGGATGGAGAAGGTTCCCAACGGCAAACACGCCGGGACGAGTCGTGCGCAGGGCCGGGTCGACAAGGGGCCCAAGCGTTCCCCGATCGAGCTCGCAGCCGGCCATCACCGCCAGCTCGTGGTCGGGGATCCAGTCAGCGGTGAAGATCACCAGGTCGCATTCGACGGTTCGCTTGCGCCCGGAGTCGAGCTCGGTCAGCTCGACTGACTCCACTCGCTCCGATCCGTGGATCGCGCTGACCGCCGTGCGAGACCAGACCGGTGCCCGGTAGCGAACCGCGGCGCCCGCTCGGAACGCCATCAGGGACTGGTGCCGCGGCAGCTCCGTGACAAGTCCGGCGACCGATGCTCCGCCGTGTGCGAGCGTGGCGACGGCTGAGAAGCTGACGTGCTCGGCGCCGACGATCACGGCTCTACGCCCGACCCTCCGTCCCTGCAGGTGAACCAGCTGCTGAAGGGTCGCCGTGGTCATCACGCCGGCGGGCCGCGACCCGGGCACGAGGCGCGCGGATCGAGGGCGCTCGCGGCAGCCGGTCGCCAGGACGACCGCGCGAGGCTCGATCTCCTCCCTGCCTCGCGGCCCGGTCAGCTTCAGCCGTCGGTCGCCCTCCCAGTCGGTGACCATCGTCCCGGTGACGATCTCAACCCCGGCCTGCTCGGCGAGCTGCCGGTAGCGCTCCGCGTATCGTGGGCCGGAGAGGACCTTCCGCAGATCCCTGAGCCCGAAGCCGGAGTGGTCGGAGTGACGCGGAATCCCACCCGCCTCGCGCTCGCGCTCGATCACGGTGACGGGCGAGATGCCGAGCCGGCGCAGCTCAATCGCGGCGGCCAGCCCCGAGGGCCCACCGCCGATCACAACCGGGCCGTCAGGAATCCCCATCGGGCCTCCCTTCGGCCAGAGCCTCGGCGATCTCCGCACCGCAGAAGAACCCCTGGCAGCGGCCCATCAGCGCCCGGGTGCGCCGGCGGAGCCCATCCTGATCCGCGGGCGGGATCGGGCCGGCCAGTGCCGCGTCGATCTCGCCCCGGGTGACGCGCTCGCAGAAGCAGACGATCCGCCCATAGTCGGGATCGTCGGCGATCCGATCAGCCTCCTGGTAGGGGCGCGACCCGAACTCGCCGATGTTCGGCATCCGCAAGGTCACCGCCTCCGGACGGGGCGCCAGATCGAGACCGGCCTCCGCCAGCGCCTCGCTCACCCATTCGGCGATCGCGAGCGAGCCCGTGATGCCGGTTGACCTGATCCCACCGGCGCAGACATAGCGCTGCCCGGTATGAGCGGTGAGCTGGTAGTCGCGGTGCTCGGTCGCCGCCCGCAGCCCCACGTAGGTGGCGGTCACCTCATACTCGCCGAGCCCAGGCACGATCCGGGCTCCGGCCTCCATCAGCGACGCCAGGCCGGTCGCGGTGGTCGAGCGGTCCGTCTTGTCCTCGACGTCGTCGGCGGTGGGCCCGAGCAGGACGTTGCCGTAGACCGTCGGCGAGACCAGCACTCCCTTGGTCTTCTCCGTCGGAACCGGCAGCAGGACGTGGTTGAGCAGGCCGCGGGCGAGCTTGTCGAAGACGATCAGCTCGCCCCGCCTCGGCGTGACCCGAAACTCTGAGTGTCCGAGCATCGCGTCGACCTCGTCGCTGCGGAGCCCGGCGGCGTTGACGAGATGCGCGGCGCGGACCGGGCCTCTCGCCGTCTCGATCTCGTGTCCGCCCTCGCTGGGCCGGACGGCCTGGACCGCGGCGTTCATAAGAAGCTCGCAGCCGGCTGCACGCGCCTCGGTGGCGAACGCGAGGGTGGCGGTGAACGGGCAGACAATCCCCTCTCCCGGGATTTCCAGGGCCCCCTCGGCTCCCTGGCCGATGTTGGGTTCCCTCGCGTAAAGCTCCTCGAGGTCGACAGGGCGAGCATCGTCGTAGCCGTTCTCCCGCGCCTTCGCCTCGATCCCCGCAAGCGCCTCGCGCTGCTCGCCGCTCCACGCGATCATCAGCGCGCCCAGCCTCGTGCTTGGAACACCGACCTGGGCCGCGTACTCGCTGAGCAGCTCGTAGCCGCGGGCGACGAGGCCCGACTCGATCGTTCCCGGCTTGGCGTCGAACCCGGTGTGGAGGATCGCGGTGTTCGCCTTGCTGGTGCCGGCGCCGACGTCGGGCCCGGCCTCGATCAGGATGCAGCTCGCTTCCCGGCGGCTCACCTCCCGCGCGACCGCGCATCCGACGGCGCCCGCGCCGACGACCGCGACATCGAATGGGCTTTCGTCGACCGGTCCTTCGCGCAAGTCCATCGGGCGAGCGTATTCGGCAGACGGCTTCGCCATCGGGGCGGCCACAAAAACCGCCGCCGAATCAATAACTTCATTCTTGATGCCCCGCCCGCTGATCGGAGTCTGCGCAGCCGTTGAGAGAGCCCACTTTGGCGTCTGGAAGGACGAACCGGCCGTCCTCCTGCCCCTCTCCTATGCGCGGGCAATCCACGGTGCCGGCGGGATGGTCGCGATGCTGCCACCCGATCGCCGTGCGACCGAGAACCCCAATGAGCTCCTCGATCGCCTTGATGCGCTGGTGCTGGGGGGTGGCGCCGACATCGATCCCGAGAGCCACGGCGCCGAGGCGCATCCGGAGACCGTGGGGACCAACCCGGACCGCGACCGCTTCGAGATCGCGCTGGCGCGAGGCGCGCTGGAGCGTGGCATCCCGCTGCTCGGCGTCTGCCGCGGGATGCAGATCCTCAACGTCGCCTGCGGCGGAACGCTCGACCAGCACCTGCCCGACCGGCTCGGGCACGACCGTCACCGCCCGGTGCCTGGCTCCTGGGCCGAGCACGACGTGCGGATAGAGCCGGGATCCCTCGCAGCCCGCGCCGCGGGCACCGAGCTCCTCAGCGTCAAGAGCCACCACCATCAGGGCGTCGACGCGATCGGCGACTCGCTGGCGGCCAGCGCCTGGGCCACCGACGACGAGAGCGTCGAGGCGGTCGAATCAGCGAATGGTGGCTTTGTCCTCGGCGTTCTCTGGCACCCGGAGGAGGACCCGGCGGACGCTGTGATCCCGTCGCTTGTCTCGCGCGCGGCGGGTTAGCGCGCGGGGATCGCGGCTCGGCCGCAGGATCAGGATCTCCCCCGGGACGTTCTCGAGCAGCCAGGCAACGTCCTCCGAGCTGAAGCCGTCTCCGTTGGTCGCACCCGCGGCCACCACCCGGTCGAACTGCTCGTGCTCCAGCAGCAGCCGGAATGCGTGGCGCACGCTGCGGCCGGGCTCGATCCGCGAGTCAACTGGCACGCCCTGCGTGGCGGCCCGCTGCTCGATCGCCTCCAGCATCGGCAGGGCCGTCTCGGCCTGCCGCTTCAACGGCGTATCGAGCTGAACGCTGAGCGGGACGATCGCCAGGTAGGCCGGGACGAGGGTCGCGCCCTCGGCGCGCGCGATGCGCAGCGCGGCGTCGAAGGCCGGGGTCGAGAGCTGCTTGCCGACGAAGGGGAAGAGGATCCTCGTGGCAGCCGGCGTGATCGCCGTCTCGGTACGGCGGCGCTTCAACTCGCCGAGCACCAGGTAGCCGGTCACGGCCACCAGCAGGATCGCGAGCGCGATCTCGAGCCCGCTCATTGCTCTGCCTCCTCGCCCCGCAGAGTGCGATCGGCGACCACCCGGAGGTCGACCCCGGGGAGCGCCTCGAGCAGCCTGGTGGGTAGAGCCGGCCGGAACCGGTCCAGGCCGGTCCGAGGACTCGGCGTGCCAATCAGCACGTAGGTGCTGCCCTTCTCCTCGGCGATCTCCTTGACCGTCTGGGCGACGTCATCTCCCTCCTCAACCATCAGATGCGCACCCAGGACCGCGGCGACCCGGCCGATCGCGTCGAGCTGATTCTGCTCGTCGGGGCTCGGCCGGTAACCGGGCCGCTTGACCCAGAGGAGATCGAGCTCGGCGCCGAGTCGCTGCGCGGAGCGCCAGGCGCGGCGAACGAGTCGCTGGGCTCGCGGCGTGGGCTTGATCAACGCCAGCAGCCGCTCTCCGACCGCCTGTGTCGCGGCGCTCTCGGCCAGCCGGTCATCTCGCCGGCCTACGGGCTCCTTCTCGAGGCGCTTGGACTCCACCTCCTGCGCCACCTGCCGCAGCGCAACCTCGCGCAGGGCGGCGAGGTTCTCGATACGGAAAAAGTTGTTGAGCGCGGAGTCGATTCGCTCGGCCGGATAGATCTTCCCCTCGCGCAGGCGCGCCAGCAGCGCCTCGGGGGTCAGGTCCATGAGCACTACCTCGTCGGCCTCGTTCAGGACGGCGTCGGGCATCGTTTCCCGTACCCGGACTCCGGTCAGCTCGCAGACGCTGTCGTTGAGGCTCTCGAGGTGCTGGACGTTGACCGTCGAGTACACGTCGATCCCGGCGTCCAGGACGTCACGGACGTCCTCGTAACGCTTCTCGTGCTCGAGCCCCGGGGCGTTCGTGTGCGCCAGCTCGTCGATCAGCGCGAGATCGGGCGACCGCTCGATGATCGCCGGCAGGTCCATCTCCCCCAGGACCGTGTCCCTGTAGGAGACCTCGCGGCGGGGCACGATCTCGAGGTCTCCCGCCTGTACCACCGTCTCGTCGCGACCGTGCGGCTCGAGGTACCCGACGACAACGTCACGTCCGGCCTCGGCCTCGGCGCGGCCCTCTTGGAGCATCCGGTAGGTCTTGCCGACCCCGGCAGCCATCCCCAGGAAGACCTTGAGGCTGCCGCGCTCGACCTCACCGGTGCCGGACGGTCCCCGCTCTCTCGTGGGCTCGGCCATCGTCACCAAGTTTCCTCCCGTCCCTCCAGCGCATCGACGATCTCGTCCACAGTGCGCAGCAGGTCTCCCGCGTGCAGCGGCTGGTAGAGGGGGCTGTTGCCGTCGGTCAGCAGGAGCTGCGCCCTGGCCACGCCGCTTGCGTAGATCGGCTCCTCGGTCTCGAGGAGGGCCGCCACGCCCGCCAGCCGAAGCCTCACACCCGCGAGCTCGCCGCGGTGGGGGCGCACAGCCGCGGACGGTCCGCGCCGTCCCGGCGGCTCGAGCAGCCTGCGAATGGCGCGTGCCACCCCGCGGCGGTTCCTCCGGCTGGTCAGCCAGGCCGCCCGAGATGCGAGCGCCGCCGAGGACGCCGGATCGGCCCCGCCTGCGAGCGCGTGATCGAGAGACCTACCGCGCACCCTGGCCCACGCTCTGGTCAGGGGACCCGGGGCGCGCGCCCCGGCGGGCAGCCCTCGCCCATGTCCGGCCACCAGGTCAATGCCGGCGAGGAGGCGGCTCATCAGGCTCCCAGCATGCCGTGGACGACCAGGTCGACCAGCTTGATCCCGATGAACGGAGCGATCACGCCCCCAAGGCCGTAGATGAAGAGGTTGCGCCGCAGCAGCGCGCTGGCACCGGCCGGCCGATAGCGGACCCCGCGCAACGCCAGCGGGATCAGCAGCGGGATCAGCAGCGCGTTGAAGACGATCGCCGAGATGATCGCCGACTCGGGCGTGCCCAGATCCATGATGTTGAGCTTGTTGAGCGGCCCGTCGCCGCCGTTGGTCGCGTAGGTCGCGGCGAAGATCGCGGGCAGGATCGCGAAGTACTTGGCGACGTCGTTGGCGATCGAGAAGGTGGTCAGCGCTCCGCGGGTGATCAGCAGCTGCTTGCCGACCTCGACGATCTCGATCAGCTTCGTCGGATTGGAGTCGAGATCCACCATGTTCCCCGCCTCGCGCGCCGCCTGGGTGCCGGTGTTCATCGCGACACCGACGTCCGCCTGCGCCAGT
The DNA here is from genome assembly GCA_963740685.1 of uncultured Solirubrobacterales bacterium. GTDB lineage: Bacteria > Actinomycetota > Thermoleophilia > Solirubrobacterales > 70-9 > DASUPK01. Next base: position 14,532 of record CAVUGA010000028.1, read on the forward strand.
GCGGGCGCGTCGTTCGTCCCATCCCCCGTCATTGCGATCATCCGCCCGCCCGATTGCTGGTCCTTGATCAGCTCGAGCTTCTTCTCGGGCGTCGCCTCGGCCAGGTAGTCGTCCACCCCCGACTCGTCGGCGATCTTCGCCGCGGTCAGCTTGTTGTCGCCCGTGATCATCACCGTGCGGATGCCCATCGATCGGAGCTGGTCGAAGCGGTGAGTCATCCCCTCCTTGACGACGTCCTTCAGGTAGACGACGCCGAGGACCTGGCTGTCCTGAGCGACGGCCAGGGGCGTCCCCCCCTCGCGGCCGACTCGGTCCAGCTCTCGCTGAAGCTCGGGCGGGGCCGTGCCCCCCTCGGCCTGGACGAACTCGATGATCGCGTCGCCGGCTCCCTTGCGCAGGCGTCGGCCGTTGACGTCGATGCCGCTCATCCGGGTCTCGGCGCTGAACGGGACGAACCTCGCTTCATGAGACGACATCTCGTGCTCGCGAATCCCGTACTTCTTCGCGAGGACGACGATCGAGCGCCCCTCTGGGGTCTCGTCGGCCAGCGACGACATCTGCGCCGCCTCGGCGAGCTCCGCCTCGGGCACGCCCGGCATCGGGACGAACTCGGTGGCCTCGCGGTTGCCGAGGGTGATCGTGCCGGTCTTGTCGAGCAGCAGGACGTCCACGTCACCCGAGGCCTCGACGGCCCGGCCCGACAGCGCGAGCACGTTGCGCCGCACCAGCCGGTCCATCCCGGCGATCCCGATCGCCGAGAGCAGCGCCCCGATCGTCGTCGGGATCAGGGCGACCAGCAGGGCGATCAGCGTGGCAACGGAGGCGTCGGTCTTCGAGAACTCCGCCATCGGCCGCAGCGCGACGACCACCACTAGGAAGATGATCGTCAAGCCCGCCAGCAGGATGTTGAGGGCGATCTCATTCGGCGTCTTGCGGCGCTCGGCGCCTTCGACCAGGGCGATCATGCGGTCGAGGAAGCTCTTGCCCGGCTCCTGCGTGATCTCGACCACGATCCGGTCCGAGAGCACTCGCGTACCGCCCGTCACCGCGCTGCGGTCGCCGCCTGCCTCGCGGATGACGGGTGCCGACTCGCCGGTGATCGCGGACTCGTCGACGGATGCGATCCCCTCGATCACCGTGCCGTCGCCCGGGATCACCTCGCCGGCGGTGACGACAACGGTGTCACCGCGCTGGAGCTCGGATGCCGGGATCTCGCGGCCATCCTGCAGGTGCGCAACCGTCTCGGTGCGGGCGGCCCGCAGCGCATCGGCCTGAGCCTTGCCCCGCCCTTCCGCCAAGGCCTCGGCGAGGTTGGCGAACACCACCGTCAGCCACAACCAGAGTGCGACGGTGAGGGTGAACCAGGCGGCTTCGTCGCCTCCCCCCAGCGGCTTGCCGCCAAAGGCCTGGATCAGCCACCCGATCGTCGTGACCAGCGCACCGACCTCGACCACGAACATCACCGGATTGCGGATCTGGTGGCGGGGATTCAGCTTGCGCAGACTCCCCCAGAGTGCGGGCACCAGCAAGGCGCGCTCGAACATGGAGGGTCGTTTGCGGTCTTCGGTCACCGCGATGACTCCTCGTCGAGGGCGATGTTCAGTTCGAGCACGTTCACGCCGGGCTCGCCAAGCACCCCGAGGGCGCGGCCGTCGGTGCGGTCGTTGATCAGGTGGTCGACCCGGTCGAGCGACAGCCCCCGGACCTTCGCGATCCGGTGGGCCTGGATCCGGGCGTTCGCCTGTGAGATGTGCGGGTCGACGCCGGACGCGGAGGAGGTCACCGCGTCGACCGGGATCTCCCTGCGGGTGAGACCGGGGTCATAAGGGCCCTCCAGGGCCAGGTAGTCCCGGATGTAGCCCTTGAACTCCTGCATCAGCTCCTTGCTGTTCGGCCCGAGGTTGTTGAAGAAGGTTGCGTCCGCGCTGTAGGTGGTCACCGAGGGGCGGGGCTGGAAATACCTCGGGTCCGGCGTCTTGATCTGCTTCTTGCCGAACTTGCCGCGCTGGCCCTTGGGGATCGCGTGGCGGATGGTGAAGCTCTGGCCGATCAGCTTCGAGCCCACGGTTCGCCCGTGGAGCTTCACCTGGCTGCCGTCAGAGGCGTTCGGGAGCAGCAGCTGGGAGACGCCCGTGGCGATCAGGGGATAGACGAGGCCGAAGAGCAGCGTGAAGGCAACCGCGGCGACGATCGAGGCTGTGATGTCTCTGCGCATCGCCTAGGTGGGGAAGCCGAGTTGGTTGGTGAGGCCCTGCACCACCGGGCCGAGCAGCAGGGCGGGGAAGAAGGTGAGGGCGGCGACGATCACGATCACCGCGAGCAGCAGCACGACGAACGTCGGGGAGTCGGTTCGGAATGTCCCCGGCCCCGCCGGGACCACCCGCTTCGCCGAGAGCGATCCCGCCGTCGCAAGCGCCGCGAGCAGCGGGATGAACCGGCCCCCGATCATCGAGATCCCGCCGAGCAGGTCGGCGAAGGTGATGCCGTACGAGCCGGCGTTGCCCGGCGCGTTCGGCTGGACGAATCCGGTGTAGCCGGCGAATGCCGAGCCGTTGTTGTTCCCCTGGGACGTGTAGGCGTAGAGGGTCTCGGAGAAGCCCTGCGGCCCCGCGTTGAAGATCGAGGGCGTGCCGTACTTGCTCGAGATCGCGATGCCGGTGGCGACCAGGACGACCAGCGGCACGAACAGCACCCCAATCAGGACGAGCTTGACCTCGCGGGCCTCCACCTTCTTGCCGAGGTACTCCGGCGTCCTCCCCACCATCAGCCCGGCTATGAAGACCGCGAGCAGAACCATCAGGAGCATGCCGTACAGCCCCGAGCCGACCCCGCCGAAGATCACCTCCCCGGTCATCATGTTCGTCAGCGGGACGAGCCCGCCAATGCCGGTGTAGGAGTCGTGGGCGGAGTTGACCGAGCCGTTCGACGCGTCAGTCGTGATGTTGGCCCATTCGGCGCTGTCGGCTATCCCGAAGCGCTGCTCCTTGCCCTCAAGGTTTCCGCCGGAGGTCCCGTCGGCTGCAGCGGTGTGCTCGCCGGCGACGTGCTGCGCCGGGGACCCGTGCTGCTCCGCGGCGTACGCCACGCCGAACAGCGCGACCATGAAGGCGAGCATCGTGGCGTAGAGAGCCCACCCCTGGCGGCGATTGCCGACCATGCGGCCGAACTGCGCTGTCGCCGCCGCCGGGATCAGCAGGATGAAGATCGCCTCGACGAAGTTCGAGAACTGTGTCGGGTTCTCGAACGGCATGGCGCTGTTGACGCTGAAGAAGCCGCCGCCGTTGGTCCCCAGCTGCTTGATCGCGATCTGGGAGGCCGCGGGTCCCATCGCGAGGGTCTGGTCGAGGCCGCCGAGGCCGTGGACGGTGACGTAGCCGCCCAGAGACTGGATCACGCCCTGGGAGACCAGGATCAGCGTCCCGACGGCGGCCAGCGGCAGCAGGATGTAGATCAGCGTGCGCGTGACGTCACGCCAGAAGTTGCCGAGCTCCTTGGCCCCCCGGCTGGCGAAGCCCCGAATCACCGCCGCGAGGACGGCCATCCCTACCGCGGCGGAGACGAAGTTCTGGACGGCCAGGCCGGCCATCTGCGAGAAGTACGACATCGTCGTCTCGCCGCCGTAGTACTGCCAGTTCGTGTTCGTGACGAACGAAGAGGTGGTGTTGAAGGTGACGTCCCATGGGGCCGAGTGGAATCCCTCCGGGTTGAACGGATGGATGTCCTGCGTGCGGAGAATCCCGTAGAGGACGATCCAGAAGACGAAGCTGAAGACGACCGTCGTCTTCCCGTAGGCCTTCCAGTCCTGCTCGGTGCGCGCGGCCGGGCCGATCAGCCTGTAGATCAGGCGCTCCAGCCAGCCGAGCGGGCGCTCGAGCATGAGCCGCTCGCCCTGATAGACCCGCGCCATATAGCCGCCGAGGATCGGAACGAGGGCCGTCAACACCGCGACGTAGATCGCGAGCTGGAGCCAGCCGTTGACGGTCACAGGTTCTCGCCACGCAGCAGCGCGTAGAGCAGGTACACGAAGAGCACGGCCGAGACGATCAGCATCGCCCCCTCCGCGAAGCTCATACGCGGTCCAGCCCGTCGATCGCGAGGTAGAGGACGACGAACGCGACGAGCGCGATCGCGATGGAGATCAGGTCCATGACCGGAGGATCGCCCCGGTCATATGAAGGCTCCGTTCAGGTTTGGGCGGGGCCTATCAAGATCTCGTGAAGATCAGGCGCCGAACCGGTAACCGACACCCGGATCCGTGCGGATATAGCGCGGGCCGTCGGCGGGTTCGATCTTCCGCCGCAGGTTCGCGATGTGGGTGCGCAGCGTCTGGGTGTCCTCCTCCCAGCCGGGACCCCAGACCTCGGTGAGCAGCGCCCGATGCGTCATCAGTCGCCCCCGGTTCCCCGCCAGCGTCCCCAGGAGCCGGAACTCGATCGGGGTGAGGTGGATCTGCTCACCGTCGCGCGTGACGCTGTGGCCAGCGAGGTCGATCACCAACCCGTCCACGGTGATCGCCGGCTCATCCGCGGCGTCGCTGGCCCGTCGGAGCGCCGCGTTCAGACGGGCAATCAGCTCTCGCGGCCCGAACGGCTTGGTGACGTAGTCGTCGGCGCCGGCCTCCAGGGCCCTGCACCTTCTGCTCCTCCTCCCCCACCGCGGATAGGACCAGGATGGGCATCTCGCTCCACGAGCGGATGCTGCGCGTCACCTCGATGCCGTCGCCGTCCGGCAGCAGGAGGTCGATGATCGCGGCGTCGGGTGGCTTTACGGAGACTGCATCGAGAGCCTCGGCCGCATCCGCGGTCTCGACCACTTCGAAGCCCGCGTCCTTGAGTACGACGCGCAGCGCCCGGCGGATCTGCATCTCGTCGTCGCAAACGAGGATCCGCTGAGTCATCGTCCCGCCGGCGCGGGAGAGACCGGCTCGGGCTCGTCCACCTGCGTGGCACCGAGCTCGAACTCGACGACGAAGGTCGTGCCCTGCCCGGGCAGCGATTCGACCGAGACCTCGCCCCCGTTGGCCTCGACGAAACCCTTGACGATGGCCAGCCCAAGCCCTGCGCCTGTATGCGACGGATCGTCGCGCCCCTGGTAGAAGGCCTCGAAGATTCGCCCCAGGTCCCGATCGGGGATCCCCGGACCGCGATCGACCACCCGGATCACGAGCCTGCCCGAGACCTCCCTGGCGCGAACCGAGACCCGCTCGCCGCCCGAGTACCTCGCCGCGTTCGAGAGCAGGTTGACGAAGACCCGCTCGAGCTGCGCGGCGTCCGCCCTGATGAAGGGCAGGCCGTCGCCTATCGAAAGCTGAAAGCGGCCAGGTTCGAGGCCGAGATCGTCGATGGCCGCCTCGACGACCTCTTCGATCGACACCCAGTCCTGGGAGGGTTCCGCCGAGCCGGTGCGGAGCCGGGACAGGTCGAGCAGGTTGTCGACCAGGTTCGCGAGCCGATCCGAGTTGTCGATGATCACTTCTCGAAGGTCCGCCCGATCCCCCTCCTCGATGGTCGGGGAGATGAGCGCCTCGGCCGCGGCCCGGATCGCCGTGATCGGCGTTCGAAGGTCGTGTGAAACGGTCCGCAGCAGAGCCGTCTTGATCTCGTCGCTTCGGCGAAGCGCCTCCGTCTCCACCGTCCCCTTCAACAGAACCTCGCGGTCGATGGCCGCCGCGAGCAAGGCCTCGAGGCCCGGCACCAGGCGCTCGCGGAGGCGGGCCAGTTTGTCGGGGTCGATGCCGGCCGGGAGTACCAGGGTGCCCAGGCGACGTCCGTCAGGAGAGAGCGGGACGGACAACCGCTTGGGCCGGTCGGCGACCTCGCCGCGTTGCAGCGATGCTGAGGGCAGCTGCAGCGCGCTGGCGATGCGCTCCGCGGCCACGGGCAGGGCGGCGTCGATGCTGGTCCCGCCAAGCAGAACGCGGGCCAGCTCCGCCATCAGGTCAGCCTCGCTCCGCCTGGCCTCCGCGTCCTGGGCCCTGGCCCTCGCTACTTCCGCCAGCGAGCTGGCGACGGTCGCCGCTGCCAGGAAGACGGCGAGGGCGACCCAGTTCTCGCCGTGAGCGATCGTGAATCGGCCGGTCGGAGGGATGTGAAAGAAGTTGAACGCCAGGGCGCTGAGAAACGCGGTGAGCAGCCCCAGGCGGAGCCCCCAGAAGGTGGAGACGAGCAGCACGGCAAGCAGATAGACGACTCCGAGTGAGACCGCCGGGGCGACGCTCCGCAACGCGTAAACGACGAGGGTCGTGAGCGCGACGGCCACGAACGCGACCAGAACGCCGAGGGCGCGGGATCGAGGCGGCTCGCGCAGCAGGAGCGGTGTGGTCGGCTCCATTTCTCCTCAAGTATGGCCTGCCCACCACACAGGACTGGGCCGCGCCTGGCCCGGGCGTATATTCGAGAC
>CAVUGA010000029.1:0-106783 GCA_963740685.1 uncultured Solirubrobacterales bacterium
GTCCGATGAGCGACGAGAAAGATGCGAGGGCGCGGGACAGCGCGACCCGTGACGAGAAGGTCGAAGAGGAGGTCGTTGACGCGGAGGTGGTGGACGGGAGCGACCCGTCCACCCCTGAGGCGGAGAACGGCAACGGTGCCGCTGACCAGGTCGAGCGGGATCTCGACGAGCTCGGCGCCGCCAAGCGCGAGCGCGACGAATACCTGGAGCTGGCCCAGCGGACCCGGGCCGACTTCGACAACTACCGCAAGCGGGTCGCCAAGGAGACCTCCGAGGCGCTCGCTCGCGGCAAGGCCGAGCTGGCGCGCGAGCTGCTGCCCGTGATCGACAACCTGGAGCGCGCACTTCAGGCGGGCCAGGACACCTCGGCCCATGAGGCCCTGGCCCGCGGGGTCGCGATGGTCCACGACGAGCTCCGGGGACGGCTCGAGAGCGCCGGCGTGGAGGCCTTCGACCCGCTTGGCGAGCACTTCGACCCTCAGCTCCACGAGGCGCTCTCAACCCGTCCCGAGGAGGGGACGGAGGCCGGAATCGTCGTCGAGACACTCGAGAAGGGCTACCGGCTGAACGGCCAGGTCCTGCGACCCGCGAAGGTGGTGGTGAGCAAGTAATGGCGACCGCTCCTCGCGACTTCTACGAGGTGCTCGGCGTCTCGAAGTCCGCCTCGCAGGACGAGATCAAGAAGGCCTACCGGGAGCTGGCTCGCAAGTGGCATCCCGACCGCAACCCGGATGACCCGGAGGCCGAGGAGCGCTTCAAGGAGATCCAGCAGGCCTATGACGCCCTCTCGGACCCCGAGAAGCGCAAGCAATACGACGCCGGCGGGAGGTTCGCCGGCTTCGGCGCCGGCGGTTTCCCGGGCGGCGCGGGCGGGTTCCCGGGAGGCGGCGGGTTCACGGCCGACCTCGGGGACATCTTCTCCTCGCTCTTCGGGCGAGGCCGCCAGCAGGGCCCGCGCGAGCAGCGCGGCCGCGACCTCGAGACGGAGGTGCGGCTCAGCTTCGACCAGGCCATGCACGGCACGCAGATCGCCGTATCGGTCCCGACGACGGGGCCCTGCCCCACCTGCGACGGCAGCGGCGCCAAGCCCGGGACCTCGCCGCGCGTCTGCCCCCGCTGCGAGGGGCGCGGCATCGACGCCCAGAGCCAGGGCGTCTTCTCGATCTCGCAGCCCTGCCCGGAGTGCGGAGGGCAGGGAACCCTGATCGACGATCCGTGCCCCACCTGTGGCGGCAGCGGGATCACCCAGGAGACCAAGCGCTACCGGGTCAACATTCCGGCGGGGGTCCACGACGGCAGCAGGATCCGGCTCGCCGGCAAGGGCGAGTCCGGCTTCCGGGGAGGGCCACGCGGCGACCTTTACGTGACCACCAGGGTTGCCCCATCACCGGTCTTCAAGCAGCGCCCCGATGGGAATCTGGAGGTCGATCTGCCCGTCACCGTCGCCGAGGCGATCCAGGGAGCGGCTATCGAGGTTCCGACCCTGGACGGTTCGAAGACGATTCGGATCTCGCCGGGCACCCAGCATGGCTCCGTCCAGCGCCTCCGCGGCGAGGGCCCGCCGCGGCCGACATCAACGGCGGCCACAAAGAGCTTCGCCGGATCTAGCCGCGGAGACATCTACTACCGGATCCGGATCGAGGTTCCCAAGGAGCTCTCGGACAAGCAGCGCGAGGCGGTCGAGAAGCTGGCGGATGTGCTCAACGGCCAGAACCCGAGGGCCACGATGCTCGGCCAGACATCAGCGGCCGCCACTAACGCCGCGGCCGGATCATCCGGCACAGAAGGGAGAGTTGAGGACTGATGGCTCAGAGGGGCAGAAGGAAGGACGACGCCGAGCGGCGGATCGACCAGGAGCGTGGGGTCTTCATGATCTCCGTTGCCGCCGAGCTGGCCGAGATGCACCCTCAGACGCTGCGGATGTACGAGGCGCGCGGCCTGATCACCCCGAAGCGGTCACCGAAGAACACCCGCCTCTACTCGCAGGCCGACGTCGAGCGCCTGCGGCGGATCCAGCAGATGACCGCCGAGGAGGGCCTCAACCTGGCGGGCGTCGAGACCGTGCTGGAGCTCGAGCGGCGGCTGGAGCGGATGCGCCTGGAGATGGCGAGGATGCGAAAGCGCGCCACCGAGATGGAGACCCGGATGACCGAGGAGCTCAAGCGACTGCGGAAGTCGATCGGCGGCGAGCTCGTGCCGTACGGCGCCTACGAGCCGAAGAACATGCGCGGCTCCAGGGCGTCCACCCGCATACCGATCCGCAGACGCACCGGCTAGATCGCCGGCCAGCCGCGGCGCCAGGGCGGGGGCGTCGCGAGCAGGCGCTCGGTGACGCCCTCGACTGCCGCGAAGCCGCCCCCGTCCCCGGGTGGCTCGTCCGTGAGCACGGCCAGAGCGACCCGCTCGCCACCTCGGTGCACCAGCAGCGCGGCCTGATGGGTGACGGCGCCGCTGGTGTGCTTCTGCCCGGCCGGGCGCCAACCGCCCTTGAACCAGACCGACCATCCGTGGCCCACCGCCTGCGGGATGCCCCAGCGCTCGACCGGGGCGATCCCGGCCAGCAGCCGCTTCGCGTAGGCACGATGCGGCCCGGGGAGATTCGCCTCGAGCCGGTAGAAGAAGCGAGCCATGTCGGCCGCCGTGATCCGATCGCCGCCCCAGAAACCCGGCGTCGCCTCGAATTCCCGCATCCCGGCACGTTGGGCGACGTCCTCGAGCCCCTCGTCCCCCACCTCGGCGTAGACGGCATCGGCGGCGCGGTTGTCCGAGTAGATGACCATCGGCTCGAGCAGCTCCCTGGTCTCGCCGTCGAGAGGCAGGCCCTCTCGATCGAGCCGGCGTAGCTCCGCGGCCATGAGCAGCGCCTTGCTGACGCTCGCGGAGCTGAACTGCCTATCGACGTCGTAGCCGCGCAGCCCGATCGACGCATCGATGACGGCAAACGAGACATCACCGCGCGAAGCGGCGAACTCCTGGGCCCGGTGCACGGCTCGTGAGGACGGGTATGGAATTCGCGGCCACGTCTTCCTGAGCTCGCCGTGGCGTCCGACCGAATCGTTCTGGTCGGCGACCGACCGTCCGGCGATGCCCAGAGCCGCGACGGCCACCAGGGCGACCAGCCCCGATCGTGTCGCCCTGCTCGTCGTCGCGCTCCCCACCTGGGGAGCGTAAGCGGTGGTCAGGTATTGGTCGCGCTGCCGGCGCTCGCGAGCTCCGGATCGAGGCCCGCGTCGGTGAGCGCCTCGACCTGGTCGAGATAGAGTCGCCAGTAGGCGATCTTGCCCTCGCGAAAGGTGATTGTGTGGGCGTCCCGCGTCTCGACCTCGAGCTCGCCGCGCTCACCCTTGGCGCGGGTGTGAAGGAGGGCGACGACGCGGTCGCCCGCGGGCAGCAGCCTGAAGTCCTTGATCTCGACGTTCTCGAATCCGCTCATCAGCTGCTCGGCCACGCGCCTGGCGGCCTCGGGGCCGCGGTAGTTACCGGGTGGCAGATCCGGGTCGTAGACCTCGACGTCGTCGCTGAAGAACCGCATGACGCCGTCGACGCCCTGGCGGTTGAAGGCCTCCAGAATGCGCTGATACGTCTCGAGGTTGGTCTCCACTGTCATCCTTGACCGGACCGTCTGCATACAGCATCCTAAGCGGCGCTGCGGGGCATTGCCACCCCAGATTTTCATTCCGATCGGGGCGGGCGTAGATCTAAGCCGAATGCACATAGATTTCTTTACTTTCTCGACTGAAGTCAGTAAGATGGTCGATGATGCAGCCTGACCGATTCACGATCAAGTCGCAGGAGGCGGTCGCCGCCGCGCAGCGACTCGCCGCCGAGGGATCGAACCCCGAGGTGGCGCCTCCCCACCTCCTCCTCGCCCTGCTCGACCAGGAGGAGGGCGTCGTCGTGCCGGTGCTGCAGCGTCTCGGCGTCGACGCGCAGGACGCCAGAGCCCGAGTCCGCGAGGCGATCGGCAAGCTGCCGAAGCTGAGCGGCAACACCGTGCCCGATGTGCGCCCCTCGAGCGAGTTCGTCTGGGTGCTGCAGCAGGCTGAGAAGGAGTCGACCGGCCTGGGGGACGAGTACATCTCGACCGAGCACATCCTGCTCGCTCTGGCGGAGCCGAAGTCCGGCGTCACCGATCTGCTCCCCGATCGAAAGGATCTCGTCCAGGCGGTCTCGGAGGTCCGCGGTCCTCATCGTGTCACCTCCCCGAACCCGGAGGACACCTTCGGCGCGCTGGAGAAGTACGGGCGCGACCTGACCGCGGAGGCGGAGAGCGGCAAGCTCGACCCGGTGATCGGCCGGGATGAGGAGATCCGCCGGGTGATCCAGGTCCTCTCGCGCCGCACCAAGAACAACCCGGTGCTGATCGGCGACCCCGGAGTCGGCAAGACGGCCATCGTCGAGGGCCTCGCCCAGCGAATCGTCTCTGGCGACATCCCCGAGTCGCTCCGCGATCGGCGCGTGATCGCGCTCGACATCGGCGCACTGCTCGCCGGGTCCAAGTACAGGGGCGAGTTCGAGGAGCGCCTCAAGGCCGTCCTCAAGGAGATTCAGGCCGCCGAGGGACAGATCGTCCTCTTCATGGACGAGCTCCACACGATCGTGGGCGCCGGCGCAGCGGAGGGCGCGGTCGACGCGTCCAACCTCTTGAAGCCGATGCTCGCCCGGGGCGAGCTGCGCGCGGTCGGCGCGACGACGCTCGACGAGTACCGCAAGCACATCGAGAAGGACGCGGCTCTGGAGCGCCGCTTCCAGCCCATCTTCGTCGCCGAACCCGACGCGGGCGACACGATCGCCATTCTGCGCGGCCTGAAGGAGCGCTACGAGGTCCACCACGGTGTGCGCATCACGGACGCCGCGATCGTCGCCGCCGCGACCCTCTCCGACCGCTACATCGCCGATCGCTTCCTGCCCGACAAGGCGATCGACCTGATCGATGAGGCCGCCTCCCGGCTGAAGATTGAGATCGACTCGATGCCGACCGAGATCGACGAGGTCGAGCGCCGCATCCAGCAGCTGGAGATCGAGCGGGAGGCGCTCAAGAAGGAGAAGGACGAGACCTCGAAGGACCGGCTCGCCGCGATCGAGGCCGAGCTCGCGGACCTGCGCGAGCGCTCCTCGGAGATGAAGGCTCGCTGGCAGAACGAGAAGCAGGCAATCGAGGCCATCAAGTCGGCCAAGGCCGAGCTCGAGGAGGCCGCCCGCGAGGCCGAGCGCGCCGAGCGCGACGCCGATCTGGAGCGCGCCGCCGAGCTGCGCTACGGGCGCATCCCCGAGCTGGAGAGGACGGTGCAGGAGCAGGAGGCGAAGCTCGCCGAGCTCCACCGCGACGGCGGCTCGATGCTGACCGAGGAGGTCACCGAGGAGGATATCGCCGAGGTCGTCTCCAAGTGGACCGGTATCCCCGTCTCCCGCCTGATGGAGGGCGAGGTCGAGAAGCTGATCCACATGGAGGAGCGCCTGCACGAGCGGGTGATCGGCCAGGACGAGGCAGTCGAGGCCGTCGCGGGCGCCCTGCGGCGCTCCCGAGCCGGGCTCTCCGATCCCGACCGGCCTATCGGCAGCTTCCTGTTCCTGGGCCCCACCGGCGTCGGCAAGACCGAGCTGGCCCGGGCCCTCGCCGAGTTCATGTTCGACTCCGAGCAGGCGATGGTCCGGATCGACATGTCCGAGTACATGGAGAAGCACGCCGTCGCGCGGCTGATCGGCGCTCCCCCTGGCTACGTCGGCTACGAGGAGGGCGGTCAGCTCACCGAGGCGGTCCGGCGCCGGCCCTACTCGGTGATCCTGCTCGACGAGATCGAGAAGGCCCACCCCGACGTCTTCAACGTCCTGTTGCAGATCATGGACGATGGCCGGCTCACCGACGGCCAGGGCCGCACCGTCGACTTCAAGAACACCGTGATGATCATGACCTCGAACGTGGGCTCCCAGTTCATCGCCGCTGAGTCCGTGGAGGAGAAGGCTCGCGAGCAGGTGGAGGAGGCGCTGACGCAGACCTTCCCGCCCGAGTTCCTCAACCGGATCGACGACGTCGTCATCTTCCACCGCCTCACCAAGGAGGACCTGGGCAAGATCGTCGAGATCCAGGTCGCCCAGCTCTCCGACCGCGTCCACGAGCGCGGCATCGAGATCGAGCTGACCGAGAGGGCGCGGGAGCTGCTCGGCAACCTCGGGTTCGACCCGACCTATGGCGCGCGACCCCTGAAGCGAGTGATCCAGAAGCAGCTGATCGACAAGCTGGCGCTCCGGCTGCTCGAGGGCGAGTTCGCCGAGGGCGACGCCGTCGAGGTCGACGCGAAGGACGGCGAGCTCAGCTTCGAGAAGGCCAAGTCGCCTGCACGGCGCCTGTCAGCCGCCTAATCGACCAAGTTCTCGGTATCCGGGTTCCCTCGCGCCTGGACGACTATTTCAAGAGTGAAACTCCGTGTCTCAGCCGAGGACGCCGGCTGGACCATCCGGGAGGCCGCCTGGGGCCTCGAGGAACGGGTCCTGTGGCGAGGAAGCGATGCGACACGCGGCGTGCTCGGGCGAGCCGGTCGCTCGATGCTGCCGCTCCAGCGCCTCATCCAGACGAGGTTGACCTGGCCGGTCGCCGACGCCCTCCGCACGCGCAGCAGCCGTGGAAGAGCGGCAATCGCCGCGGGCGCCGCGACCGTCGCGATCGCGGCAGCGGTGGGCGGCGCGGTCAGCGCGGCCGACCACCCCTCCGCCACCGGCTCGGTACCGGTCGCGGCCTCCGTCACCCCGGCGACGCACGTCTCCGGCCTGACGGCCCTCCAGGGAGTGACTCCCCAATTCCAGCCCGGCCACGCCGCGCCGGCTCCTCCGCAACCACCCACGAAGGCTTCCGCCCCGCCGGCCCAGGTGGCCTGGCAGTTCGCGCAGGCGTTCGTCGGCTACGAGGTCGGTCGTTCGACCAAGAAGACAGATGCCGCCTTCGCAGCGACCGCCACGAAACCCCTCGCCAAGTCGCTCGCCGCTGACCCACCCAGGCTGCCCGCCAGCGGCAAGGTGCCGCAGGCGCGGGTCCTCAACGTCGTCCTCGGCGCCGCGGGCAAGGAGCAGGTGACCGCCAGCGTCTCGCTGGTCAGGCTCCGGGCGATCAGCGAGGTGCGTCTGACCCTGACGAAGACAGGCGACGTGTGGCGAGTCGCTCAGGTCCTCGGCTGATGGGACGGATCAGGACGGCTATCGCGGCGACGGTCGTGGGCGCGGCGATCGCCGCGCCGGTCGCCGGCGCGCAGACCACCACGACGGAGCCTCCACCCACCACGACGACAGTCCCGCCTGAGCCGCCGGCGACCCAACCCCCGCCGCCAGTGACGACGACCCTCCCCGCTCCGCAGCCGGCACCGAAGCCCAAGCCGAAGCCGAAGCCCCACCACAAGCCGTCGCGGAAGCCGTCACCGAACGGCGGCACCAAGCCGAAGGGAGGCGAGGACGAGAAGGGAACTGCCAAGGTGGGCGGCACCGCGCCGCCGCCTCCGGCACCACTGGTTCCCACCGCCTGCGGGCCAGTCGCGATCCCCGCCTACCTGGGGCCGATCTACCAAGCCGCCGCCCAGGCTTACGACCTCGGGCCCGCGGGCCCGTCCATCCTCGCTGCGATCAACGAGATCGAGAGCGGGTTTGGCCAGAACCTCGGCCCGTCCTCTGCCGGCGCGGAGGGATGGATGCAGTTCATGCCGTCGACCTGGGCCACCTACGGCGTCGATGCTGACGGCGACGGCACCAGGGATCCGAACAACCCGAACGACGCGATCTTCGCCGCAGCGAGGTACCTCCGCGCCGCCGGAATGCCCGAGGACCCGGAGGGCGCGGTGTTCGCCTACAACCACGCCGACTGGTACGTGGCCGAGGTGATGGCTCGTGCCGCCTGCTTCAGCGGGATCGGCAACGGGGCGATCGGCGGACTCTCGCTGATCCCGAAGATGCAGGAGCTCGTCTGCTCCCCCGCCGACGGCTCGCGCGAGTCGATCCCCGACGACTACATGAAGGCCTTCCAGGACGCCGCCGCGCGATACGACCTCGGCCAGAGCGGGGTCTGGGCGCTCGCCGCCGTTGCCCGGGTCGAATCCAACTTCGGCAAGGGCATGAGCGCCAAGCAGCTCGCCACGGTCGGTCCGCTCGGCATCACCGAGGACAACTGGAAGCAGTACGCCGTGGACGGGGACGGCGATGGCAAGGTCCGGCACCGGAGCCCCTCCGACTCCGCCGCGACCCTGGCGCGAATGATCTGGGCGGCCGGCGACCTCCGTGCCGGGCTCTTCCAGCACAACCACGCCGAGTGGTACGTCGACGCCGTCCTCACCGACGCCGAGTCGATGGCGGGAAGCTGTCAGGTGAAGACCGTCGCCTACTCGGTGGCGCTGCCCGGCCCGACGAACGCGCCGATCAACTGGGGCAACGTCGAGCTCTCGAACTCGCTCGAGATGGTCGACATCCAGTCGGGCGCGATCGACCCGCGGATCCTCAACATCCTCGGCGCGATCAGCCAGCAGCACACGGTCCGGATCTCGGCGCTGCGCTCCGATCACTCCAAGCTCACCTCGAGCGGCAACGTCTCGAACCACTACTACGGCCGGGCCATGGACATCGCGGCGATCGACGGCGTGCCCTGCACCGACGTCTCACCCGACGGGCCCTGCGGGACGATCGCCCGCCAGCTCGGTGCTCTGCCCGCCGGGCAGGAGCCCACCGAGCTGATCTACTGCTTCGACCCCGACGGTCCGGCGAACCCCAACGGGTTCGCGCAGGCCGACCACTGCGATCACGTCCACGTCGGCTTCGACGCCTAGCGCCGACGCGCCGGTCGGCAAGATGTCCGGTCGTGGTCCACAGGATCGCCGCCAAGGGATTCAGCGAGGGCGCTGACGCCTACGAGCGCGGTCGCCCCGGCTACCCCACCGAGGCGATCGAGTGGCTGGCCGATCGGCTTGATCTCCGCTCGGGCGGGGAGGTCATCGACCTCGCCGCCGGCACGGGCAAGCTGAGCAGGGCCCTCGAGGGCGCCGGCGCCAAGGTGACCGCGGTCGAGCCGCTGCCGAGGATGCGGGCACTGATCGAACCGCCGATTCGCGCCGTCGAAGGGACGGCGGAGCGGATTCCCCTCCCGGCCGGGTCGGCGGACGCTGTCACGGTCGCCCAGGCGTTCCACTGGTTCGACGGAGAGCTCGCGCTCGCCGAGATCCACCGTGTCCTCCGGCCCGGCGGGCAGCTGGCGTTGCTTTGGAACGTCCGGCTCCTGGAGGACCCGGGACAGGCCGCGGTCGAGGAGCTGATCGCTCCATATACCGGCGAGATCCCACGCCATCGCTCCGGGAAGTGGCGCGGGCCCATCGAGGCCACCGACATGTTCGGCCCGCTCGAGGAACGCACCTTCCCCAATGAGCAGCGCCTCGACGCCGACCGCCTCGCCGACCGCGTCGCATCGACCAGCGCGATTGCGGCACTCGGCCCGGATGAGCGTCGGGGCCTGCTCGAGAAGGTCCGCGCCCTGGCCGGAGACGGGACGCTGACCCTCCGCTACCGGTGCGAGGTCCAGATCGCGCGCCGCACGCCATAGGGTTCGCTGATCGCGCGCACCTTCGAAACCGAGCGCCGGGGTCGCGTCCTGGTAGTGCGGATCGACAACCCTCCGCACAACTTCATGACAGCCGAGATGGTGCGCGAGCTGAGCGGAGTGATCCGCTCTCTGCGCGGTGACAGCTCGATCGGCGCCGTGGTGATCACCGGCAAGCCGGACGATCTCTACGTCACCCATTACGACGTCGGCGAGATCCTGGCCAGCGTCCGGCGGGCTGGCATTGCGGCGCCGCCCTGGCTAACCGCAATCGTGCTGCGGATCGCGGGAGCCGTGCGGCGGGTGCCGGTGCTCCGCGACCTGGCCGAGCGGACACCGCTGGCCGCCGTGTTCGAGCTCTACCGGATCCACGATCTCTTCCTGGAGATGAACCGCTCCGATCTGGTCTTCATCGCCGCGATCAACGGCCCCGCCACCGGAGGCGGCTGCGAGATCTCGCTGGCCTGCGACATCCGGCTGATGGCCGACACCGAGATCGCGATCGGCCTGCCCGAGATGACCATCGACTTCAACCCCGGGGCCGGAGGGACACAGCGACTGCCGCGGCTGGTCGGCGTCGGCCGCGCGATGCAGATGATGCTCGAGGCAAGAACGCTGAGCCCGCGCGAGGCCCTCGACTACGGGCTGGTCGGAGCGGTGGTCCCACCCGATCAGGTGAAGGAGGCGGCGATCCGGATCGGACAGCGACTGGCGACACGCTCGCCCGAGGCGATCCGCTCGCTGAAGCGTGCGGTCTACGAGGGTGGCTCGCGGTCCCTGGCTCGCGGCCTGGCGGTCGAGCGGAAGTGGTTCATGGTCGCGTCGGCGACGGATTCCTCCCAGGAGAAGATGGCCGCCATGACGAGACGGATCGAGGAGGAGGGATCCTCACCGTGGGTGACGTCCGCGGGATTGGTCCCCAGGGAGGACGGGGCAAGCGAGGAGAGCGAGCGGACCTAGGCCGACGTGGGGCGGCGGGCCACCCCGCGGATCAGCGGCCTGACGATGGGCGGCGCCTTCGGCAGCTTTTCGCGCTCCAGGCTGTCGATCCAGAAGCCGGCGTCGGCCAGCGCCTGATCGGTGGAGCGATTGGGATGGCACCCGGCGGCGAAGAAGCCCCAGGGCCGCTCCAGGCGGTCCTGCCAGCGCCCCACTCCCGGCCTCGTGCTGCGCACGTGCTCCATGTAGAGCAGCCTGCCGCCCTCGACCAGCACGCGCCGCGCCTCGGCCAGGGCACGGTCCTGGTCCTCGACGGTGCAGAAGACCAGCGTGGCAACGACGGAATCGAAGCTGCCGTCGTCGAACGGCAGATCCTCGGCCGGGGCCTCGACCACGGAGGCATTGCCGACGGCGCCGGGATCCCTGGCGAGCCGCTCTCGGAGGCGGCGAGCCATGTGCGGGTCCGGCTCGGTCATGACCAGCTCGGTGACCGCGTCCGTGTAGTGCTCGAGGTTGAGGCCGGTCCCCGCGCCCAGCTCGAGGACCCTCCCCGACGCCGAGGCGAGCAGCTCCCGCCGCATCTCTCCGAGTCCGGCGCGCTCCGACCCGGCCATAATCCGGTCGTAGAAGCGGGCGAAGATCGGGTGCTCACTCACGTCCTGATCATCTCCCCTGGCGCGGATGGCTGCACGAGATTGCAAGCGCCGCCCGAAAGTGAGAGAAAGGGGGCCCATCCGGGGAGCCAAACGAGGAGAGGAGAAGCGATGCCCACCTACGTAATGCTTACCAATCTGACCTCCGAGGGCGTTCAGACCCTGAAGAACAACCCCACGCGGGTCCAGGAGGTGAACAAGGAGGTCGAGCAGCTGGGAGTCAAGGTCAAGGAGCAATGGGCCACGCTCGGCCAGTACGACTTCATCACCATCGTCGAGGCACCCGATGACAAGACGATGGCCAAGGTCTCGGTCGAGCTCGGCTCGCGCGGCACGATGAGCAGCCAGACCCTTGCCGCGATTCCGGCCGAGGAGTTCGCGAGCGCCATTTGAGAGTTCTCGTCGTCGGCGGCGGTGGGCGCGAGCACGCGATCATCCGTGCCCTCGGCCGCTCCGCTCAGAAACCGGAGTTGCTCTGCGCTCCCGGGAACGCCGGGATCGCGCAGGAGGCGCGTTGCCTGGATCTCGGCGCTGAGGACGTCGACCCACTGGTCGACGCCGCTCGCGACGAGAGGGTCGACCTGGTCGTCGTGGGCCCCGAGGCGCCGCTGGTGGCGGGGCTGGTCGACGCGCTCGAAGGGGAGGGCATCGCCGCGTTCGGCCCGAGCGGCGAGGCCGCGCGGCTCGAGGGGTCGAAGCTCCATTCCAAGGAGCTGATGAGCGAGGCCGGGGTTTCGACCGCGGCCCATACGGTCCTGCGCACGCGGGATGAGGCGCTCGATCAGATCGCGTCAGCGTCATTCCCCGTCGTGCTCAAGGCCGACGGCCTGGCCGCGGGCAAGGGGGTGATCATCTGTCCCTCCGAGGCCGAGGCGCGCGAGGCCGTCGGCGTCTTCTTCGACGAGCGGCGCTTCGGCGAGACACAGGTGGTGATCGAGGAGTTCCTGGAGGGCGAGGAGCTCTCGCTGCTCGCCCTCTGCGACGGCGAGAACGTGCTCCCGCTCGCCCCCGCCCAGGACTACAAGCGAATCGGTGACGGCGACGAGGGCCCGAATACGGGCGGGATGGGCAGCTACTCGCCCGTGCCGGGTTTCGATCGCGCCGAGACCGAGCGCATCGCCGACCTCGTCCACCGCCCGATCGTCGAGGCGATGAGGGGGCGCGGCACGCCCTTCCACGGGGTCCTCTACGCGGGCCTCATGCTCACGGAGGACGGGCCGAAGGTGCTCGAGTTCAACGTCCGCTTCGGGGACCCGGAGACCCAGGCCGTCCTGCCCAGGCTGCGCTCCGACCTGCTCTCCCTCTGCCTCGCCTCGCGCGAGCCGGGTGGACTGGCCGGCGTCGACGCCGAGTTCGGTGGCGACTGGGCCGTGACCGTCGTGCTCGCCTCCGCCGGCTACCCCTCCTCGTCCTCGAAGGGCGACGTGATCGCCGGGCTGGATCAGGCGGCTGCGGTCGAAGGCGTGGAGGTGACCCATGCCGGCACGGCCCGTGCGAACGGCGATGTGGTGACGGCCGGCGGCCGCGTGCTCAACGTCACCGGGCTCGGGCCGACGGCTGCTGACGCCCGCCGGCGCGCCTACGATGCGGCTGAGCTGATCAGCTTCGAGGGGCGGCAGATGCGTACTGACATCGCGGCGCGCGCGGAACTGACAACGGAACGGAGGAGCTGATGCCCGAGGGCGATGTTGCCGAGACAATGCCCCAGGTCGAGGAGGCGTTCGAGGAGATCGAGGTCGACGCCCCGCTGGTCGGGATCATCATGGGCTCGAAGAACGACAAGCCCAAGCTGCAGCCCGCCGGCGAGGCGCTCCACGACCACGGCATCCGCTACGAGGTCCGCGTGCTGAGCGCGCACCGAGATCCGGAGGCGACCAGCGAGTACTGCACCAATGCGCGGATGCGGGGGCTCAAGGTGATCATCGCGGGAGCCGGGATGTCGGCTGCGCTTCCGGGGTTCGCCGCGTCGAAGACGGACCTGCCGGTGATCGGCGTGCCGATCTCGGGCAAGAACCTGGGGGGCCTCGACGCGCTGCTCTCGGCAGTTCAGATGCCGCCGGGCGTGCCTGTGGGGTGCGTCGCCATCGACGGCGCCAAGAACGCCGGGCTCCTCGCCGTCCGGATCATCAACGCGTAGCGATCCTGCGCTGCAGCTCGCTCGTCAGCTCTGAGGCAACCTCGTGCAGTAGATCAACGAACGCCCTGACGGGCGGCGCTTCGTCGGTCGCTCGCCTCGCCAACAAGACCGTGCGGCTGGCGGGCCGGTCGCTCCGGATCCTGATCAGCGCCACGTCGGATCGCACGCCATCGGCAGCGAGTCCCGGGACGAGCGTGACCCCAAGCCCGGCGGCGACCAGGCCGAGCTTCGCGGTCCATTCCTTGGCGATCAGGTCGACCTTCGGCTTCCACTCGGCCCACTGCCACGCGCCGAGCATCGAGTCGTCCGCCTTCGCGCTGCCGGCGATCCAGCGCTCGGAGACCAGGTCGTCGAGCTTCACCGTGCGGCGCCGCGCCAGCGGGTGATCACGCCCAACAGCGAGCAGCAGCGGATCGTCGATCAGATGCTCGAGCGTGATCCGGCGATCCCGGGGTGCCTGCCCCTGCGGCAAGACGCCGATCACGGCGACGTCGGCGGATCCGGTGATGAGCCGACGGATCTGCGATGAGGTGCTGCCCTCGCGCAGGGTGGCCTCCATCTCGGGGTGACGGGCCCGGAATTCCCGGAGTGTGCGGGGGAGCAGGGCCGCGACGGCGGTGGGAAACGCACCGACACTGATCCTGCCCGAGGCAAGCTGGGAGATGCCGTCGAGCTCGCGTTGCGCCGCGTCCACCTGGTCGAGGACGGCGCCCGCGCGGCGCAGGAGCACTCCGCCGGCGTCGGTCAGACGAACCCCACGCGCCGCTCGCTCGAACAGCTGGGAGCCCGCCGCGGTCTCGAGGCTGGCCACCTGACGGGAGACAGCGGACTGCGTGTAGCCGAGTGACTCAGCCGCCGCGGTGAAGGAGCCCGTTGCGGCGACCTCGCGGAGCACCCTGAGGCCTGTCAAGCTGAGCTCAGCCATGCGTATGGCGCATGGTAGCTGTGAGACATGCTCGCTTGTGTCATAGCGCAGCCGGGCCTACTTTGGTCAGTGTCGAATCGAAGGAGGCACTTGAGATGGACGCGCTGGAGAACAAGGAGCTGATGCGTGAAGTTTTCGCCGAGCTCGCGAAGGGCAATGGTCAGCCATTCGTCGAGCTGCTCGGAGACGACATCCGCTGGCGGATCATCGGCACGACGGAATGGTCGGGAGCCTGGGAGGGCAAGGAGGCAGTGCGGAAGGGCCTGTTGGACCCGCTCTTCGACCAGTTCGCGACGCGGTACCGGAATACAGCCATCCGGCTGATTGCCGAGGAGGATTACGTTGTGATCGAATGCCGCGGCGATGTCATCACGAAGGAGGGTCGGCCGTATCGGAACACCTACTGCTACGTCTGCCAGCTCGATGACGGCAAGGTGAGGGAGCTGACCGAGTACTGCGACACGGAACTGCTGACCAAGGCGCTGACGCCACCGTGGGCCGAGCTGCCGGCGTGATTCCGACGTGATCCCGAGGTACACGCGGGAGGAGATCGGCGCCGTCTGGACCCAGCAGCGCCGGATGGAGACCTGGCTGACCGTCGAGCTGGCGGCCACGGAGGCGTGGGCGGCCGAGGGAGCGGTTCCGGAAGAGGCCGCCAAGGCCTGTCGCGACAGGGCCACGTTCAGCGTCGAGGCGGTCGAGGAGCGCGAGCGGACGACCGGCCACGACGTCGCCGCCTTCGTCGACGTCGTCTCCGACTCGATCGGGGAGGAGGGGCGCTGGCTGCACTACGGGCTCACCTCATCGGACGTCCTGGACACCGCACTGGCGCTCCAGCTCGTCGATGCGGGCGAGATCGTCGTGCGGGGCGCACGCGCATACCGGGACGCGCTGGTCTCCCGCGCGAAGGAGTTCGCGGAGACGCTCTGCGTCGGCCGCACGCACGGCGTTCACGCCGAGCCCACAACGTTCGGACTGCGCCTCGCCGGGTTCGCATTCGAGGCCGACCGCAACCTCCAGCGCCTCACCGACGCATTCGCGCAGGTGGCGGTCGGAAAGCTGTCGGGGGCGGTCGGGACCTACGCGTCGATTCCGCCGGCGGCGGAGCGGAGGGTGATGGAGCGGCTTGGGCTGGTGCCGGAGGACGTCTCCACCCAGGTCGTCCCGCGCGACCGCCACGCGGTGGTGCTCGCGCGGATCGCGATCGCCGGCGCGGGCCTGGAGCGATTCGCCACGGAGATCCGCAACCTGCAGCGCACGGAGGTGCGCGAGGTCGAG
Source organism: uncultured Solirubrobacterales bacterium (assembly GCA_963740685.1). GTDB lineage: Bacteria > Actinomycetota > Thermoleophilia > Solirubrobacterales > 70-9 > DASUPK01. The sequence goes on from CAVUGA010000029.1 coordinate 15,495, forward strand.
GAGCCCTTCGGCTCCGGCCAGAAGGGCTCGTCCGCGATGCCCCACAAGCGCAACCCGATCCTCGCCGAGCGAATCTGCGGGCTCTCCCGCGTGCTGCGGGGCTACTCCCAGGTCGGGATCGAGAACGTCGCGCTCTGGCACGAGCGGGACATCTCTCATTCGGGCGCGGAGAGGGTCGTGTTGCCCGACGCCACGATCGCGCTCGACTACATGCAGCACATCGCCACCCGGATCGTCGAGGGGATGACCGTGCGCACCGACCGAATGCGCGAGAACCTCGAGCTCACCCACGGCGCCCTCTTCAGCCAGAGGGCGCTCACCGCGCTGGTCGAATCCGGGATGACCCGCGACGACGCCTACCGGGTGGTTCAGGAGAACGCTCAGCGCGCGTGGGACGAGGGCACGAGCTTCCGCGAGCTGATCGGGGCCGCCGCGCCCCAGCTGGACCTCGACGCAGTTTTCGACTATGGCGCCTACCTCGAGCACGTTCCCGAGGTGCTTGCCCGCCTGGATAGGCTTGAGGCGTGATCCTCTACACCTGTGGCCAGAAGGAGAAGCACGCCGCCATAGGGCACGCCTGCGGCCGGGCGGCGAAGGCGCTGGATGAGGCCGGCTACGAGTACGAGATCCGCGACCTGCCCGGCTACCGGATGATGCCCTGGACCTGGGGCGAGCGCCGGCGCGGGCGCGACGAGGTCAAGGAGCTGACCGGGCAGATCAACCTGCCGGTCCTGGCCCTCGATGAGGGCAAGGCCATCGTCGGCTCGGGCAAGATCGCCGAGTGGGCGAAGGCGCACCCTGCCGTCCAGCCCGAGATCGGCGGCGGATGACGAGCTCCCTCGCTGATCTGCGGCTGGCGGCCTCGGGCAAGGTCCGCGAGATCTACGAGGACGGCGACGAGCTGATCATGGTCGCCTCGGACCGGATCTCGGTCTACGACGTGATCCTGCCGACCGAGATCCCCGACAAGGGCAAGGTCCTCACCCAGATGTCGCTGTTCTGGTTCGAGCTGACCGGCGACATCGTCCCCAACCACTTCATCTCCGAGGACGTTCCGCCCGAGGCCGCGGGGCGGGGCATGCGGGTGAAGAAGCTCGAGATGTATCCGATCGAGTGCGTGGTCCGCGGATATCTCTCAGGGTCCGGCTGGAAGGAGTACCGGGAAACGGGCGCCGTGTGCGGGATCGAGCTGCCCGACGGCCTCCGGGAGTCCGACAAGCTCCCTGAGCCGATCTTCACCCCCGCCACCAAGGCTGAGCTCGGCGAGCACGACGAGAACATCGACTTCGATACGGCAGCCGAGGCGATCGGGAACCGCCCGCTGATGGAGGAGCTCAGGCGCGTCTCGATCGAGATCTACAAGCGCGGTGCCGACCATGCCGCCGAGAAGGGCATTCTCCTGGCCGACACCAAGTTCGAGTTCGGAAGCTCGCCGGGCGCCGAGATCGTGCTTGGGGACGAGGTCCTGACTCCCGACTCCTCTCGGTTCTGGCCGGCGGACAGCTATGAGCCCGGCGGGCCACAGCCCTCCTTCGACAAGCAGTACGTGCGGGACTACTCCGACTCGGTCGGCTGGGACCACACCGATCCCGGTCCCGAGCTGCCCGACGAGGTCGTCCAGAACACCCGGGCCAAGTACGTCGAGGCCTACGAGAAGATCACCGGCCGCAAACTGGACTAATCAGGCGACGGGTCTTTCCTCGGCCGCTTGTACGCTGACTGAGTGAAGGCCAAGGTCCTGATCAGGCCGAAGGAGGGCATCCTCGATCCGCAGGGGAAGGCCGTTGAGCGGGCGCTTCCCGCGCTGGGCTTCGAGGGCGTGCACGACGTCAGGGTCGGCCGGCTGGTGGAGCTCGAGACAGATGATCCGAGCAAGCTCGACGCGCTCTGCGAGAAGCTGCTCGCCAATCCACTGATCGAGGACTTCGAGGTGGAGATCGAGAAGTGATCGGGGTCGTTCAGTTCCCAGGTTCCTGTGACGAGCGCGATGCGCTTGCCGCGGTGCGGAGGGTCGGCGACGGGAGGCTGGTCTGGCACGAGGAGACGGACCTGTCGGGCCTGGATGGGGTGGTCGTGCCCGGGGGGTTCTCGTACGGCGACTACCTGCGTGCTGGAGCGATCGCCCGGTTCTCACCCGCGATGGAGGCGGTCGCCCGTTTCGCCGCCGAGGGCGGCCCGGTGCTGGGAATCTGCAACGGCTTCCAGGTCCTCTGCGAGGCCGGGCTGCTGCCCGGGGCGCTGCTGCCCAACGAGGGACGGCGCTTCATCTGCCGGCAGGTCGGGTTGGTCGCCGAGGGCTTCCAGGGGCCCTTCGGCGCAGCCATCGGCTCGGGGGATCGCCTCTCGATTCCCGTCAAGCACATGAGCGGCCGCTACTTCGCCCCGGACGAGGATCTCGACCGGATGGAGGCCGACGGGCGGATCGCCTTTCGCTACGCCACGGGGGAGAACCCGAACGGCAGCGTCCGCGATGTGGCCGGAGTCGTCAACGAGCGCGGCAACGTGCTCGGCCTGATGCCCCATCCCGAGCATGCCGTGGATCCGCTCACAGGGTCCGACGACGGCCTCGCCCTGTTCCGCGCGCTGGCAGAAGCGCCCCAGGCCGCCGCGGCGTGAGCCCCGAGGTCTCCGAGAGCCGCCACCGCGAGCTGGGGCTCACGGACTCCGAGTACGCGCGCATCACCGAGCTGCTCGGCCGCGACCCGAACGAGGTCGAGCTTGCGATGTTCTCACTGCTCTGGTCGGAGCACTGCGCCTACAAGCACTCGCGCAAGCTGCTCGGGCGCCTGCCGACCGAGGGCGAGCGGGTGGTGATGGGCCCGGGCGAGAACGCCGGCGCGGTCGACGTCGGCAATGGGCACGCGGTGGCCTTCAAGGTCGAGTCGCACAACCACCCGAGTGCGGTCGAGCCGTTTCAGGGAGCCGCGACCGGCGTCGGGGGCATCCTCCGGGACGTCTTCGCGATCGGGGCGCGGCCGATCGCCGTGCTCGACTCGCTGCGCTTCGGCGAGCTGTCCTCCGAGCGCTCCCGGTACCTCTTCGAGGGGGCGGTCGCCGGGATCGGCCACTACGGCAACTCGATCGGCGTTCCGACGGTCGGCGGCGAGGTCTACTTCGAGCCGTCGTACGAGCACAACTGCCTGGTCAACGCGATGTGCGTCGGGCTCGCCAAGACCGGCGAGATGATCCGCTCCGCGGCCGCGGGCCCGGGAAACCTGCTGGTGATCATGGGCGCGTCGACTGGCCGCGACGGAATCGGCGGCGCCTCGGTCCTCGCCTCGGCGGAGCTCGAGGCCGGCGACGACAGCAAGCGCCCGAGCGTTCAGATCGGCGACCCGTTCGAGGAGTCGAAGCTGCTCGAGTGCTGCCTCGAGCTGCTGGAGCGGGGACTGCTGGTCTCGCTCCAGGACCTCGGCGCCGCGGGCCTGACCTCCTCCGCGGGCGAGATGGCGTCGAAGGGCGAGGTGGGCATCGACATCGACGTCTCCCGGGTGCCGCTCCGCGAGCAGGACCTCGAGCCGTTCGAGGTGATGATCTCCGAGTCCCAGGAGCGGATGCTCGCCGTCGTGGAGCCGGGCCGGCTCGACGAGGTGGTGGCCACCTGCGAGCGCTGGCAGACCGGCTCCGCGGCAATCGGCGAGGTGACGGACAGCGGCCACCTGCGGGTTCTCGACGATGGGGTCGAGGTGGGCGACGTCCCGGTCTCGGCGCTGGTCGACGCGTGCCCGCTCTACGACCTCGAGCCCGAGGAGCCCGGCGCCTGGATGTACGGCAACGAGGGCTCCCTCGACGAGGACGATCCCTCGAAGGTCCTCCTGGCCCTGCTCGGCGCCCCCAACGTCGCCTCCAAGCGCTGGGCCTTCGAGCAGTACGACTCCGTGGTCGGATCGCGAACGGCCAGGCGGCCGGAGGCGGCCGATGCGGCCGTCCTGATGCTCCCCGAGTCCGACCGGGCGATCGCGGTGGCGATCGACGGCAACGGGCGCCGGGTCGCCTGCGATCCATACGCGGGGGCGGTCGAGGCGGTGCTCGAGTGCGCCCAGAACCTCGCCTGCGTCGGCGCCGAGCCGCTCGGCCTGACCAACTGCCTCAACTTCGGCAACCCGGAGAAGCCCAACGTGGCCTGGCAGCTCGACCGGGCGGTGCTCGGCCTCGCCGACGCCTGCCTCGCTCTCCGGGTCCCGGTGGTGGGCGGCAACGTCTCCCTCTACAACGAGACCGAGCAGGGCCCGATCTACCCGACTCCCGTCGTCGGGATGGTGGGGGAGCTGCCCGATGCGGCGACCGTTCCGGGACTGGCGCCGCGTCAGGGCGACCGGCTCGTCCTCGTCGGCCCGTTCGCTCCCTCGCTGGCGGGCTCCGAGCTCGCCAAGCAGCGCGGAGAGCTCGATTCTGGCCTGCCACAGCCCGCCACCGCCGCCGTGGCAGACGCGCTGGCCCTGGTCAGAGACCTTGTCCGCGACGGCGTCGCCTTCGGCCGCACACGATGTCAGCGACGGCGGGCTCTCCTGCGCGCTGGCCGAGATGGCGATCGGGGCGGGCACCGGGCTCGAGGCGGACCTCGATCCGCTCGTCGAGCTGCGCGGCGGCTCGGGCGAGTCGTGCCTGTTCGGCGAGGGTCCGGGCGGGATCGTGCTCGCGGTCGCGGAGGAGGACGTTGAGTCGGTGCTGGAAGCGGCGGAGAGCGCGGGGGTCGAGGCGATCGCCATCGGCACCGCCGGCGGGGATCGGATCTCGATCGCCGCCGCCGAGCGGGACGTCTCGGTCGCGCTCGCGGATGCCGAGCGCGCCTGGCGATCGCTCACCGCCGGATTTGATCCGGGGAGACCGCGGCGGATACGCTCTCGGCGTGTTCGAGGGAGTACCTGTGACTCCGCATCCGCAGTCCGACACGGCATCAGCTGCAGGGAAGGCGCACGGCCTCGGTCACGGCCACCGCGCTGCTCACGGCGATCGTCCTTCTGCTGCTGCCTCCCCTGGCGAAGGCGAACTTCGTCTACTGGGCGAGCGCCGGGCAGACGACGATCGGCCGGGCGAAGCTGAACGGAACCGCGGTGAACAACGCATTCATCAAGGGCCTCGGCAATGTCCACGGCGTCGCCGTCGATTCCACGCACGTGTACTGGACACAGGGGAGTGGGGCGACGAGCTCGATCGGGCGCGCCAACCTCGACGGAAGCGGTGCCAACGCCAACTTCATCCCGAACTCTGCGGGGCTCAACTTCGCGGCCGCCTCCCCACAGGCCGCCATCGCCGTGAACACCAACGGCGTCTACTGGGCCAACACGGGGACGACGACGATCGGCCGCGCGAACATCGATGGCAGCGCCCCCAATTCGACCCTGATCAACGTCCCCGGATCCAGGATCTGCGGGATCGCGGCGAGCGACAGCTTCGTCTACTGGCTCAACAACGGTGATCGGGCCCCGGATCGGCCGAGCGGGCGCCGACGGCTCGAGCCCGACCCCGAGCTTCATCAGCGGTGTGACCGCCAGCTGCGGCCTGGCGGCCAACGACTCATTCCTCTACTACGGCGCGGGAAATCATGCGATCGGTCGTGTGCCCCTCGCAGGCGGGCATCCCCAGCAACAGCTTCATTCCCGAGCGCGACGTCGGCGGCGAACACTCCCTGCGGCGTTGCCGTCAACTCCCAGTACGTCTTCTGGGGGAACGATGGCGTCGACCGACTTCGTCGGGCGCGCGAACCTGGGCGGCGGGGCCTCGAATCCGAGCCTGGTCTCCGGGCCGACCGACCCCTGCCTGCCCGCGGCGGCGCCCTCCAACAAGATCACCGTCAAGTCCGTGACGCGCAAGAAGAAGAAGGGCACGGCGATCATCAACGCAAAGGTCCCCGGGACCGGGCCAGGCGGGGCTCCAGAACACCGCGCCACCCAAGACGGCGGGCTCGGCGAAGGTGAAGATCCAGGGCCTCACCCTGACCGCGGCGGGCTCCTTCAAGCTGGCGGTGAAGCCAAAGGGCAAGACGGCGAAGAAGCTGAAGAAGAAGGGCAAGGCCAAGACCACGGTCTGGGTCACCTTCCTACCCGCCGGCATCGCCGGGGTGGAGAGCAGCAAGAAGCTCACGATCCACCTGGTCAAGAACAAGAAGAAATAGCGCCGAAACCAGGCGAATTTGCGGCGGATTGATGGCGCTTGCCCACCCGGGGCCGCTGCTACCCTCCGTCTGCGGGCTGATCTCCTGTCCGCTACTCCTATCTCCCGAGGTTGAGACACCTCCTCTAGACGTGAACGACGCGCGCTTCGACGTTCCCGATCGCGATGGCCCGCGCGATGAGTGCGGGGTGTTCGGCATATACGCACCCGGACGGGACGTCGCGCGGCTCGCGTACTTCGGCCTCTATGCGCTCCAGCACCGCGGGCAGGAGTCGGCCGGGATCGCGAGCTGCGAAGGCGGGCACATCACGACCCTGCGCGACCTCGGGCTCGTATCCCAGGTCTTCGACGAGGAGAAGCTGCGGGCGCTGTCGGGTGATATGGCAATCGGCCACGTCCGCTACTCGACTACGGGAGGCGGGGCGTGGGAGAACGCACAACCGGTCTGGCGCGATGACGGCAGGGAGCTGGCGCTCGCCCACAACGGCAACCTGACCAATGCGGTCGCGCTCTACAACGAGCTGACCGAGGCGGGAGTTCAGCTCCGCGGCACCTCGGACTCGGAGATCATGGCCGCCCTCCTCTCCCGGCGCGCCGGGAAGGGTCAGGAGTGGATCGAGGACGCCGTGGCGGAGGTGATGCCGAGGCTCGAGGGCGCCTACTCGACCGTCGTGATGACCAAGCACGCCGTGGTCGCCTTCCGCGACCCGCACGGGGTGCGGCCGCTGGCCCTCGGCAAGATGAAGCCGAGCGACGGCTTCGGGGAATGCTTCGTGGTCGCCTCGGAGAGCTGCGCCTTCGACATCATCGGCGCCCAGATGATCCGCGAGGTCCAGCCGGGCGAGATGGTCTCGCTGACGGCCAAGGGCCTCGAGCTGAAGCCCGTGATCACCGGCGAGCAGCCCGCCCAGTGCGTGTTCGAGCACATCTACTTCTCGCGCCCCGACTCCCGCCTGGAGAACCGCGTGCTGCAGGAGGTCCGCGGCCGGATGGGCGAACTGCTCGCCGAGGAGGCGCCGGTCGACGCCGACCTTGTCATCTCGGTGCCGGACTCGGGCAATCCGATGGCCAACGGCTTCGCCCGCGCCACGGGTTTGCCCAAGGACGACGGGCTGATCAAGAACCGCTACGTCGCCAGGACCTTCATCCAGCCCGGACAGGAGCTCCGCAAGCACGGCCTGCGGATGAAGTTCAACCCGCTCCCCGAGATCGTTGCGGGCAAGCGCGTGGTCGTCGTCGACGATTCGATCGTGCGGGGCAACACCACCCGCCAGATCGTCGCGATGCTGAAGGACGCGGGCGCGAAGGAGGTCCACCTCCGGATCTCGGCGCCGCCCATCCGCCATCCCTGCCACTACGGCATCGACATGTCGACGCGCGAGGAGATGGTCGCCCATGACCGCACGGTCGATCAGATCGCCCGAGGAGCTCGGCGCCGACTCCCTCGCCTATCTCTCCATGGACGCCGTCTATGAGGCGGTCGGCACCCCGCGCGAGAAGCACTGCGATGCCTGCTTCACCGGTGACTATCCGCTCGGCGATCCCGAGTCGGCGAACGGCAAGTTCGCGCTCGAGGACATCGCCGTCGTCCCGGCGAACACCTAGCTCGGTCAGGCGTTCCGGTCGGTGGCGGCGTCACCCTCCCAGTCCCAGTGGGGGACCTGGTCCAGTGGGTAGAGCTGGTCATCGGTTGTCGCTCGCGAGTTCTGCTGGGCGACCTGCGCCCCGAACTCGACGTGGGACCGGAGCGCATCCCGAAACGCCTTGTCGTCGGGCAGCCCGGCTTCGTCGGCAGCCTCGAGGTAGAGATCGACGAAGCGCTTCCGCTGCTCGTCGGTGATCTCGAGGGCGCGATGAACCTCGACGAGGTGATGGAAGCCCAGCTTCCTCGTGAACCGGTCCGGTCCCCCGAAAGTCTCGGCAGTGAACCAGGTGAGGTGCTTGACGTGGTCCGGCTGGCCTTCGCCGAACAGGGGTTGGAGCAGCGAGTCGGCAAGCACCTTCGAGTAGAAGACCTCCTCTAGCTTCTCAATGGCCGCATCGCCGCCGGCGTGCTCGTAAAGCGTCGTCACCAGTCGGAAGCTAGCAACCCCCTGTTTCCACTCGTGGCCGCGATCTGATGGCGCAGCCGCGTACGCTCCCCGCGTGTCCCGTGAGAACCTAGAGCTCGTCCGGCGCCTCTACTCCGCCTGGAGCGATGGCGACCTCGAGGGCGCGACCAGCGCGTTCGCCGGCGACGTCGAGTGGCACGGACATCCGCGACTGCCGGAACCCGGCCCGTATCGCAGCCGGCAGGAGGTGCTGCGCTGGATGGAGCAGTTCCGCGAGGCCTGGGGCGAGCTGCGGGCGGAGCCGGTGGAGCTGCTCGACGCGGGCGATGGAGTGATCGCGTTGGTTCACATGACCGGGACGGGGACAGGGGCAGTGGGGTCGCGGTCCGGGGAGGCGTCGATGTCCACGTGGCCAGATTTCAGGACGGGAAGGTGAGCTACTTTCGGATCCTGCCCGGCGACGACGCCGCCGAGCTGGTCGGGTTGAGAACAACGACGAAATGGAGCTGCTGGTACTCCGAGTCCAGGAGGAGATGAGCGAGGACGCGATCGCCGAGAGCATCGGCGACGCGCAAGTCTGGTCGCCTCGACATCTCGCATCCGCCTACCGGAATGCTGTGCAGCCTCCCCGAAGGGAGTGGCCGGTTGAGCGCGTTCCGAATAGTCGTGCTGGCCTCGGGTGGCGGCACCAACTTGCAGGCCATCCTCGATCAGCTGCACGGAGGTGAGGAGGGCGTCGAGGTCGTCGGCGTCGGCTCCGACAAGCCCGAGGCGACGGCGCTCGAGCGCGCACGCAAGGCCGGCGTCGAGACCGGTGTCTTCTCGGCGGCCGAGTACGAGGACAGACGGGCGCGGGACGCCGCGCTGGGCGACTGGATCGAGGAGCGCCGCCCCGACCTGGTCGTGCTGGCCGGGTACATGCAGCTGCTCTCGCCCGAGTTCGTGGCGCGATTCCCCAACCGGGTCATCAACGTGCATCCCGCGCTGCTGCCCGCCTTTCCCGGCATCGACGCCCTCCAGCAGGCGATCGACCACGGCTCCAAGATCACCGGCGTGACGGTGCACTTCGTCGACGAGGGGGTCGACTCGGGGCCGATCATCCTCCAGCGGCCCGTCCCGATCGCCCCGAGCCGGGACTGGGATGAGACCGAGAAGGCGATCCACGCCACCGAGCACACACTGCTGCCGGAGACGATCCGGATGCTCGCGGCGGGTCGCATCCGGATCGACGATGAGAACCCGCGACTCGTCCACATCGACCCCGAATAAACTCGCCTCTCCGTGTCGACTCCGTCATCCGAGATCGCTCCAGAGCCGGCCGGCGAGTCGCTGCCGGTGCGCCGGGCGCTGATCTCGGTGGCCGACAAGACGGGGGTGGCGGAGTTCGCCGCTGGACTGGCCAAGCAGGGGGTCGAGGTGATCTCGACGGGTGGAACGCTCTCCGTGCTGCACGAGGCCGGAGTCGAGGCGCGGCCGGTGGAGGACCTCACAGGGTTCCCGGAGATCCTCGACGGGCGCGTCAAGACGCTTCACCCTCATCTGCACGCCGCGCTGCTCGCGGTGCGGGACAACCCGGAGCATTCGGAGACGCTGCGGGAGCGCGAGATCGAGGAGATCGACCTGGTCTGCGTGAATCTCTATCCATTCGAGGCCACCGTCGCCCGCCGCGACGTCCCCGAGGAGGAGGCGATCGAGAACATCGACGTCGGGGGCCCGACGATGATCAGGGCGGCGGCCAAGAACCATCGCTTCGTGGCCGTGGTCGTCCGGCCCGAGAGCTACGACGCGGTGCTCGACGAGCTGGAGGAGACGGGCGAGCTGTCCGCGGCGACACGGCACTGGCTCGCCAACGAGGCCTTCGCGTACACAGCGCGCTACGACGCGGCGATCAGCCGCTGGTTCGGGCGCCGGTACGAGCAGCTGCCGACCTACTGGGTGACCGCATGGGAGAAGGAGATGGATCTCTCCTACGGCGAGAACCCCCACCAGCGCGCGGCGCTCTATGTGGAGCCGAGGGCGCGCTCGCACGTCCTCTCCCGCGTGAGCAAGCTGCACGGCAAGCCGCTCTCCTTCAACAACGTGCTGGACCTCAACTCCGCGCGCACGCTCCTCGCCGATCTCGAGGGGCCGGCCTGCGTGATCGTCAAGCACAACAACCCCTGCGGGGTCGCCGAGGCGGACGAGATCGGGGCTGCGTACGACGCGGCCTTCGCCTGCGACCCGATGTCGGCCTTCGGAGGCGTGATCGCCCTGAACCGGCCCGTGGACGAGGCGCTGGCCGAGCGGCTGCACCAGCAGTTCATCGAGGTCCTGATCGCTCCCGGGTACGAGGAGGGAGCCCTGTCCGTGCTTCAGCAGAAGGAGGCGATCCGGATCCTCGAGGACACCGAGCGGCGGGGCCACCAGATCGAGCCGGACATCAAGCGGGTTCGCGGCGGCATCCTGGTCGAGGACCCCGACGGCTCACCCGAGCCGCGGGAGCTGATGGAGGTCGCGACCAAGACGCAGCCGACGGACCAGCAGTGGGACGACCTGCTCTTCGCCTGGCGGGTGGTCCGCCACGTGCGCTCCAACGCCATCGTGCTGGCGCGGGACCGGGCCACGCTGGGGATCGGGGCGGGACAGATGAGCCGGGTGGACTCGGTCCGGCTCGCGATCGAGAAGGCGAAGGACGCGCGCGGCCCGGACGCAGAGCAGCTGCTCGCCGGCTGCGCGCTCGCCTCCGACGCCTTCTTCCCGTTCGCCGACGGGCCGCAGGCGGCGATCGAGGCCGGCGCGACCGCCGTGATCCAGCCCGGCGGGTCCAAGCGGGACGCCGAGGTGATCGAGGCCTGCGACGCCGCCGGCGTGGCGATGGTCTTCACGAAGCGCCGCCACTTCCGGCACTAGCGATGCGCCCCCCGGGACTCGAACCCGGACCGCCGGCTTAAAAGGCCGGAACTCTGACCAGTTGAGTTAGGGGCGCCCGGCAAGTCTAGGCGGCGTGCCATGGCCGACTAGAGTCCCCGAAGGCAATGAGGATCTCCGCCAAGGTCGACTATGCGGTCAGGGCTTCGCTGGAGCTGGCGGCAGCGGGCGGCGATCCGATCAAGGGCGAGGCGATCGCCGACGCCCAGGACATTCCACTCAAGTTCCTCGAGAACATCCTCGGCGAGCTCAAGCACACCGGCATCGTCGCCAGCCGGCGCGGGGCGCAGGGCGGCTACTGGCTAGCGAAGGACGCCGACGAGGTCAGCCTCGCCGACATCGTCCGCGCTGTCGAGGGTCCGCTGGCAAGCGTTCGCGGCCAGAGCCCCGAGACCCTCAGCTACAGGGGCGAGGCCGAGCCGCTGCAGAAGGTGTGGATTGCGCTGCGCGCCAACCTGCGCGCGGTGATGGAGGACACGACCCTCGCCGACGTGGTCGGCGGCGAGCTGCCGGCGGCGGTCCGTGAGCTGAGCGAGCCGGCGGAAGCCTGGAGTCAGCGTTAGCCGTCGTTCTCGGCGACGCAACCGCCGATGGGAAAGCGGGTCTTAGGCGCTCGGATCGGAGACGGTCACGGTGCCGTCACCTAGCTCCAGGACGGAGTCCCAGGGCGTGAAGCCCTCAGCCTGGGCTGGATCGCGCTCGGGCCACACCCCCACCCGCTCGCGCCATTCCCCTCGCCCGGCGATCAATCCGGTGACCCGCCAGACCTCGTTCACCCGTTCGTCCGGGACCTGCGTCTGCCGCTCGACCCGCACGTCCCAGATCCGGCCCAGGTCACGTCCCGAGCCGGTCACCAGCCGGGACCTCAGGAGCTCCGAGACGCGGATCGTGCCGCGCGGCGGCGCGCCGACCCACTGAATGTTTCGTCCGTCGGCGGTCCAAAGTCCGAGGTCAGCAGCCGAGCCGGAAAGCCCGACGGACGTCCCGACCCGGGTCACCTCTCTCCAAGGGATGACGTGCATGTAGTCGGGCCCCAGCCCCTCGACCAGATATGCGAACGGTCTCCGCAGCCGGCCGGTGACGAGGCCCGGGCCGAAGCCGAGCCGCTGGCGTACCACGTCGAAGACCGGGCGCTTCGTGATCGTGGCGACCCTGCCGCACATCTCGGCGTACGTCGCGATCCCGACGACGCCGATCGGCACGGTCCAGAGCAGCTGGTAGCCGAACACCGCTCCCGCCTGTGAGTCGAAGACGAGCTCCCCGATGTCGACGAAGCCGCCCAGCGCCGCAACCACTCCGAGCGCGATCTGGAAGACCTTCTTCACAGCGAATCCTCCGCCGAGCTCGCCTGCTCGTGAAGTGAGCGCAACCCGCGGGTGACGTTCGTCGCGAGGTCGCTGTCCCCCGGGTCGGAGTGAAGAGCATCGAGCAGCTCAGCGGCCCGATTCCCGATCTGGTTGCCCTTGGTCGCCGCCTCCTCAAAACCGCTCTCCGTCGGCGTCTCGGCAAGGGCGTCAGCGGTGTTCCGCGACTGCTTGGCGGGCTCGGCGGTCCGGATCTCGATGAAGTCCGCGGGTGCGCGGGAGCGGGCGGCCTGCTCGGCGACTCATCAGCCCTTCTTCCCTCCCAGAGCACCGACCAGCTGTCGCTTGCTCATCTTCGAGCGGCCCTTGATGCCGCGGTCCTTGGCCTCCTCGTAGAGCTGGTCGTACGTGCGGCCGCCCGGGCCGCTTCCGGAGCGAAGCCCGCCGCGGCGATGCGACGAGATGTCCCGCCGGGACGCCGAGGACGACCGGCGCGACTTTCCGGCGCGGGCGCGCTCCTTGTTGACCGTGCGGGCTGCGATCTCCTCGGCTCTCGCCGCGGATCGTCCCTCGCTCCGCTCGCTCTTCTTGACGTGCTCGTACATCCGGGCCCACTTTGTGCCCTTCTTGATTCCTCTCGGTGGCATCTGCCTGCCTCCTCTCTGGTCTTCCCACCCGGATACCCGGCGCGCAGAGAGCAAACCATCGGACCGGAGCGGCTAGAAGAGCTTTGTCTGGGCCAGCTCGGGGTCTGCAGGCACTGCTGCCCGCTCCCTGCGCCGCGCCTCCAGCCGCGCCCGCCGGCTGTATCGCGGGTCGTGGGACAGGTTCGGCGCGCGAACCAGGGAGCCGATCCGCTTGCGCTCGGCGTTCGGCGCGTAGGCGCGGTCCTGGTAGAGCTCCTCGTACTTCGGCACGAGATCGGGCCTGGCCGCGGAGAGCCATGACATGAAGACCTCCTTGACCCCGGGACGCAGGTGGAGGGCGATGCCGTTGACGAAGGTGGCGCCGGCCTGCTCGGCGAGGGAGACGATCTGCTCGACCAGCTCAGGCGAGTCGTTGATCCCGGGCATCAGGGGAGCGATCAGCACGCCGGACGGGATCCCGGCCTCGTTGAAGGCGGCCACGGCCTCGAGCCGCTTGCGCGGGTGCGGCGTGTGGGGCTCGGTCGCCCGCCAGATCTTCTCGTCGAGTGTCGGAACCGAGAAGTTGACGCTGACGTCGGCGATCTCGGCCAGCTCGAGGTAGAGGTCGAGATCTCGAAGGACGAGCGACGATTTCGTCAGGATCGAGGTGGGCGTCTCGGAATCCCGAAGCGCCTCGATCATCGGGGGCATCAGCTCGTAGCGTCCCCTCAGCCCACTGGTACGGATCGGTGTTGGTCCCGAAGGCGACCAACTCGCGCTTCCAGCTTGGCTTCGCGAGCTCGGCCTTGAGCAGCTCCGGGACATTGACCTTGACGACGATCTCGCGCTCGAAGTCTCGGCCGGCGTCTAGGTCCAGGTAGGTGTGGGTGTTGCGGGCGAAGCAGTTGTGACTGACCACACCGTTCGCGATGAAGTCGCCCGTGCCAGTGGTGATGTCGAACATCCGCAGCCGCTTGCCAAGTGGCTCGATCGAAGCTACTCGGAGGTCGGCATCGGATTTCAAGGCGATGCCTTGGATCGAGCGCTTGCGACTGATCGCCGGATTCACCGACTGACAGAACCGGAGCCTGTTCTTCAGCCCCCCAGTAAGGCGGACATATGTGAGTCCATTTGGATTGTTGGCCGCTCCAGCACATAGGCGAACCCGAGGCGCCGGAGGCAATACGCAATCCAGTCGATGATCTCGGGGTCGGTGTTGGCGATGCGAAGGCCGCTGACTGAAGCTGCCCTCTGCGTCATAAATCCCGGCCAGGAAGCCTCTGACCCAGTCAGCGCACGGGCAGCGGGGCCAGCCGATTAGATCGGTGATCGCTCCCACACTTCCCCGCGCGGACGTCCGGATCGCCGTGATCCGCGATGGTCGGCGGTCGCGGCATGAAATTGAAAATCCTGAGTCGCAACGTCGACGTCGTCCAGATAGGACTTCGTCCGACGCAGGGCTTCCAGATCGGTCAGCGCGAGCCGGAAACGATGGACGTCTCCGCTGCGGCGCGCCTAGGTCGGACATCCGGAATGCCCGAGGTGCCCATCGCCTCGCACCATCCCACACAGATATCCCTGCCTGTAGTCGCATTGATTCATGCGGGTGCCATTGCTGCGAATTTGCCGGTTCCCGCCAAATCGTCATTCGGCGTCAGGTGTGGACGCCGATTGCGACCCTGCTCGGCCCCGGTGACGTGTTTCCATTTCCCCCGTCGTGTCCAGAATCGGTGATCTCCACTCGCTACGAGCTGCGTCCCGTCTTCAGGGTGATCCGATAAGCCTCCTTCGTAGTCTGCCAGTGCGCCAGGACCACGTTTACTTCGTAGTGCCGGTATTTGCCGTCCGGCGGATCGTTCCGTAGATGACGTCTCCGACTTGGACTTCGGCCAGCCGCTTTGCTCCGTCCGTCCCCCATGAGGATGGGTGTATCGCCCCCTAGGCAGTAGATACAGGCATGCGCGCAACCCCGGAACGCGTTGACCGTGTAGTTGAACGGCAGGTAGTCGCCGGGCACCTTGTTGAGCGCGGACTTCGCGCGCACCTCGTGGAAGTTGATGCCGAGGGCCTCCGGAGCGTCGAAGGTGCGGACACGCTCGACGTCCAGGCCGGGCAGGCTCCTTCCCTTCTCTCTGTCGACTTTCTGTGAGTCCCAGCGCATCGAACGTATGTTCGCATACCGATCGCTCGTCTACGGCGATTCAACGGCGGAGCGAACCCTTTCGTGAGCCGGCCTCGGCTCAGTCACACTCCAGGGCCATGACCGACGACACGACGAGACTCCACCCCGCCGAGCACCGCGCCTATCGCGAGCTGTACGCGTCCGCGCGCCAGCTGATTCGCCGCTGGGGCCGCCTGGCGCCCGCCTTGGAGGGCACGCCGGTCGGTGAGAGCCTGTTCCGCGGCGTGGATGAAACCGAGCGGCTGCTGGAGGCATTGGGCCCCCGCACCGCCGCCTACGGGCTGCACGGAGGGCCGGCGGCGCAGGGAGTGGGCGCGCGGATCGCAGATGTGCGGGCTGCCTTCGCCGACCGGGGTGGCGACACCGGCATGGTGATCCGCTTCGCCGTACTCGACATCGAGCACATCACGACGCTGCTTCGGCAGCTCGCCGAGCTGGCCCGCTCGCGGCAGGACCGCGATCTCGCCGGCTTCTGTGAGGAATGGGCAAGCCGGCTCGAGGCGGAGTTGGGAGCGGTCCGGGAGGCGGCGGTCGAGCTCGGCACCGACCCCGAGCGGGCTGCCGCCCCGCTCGATGACTCGCTGCTCAACCGCGTCACCCATGGCGTGGGCTGGGTGTTCGGCTCGGTCGGCGAGGGCATCGACCGGCTCGTCGGCCGCCGCCGCAGCTAGGACAGGTCCGGCTGACCCTCGAGCGGCGTCGACGCCTCCGCGTGCAGCCGGCGCGGAATCCTCCCGGCCTGCCGGGCGGCCCAGCCGGCCTCCACAGCCGAGCGCATCGCCGCCGCCATGCCCGCCGGGTCCTCGGCCCTGGAGACTGAGCTGGCCAGGAGCACGCCGTCGCAGCCGAGCTCCATGGCCAGTGCGGCATCCGACGCCGTGCCGATCCCCGCATCGAGGATCACCGGGACGCTCGCACGCTCGGCGATGATCCGCACGTTGTAGGGGTTGCGAATCCCCATCCCAGAGCCGATCGGCGACCCGAGCGGCATCACGGCGGCGCAGCCTGCCTCCTCGAGCCGGCGAGCGAGGATCGGATCGTCATTGGTGTAGGGCAGCACCGTGAAGCCCTCGTCCACCAGGGTCTCGGCGGCCTCGATCAGCTCGACCGCGTCCGGCAGCAGGGTCCGGTCGTCCCCGATCACCTCGAGCTTCACCCAGTCGGTCTCGAATGCCTCGCGCGCCAGCTTGGCCGTCCGGACTGCATCCCGTGCCGTGTAGCAGCCGGCCGTATTGGGAAGCGCGAACAGGCCGAGGCGGCGAATCAGGTCGAGCACCGACCCCTCGGCCTCAGGGTCGACCCGCCGCAGCGCCACGGTGACGATCTCGGTGCCCGAGGCGATCAGGGCCTCCTCCATCTGCTCGAGCGAGCGGAAGCCGCCGGTGCCGACGATCAGCCGCGAGCCCCAGCTCCGGCTCCCGAGCTCGAAGCCGTCATCCGCGCCGCCCTGGATGGCGGCAAGCACCTCGATCCTCTGGCCCTCCGCGAGCTGCGTCCGGCTCCACTCGCTCCTGGGAACGACCTCCCCCTCGACCGCGACAGCCACGCCCCGCTGCTCGGTTGGCGCTCCCGAGGCCTCGATCGCGATCGCGACCGTGGCGTCGTCGGGCAGTGCCACCGGCTCTCCGTTCAGCTCGACGTTCACGCGACCTCCACGGCGGCCTCGGCCGATCGCCCGGCGAACCGCCGCGGCGAGAACGGACCAATGTCGAACGGCGGCTCCTCGCCGGCGAGCAACGCCGCGATGCAGGCGGCGGTCAGCGGAGCCTGCAGGACCCCGTTGCGGAAGTGCCCGGTGGCGATCAGCAGCCCGTCTGTCGCGCTCGAGCCGATCAGGGGAGCGTTGTCGGGTGTGCCCGGGCGCAGGCCGGCTGTCGTCTCGACCAGCTCGAGCTCGGCGATCTCCGGGATCAGCCTGTACGCCTCGCGGAGCAGCTCGTGGACGCCTCCGGCGGTCACCGTGGTGTCGAAGCCGCGCTCCTCGACGGTCGCGCCGACGATCAGCCTGCCGTCCGCGCGCGGCACCATGTAGACCCGCTCGCCGGCGACGATTCGCTCGCAAGCGGGCTGATCGGCCGAGCCGCGCAAGGTGACGATCTCACCCTTCACCGGGCGGACCGGCGGCCGGGCCTCCAGAGGGATCCACTCGGCGCCTCCCGACCAGCAGCCCGCGGCCAGGATCAGCGCGCGCGCGCCGAAGCTGCGGCCATCCGCCGTATCGACCCGCCAGAGGCCATTCCGCTGCTCAGCCGCCACCACCTCCGCGCCGGCATGGACGTCGACGCTGCGACGGTCGAGGGCGCCGAGCAGAGCCGCCACCACGCGTCTCGGATCGACGCTGGCCTCGCCGGGAACGTGGGCGCCACCGCTGACCGTGGGGGCCAGTCCCGGTTCGAGCTTCCGGCAGGCCCGGCCGGGCAGCCACTCGGACTCCAAGCCGAGCTTGCGATGGAGCTCGTAGCGCCGACGCAGCGCCTCCGCCTCGTCGCGGTCGAGGGCCACGTGCAGCGCGCCGTGGGTGACGAAGCCGATCTCCATCTCCGACTCACCCTCCAGCTCCCGCGCGAAGGCCGGCCACCCGCGCAGGGACTCCAGGTTGAGCGACAGCAGCGCCTCCTCGCCCCAGGACGCCTCACCCGCCGGCGCGAGCATCCCCGCCGCCACTCCCGTCGCACCCGCCGCCGGGCGCTCGCGTTCGAGCACGCAGACGCGTGCTCCTTGCCTCGCCGCGCGCCAGGCCGAGGCCAGCCCGATCACGCCGCCGCCGACCAAGATCGAGTCGTAGCCGTTGTTCTTGTCGTCTTTCACCAGACCTCCCTTCGCCGGCATTACCCGGATCAGGTTCGGACGGTCGGCGGCGCTTCAGCCGCCCTCTCAGCCCTTTGGTGGGCTCCCGTTACACGTTCATCGTACCCTTGCTTGTGCAGTGACCAACGGCGCACCCGGCCCGACTCACCTAGCACCGCCCGAGGCAATCGGGGCGCTGCGGCGTCAGCGGCTGCAATGGGCGCGCCTCTACTTCGTCTGCGACGCGCGCCCACACGGCCGGGACCCGGAGGCGATGCTGAACGCGGCGATGAGCGGCGGCGCCGGGATCATCGAGCTGCGGGATCGCGAGAACCCCCGCAACGCCATCGAGCGCTCAGGTCACACCTTCCGCCGGCTGGCCAACACCTACAGCGCGCTCTTCATCGTCAACGACGATCCCCATCTCGCGCTTGAGCTGCGTGCCGACGGGGTCCATGTCGGACAGGACGACATCGACCCCGCCGAGGCACGCCGGATCATGGGTCCCGCCGCGATCATCGGCCTCTCGACCCACAGCCGCGAGCAGATCGAGGCGGCCGCGAGCCTTCCCGTCGACTACATCAGCGTCGGCCCGATCTGGGAGACGCCCACCAAGCAGGGACGGCCGGCGACCGGGCTCGAGCTGATCCGCGACGCGGCCGAGATCGCCAAGCGCCCCTGGTACGCAATCGGGGGAATCGACACCGGCAACGCCCAACAGGCCGTCTCGGCGGGGGCCGAGCGACTCTGTGTGGTCAGGGCGATCCGCGATGCCGAGACTCCGCGAGCCGCGGCGACGGCCCTGTTCGACCTGGTCGACCCGGCGGCGCGAGCCGAAGGGCGATGAGCGACCGCGAGCGGAAGCGGGGCGAGCGCCAAAAGCGAAAGCGCCGGTCGGCCGAGCGGGTCGCAGCGCCAAACGGCGACGGCGCGACCGCAACGACGGCTGAGGCGCCTGAGACCGAGACCTTCCAGGAGAAGATGGCTCGCCGGTATGAGGAGCGCAACGCCGAAGCCCGGGCGAAGCTGGAACCGCTCGAGCGGGGCGAGCGCCCCAGGGCCGTCACGATCGGAGCCGTCGTCTCGAGCGTGCTCGCGATCGCGATCACCGTCCAGGGCGTCCTCTCGCTGGCCGGTGTGAGCACCGGCGAGGGGGCGACCCGCCCCGCGCCGCTGATCCTGTTCGCGGTCGTCCTCTGGGCGATGGCGGTGGGAATGTGGCGGGCCCGCTATTGGGCCGTGCTCGGCTTCCAGACTGTGCTCCTTCTGATGATGCTCGCGAGCGCTTTCGGCTTGGTGGTGGTCAACTCCGTCCTCCAAGCCGTCGGCACGACGCTCCTGCTGCTCGGCTCGGGCGCGCTCTTCTACTTCATGGTCCGCGCGATGGCCCGGATCCAGATGCCAAGCGGCCCCGAGAGGTGAGGGAGCGCGACAGCGCGACCCGTTTGATCGGGAAGCCGGATCAAACGCTCCGATAGAGTCGATCCCCGATGGCCGAGTACGACGTGATCGTGATCGGAGGCGGGCCGGGGGGATACGTGGCCGCGATCAGGGCAGCCCAGCTCGGGCAGAAAACCGCTGTAGTCGAGCGCGACAAGGCAGGCGGTCGCTGCCTCAACTACGCGTGCATCCCGGCGAAGACCGTGCTCCACACCGCCGAGATCTTCCACTCCGTCTCGGCCGATGGCGCCGAGCTCGGCATCAAGGCCGGCAACACCTCGATCGACTGGAAGGCGCTCCAGGAGCGCCGGACGAAGGTCTCGAAGACGCTCGAGGACGGCGTCCAGTTCCTCTGGAAGAAGAACAAGGCCGAGTTCCTGAAGGGTGAGGCCTCTCTCGCGGGCAGCGGCAAGGTCAAGGTGGGCGATGACGAGCACCAGGCCGGGGCGATCGTGCTCGCCACCGGCTCGGTGGCTATGCCGATTCCGGGCGTCGACTTCTCCGACCGGGTGATCGACACCTGGGGCGCCTATTCGCTCGAGCAGATGCCGAAGTCGCTGGTGATCGCCGGCGCCGGCGCGTCGGGCTCCGAGATCGCCTCCGCCTACTCCCGCATGGGGGTTGAGGTGACCCTGATCGAGATGCTCGACCAGATCCTGCCGCTCGAGGACAAGGACATGGCCCGTGTGGTCGAGCGCCAGTTCAAGAAGGACGGAATGGAGGTGCTGACCCAGACCAAGGTCGAGTCCGTCGAGGAGCAGAAGACCGGCGTCAAGGTCAAGGCCGGTGAGCAGGAGATCAAGGCGGACTACCTGGTGATCGCCGGCGGCCGCAGGCCCGACACCGATCCGCTCAACCTCGACGCCGCGGGCGTCAAGACAAATGAGCGAGGACAGATCGAGGTCGACGAGTACCAGCGGACCTCAGCCGACGGCGTCTTCGCAATCGGCGACCTCGTCCGTGGCCCCGCCCTCGCCCACAAGGCCGAGGAGGAGGGTGTCGTCGCCGTCGAGACCGCCGCCGGCCACGAGACCGAGCCGGTCAACATCGACCTCGTCCCCGGCGCGACCTTCACCCACCCCCAGGTGGCGAGTGTCGGCATGACCGAGGAGCAGGCCAAGGAGGCCGGGCGCCAGATCAAGGTGGGCAAGTTCAAGCTGGGCGGCGCGGGCGCCTCCGTCGTCTACGACGACCGCGCCGGCCTCGTGAAGATCGTCGGCGACCCCGAGTACGGCGAGATCCTCGGCGCGCACATCGTCGGCAACATCGCCTGCGACATGATCAGCGAGATCTGCAACGTGATGGCGCTCGAGGGCGGCTATACGGAGCTCCAGCGGATCATCCACCCGCATCCGACGATGTCGGAGGCGATCCTCGACGGCGCCCGGGCCGTCGACGGCTGGGCCATCCACGCTTAGTCGATGACGAAGAACCGACTGGAGGCCTTCAGTGACGGGGTCTTCGCCGTTGCGATCACGCTGTTGGTGCTCGAGATCAACGTTCCCGGCGGCGAGAACCTCTGGCACCAGCTCAAGGAGGAGTGGGCCTCCTTCGCCTCCTTCTTCGTCAGCTTCTGGGTGATCGGGATCATCTGGGTGAACCACCACGGCGTGATCGATCACCTGCAGCGCGCGAATCGCACCCTCCTCTACTTCAACCTGCTCGTGCTGATGTCGGTGGTACTGATCCCGTTCTCCACCGCGTTGATGGCGGAGCACCTCAAATCGGGCGCCGACGAACACGTAGCCGCGGCGGTCTACGCCGGCGCGTTCGTGCTGATGGCCCTCGCCTTCGGCTCGATGTGGGAATACATCACGCGGCACCGGGAGGAGCTCGGCGTCGAGCTGAGCGATGAGGAGGTCCGTAGCCTGACGCGCTCCTTCCACCTCGGAATCCCGTTCTATCTGGTGGCCCTTGCGGTCGCATTCATCAGCCCGGCGATCGTCCTGGTGATCATCGGGGCGATGGCCCTCTACTACATGGTCAGCGGAATGAGGAGTCCTGACGCACGGTGAGCGCGGCGACCTTTTACTACGACTTCAGCTCGCCCTACTCGTATCTGGCGGCGGAGCGGATCAGCGGACTGTTCGCCGAGGCGGAGCTCGAGCAGCCGGAGTGGCAACCGATCTCCTTTGGGCACCTGCTGCAGACGACGGGCCGGAGGCCGTGGTCGATTCCACCGGAGGGGCCGGATCCGGAGCACCTGGCGGAGGTCCAGCGCCGGGCCACCGAGCGCGGCCTTCCGGAGGTCGTCTACCCGAAGGGCTGGCCCGTCGAGAGCTACAGCCTCAACCCCATACGCGCCGCGATCTACGCCAAGGAGTCCGGTCGGGTCGTCTCCTTCACGCTCGCCTGCTTCCGGCAGGTCTTCGCCGCCGGACGCGACATGAGCGACGTCGACAATGTGCTGGTCGCGGCCGCCGCATGCGAGCTCCATCCGAGTGCGGTTCTGAAGGGGATCGAGACGAAATCCGTCAAGGACAGGCTCCGCGCGGCGACCAACGAGGCGATCGCGCTGGGCGTGGAGGGGATCCCGACCATCGCCCTGGGCGATCGGCTCTTCTGGGGCGACGACAGGCTGGAGGAGGCGGTGGAGGCCGCCTCCGTAGCCAGAAAGAGGCGGTGACCGCTTTACGGCGGGAGTAGCCTGAGATCGTGGCCGAGAGCAAGACCAAGACGAGGCGGAGGACGGCCGGATCGTCCGATGGCAAGGGCAGGACGCCCGCCAAGCCGAAGCTTCCCGACAAGGCGACATCCCGCGAGCTGCTCAGCCAGATGGCGCTGATCCGGCGCTTCGAGGAGGAGGCCGGCCGCCAGTACCAGCGCGCCAAGGCCGGAGGCTTCCTGCACCTGGCAATCGGGGAGGAGGCGACGATCGTTGGCACCACGTCGGTGATGCGCGACGACGACTACCTGATCGGCACCTACCGGACCCACGGTCACGCGATCGCCCGCGGCACCGACCCGAAGCGGGTGATGGCGGAGCTCTTCGGCCGGGTCGACGGCACCTCCGGCGGGCGCGGCGGCTCCATGCACATCTTCGACGCCGAGCGCCGCTTCATGGGCGGCTACGGAATCGTCGGCGGCAACCTCCCGCTGGCCGCTGGGCTCGGGCTCTCCTCCGACTATCGGGGGACGGACGAGGTCACCGTCTGCATGTTCGGCGACGGAGCATCCAACACCGGCAACTTCGGAGAGACGATGAACCTGGCGGCGCTCTGGAGCCTGCCGGTCGTCTTCCTGGTCGAGAACAACCTCTACGGGATGGGCACGGCGCTGGAGCGCCACTCGGCGGTCCCCGATCTATCCCACAAGGCGGAGGGGATGGGCATCCCGGGTGTCCGGGTCGACGGGATGGACGTGCTGGCCGTTCGGGAGACGGTCGCCGAGCACATCCGCCTGGCGCGGGAGGGTCGAAAGCCGACGCTGATCGAGGCGTTCACCTACCGCTACCGCGGTCACTCCGCAGCCGATCCCGAGGTCTACAGGGAGAAGGAAGAGGTCGAGGAGTGGGAGCGCAAGGACCCGATCGAGTCGTTCGCGGGCCGCCTGATCAAGGAGAAGGTCCTGAGCAAGGAGGACGTGCAGGCGATCCGTGACGAGGCCGACAAGACGGTGGTCGCCGCGGTGGAGTTCGCGGACGACTCGCCGGAGCCGCCGCTCGACTCGCTCTACGACCACCTCTACGTCTACGGGGACCAGGTCCCCGGCTGGTACGGCGTCGATGAGCGCTCGCCCGACTCGCACGCGGCCGAGGAGGAACGCGGTGCGAGTGAGCGGGCTCGTCAGCTCGCCGAGCGCGGCGCGGAGTACGCGGAGGACGAGGAGCTGCGGGAGGCCGAAGGCGACCAACCGGACACTCGGCCGGAGGACGTGCACTGATGGCGACGATGCGGATGCGCGAGGCGCTGCGCGACGCCATGGCGGAGGAGATGCGCCGGGACGAGGACGTCTTCGTGATGGGCGAGGACGTGGCGGTCTTTCAGGGCTCGTTCAAGGTGACCGAGGGCCTGCTCGACGAGTTCGGAGAGAAGAGGGTCCGCGACACGCCGATTTCCGAGAACTCGATCGTGGGGATGGGGGTCGGCGCCGCGATGGGCGGCATCCGGCCGATCGTCGAGATCATGACCGTCAACTTCGCGCTGCTGGCGATGGATCAGATCGTCAACCACGCAGCCGCGATCCCCTACATGTTCGGCGGCCAGGTGAGCGTGCCGGTGGTGATCCGGATGCCCGGCGGCGGCGGACACCAGCTCGGCCCGACTCACTCCCACAGCTTCGAGGCGATGTTCCTGCAGATCCCGGGCCTGCTCGTCGCCTGTCCGTCGACCCCGGCGGACGGTAAGGGCCTGCTGAAGGCGGCGATCCGCGATGACAACCCGGTGATCTTCATCGAGCACGAAACGCTGTACGGGCTGCGTGGAGAGGTTCCGGAGAACGGCGAGGGCGTCGTCGACTTCGGCGAGGCCGCCATCCGCCGCGAGGGCTCCGACGTCACTATCGTCGGCATCCTGAGGATGGTGGAGGTCGCGCAGCAGGCGGCCAAGACCCTGTCCGAGGAACACGGCATCGAGGCGGAAGTGATCGACCCGCGCACGCTCCGCCCGTTGGATCTCGACACGATCCTCGAGTCGGTGCGGAAGACGAACCGCGCCGTGATCGTCGAGGAGGGCTGGCCGCACGGCGGCGTCGGCGCCAACCTCGCCGCCCTGATCCAGGGGCAGGCGTTCGACTATCTGGATGCGCCGATCGAGCGCGTCACCGGCGCAGACGTGCACATGCCCTACTCGAAGCGGATGGAGCAGGCGGCGATCCCGCACGCGGAGAACGTCGTCAGCGCGGCGCTCCAGGCGGTCGAGGGAAGCCGCTGATGGTCGACATCGTGATGCCGCGGCTGTCCGACTCCATGGAGGAGGGGACGGTGCTGCGCTGGCTGAAGGGAGTCGGCGACTCGGTGGAGGTCGGCGATGAGCTGGTCGAGATCGAGACCGACAAGGCGAACATGGTCTACGAGGCGGATACCGCCGGGACCGTGGTCGAGATCCTCGCGCAGGAGGGCGACACGCTGCCGGTCGGGGATCCGATTGCGCGGGTTGGGGATGCTTCTGAGGTCGTCGAGGGTTCCGGGGGCGGGACCGGGGCCGCCGCCCGGGGACACGCACCATCCACAGAAGAGCAGGGCGCCAACGGTTCGGATGGCGCAACGTCCCCGGTCACCGCCCCCGGTCCCGCCCCCGCTGCCACCCCGGCAGCTTCTGCTACGCCAGCACCGTCGACCGCGGCGGCGGCACCCCCTTCTCCAGCCGCAGTTGGTGGCGACGGGCGCGTCAAGGCCTCTCCCATCGCCAAGCGGATCGCTCGCGACCGGGGGCTTGATCTGCACGGGCTCTCCGGCTCGGGCCCAGGCGGGCGGATCGTCAAGGCTGACGTCGAGCGCGCTCTGGCTTCCGGCCTGGCCGCTCCCGCTCCCGCTGCGCCGGCTCCAGCCGCGGCTCCCGCCGGGCCCACTCCCGGCGTGGCCGAGAAGCCGGAGACCGCCAAGGGACAGGTTCAGGTCGTCGAGCTCACCAAGCTGCAGCAGACGGTGGCTCGCCGGATGGCCGAGTCCAAGGCGACGGCGCCTCACTTCTATCTCCAGGCCGAGTTCGACCTGACGGCCGCCGTGGACGGCCGCAAGAGGCTCAAGGCGATGGCGAAGGAGGGCGAGGCCGTCCCGACCTTCAATGACATGATCGTCAAGGCGTGCGCGCTCGCGCTGCGCGAGTTCCCGCGCGCCAACGGCGCCTATCGCGACGGGCGGATCGAGCTCTACTCGCGGATCAACGTCGGCGTCGCGGTCGCCGCCCAGGACGCGTTGGTCGTCCCCACCGTCTTCGACGCCGACCTCAAGGGGCTGCGCCAGATCTCGGCCGAGTCCCGCGCGCTTGCCTCCCGCGTCCGCGATGGCTCGATCACCCCGCCCGAGCTCTCGGGCGGGACGTTCACCGTCTCCAACCTCGGCATGTACGGGATCTCCAACTTCAGCGCGGTGATCAACACACCCCAGGCCGGCATCCTCGCCGTCGGCGAGCTCAAGGCGAAGCCCGTCGTGCTCGACTCCGGCGAGATCGAGGCGCGCCAGCTGATGGGCGTCACGCTCGCCTGCGATCACCGCATCCTCTACGGCGCCGACGGAGCCCAGTTCCTGGCCCGGGTGCGGCAGCTGCTCGAGGAACCGCTGGGGCTCGCCCTCTAGATAGCGTCCGCGATCGCATGGATCGCGCGCAGCTGACCGGCTGGATCGCGGGATACGAGCGCGCCTGGCGCTCGCCTGGCACAGATGGGCTTGCCGGCCTATTCGCCGAGGACGCCACCTACTCGACGGCTCCCTACGAGAACCCGCATCGCGGCCTCAATGCGATCGGCGAGATGTGGGAGGGAGAGCGACTCGGGCCAGATGAGGAGTTCGAGATGAGCAGCGCGATCGTCGCTGTCGAGGGAGACACGGGCGTCGTCTGGGTCGAGGTCCGTTACGGGGCGCCGAAGGACAAGGAGTACCGCGATCTCTGGATCGTGCGCCTGGACGAGCGGGGTCTCTGCTTCCACTTCGAGGAATGGCCGTTCTGGCCGCCGGGTCAGGCGGGCGCCCCGGCGGCCGGAGCGTCCGGCTGAGGCCGGGCGACCCTGACCCGGCACCGGGGGACTCAGGGTCGATTGGGTGACATTCCCCATAGACGGCGCAGCCGATCGAAGGCAAGCTGGTGCGGAACTTGGAAGCCCTCGTCACGACCCACGGAAGGGGACCATCTTGAACAGGAGCAAGAACCTCGCCGCTCGCGCCGGTCGCTGGAGCGCCGCCCACCGCAAGACGGCGATCCTCGGCTGGCTCGCCTTCGTGATCGCCGCGACGTTCGTCGGCGGATCGGTTGGCACCAAGACGCTGGGAAACAACCAGTCGAACGTCGGCGAATCGGGCCGGGTCGACAAGGCGATCGATGACGCATTCCCGGACAAGGCCCAGGAAACCGTCCTCGTTCAGAGCCAAGACGGCGTCTCCGCGGCGAATCCGGGCTTCCGGGCGACCGTGAAGGAGACCGAGGCGGCCCTCGCCAAGAACCGGCACGTGCGCAACATCGAGGGTCCGTACGCTCCCGGCAACGAGGGGCAGATCTCGAAGGACGGCCACTCGGCCCTGATCCGCTTCGAGCTGCCCGGGTCGGACAATCACACCGAAGACGTAGTCGCGTCGACGCTGAGCACGGTTCACCGCCTCGACGCCCGGCAGGCGGGCTATCGGATCGAGGAGTTCGGCCAGGCGAGTGCCAACAAGGAGCTCTCTGCGAGCTTCGAGAACGACTTCAAGCGCGCCGAGATCACCTCGCTGCCGATCACCCTGATCATCCTGGTGCTCGCGTTCGGTGCCCTGGTCGCCGCAGGTGTCCCGCTCCTGCTGGCCATCACCGCCGTGCTGGCGGCGATCGGCCTGATTGCGCCGGTCAGCCAGATCTGGCCCGTGGACGAGTCGATCTCGTCCGTCGTCCTGCTGATCGGGCTGGCGGTCGGGGTGGACTACTCGATGTTCTACCTGCGGCGGGAACGCGAGGAGCGCGCGAAGGGACTCAGCGAGAGCGCCTCGCTGGAAGCCGCAGCCGCGACCTCGGGGCGCGCCATCCTGATCAGCGGGCTGACGGTGCTGATCGCGATGTCGGGCATGTACCTCGCCGGCGACCCGACGTTCAGGTCGTTTGCCACCGGGACCATCCTGGTCGTGGCGATCGCGATGCTCGGCTCGGTCACGGTCCTGCCCGCGGTGCTCTCCAAGCTGGGGGACAGGGTCAACAAGGCCCGGATCCCCTTCCTGCCAAGTCCCGAGGAGAGGGCGGGTCGGGAGCCGAGGATGTGGAGCGCCCTGCTCGACCGGGTGCTGCGCCGCCCTGCGATCTCGGCCGGGCTGGCGACCGCGCTGCTCCTCTTCCTGGCGCTGCCGGCGCTCAACATCAAGACCGCGGTGCCGGGCGTAGACGCGCTGCCGCAGAACCTCGAGGTGATCAAGACCTACAACCGGATGCAGGCCGCTTTCCCCGGCGGCCAGGTGCCGGCTGAGGTCGTGGTGCAGGCCAACGACGTCCGCTCACCCGAGGTGCAGCGCGGAATGGTCGACCTGCGCGATCAGGCGGCCGCCGACGCGAAGCACTTCGGCGCCCCGATCACCGCCGACTTCAGCCCTGACCACACGGTCGCCGTGCTCTCGATCCCGGTCGAGGGCGACGGCAACGACAACGCCTCGATCGCGGCGCTCAAGAAGCTGCGCAGCGATCTGATCCCGAGGACAGTCGGGTCCGTCAATGGCGTGACCGTCGGCGTGACGGGTCAGACGGCGCAGTCAGAGGACTTCAACAGCCTGATGGACTCACGGCTGCCCATCGTCTTCGGGTTCGTCCTCGCGATGGCGTTCCTGCTGCTCATGGTGACGTTCCGCTCGATCGTGATCCCGATCAAGGCGATCCTGCTCAACCTGCTCTCGGTCTCGGCCGCCTACGGCATCGTCACCTGGATCTTCCAGGACGGGCACCTCGAATCGGCCCTGAACTTCAAGGCGACCGGCTCGGTGCTCTCCTGGCTGCCGATGTTCATGTTCGTGATCCTCTTCGGGCTCTCGATGGACTACCACGTGTTCATCCTCACCCGGATCCGCGAGGCCTACGACAACGGGGATTCGACGGCGGACGCGGTCGCGCACGGGATCAAGTCGACCGCATCGGTGATCACCGCCGCTGCATTCGTGATGGTCGCCGTGTTCGGGATCTTCGCGACGCTCTCGTCGGTGATCTTCAAGGAGTTCGGCATTGGGCTGGCGAGCGCGGTGCTGATCGACGCGACGATCGTCCGCGGCGTGCTGCTCCCATCAGCGATGAAGATGCTCGGCGACTGGAACTGGTACCTGCCGAGCTGGCTGGAATGGCTGCCGAGGGTGGGACCGAGGCGGAACGACCGGCGCGGAAGGCCCCTGGAGCGGCCGGCCGTCGCAGGCGCCGACGCCTGAGGCACCCACCACGCGGGCAACCGAGAGGGGCGGCCGGCGGAGCCGCCCCTCTCCGCATGTGACAATTGCCGTGTGGACGAGGTGCTGGCCGTGCGCTGCGGAGTGCTTTCCTATGAGGACGCGCGGCGCTTGCAGGAGCGGATCGAGGCCGCCCGGCAGGCAGATCGGATCCCGGACGTCCTGCTGCTGCTCGAGCACCAGCCCGTCTACACGAAGGGCCGCCGCACCCAGCCTGGTGAGCTCGCGATGGGCGAGGACTGGTACCGGATGCAGGGGATCGAGGTCTGCGAGACGGACCGCGGCGGCGCCGTCACCTATCACGGCCCCGGACAGCTGGTGGGCTATCCGATCGTCTCGCTGAAGGCCTACGGCGACAACGTCCACGAATACGTCAGACGCCTCGAGCGGCTGATGATCGGCTCGCTGGCCGCATACGCAGTCGACGCGGAGGTGATCGACGGGCTGACCGGCGTCTGGGTCGGCGGAGGGCCGCCGGAGGGGCGAAAGGTCGGCTCCATCGGAGTGCACGTCAGCCGCGGGGTGACCACACACGGATTCGCCGTCAACGTCAACAACGATCTGCAGCCCTTCGAGTGGGTCGTGCCGTGCGGTCTCGAGGGGGTTCGGATGACCTCCCTTTGCCGAGAAGTGGGCTCAGAGCAGGACATGGACGCATACATGGACTTGGTCGCCGAGCGCTTCGGCGAGATCTATGGGCGGGTGCCGGTATCGACCGATCCCGAGGCGCTGACCGAGCTGCTCGGCGGGCCGGCCCCGGTACGGTAGGAGCGATGGCCACCGACTCGATAGCCGATCGCGTTCACGTAACCCGCTCGCGTTCCAATCCGGGAGGCGTGGCGGCGGATTCCGACGGCAAGGTCCCCTTCCGCTCCCGCAAGCCGCCCTGGCTCAAGGTGCCGGCGCCGGGCGGCCCCACCTACCGGCGGCTGCAGAAGGCGATCGACGCCGACAACCTGCATACCGTCTGCCAGGAGGCCAATTGCCCCAACGTCGGCGAGTGCTGGGAGCGCGGCACGGCCACCTTCATGATCCTCGGCGACGTCTGCACCCGGCGCTGCGGCTTCTGCA
Source organism: uncultured Solirubrobacterales bacterium (assembly GCA_963740685.1). Lineage (GTDB taxonomy): Bacteria > Actinomycetota > Thermoleophilia > Solirubrobacterales > 70-9 > DASUPK01. The sequence continues at coordinate 45,017 of CAVUGA010000029.1, forward strand.
ACGTACAGACGGGCAAGCCCACCTGGAACGACCCCCTCGAGCCTCTTCGCGTCGCGAACCAGGTGAAGCGGATGGGCCTCAGCCACGCCGTGATCACCTCGGTCGACCGCGACGACCTGCCCGACTACGGGGCGAGCGCCTTCGTCGGCGTGATCCGCTCGATCAGGCGGATGGCGCCGGGCTGCAAGGTCGAGGTGCTGACGCCTGACTTCCGCGGACAGGAGATGCCGCTGGCGAAGGTGATCGCCGAGCGTCCCGATGTCTTCAACCACAACGTCGAGACCGTGCCACGGCTCTACCCGATGGCCCGCCGGGGCTCCGAGTTCATGCGCTCCGCGCGAGTCCTGCGGATGGCGAAGGAGATGGGCGGAGACGAGGTCGTCACCAAGTCCGGGCTGATGGTCGGCCTGGGCGAGGAGTTCGACGAGATGGTGGAGGCGTTCTCGATCCTGCGGGACCACGGCGTGCAGGTGCTCACAGTCGGCCAGTACCTCCGACCGACCGAGAAGCACCTACCGGTCGACCGCTACTGGCACCCCGACGAGTTCGCGGCGCTCGAGAGGGCCGCCTACGAGCTCGGGTTCGCATCAGTCGCCTCGGGCCCGCTGGTGCGCTCCTCATACCACGCGGACGAGCAGTTGCCCGCGGCCGCGAGCGCCTAGGCACGCACCTTTCCCTGCAGAGGCGTGTTTCGGGGTGCGTAGCCTCGAAACCATGCGTGCCCGCCTACGCACAAAGACCTTTGCGCTGGCTGTCGCTGCGGCCGCAGTCGCCCTCTTGGTGGGGCCGTTCGCGGGCGGCGCCTCGTCTCAGACGACCGATACCAGCGCCGGCAAGAACCCGCTGGCCGGCAACGGCATGTGGATCTGGTATCTGAACCGCTCCTCGCACGGCAAGCTCGGGAAGATCGCGAAGAAGGCCCACGCCCACCAGATCGGCACGGTCCTGATCAAGTCCGGGGACGGTACGCACTACTGGAAGCAGTTCTCCCCGTCGATGGTGAGCAGGCTGCAGGCGCGCGGATTGAATGTCTGCGCCTGGCAGTTCATCTACGGAACCAAGCCCGGCAAGGAGGCGCGGGTGGGCGCGAGAGCGGTCGCCAACGGCGCCGACTGCCTGGTGCTCGACGTCGAGGGCCAGTACGAGGGCAAGTACCCCCAGGCCTCGTACTTCATGTCGATGCTCCGGTCGCTCGTCGGGTCGGACTACCCGCTCGGGCTCGCCAGCTTCCCCTACGTCGACTACCACCCAGCCCTGCCCTATTCGGTCTTCCTCGGCCCGGGCGGAGCCCAGTACAACGTGCCGCAGCTCTACTGGAAGGACATCGGGACCACCGTCGACACCGGCTACATCCACACCTGGGTCTGGAACCGGATCTACGGTCGCTCGATCGACCCGCTCGGGCAGGTGTACAGCCGCCCGAAGGCCGGCCAGATCCGGCGGTTCCGCGCGCTGGCGATGTCGCACGGCTTCGACGGCGTCAGCTGGTGGGATTGGCAGGAAGCCGGCAAGCGACAGTGGAAGGCGGTCGGGCAGCCGGTCTCGCCCGCCTCGACCGCGCCATATCCGAGCTATCCGTTCCTGCATGTGGGATCGAAGGGCGACTTCGTCGCCTGGGCCCAGCAGCTGCTCGCCGGCGGCGGATACACCGTGCCGGTCACCGGCTACTTCCAGGCCTCGACCCTGGCCGCGGTCTACGCCTTCCAGGCCGACCACGGCCTACCCCAGACGGGCAACCTCGACGTCCCCACCTGGGGCCCGCTGCTGCAGAACAAGCCGCTGGCCGTCCGCTGGACCGATGGGGGCGCCGTCGCCGCCCGCAAGTCGGGAGCCGTCGCGCTGCCGCCGCCGAAGTCGGCAAAGCTGCCGGCGGTTCGGGACGAGATCCCGCCGCCACGACAGCGATCGGGTCGATAGTTCCCTTCGCCATAACCGGCGGCCACAAACACCGCCGCCGAATCTAGGCTTCGCGGCGCCCGGTGCTGCCGCTGAAGGACAACAACCCGACCTCGCGGTTCCCGATCGTCGTGGTCGCGCTGATCGTCGTCAACGTCCTGGTGTTCATCTGGCAGCTCAACTTCCCGACGAATGACCGGCTCAAGGAGGCCGGCTTCGGCTCGATCGACCAGAGCTCGCTCGAATACGGGGCGATCCCGTACCGGATCACGCATCCCAGCGCCGGGGACTGCGCCATCGGCGCGGTCGATCAGGTCTCCGTCCAGCAGTTCCAGGCCGGTGTCGTCTGTCCGGGCACCCAGGACTACGCCGAAGCGGTCGCCCGCAGCCGGGCGAATCCCCAGGACGATCTCGGGCCGTTCAAGATCGACCAGAAGCCGTGGTACCTGACCCTGCTCACCTCGATGTTCATGCACGGCGGCATCCTGCACATCGCCGGGAACATGCTGTTCCTCTGGGTGTTCGGCAACAACATCGAGGACCGGCTGGGGCGGGTGAAGTTCCTGCTCTTCTACCTGCTCGCCGGGCTGATCGCGGTCTATACGCAGGCGCTGATCGACCCGGGCTCGACCGCCCCGACCATCGGCGCCAGTGGCGCAATCGCCGGGGTGCTGGGCGCCTATGCGCTGCTCTTCCCGCGGGCGAGGGTGCTGACCCTGATCTTCATCATCTTCTTCGTCACGCTGGTGGAGATCCCGGCGTTGATCCTGCTTGCGATCTGGTTCATCCTCCAGTTCGTCCCGGCGCTGGGGCAGGTCGCGGTCGGCTCAGGAGGCGACCAGGGGGTCGCCTACTTCGCCCACGTGGGCGGATTCGCGTTCGGGCTGGCCGTGGCGGCGACCATGCTCTACACGATGCGAAGACGCCGACCCGAGCCGCGATTACCCGTCTACTGAGCGAAATTGGATCCCGACCTCCGGAACGCCCTGCTGCTGCTCGGCCTGCTTTTCTGCGGCTTCTTCGCCGCGGTGACCATCTACGTGATCGTCGACACCGGGCTCCGGCTGAGGACCTATGGCGACATCGGTGCGATCGGTCTCTACGCGGTCTCCCTCGCGATCGTCGGGATGATCGCTGCCGGCCTGATCGGCGCCCTCCGCAACCCTCCCGATGACTAAGCGGATCGCCATCATCGTCGGGGTGGTGATCTTGTTCGGCGGGACGGCCGCGGTCGCCGTCGCGATCTGGCCGGACCGCGCCGGCGAACAAGGGGCGACCTCGACCAGCGGCGGCCGAGCGCGCTCCGTGACCGCCCCCGGCGTCACCGCACCGGACATCGGGACGGTCGCGTTACCGGCGGCCACCCGCTTCGCGCTGCGTCCCGTGACAGGACCGCTGCCGGTCTCCTACCGGTTCAAGCATCCGCCCCTCGCCGGGGTCCTCTTCGACGTGAAGAGCGGCGAGATCCTCTGGCAGAGGCATCCGCGCCTGGAGCACCCGATCGCGAGCCTGACCAAGATGATGACCGCGCTGCTGGTCGCGAATCGGGACCGGCCCGGCGAGCACGTCAGGGTGAGCGCCAAGGCGGCGTCCACGCCCGGATCGGCGACGGGGCTTCTGCCGCGCGGCAAGAAGGTTCCGCTCGAGGCGCTGTTGCAGGCGCTGATCATGATCTCCGCCAACGACGCGGCGGTGGCCCTCGCCGAGCACGACGGCGGCACCGTGACGCATTTCATCAAGGAGATGAATCGCCAGGCGAAATGGATGGCGCTGACCTGCACCCACTTCTCTACGCCGAACGGGCTCCGCGACCGGAACAATTACTCCTGTCCGCTCGATCTCGCGGAGCTGGCGCGCGCCGACCTGGCTAACCCCCGGATCGCCCAGATCGCCCAGACGCGCTACGCGAAGCCACGCTTTCCCATCAAGGGGAAGCACCTCTACCTGTCCAACAACCACTACTTCCTGCAACGCGGGCTCGCCGGCCTCCCGCAGGCTCAGGTCACCGGATTGAAGACCGGCTTCACCGATCCCGCCGGACGCTGCTACGTCACCACCGCCCGCATCGGCAGCCGTCAGCTCGGGGTGGTGCTCATGCACTCGCCCGATCCGATCACCCAGGTTCCGGCGCTGCTTCGCGCCGGCTTCGAGGAGGTGGGCGCGATCGCCCCGAGTCCCCCACCGTCCGGCGCCAAGGCGCCGCCGGACGACTAGGGCGCGGTGCGCGAGCTGCCCGCCATATTCCACGGGTCACGGCTACGCGCGCTTTCCCGCCCCCTGCTCGTCTGCCTTGCGCTGTGCGCCCTCGTGCTGATCCTGGCCGCGGTGGATCTGGCGCACACGGAGTCGCGGCTGCCCGACTTCCCCTCCCGGGCCTGCCAACCGGACGAGGCGGCCTGCTTCAACGCGCAGCTCAGCGAGTCGCTGGCGCGGGAGCGGGCCGGTGAGCCTCTTCAGCATCAGTACGGCTCGCGCGCCTGGCTGTACGCATTCGTGATCCTGGCGATCGGCGCAGTGGCGACCGCCTACAGCCTGCGATCGAATCCCCGAACCGAATGGCTGCGGATCTTCGGCAATCTCGGCGTGATCGGCGTCTGGCTGGGCATCGGGGTCACCGTGGTCCTGGTGGCCACCGACGGAAACGCGGTGACGCCCCCTCCGGCGCCGCTGTTGATGCTGCCGGTTGTCCTGCTGGTGGCGGCGGTCACCGGCACGCTGATCGGCCGCTCCGAGAGCTGGGCCGAGAGAAGCCAGGCCGACGACATCAGGGAGAGGGTTCTGCATCTCGGCAAGCTGGCGATACACGTCGGCACCGCGGGGCAGGCGAAACGGTCCCGCCTGGAGGAGCTCGCGCGATGGCTGTCCGCCGTGGCCTTCGCCCTGACGGCCCTCACCTGCGTGCTGGCGCTCGTGTTCGTCCTCGCTCAGCCCGGCTGCGGGACGAGCGGCAGCCCTCCGTCGTGGACGAGTCCGATCGACTCGGTGGCCGCGGTCGCGGCGATCGGCGGAATGGCGGCGGGCATCGGCGCGCTGATCCTGCGCCAGTGGATTCCCGCGCTGATCAGTCTGATCGCCTGTCCCGTGGCCCTGCTCTTCGTGCTCGGCAGCACCTGCGCCTTCTACTGAAATAGGTCGTCTTGCCTTTGCAATGCCGTATCAGGGGTATAGACATCTGGCGATGACTCCATCGGTTCACCTCCTTGCCGTCCAGGGCTCCGCGACACATTCGAGTGGCAGCCTCGGAGTGTCCATCGAGATCGTCGCGGCGACCGCGCTCGCCTGTCTGCTGTTGACCGTGACCGTGCTGTTGCTGACCAAGGTCAAGCGCCGCCGCGACGCGATGATCGTCAGGGAGCGACAGGCCAGGGAGCGCATGCAGGAGCTGTGCCCCAACGGCTGGAGCGCTCGGATCCTCCTCTACGGCGATGGCGCCCCGCTGCCGGATGACGCACCGTCGGCGGGCGACCGGAATGTCTGCGTCGAATGGACCGAATACGAATCCGATGCCGCCGGCCACACCGGGGTGGCGGTGGCGCGGCGGATGTGGGCGCGGACCATCACGGGCGCGCTACGCGGCATGCTCGCCGACCGCGAGCTCGACGTCGAGCTGGAGAAGATCGAGCGGAAGGTGATCGAGGACAGCACCGAGGGCGGCGAGACGAGCCCGCCGGCCGCAGGACCACGCGGGACGACGGACCCGTAACAGCGTCGCCAGGGAGTGGAGCCAGCCGGGCTCGAACCGGCGACCTCGTCCGTGCAAGGGACGCGCTCTCCCAACTGAGCTATGGCCCCGTGGGAAGCCGATTGTAGGACGGTCAGGCGCAACCTCGTGAATGGCGCTGTGAGAGACTGGCGAGGCTGGCGCAAGCCCCAGAGAGTTGATGGCAACCAGGCCGAAGGAACCTGAGTCGGGAGAGGCCGCGGCGACGTCTACGTCGCACGCGGAGATGTCGAACCTCGACATCGTCCGCTTCTACTTCGATCGGGCGGTCGAGCGGCTCGAGCTCCCGGACGACATCCGCACCGTCTTCTGGACCTCATACCGAGAGGTCACCGTCCAGATCCCCGTGAAGCTCTCGGACGGCCGTGTCCACACCTTCTCCGGCTACCGGATCCAGCACAACGGTGCGCGCGGCCCCTACAAGGGCGGCATCCGCTACCACCCGGAGGTTGATGTCGACGAGGTTCGCGCCCTCGCCTCGCTGATGACCTGGAAGACCGCCGTCGCCAACATCCCGTTCGGTGGCGCCAAAGGCGGCATCAACGTCCCGGCCGACACACTGGACCGTGCCGAGCTGCAGGCCGTCACTCGCTCGTTCATGGACAAAATCCAGAAGATCCTCGGCCCGACGCGCGACATCCCGGCTCCCGACGTCGGCACCAACGCCCAGACGATGGCCTGGATGATGGACGAGTACGGCAAGCTCCACGGCCACACTCCGGCGATCTGCACCGGCAAGCCGATCGCGCTTGAGGGCTCCTATGGCCGCGAGCAGGCCACCGGCCGTGGCTGCATCTACATGTTCCGGGAGGCGGCTCCGCAGATCGGGCTGACCCCGGCGGACAGCACCTTCGTGCTCCAGGGATACGGCAACGTCGGCTCATGGGCCGCCCGCATCCTGCAGCAGCTCGGCGCCAGGATGATCGGGACCTCAGACGCAACGGGCGCGATTCGCGGCGACGACGGCATCGACGCCGACGACCTGGCCGCCCACCTGCGCGACGGAGGCAAGCTCACGGAGTTCCCCGGCGTCGAGGTGATCAGCCCCGACGACCTGCTCGCGATCGAGTGCGACGTCATGATCCCGGCCGCTCTCGGCGGGATGATCCACGAGGGCAACGCAGACCGGATCAACACCAAGATGATCATCGAGGGCGCCAACAGCCCCACCACGCCGGTTGCCGACCAGATCCTGCACGAGAAGGGCATCCACGTCATCCCGGACGTGATGGCGAACGCGGGCGGCGTCGTCTGCTCCTACTTCGAGTGGGTCCAGAACCTCCAGCACTTCCGCTGGTCGGAGCGCGAGGTCAACGACAAGCTCGGCGGGATCATGCGCAGGGCCTATCGGGACGTCTCGGCTCGGGCGAAGGAGGAGCGCATCTCGCTGCGCGAGGCCGCCTACCTGGTCGGAATCGAGCGAGTGGTCGAGGCGTCACGCACCCGCGGGTACGTCTAAGAACTACTTGTCGTCCTCGAAGTCGAAGTCCTGAGGCGGGCCCTTCTCGAACCAGAGGCCCTCCTCCCCCTCTTCCTCCTCGTAGGTCTCCTCCGGATCGAGAGTTCCGCCCTCGTAGGCCTCCTCGTCCTCGAGCGCCGGCCTGACCTCGGTCCCGGGCTCCTCGGCCGGAGGCTCGGTGCCGGAGACGGGCTCCTCGGCGTAGGGCTCCTCCTCCTCGAGGTAGGGCGCCTCCTCCTCCGCCGGCCCGAGTGCCTCGAAATCGTCATCCGCGGGCGCGGGCTCCGGTGAGGCGAGTGGATCCTCGTCGGTCTCGAAGTCGTAGAGCGCCGGTCCGCCGGGCTCCCCGCCGTCCCCCTCCTTTGCAGACGGCTCGGCCGCCGGCAGCGGCTCCTCGCCGGATGACGCCTCCTCGCCGGGCTCATGCGGCTCCGCCTCGAATCCCGGCTCGGGCGGTAGCGGCGGCAGGCCACCGGTCTCCCCCGGCGGTGGATGCTCCTGAGTGGGGACGTCCACCCTGCCACGCGCCCTGCCCGGCGGCTCGGAGCCGCTCGAGGGTGGGGGCGGAGGCGGTTCGGGGACCGAGCTCTCGGGCTCGGGCTCCGGCTCGGGGGGAGGCGGCTCGGCCTCCTCCGGCTCTGGAGGAGCGGCGGGCGCAGCAGGCTCCGCCAGGTCCTCGGGCGGGGGCGAATGGGGTGCGGCGGCGTCCTCCGGGAACGGCTCCTCCTCCGCGATCAGGTCCTCGAGGGACTCGGAGGGCGGTTCGTCGAGGCGCTCCTGCCCGGGGATCTCATCCCGCCCCGGGAGCTCGAACTGGCCGGGGACCGGACCAAGTCCCTCCGGCGGGCTGATCGGCTCGGCATCACCAAGGCCCTCGGGCGGGCTGACGGGCTCGGCCGGGGACTGGAGCTCGTCCTCCTCCCCGCCGGGCTCTGGGGGACGAAGGGCTTCGGGTTCGACCAGCCGCGTCGGCTCCTCCCCGCCCACGTCGGGCTCGCCCAGGTCGCCGGGGGCCTCAGATGGGGCCGTGCCGGGCCGCTCCGCCTCCGCCGTACCGGTCGAGGAGACCTCGTTGAAGAGCTCGTTGGCCGCGAACGGATCCGGGCGATCGGTCGAGCCGAACGCCTCATCTTCGATTTCGCGCAGATCGGCGTCGCGGGCGCCGTGCCTGCGCTTCAGATCGAGGTGTTCGCGAATCGCGTCGTCGAGTATTCCCATGATGCGCGGTCTGACCGCCTCGAGGGTTCAAAGCTTAGGTGCTGAGGCGCACATGTGATAGCTGGATCCTCGCCTGGACCTGCACCCAAGCGACCAATTTACGGCCGTTGCCTAGGGCCTTCGCTCGCTGCTCCGGCGGCCGCCGCCGCGCGTGCGGGGGATTTCGTCCCCATCGGCGCCTCGACGGCCCGCCGGCGCGGCACGAATCTGGTTCTTTCCAGCCCTCTTCGCTCGCAGCAAGGCCCGGTCCGCGGCATCGACCAGCGAGTCGAGGTCCTCGGCAGAGTCCGGGATCGTCGCCACGCCGACGCTGATCGTGACACCCATCGATCCGCCCTCCCTGAGGGGCACCTCCGCGGATCGCATGCGCTCGCCGAGGCGCTCGCCGAGTATGCCTGCCCCCTCGCGCCCGGTCTCGACGAGGATCAGGGCGAGCTCGTCGCCGCCGTAGCGTGCCGCCACGTCGATCGACCGCGTCGCGTCCCGAACGACGTCGGCAACCCTCTCGAGGACGATGTCGCCCTGCATGTGCCCCCGGCGGTCGTTGATCTGCTTGAAGTCGTCGACGTCGAGAATGATCAGCGAGATCGGGTGCCCGAAGCGCATGGCGCGCGCCACCTCTCGGTAGAGCGTCTCCGCCATGTACCGGCGATTCCATAGACCGGTCAGCGGATCGGTGACGGCCTGCGTCTCGACGCGCTGATGAAGACCCGTCAGGGTCCTGGCGAGTGCCCACGCCAGGACAACGGCAGCGACCAGGAACAAGGCCAGGATGGCGAGCGCCGGAGGCCCGATCCCAAGCACTCCCCCCGACTTTGGCGGGCCGAGCAGGAGCACGGTCTCGCCGTCCCTCGCGTCGAGGCTGATCGCATGGCCGCGATACTTGACCCCTGCGATCGTCAGGTCCGCCGTCTCCTCGGGCCGCAGTGTCCTCGGCGGCGGCGTCACCGTGGACGCCAGGGTCGAGTTTCCTCGGCTCAGCACGACCTCTCGATCGGTCAGACGACGAACGGCGGCAGCGTACTGGTCCGCGGTCGTGGTCGACAGGCGGAGGGCGCCGACGGGCCGCGCGTTCTGCGTCAGCCCCACTCGGGCGAATGCCACCGCATCGACGGGCCCGGCAGCTGCCATCTGGCGGCCGGCGTTGTCGAGCAGCTCGACCCTGATCACGCCGGGCTCACGCGCGGCGCTGCGGACGAACGCACGAACCCGAGATGGGTCGACGACATTCAGCGCCGCGGCCAGTTCCGGGTCTCGCGCGAGGCGCTTGGCGTCCGCCGTGGCGTCGTCCGTGCGGCCTCCGTAGACGGCGACCGCCGTCTGCAGGCCGGCCGCGAGCCGCGCGTCGGCCTTGCCCTGCTGCGAATCGCTGCTGACGAACAGCAGGATGGCGATCAGCGCCGCGGTGGGCACGATCGCAAGCAGCAGGAAGAAGAGCGCCAGGCGGCGTCCAAACCTCACGCTGAGACAGCGTATCCTTGGCCCCCGGTTCGCTTGCCAGCTCCCCTGCGAGCCAACATATGTCCCACCTCAATGCGGGGCTATAGCTCAGTTGGGAGAGCGCCTGGATCGCACCCAGGAGGTCGCCGGTTCGAGTCCGGCTAGCTCCACTTAGCACCATGGAGAAAGCGGCAGCAGCAGGAGACTCTCCCTCTCAGCTGATCGATGCGAGGATCAAGGAGCTGGGTGATTGGCGGGGCGAGACGCTCGCCAAGGTGCGAGGAATCATCAGGGAAGCGGACCCCGAGGTCGTCGAGGAGTGGAAGTGGGTGAAGCCCACGAACCCCGGAACACCGGTCTGGTCGCACGCCGGAATCATCTGCACCGGTGAGACCTACAAGAATGCCGTGAAGATGACCTTCGCCAAGGGCGCGTCGTTGGAGGACCCTTCAGGCCTCTTCAACGCCAGCCTCCAAGGCAACACCAGGCGTGCCATCGATCTCCATGAGGGCGACGAGATCGATGAAGAGGCGCTGAAGGCGCTGATTCGCGCCGCCGTGGCGCTGAACACGTCGGCATGAGCTATCGGGCGTACGCAAGCTTCCACATGCGCAGGTAGGCCTGGGCCGAGCGGAAGAGCGGTCCGAGAGCCGCGCCGCGGCCGTGCTGCTGCATGTCGGCCACCAGGTCCGCCAGCAGGCCGTAGTGACCGACGGAAGAGGACCCTGCCGCGGAAGGAGCGGAATGGATAGGCGAGGGGCGATTGAGCCGCGTCGGGCCTTGGTCCGGGCAGCGACGAGAAGCCACCCGTGTCCGTTCCGAGCCCGACGCCGAAGTAGTGGCGCTTGCTTCGGTAGGTCTTCAGCGTCTCGATCTTCGCCGCCAGCTCAGGCGCCGTGTCGGACGTCGCCGCCGCCATTCCGCCGAGGCTGTAGAGCTCCCTGAGCTGCCCAGGGGTCCACGCCCCGCCGGTCCCGGTATGGCTCGAGACCAGCGGATAGCGGTGAGCCTTGGCCATCCGCAGGACGCTCTCACGGGCGAGCTCGCTCATGTGGTCGGCCTCGATCAGCATCTGGTTGGCCATCAGTCGCCTGATCAGGTAGACGCTGTCAGGAGCCGACGCATCCCGCCCGAAAACCTAATCTATCCGCGCTTGGCGCCCACGCAGATCGACACCCCCTCCGGCCCCGCGCGGGTGCACCTGCACCCGGCCGGTGCTCCGAAGGGCGCCCTCGTCCTCGGACATGGGGCGGGCGGCGGGGTCGAGGCGGTCGACCTCGTCGCCGCGACCGAGGCCGCACTCGCCGAGGGATTCGCGGTCGCCCTCGTCGAACAGCCCTATCGGGTCGCGGGCCGCCGCTCGCCGGCCGGCGCGAAGCAGCTCGACGCGGCTTGGGTGGGGGTTGTCGAGCACCTGCGAGCGAACGAGCTGGCGAGCATGCCGCTCGTCGTCGGGGGGCGCTCGCTCGGGGCCCGCGTCGCCTGCCGGACCGTCGAGACGACCGGAGCGATGGCCGTGCTCTGCCTGGCGTTCCCGCTGCTTCCCCCACGCCGCGGCGACAAGCCCCCGCAGAGCCGCCTGCCGGAGCTGGAGGCGGTTGAGCTCCCGGTGCTCGTCGTCCAGGGTGAGAGCGACCGCTTCGGTATGCCGCCGCCCGGACCCAACCGCGAGGTCGTCAAGATCCGCGGGGACCACGGGCTGAAGGCCGACACTGAAGCGGTCGCCGCCGCCGTGCGGGCCTGGCTGCCGGCGCTCGCGCTCTAGTCTGAATGCAGCGCCGCAAGGCGCTCGCCCTCGTCGCGCAGCTGCCGCCGGGATGCAGCGTCGATCCTGCCGAACGGCTCCGTCTTCACCTTTCCCTTCTCGTACCGCCACGTGCCGGCGACCCGGCCGTCGACCAGGAAGGTCGGCACCGACTGGGGGTTCCTCGCGCTGAAGACCTTGGGACGATGCTCCTCCGGGAGGATCCCGGTGCGACGGGCGTGAGCGAGCAGCGTCGCGTCCCAGGTCGGCAGGAAGCGAACCGGTGCGGGCGTCTCGGGGTCAGGGAGGGGCGCCCGCGGCAGGTCCAGCAGCTCCGCGCCGTCCTCCGCCTCGAAGCTGCGCAGCTTCATCCGCTCGAGGGCGGGCTCCAAGCGCGTGGGGTGCAGCCCCGCCCAGCTGGCGGCCTCCTCCACCGTGGCAGGGCCGAACGCCCCGAGATAGCGCCGTGCCAGCAGCTCGATGCCGTCGATCTCCTCCAGCTTCGGGGGTGAGCCCAGCCACTGCTCCGCGGCTGCATAGAGGTCCCCGCGGCGGCGGTCCCAGGTGCCCGACGGTGGCACCCGGACGAGGTCGAGCCAGGCGTTGACGCCGTTGGTGACGATGCTGTCCTTGCCGAGCAGCTCGTGGATCTCCTTGCGGCTCATCGTTCCGTCACCGAGCGCGACGCGGAGCTTTCGCGCCTGCGCCGACATCTGCGCCGCGGTGTACTCCCGCCTTGGCCCGTACCTCAGCCAGGCCTCCCGCCGCCCACGGCGGATCCCGATAGCCGCGGGCCAGTAGTCCGCCTTCGAGACCAGGTGGATGGTGGAGCGCATCAGCGTCCCCTGCGCGACCGAGCGCCTCTCGAGGGCACGATCGAGCTGGTCGCGCTCGAAGCCGTCCGTCCGTGCCCAGAGCCCGACGTACATGGACGGCGCGTACTGCGCCTGAAGCGTTCCCATTCGATCGAGCACTCTCGCGAGCGGCGCTTTCGCCCGCTCCAGAAGCATCTGGCGCGCGAGCAGCGCCCGGTTCAGATCGCGTTCGTGGAGGATCCGGTCGGGAGCGCCCACTCGTCAGGCCGCGGCCGGGCTCACAGACCGGTCGCCGTACTGCGATGAGGAAAGCCAGTCGCGTTCTGCGCCTGCTTCGCTGCGGCAGGGGTGACCACGATTTCGGCGTCCCGGCACGCCTTCCTGATCGTCTCCGATCCGGGCGCGGTGCCGGTCTGGTGCTTCGCGCAGACGAATTCCGCCTGCCTGCCACACGCGTCTACGGGCTCGGCGCCCATGACGCCGGGAATGATCGCGTAGATGCAGCCAGGGCCCGCCTTCGGCGCCGAGTTCCCCGCCGTCGCCAGGACCACCGCCAGGATCGCGATCACGGTGACCGCGACGGCCCCGATCGCCACGTTGCGCTCGCGCCGGGTGAGCTTGCGAAGCGGCGTATTCACCCGATCCCAGTGTCCTTGCAGCGGCATGGAGCGCGGCAGGTTAGCGGGTCGCACCGGGGGCGGATTACGCCTGATTTCCGCTCATAGCGTGCGTTTCCCGGCCCAGCCAGGCGTGATTCCGACATGGTGGCGAACGTCGCGCGCGGATCTTTGGACCCCTGTATGTACCGACCGGCCCCCGCCCCCGGCACGCTTCTGCCTGCCATTGGGCAGGTCCCTCTAGGAGGGGCGTTTCTGTGTTTGGGGCGCCCGGCTCTGCCCTCAATGAGAAAGGAAAACACCACGCTATGGATTTGAATTGGTTGAGTCCAGGCGACAACGCTTGGCAGATGACAGCGTCGACCCTGGTCGGCCTGATGAGCGTGCCCGGACTCGTCGTCCTCTATGGCGGCGTGATGCAGAAGCGCTGGTCGGTGAACTCGATGATGATGGCCTTCATCGCGTTCGCCCTGGTGCTGATCGTCTGGGTGCTCTACGCCTACAAGTTCGCGTTCGGTGCGCCGATGCACATCTTCGGGGCCGATCACGGATTCTTCGGCAACCTGTGGGGTAAGCCCGGGGCGATCCTGAACAGCGATGACCTGCTGAAGCAGGGCAACATCCCGCTCGTCGGAGATGTCGTGTTCCCGCAGTCGACGCTGGCTTATTTCCAGTTCGTCTTCGCGGCGATCACCCCGATCCTGATGCTCGGATCGGTTCTGGGCCGGATCAACTTCCGGGCCTGGATTCCGTTCGTGCTCGTGTGGTCGAGCATCATCTACACGATCAACGCCTTCCTGATCTGGGGCGGCGGTTTCTTCGCTCAGCACGGCGCTCTGGACTTCTCCGGCGGATACGTGATTCACCTCGCCGCGGGTGTCTCGGGCTTCGTCGCTGCGGCGGTGATCGGACCCAGGTTGCAGCGTGATCGCGAGATCGATGCTCCCAACAACCTGTTGATGGTCGCCACCGGAGCGGGCCTGCTGTGGCTCGGCTGGAACGGCTTCAACGGCGGGGACCCCTACCTGGCGAACGACATCGCGTCGGCGGCGGTTCTGAACACGAACCTGTGCACCGCCGTGGCGTTGCTGGTCTGGATCGGTTGCGACTATGCGACCGGGCACAAGCCCAGCTTGATCTCGAGCGTCAACGGGATGATCACCGGACTCGTGGCGATCACGCCCGCTGCCGGTTTCGTCAACGGCTGGGGTGCGATGTCGATCGGTGTGATCGCTGCGCTGATCGTGTACTTCGCGCTCAACTACCTGAGTCGCGCGGCTCCGTTCCGCAGCGTCGACGACACCCTGGGCGTGGTCTACACGCACGGGTTCGCCGGCCTGGCGGGCGGCCTGCTCACGGGCATCTTCGCCAACGAGGCGATGGGTGCGGCTCCCGGTGTTGTTTCCGGGAGCTGGCATCTGCTCGGCTGGCAGGCGCTGACCGCGCTCTGGGTGATCGCGTTCTCCGCGATCGGGACGTTCATCCTGCTCAAGATCATCGGATTGTTCGTCTCACTCCGGATGACCGAGGAGGAGATGGAGGAGGGCGACCTGGCCGTTCACGGCCACGAGGTCTACCCCTCGGACGTGCCCTCGCTGGCCTATCCGTCCGGAGCAACGAGCGGCTAGACGCCGGAGCCACAAGCAACGCATTGCCGCCGCCCCCGCCGCAAGGTGGGGGCGGCGGTGCTTCATCACACGGGTTCAGTATCGGCGCGCGGTGCCCTGGAGGATTTCGAGCATCGCCGCCGCCGCCGGCAGCGAGACGCCGGAGCCGGGTGTCGCCACGACGACGTGCCTGACCGGCCCGACGGGATGGAGCTCGCGAACGGCAATGTCGTAGCTGACCGTCTGAGAGAGCGCCAGCTGCGGGATCAGCGCCACCCCGACGCCCGCCGCCACCAGGCCCTGAACGGTCAGATAGTCGTCGCTCTCGAAGGAAACGCGTGGCTCGAAGCCCGCGGCCCTGCAGATGCGGACGACATGGCGGGCGCAGGCACTGGCCTCTGAGGTCTGCACCCAGGCCTCGTTCGAGAGATCGTCGAGCTCGATGCGTTGATTCGAGGGTGCGCCGCCGGGCGCAACCCGTTTGGGGTTGGCGAGTCGATGCCCCTTCGGCAAGGCCAGCTTCATCGGGTCCTCGAACAGCCGGGTGCTCCGCAGGCCGGGGCCGAGCTCGCCGGTCCCCTCGAACTCGAAGATCAGACCCAGGTCGAACTCGCCGTCTCGCAGGCGGGGAATGAGCTCCTCGGGCTCGCCCTCGACCAGGCTGAGCGCGACCTCGGGGTGGGCGGCGCGGAAGGCAGCGATCGCGAGCGGCATCAGCGTCGCGCCCGCCGTCGGGAACGACGCCATCCGCAGCTCGCCGCCCTTGATGCCCGCGATCGCTCCGAGCTCCGCCTCCGCGGCGTCGAGCTGCGTGAGGATCCTCCCGGCGTGCTCATTGAGCCGCTCGCCGGCGGTGGTCGGCCGGACGCCGCGGCGGTCGCGCTCAAGCAGCGGGACACCCGCCTCGGCCTCGAGGGTCGCTATCGCCTGTGAGACGGCGGACTGCGTGTAGTTGAGGACGCCGGCCGCCTCGGAGAACGACCCCTGGGCGACCACCTCACGCAGGACCTTGAGACGCTGCACGTTCAGCATTAGCGTGACTGATTCTAACCATCATGAGAAGTACTTGTACTAATGGCAGGTAACGGGCACCATGACGGCGAACTTCAGATCGCAACTCTCACAGAGGAGACCTTCGCAATGGCAAAGATCATCGTTTCCTACGACGACACCGACAACGACAGGGACGCGCTCGCCCTGGGCCGCACGCTGGGCGAGCTGGGCGGCGAGATCTCGCTCGCCTACGTCCGCCACACGCAGCTGCCCGACAGCGCCCGCGAGGCGCTGGAGGAGAAGGAGGCCGAGGAGCTGCTCGAGCACGGCGCCGAGGCCCTGGGCGACGACAAGACGCCCCGTCACGTCGTGGTTCACGCCTCGACCGGCACCGGCCTCTGGGAGCTCGCCGAGAGCGAGAAGGCCGACGTGGTCGTCTTCGGCTCCGACTACCGGACTGCCGCGGGCGCCGTCCTGCCCGGGACCTCCGCCCAGCGGCTGCTGACGGGCGGCCCCGTCGCCGTCGCGGTCGCGCCCGCCGGTTACCGCAGCCAGGCCGGCGAGATCAAGGCCATCGGCGTCCTGCCCGAGGACGACGGCGACGAGGCCGCGTTCCAGACGGCCAAGGGCCTCGCCGACGCGCTCGGCGCCACGGTCGCCGAGCGGCCGGAGGGAGCTGACCTACTGGTCGTCGGCTCCTCACCGGCCTCGCCCAAGGGGCACGTCAACCTGAGCGCCCGGGCCGGCTACGCGATCGAGACCGCCAACACCCCGGTGATCGCGGTCCCGCGCGGCACCCAGGTGACGTTCTCCAAGCCGAGCCTGGTCAAGCGGGTCGCCGCCAAGGTCTGAGCTTCGCAAGACACGGCTGGCAGGTAGACATCGAGCGGCGCGGGGCGTCCCAAGGGGCGCCCCGCTTCATTTGGCCAACCGGTTTCGCAGAGCGCTGAGCGAGCTCTCGTCCTCCCGCTCGAGGCGGAGGACCTCTACGCCCGCCAGTTGCGCGGGGATCTTGGCGTCGCCGATCTGGACGAACACCGCTCTAGAGCCGAGCGCACCCCGCGCCAGGCCGGCATCGAACAGCCAGGACGCCGAGGGCTCTGCGCCCTCGATCGCCAGCACGGCCGCGTAGCCGGGGCCATCTTCCGAAGGTGCCCCCAGGATCTGGCCGCGCAGCTCGCTCCAGGGCGCCGTCTCCAACTCGAGCCTCTCCAGCATCCCGGCGACATCCGCGGCGGCCGGGCCCTCGGCCAGGACCACGACCACGGGGGCCGATGCGGGCCGCGAGGCCTCAACCAGCCGGCGGGTGACGTTCTGCGAGCCCTTCTCGGCGTTGGACCACCCCCGTCCCATCGAGAGATCGGTGTCGCTGAGCTCCGGTCCCTCGAGGATGATCAGCTTGCAGTCCTTCGGCTCCCAGTCCTTGTCCCCGAGGGTGATCCTGCGTCCGCGCATCCAGGGGTCCAGGATCGTGCTGCGCAACGCATCTTCATCCAGGTTGAAGGCCCGGGCGCGCTGCCTGAAGCCGCTGCTGATCTCGACGTGAAAGGCCACTGGCCCCGATGCTATGCCGCGCTGAATACCCTTGCTGAGATGCGAATCGACGAAATGCTCGCCTCGACGCGGCCGGTCTTCTCGGTCGAGTTCTTTCCGCCCAAGACCGACGAGGGCCGCCAGGTGCTGTTCGAGACCGTGGAGGTCCTGCGCAAGCTCGACCCGCACTTCTTCTCGGTCACCTATGGGGCCGGGGGCGCGACTCGGGAAGGCACTCTCGAGACGACCCGAGCGATCCGCGACGAATACGGATCGGAGGCGATGGCCCACCTGAGCTGCGTCGGGGAGACCACCGAGAGCCTGCGGGAGATCATCGATCGGATTGCGGACGCCGGGATCGAGAACATCCTGGCCCTGCGCGGCGACCCGCCGCGCGGGAAGAAGGACTTCGCGCAGCCGGAGGGCGGCCTCGGGAGCTCGGCCGAGCTCGCCGCTCTGATCCGCGAGACACACCCCGACATCGCCATCGGGGGGGCCTGCTTCCCTGAGGTGCACCCCGAGGCACCGAGCCTGGAGGCCGACCTCGCCTACCTGAAGACCAAGGTCCAGAACGGCGCGAGCTTCCTGATCACCCAGCTCTTCTTCGACAACCGCCTCTACTTCGACTTCGTTCCCGCCGCGCGCGCCGCCGGCATCGACGTGCCGATCATCCCGGGCGTCATGCCGATGACCGGCTTCAAGCAGATCGCCAAGATCTCGGAGCTCTGCGAGGCGAGCATCCCGGCTCCCCTTGCATCCGCCATGGAGGCGCTCGACGGCGACGAGCGCGCCGAGTTCGAGCTCGGGGTCGCCTATGCGACGCAGCAATGCGCCGATCTGCTGCGCCGCGGCGCCCCCGGCATCCACCTCTACGCGCTCAACCGCTGGCCGGCGGCCCGCGCGATCCTGGGCGCGCTCCACGCCTCCAAGCCGTGGGAGGAGCGGGAGCCCGCGGCCGCCGGGGCAGCCTGATCGCCGCCTAGACTCTCTCGCGCCCAGATGCCCGAGTTCGACTACAACGGTCACCGGATCTCCTATGACGAGTACGGCGAGGGCGACCGGCCGCTCATCCTGATCCACGGCCTCCTGATGAACCGCCGGATGTTCGAGCGGCTGGGGCCGGAGATGGCGGAGCTCGGCAATCGGGTGATCGCGGTGGACCTGCTTGGGCATGGCCAGTCGGATCGCCCGGCGCAGATGTCCCACTACTCGATGTCGTTCTTCGCGCGCCAGGTGGAGGCGCTGATGGACCACCTCGAGATCGACCGGGCGGTGGTCGGCGGTACCTCGCTGGGGGCCAACACCACGCTCGAGCTGGCGTATCTGTCCCCCGACAGGGTGCGGGCGATGATGGTGGAGATGCCCGTCCTGGACAACGCCCTGCTCGCGGCCGCCGTGATCTTCACCCCGATCATGATTGGTCTCCGCCTCGGCGAGCCCGTGCTGAGGAGGCTCGCGTCCGCGGCTCGGAGGATCCCCCGGTCCAATCCGCTGATCGATACCGGTCTCGATCTCCTCCGGCAGGACCCGGCGCCATCCTCGGCCGTCCTGGAGGGCCTGTTCCTGGGGTCATCCGCTCCCCATCACCAGTTCCGGGTGGAGATGAAGCAGCCGGCCCTGGTGATCGGCCACCGCGCCGACCCGCTCCACCCGTTCTCCGATTCCGGGATGCTGGCCGAGGAGCTCCCGAACGCCCGGCTGATCGAGGCAACCTCGATCCTCGAATGGCGGATCTCCCCCAACAGGCTCGATACCGAGCTGGCCAAGTTCCTCGATGAGGTCTGGGGGGTTACGCGCACGCCGGAGACCGCACTAAGCGAGGCTTGAACCGCCTCCGCTAGCCTCCTCGCTCTCTGATGGCCAGCCGGAAGGAAGAGAAGGAGCGACTGCGCGCGCAGCGGCTTGCCGCCGAGCAGGCGGCAAGCTCGGGCGGGCGCAGGCGCCTCCTGGCCGGATACGTGGTAGCCGGGGTGCTCGGGCTGGCCGTCCTGGCGGGCCTGGTGGCCGTGATCGCGAGCGGAGGCGGAGGCGGAGGCGGGCCAAATGCCTGCGACAACGCCCATATCCAGAACTCCGGTGGCACCACCAGGGGTCTCGAACCCGATTGCCGCACGGGGACCCCGCCCCCGCCGATCCAGTTCGCGGACCTGTCCATCTCCGCCCAGAAGGCGGGCTGCCAGCTCAAGCTGAACCTCCCCGACGAGGGCAACACCCATGTGCCCAACTCGACTCCCGTCCACTACGGAACGGTCCCCCCGACCTCCGGCAACCACAACCCGGTGCCGATCGACGACGGCGCCTACAAGACGCCGATCACCAGCGACACCAGCCAGGAGACCAACATCCGCAACGAGGTGCATGCGATGGAGCACGGGCGGATCGAGATCCACTACAAGCCGAGCCTGCCCGAGAACGAGCAGCTGGCCATCAAGGGCGTCTTCGACGACGACCCCGACGGGATGCTGCTCTACCCCGACCCCGACATGCCCTATGACGTCGCGGTCACCGCCTGGACCAACGAGGTGGTCTGTCCCAACTACAGCCCGGTCGTCCTCGACGTGATCCGGAACTTCCGCGACACCTACCGGGGCAACGGCCCCGAGCAGGCCATCCCGATCCACCTCGGTTAGCGGTAGGCCGGAAAGAACCCCTCGGGCGGCGGGCCCGCCCGGGCTGCGAGCTTCTCGTAGGCGGCGGGATCGCAGATCAACTCGTGTGTCCGGAAGGGTTCCTCCCCGGTCGCGAATCCCCGCTTGAAGGCGTCTAGGGAGTCTCCCGGGGTCAGACCACCGCCCAGGCTCACCGGCAGGCCCAGCTCCGACCCGAGCGAGATCATCGCGGCGAACAGGTTCTTCATCGGGGAGTCATCGAGGGCCTCGTCGGCCGTACCGCCCAGGTAGTAGTGCAGGTAGCCGTCGCTCGCCACCGCGATTGCGCCGCCCAGTCCCTCAGACCCGCGCTCCGCGACCAACAGGCGGCTGCGCTCGCTGCGGAGCAGACGCTCGAAGTACTCGCTTGGAAAGAGGTAGCGGTCCGCCGCGCCGGTACGGGCCATCGTCTCGCCGTATGCCCGCTCGAACGCCGCCCTGTCGGGGGGCGCGGCGTCGGGGCCATTGATGACACGGATCTCCCAGCCGCGCCGCTCGTTTCGCCGGATCTGCTCCCGCAGCCGCTTGCGAATCCCGGAGTCGTTCTCCGCGACTTGTACGTGGTTCCGGACCGTGCCGCCCGTGAAGGGGGCTGCATCCCCGATCCTGCCGCGGACGAAGACGCTGACCAAGCCGGTTTCCGACCAGTCGATCTCGCCTGGGTCGAGCGGGTCGTCGGGATGCCCGGACGCTCCGGGGTAGCCGTAGGGCGAGATCGCGTCGATGCCCTGCCCCCCCTCGATCGGTCGCACGATCACCGGCAGCCGCAGGACGTCATCGCCCGCGATCTCCACGGTGTGGGTTGCGCCCTCGGCCTCCAGGAAGGCGGGAGAGCGAAAGAAGTTCTCCGGGTCGGAGGCGGCCGTGCCGCCGTCCGCGATCAGATTCGCCTTCACTCTTCCGGGGGCTCCGGGAGGTCCTCGCGAAACCCGCCCCAGAGCTCGACGTCGACCAGGTCGTCCCCGTGGCGGACCTGCCTCCGCAGCACGCCCTCCTGCTTCCAGCCGTTGTAGATGACCGCCTTCTTCGCGGCCTCGTTGGTCGCGGGGATCCGGCCGTAGACCTTGTGGGCCCCGAACTCCTCGAAGGCCTTCAGGTTGGTGAGCCGCTCCGCCTCGCGGCCCACGCCCCGGCCTCGGACCCGCTCGTCTCCCATGATCGCCCCGAGCTCGGGGGCGGTCTGGCGGTTCAGCCCGTAGAGGGCCGTATAGCCGACCGGCTCGTCGATCCCGTCCACCACCACCGCCCACTTGCGGTCCTCGGCGTTGGGGTCCTGGGACTGCTCGATGGCCCGCTCCACCCAGCGTCTGGCGTCCGCCTCGCCGAACTCGTCGCGGTGCTCGAGCAGGTTGGCCGTGGCAGCCGGGGAGTTGAACCACCGGTGCACGGCGGAGGCGTCCTCCGGGCGGAAATCCCTCAGAGAGATGCCGCGGGCCATCAGCGGTCCCCGGCCTCCTCACGCTCCGCGGCCTTCCGCAGCGGCGAGTCGGGGGAGGAGCCCGCGTAGGGGTCCACAGCGACGTTGCCCGCGCCGCCGAGCAGCGCGCCGGGCGTGCGCGCCAGGATCTTCAGGTCCAGGCGCAGAGAGCGATGCTCGACGTACCAGACGTCCAGCTCGATTCGCTCCTCCCAGGGGATCCCCGCGCGCCCGTGGATCTGGGCCCAGCCCGTCACCCCGGGGCGGAGGTCGAGCCGGCGCCTCTGACGAGGCGTGTAGAGCTCGACCTGGGCCGGCAGCGTCGCTCTCGGCCCGACGATCCGCATCTCCCCGCGAAGCACGTTGAACAGGTTCGGCAGCTCGTCGAGGGAGAACCGCCGCAAGATTCTGCCGACGCGGGTCACCCGTGGATCCTCGGAGGTGACCGCGGTCCCCACGCCGACCGGGTCCGCTCCCTGGCGCATCGTGCGCAGCTTGAAGAGCTCGAATATGACCCCGTCCCTGCCGACGCGGCGCTGCCGGTAGAACACCGGCCCGGGCGACTCCAGGCGAATCGCGATCGCGGCCGCCAGCAGCAGCGGAGAGACGACGATCAGGCCCGCCAGGGCGATCGCCAGGTCGGCCGCCCGCGGCAGCCCCTGCTTCGGCTTCGGTCCGTTCGCCTCCGTCATCGGGTGCCCTCCACCTTCTCCCAGCCGATCGGCACCGTGCCGGCGCGGAGCCGATCCCAGAGTCCAACTGCGATGGAGGCGGTCACTGTCACGTAGTAGTAGGCGATCCGGAATGGGAGGGCGGGGACGAAGCGCCCGAGCAGGGCCCCGACCAGCACCGCAAGCTGCACGGCCATCGTGGCGACGTATACCCAGCCGTCGCCGAGCAGCGCCAGGTTGGCGGCGAACGCGATCAGGTGCAGCCAGGGCGTCAGGTAGCGGAGCAGGCGGTGCGAGTAGATCTCCAGGGCGTAGCCCGGTCCGTAGCCGCGCGGGTCGAGCATCCCCCACTTCAGCATCACGTCCCAGAGCCCCCACATCATCCGGCGCTTGCGCCTGAACTCCCCCTCGACGGTCGGAGCCATCTTCTCCTCGGCGACCGCGGCCGGCTCGTAGACCGCGCGCCAGGCTCGCTTGGTGAGCTCGAACGGGAAGCCGATGTCCTGGCCTCGGCTCGGATCGAGCTCGATGTACGCCTCGCGCCGGACCGCGTAGATCGCGCCGTTGCCGGCGGTGATGCCCGCCAGGCGCGTCTCCATCGAGCGCACCGCCATCTCGTAGCGCCAGTAGAGGCCTTCCTGGTTTCCGCCCTCCCCGCCCTCGAAGCGGACCTGGCCGCAGGCGTAGCCCACTCGGCCGTCGACGAAGCACGCGACCAGCTTGCGGAGCGCGTCCGGTTCCCAGTAGCTGTTGGCGTCGGAGAAGGCGAGGATCGTCCCCCGTGAAGCGGGCGCGGCCTGGTTGAGGGCGGCGACCTTCCCGCCCCGGGGCAGCTCGAGAACCTGGTCGGCGCCGGCGGCACGGGCCAGCTCGGCCGTGCGATCGGTCGAGCCGTCCGAGGCGACGACGATCTCGAGTCGGTCCGCCGGATAGTCGAGCGCCCGCGCGTTCGCAAGCTTGCGCTCAATCACCTGCTCCTCGTCGTAGGCGGGGATGATCAGGGTGACGAGGGGCAGCTCACCGCCGTCCTCGGAGGCATCCCGCGACTCCCCGAACAGGGCGACCAGCGCCGCGAGCAGCAGCGGGTAGCCCAGGTGGGCGTAGACGATCAGGCCTGCAGCGACCCAGAAGACGATTTCGAGCGCCATTAGCGGGGATTATCGGCGTTGGGGTTCCCCGAGCAGGTCCCGGTAGAGCTCCATCGTCGCCTCCCCAATTCGATCCCACGAGTACGTCGTCGCGGCCTCGCGAGCCGCGGCGGCGCCCAGGGCCTCGCGGGTCCTCGGATCCGCGAGCAGCTCGCGGAGCGCGTCCGCCAGGGCGTCGGGATCGCCCGGCGGAACCAGCCGCGCCGCCCCCCGTTCCGCGATCTCCGGGAAGCCGCCGACCGAGCTCAGCACCAGCGGTCGGCCGAAGGCGAGCGCGGTGTAGAGGACGCCCGATTGCTCGATGTTCCTGTACGGCAGGACGATGAGGTCCGCCCTCCGCATGAAGGCCGGGATCTCGGCGTCGGGGATGAAGCGGTCCACGAAGCGGACGGTGCCCGGGGCGCGCCCCGCCAGCTCGCGCAGCTCGTCCATCGGCATCCGGGGCATGCCCGCGATCCAGAGCTCGGCGCCCTCGATGGCACGGAACGCCTCGAGGAGGACGTCGGTCCCCTTGTAGGGGCGGACCAGGCCGAAGGCAAGGATCACCGGGCCCTCGACGGCCCGCAGCTGATCGGGCAACGGCACCTCCCGCTCCTGCCGCGTCAGATAGCCGAACGCGCCATGGGGGATCACCCGCAGCCTGTCCGAGGGGACGCGGAAGTCGGCCTCGAGGCGCCGGGCGCCATGCTCGGAATGGACCACGACCGCGTCCATCTCGGCGAGCAGCGTGGTGAGCGTGCCGGCGATCCGGGTGCGGCTCTCCGGCAGCCGCCAGTGCATCGTGTAGACGCGAGGGTGCTTCGGGGCGAGCAGCCGGCGGTCGAGTGCCGGGATCGGCAGCCACTGGTAGTGGACGAGGTCGGCCTGCTCGGCGACCCGGCGGTAGCGCCGCATGTCCGGGATGTGCTCTGCGGCGCGCAGCAGGCGTCGGCGCCTGGGGCCGATCCCGGCCCGCGAGGCGCGCCTGTAGAAGAGCTCGCGTACTTCGTAACCGCGCTCCTCCGGGACCGGGCCGTACGGGAAACGGCAGGTGATCAACTGCGCATCCGCTCCTGCGCGCGCGAGGGCTGCCGCCAGCGCGTGGTCGTACGGTGGCGTGTAGGCGGCCGGATCGACGATCTGAACCCGCATGGGCGAGCATTGTCGCCGTGCTGGTCTCCTACTGCGTGGTCAACACCAACGGGCGGCAGCTTCTGCTCGCCTGTCTCGACGCGATCGAGCGGACGACGCCAGCCGACCTCGAGCACGAGGTCCTCGTCCTGGACAACGCATCCGAGGACGGTTCGGCCGACGCCGTGCGGGCACGCGGTGGCGAGATCAGGCTGATCGCGCTCGATCGGCGGGAGGGAAAGGCGGCGAACGACAGCCGGCTGCTCCAGGAGGCGAAGGGCGAGCTCTGCCTGCTGCTGAACGAGGACACCGAGCTGCAGCCCGGAGCCGTGGCGGCGCTGCTCGGCGCGCTGCGGTCCGACCGGCATGCCGCCGCGGCTGGAGCGCAGCTGCTCACGCCGGCGGGCCGCGAGGTCCCCTGCGCCTGGCGCTTGCCGAGCGCCGAGACGGCCCTGGCCGGCGCATTCTTCCTGCACCGCCGCTTCACGGTTGAGAGCGGCGGCACCGGGACGCGTCCCGTCGGCTGGGTGCAGTCGAGCGCGATGATGGTCCGCAGGGAGGCCGCCGGCGAGGTCGGATGGCTCGATCCCGGCTTCTTCGTCTACTCGGACGAGACCGACTTCTGCAAGCGCCTCGGGGACGCGGGCTGGCGGATTCTCTACGTCCCCTCCGCCACGGCGACCCACCATGACCAGATGGCCCAGGACGCCTCGGGCGCGGAGCGGCGCACCGTCGAGTACCACCGCAACCGCGACCTCTATCTCCGCAAGCACCTCGGCCCGGCCCGGGCGCTTCTGCTCCGCCCGCTGCTCGCGTGGCCGTATCTGCTGCGCGGCGCCGCCGCACTCGTCCTGCCGGGCCACTCCTCCCGCCGCTATTGGCTGCACGCCCGCCAGGCCCTGCTGCCGGGACGGGGAGAGGGCGTTCGCGAGGCGGCTGAGGCGTACAACCGGGCCTTAGGGTCGTAGCCGTGCGAATCCTGGTCGTCACCCAGATGTGGCCGAGCCCGGAGCAGCCGGACCTGGGCAGCTTCCTGGTGCCGCTGACGCGGGAGATCGAGGCGCTGGGCCACGAGGTCGAGGTCTCCTCGATCAGCCAGCGCGGCGGCTCCCGGTCGAAGTACGTGCGCCTGGCCAAGCAGTCGCGCGCAGCCGCGCGGCGCTTCCAGCCCGACGTGGTGTTCGCGCACTTTCTCTTTCCGTCCGGCGCCGCCGGGGCGCTGGCTGCGCGAGCCACGGGTGCCCCCCTGGTGGTCATGGCGCACGGCCAGGACGTGGCCAACCTGGGCCGCATCCCGGGGATCATCGCCGCGACGCGCTGGGTGCTGCGGCGGTCGTCGGCCGTGATCGCCAACTCGCGCTGGCTGGCGGGACGGCTCACCGAGCGCATCCCCTCCGTGGAGCCGAAGATCGTGATCGCCGACTGCGGCGTCGACCTGGATGCCTTCTCGCCGCGGCCGGCCGCAGAGGCGCGGGCGGCGCTCGGTTGGGACGGCGCGGGCCCGGCCTTCCTCTGCGTCGGCTCGCTGATCGAGCGGAAGAACGTGGTGCGCCTCGCCGACGCGTTCGCCTCGCTGAGACGGGGCCACCTCGCCTTCGTCGGCGACGGTCCACTGCGCCCGGCCCTGGAGGGACGACCCGGCGTGACGCTCGCCGGTCGCATCCCGCAGGCCGACGTCCCACGCTGGGTCGCCGCCTGCGACGTCCTCTGTCAGCCCTCGCTGATGGAGCCCTTTGGCCAGGCGGCCCTCGAGGCGATGGCGATGGAGCGCAGCGTGGTGGCGACAACTGTGGGCGGCCCGCCCGAGTTCGTCACGCCGGAGGCGGGTGTTCTGGTCGACCCCGACGACACCACGGGGCTGATCTCCGCGCTCCAGCAAGCGGCAGACATACCCTCGCCGAACCCGGCGGCACGAGAGGCTGCCGCCGCCCATGACGTGAAACGGCAGGCAGCGCGCATGGTTGAAGTTCTGAAGCGTGCGGCGGGTGGCTCGTAGCCGCCGTTGACTTGGCTCAGCACATTCGCCTGGGGTTTCTCGATCAGCCTGGCGGGAGCCGGGAGCCTGCTCGTGGGCGGACTGATCCTGCTCGGCGCGCAAGAGGACGCCCTTCCTCCGCCCGACTAGCGGATCGCGTCCTCGTCGCGCTGCTCGGCCTCGAGCGCCTCGCGCGTCATGCGCGGGCCTCGCCCATGGGCGGGCTCCGGCTCGGCCGAAGGGCTTTCGGCCGGCGCCTCGCGCAGGTTGCTCAAGGCGGCCCGGACGTACGCCGGGCTGAGCACCCGTCCGGCGGCCTCCCGCTCCTCGTCGTTGAGGAAACCGGTCACCCAGAGCAGCAGTGGATAGGCGAGCCAGAGCGCCGTGCGGCCCGCCAGGCCAGCGATGCCGGAGGTGGGCAACAACACCTCTCCGGCGACGACCAGCACCGCCGCCAGGCCGGTCGCCTGGGCCAGCCGGAGCCATTCGTAGGGCACCTTGAAGAGGCGCTGCGTGAAGACGTACATCAGCACCAGGACCACCGCGTACGAGGCGACCAGGGAGACCCCGGCCCCGACGATCCCCATCGAGGGCAGCAGGATCAGGTTGAGCGCGATGTTGACCACGGTGCCCGCGCCCGTCGCCGGGAAGTTGAACTCGGTCCGGCCGGTGCGGCCGAGGATGATCACCAGGACCAGATAGAGCGCGTAGAGCATGACCCCGGTCGAGATCAGGCCGATCGTCTTGTAGGAATCGAAGAACTCCGGCGCTGCGAGGAGGCGCACGATCCAGCGTGAGAGCAGCCACATGCCAGCAACGAAGAAGGTGGTCACCGAGACGAACCAGGTGACGATCACGGCGTAGGCGCGCCGGGCCTCGTCGTCGTCCTGGATCGAATAGGCGAGGGGCGGCCAGGCGAGCTGGAAGCCCTTGACGAGGACGTTGACGGCCTGCGCGAACTTGACGGAGAGGCTGTAGAGGCCCGCGTCGCCGAGCCCGACGAGCCGCACGATCAGGACGCGGTCGATGAAGTTGAGGGAGTAGAGCGAGAGCTCGGCGGGCATCGTCGGCAAGCCCCAGCGCAGCATGCGCCGCCAGAGCGCGAAGTCGGGGAGCAGGGCCAGACGGCGCCGTTGCGCGACGATCAGCCCGGCGAGGAAGACGGCCCCGGTGGCGTACTGGCCCCAGAGCAGGCCGCTGGCGCCCTTGTCCTCCCCCACCACCAGCCAGACGGTCACCGGGATGGTGACGAGGACGTTCGAGACCGTGAAAGCGAAGTAGGCCTTGGCCCGCTCGTCGATCCGGAAGAGAGCGGTGAGGAACTCGAACATCGTGAAGACCCAGAGGCCAAAGATCGCAATCCGCAACAGGTTGGGATCCGAGTGGTCGAGCAGCAACCTGGAGAGCGGCTCCGCCAGGGGAAGGGCGATCGCCAAGCCGATCGTCGTGGTCCAGAGCAGGGAGGCGAAGGCAGTCTTCACCACCTGGTCCGGGTCCTCGCCGGACTGGTAGTAGAAGCGCAGGAGGGCCTCGATGATCCCCAGCCGGATCACGATGCTGGCCGCGATCACGCCGGTGATCAGCACCTCCGCCGCGCCGTAGTCGGCCGGCGTCAGATAGCGCGTGTAGAGCGGCAGCAGCGCGACCGCGATCAGCTTCGAGATCACGCTGGAGGCCGTGTAAGCGGCCCCGGTGGTCGCCAGGCGGCGGAGGTATCCGGTCATGAGCTACTCGGCAGACTGACGCCCAGAGCCGGCGGAGGCTGAGCCGGGCCATTCACCCGCGCCGACCTCGGCGGCGAGCACGCCTCCCACCGCGAGCAGCGCCCAGGTGAGCGGGTCGGTGAGATACGCCGCGTAGCCGATCGTGTGGACGAGCAGTGCGATGAAGGCCGCTGCGATCCCGATCCGCGCCGGCACCAGCTCCAGCCGCTCGCCCTCGCCGAGCGGCCGGAAAGGCGCCCCGAGGCCGGGCGCGATCGAGCGCAGGCCTGAGAATGCGGTCCAGAGCGCGGCCGCGAGCAGTGCGCCGTAGCCGAGCAGCCCGATCACTCCCTGCTCGGCGGCCACCGTGACCGGCTCGGTGTGGGAGATGGTCGTGTCCCCGGGCCTGACGTTCTCCTCCTTCGCGAACGCCTTCGAGAACGAGGCCGAGCCGTAGCCGAACAGAGGCCGGTGCTTGGCGAGCTTGAGGCCGCCGGAGACCAGGCTGCTGTGGCCCTCGGTGACGGTCCGCGTGGACTCATTGGACCCACCGGCCAGGAAGATGGCCCCGACGACGATCGCCGCCAGCACCACCGGTGTGGCCACGATCGCCCATCGCACGCTCCAGCGAAGCCCGGCCAGCACCGCCAGCCCGATCAAGAGCGAGATGAAGCTCGTCTGCGAGAACGCGAAGACGAGGCCGGCGAAGACGATCGCCACCGCCCCGACGAGGGCGAACGCGAGGGCCCGCCTGGCCACCCAGAGCAGGGCGGTCGTCGCGAGCATGATCGTCAGGACGAGATAGCGGCCATAGATGTTCGGATCCCAGAAGAGCGAGTTGACCCGGAAGTAGAAGTGGAAGTCGTTGGAAGCCTCCAGCTTGCCGTTCCAGAAGATGTGCTGATCGACGAACTGCCCGATCCCGATCAGGGCCAGGATCAGCCCCTCCGCCACCAGCACGATCAGGGCGAGGCGCAGCAGGCGCCGGTCCCAGCTCGCCTCGGCAAGCAGCGAGAAGAGGATCGCGAACGGGACCAGGAAGAACCCGACGTTCCGGGCGGCGAAGGCGACGTCCTCCGAGTAGATCGTCTGTAGCGCGTAGAGGCAGATCACCAGGACCAGCGCAAGGACGAGCGGCTTGGGGAGGCTGCGAAGCCTGGTCTGACCGCGCAGCGTCGCCACGGCCGTCGCCAGCACGCCGGAGCCGATCACCACGTAGAGCGGCACCAGGAGGTTGACAGCCTGGCCGCCGGCCACGTGGAGGCGGACCCGGAACGGCAGTGTGGCGACCACCAGGAGGGGCAGCAGGATCGGCCAACGCAGCATCGCAGCCGCACCGATCGCCAACACGAAGATTCCCCCCACGATCGATCCAGCGAAGGCGAGGTGGTGCTCGCGAAGGTTCCGCAGGTCGTCCCAGCCCTGCCCGCCGATCAGCGCGAGCGCCAGGGCCCCGGCAAGCACCAGGCCGCCCACTCGGAGCCTCGGATCGGAGGCAAGGAAGGAGACCGACAGCGCCCCGGCCGCGGCCAGGCAGCCCGCAACCTCGAGGGCCTCGGTCACGATTGCGCTCCGGGCGTCCGGATGATCACGTGCTCGCCCGAGATTGCCGTCCGGTCCGCCCGCTCGAGGGAGAGCCGCAGGTGGTACGGCCCGGGCGAAGCCGGCTGGCCGCCGGAGTTCCTGCCGTCCCAGTCGAAGCAGTGAGGGGCGTCCCCGCCCTTGAGCTCACCGTCCCCCAGCACGCGCACGGAGCGGTCGGCGGCGTCGACCACCGACACCTGGACCCTGTCGTCGCGCGTCAGCAGGAAGCAGACTCGGTATCGCGGTCCCGGACGAGTCTTCCAGTAGATCGAGCTGGCGACCGGGCCCTCGTCACGGACGTGCTGGGTGATGACGATCGCCGCCGCGGTCGCCGCCAGCAATGCCGCCACCGCTATCGCGGAGATCAGGAGGGCCGGTCGACTGCGCTCGCTCACAGGGCGGCCGGTCTACTGGTTGGCTCAGATTCCTGAGCCGGTCGTGGCGCTGGCCCCAGTGTCGGTCGATCCCCCGGCCTTGTCATCCCCGAGGACAACGGCGACCGGGTCTCCCTCGGCGGCCTGCCGGACCTCGTTGCTCATGGGCTGCGTCTTCTGAATCCCGACCACCTGGCCGATGATCGGAGCGCACTGCTTGCCGTCAGTCGGGTCGAACATGACGACGCTCGTGGTGAACGGGGTCGTGGTGTTGCCGACCGGGCCGACCTTGTACTGGGCCTGCTTGAGCTGACCGGCGGACGAGGCGGCCAGGCCCGGGGTTGCCGTCCCGTTCAGAACGGAGACCTTGGTCCTTCCAGGCGGACACGGTCCCTTGTTCTTCGACGCACCATTGGAGGTGGTCGAGTCGGACGATCCGCCGGTGATCCGCGTGACTCCGAACGCCACCCCGGCCACCAGCAGGATCGCCCCGACGACGATCACCGCGAGGGACGCGGGCTCCGACATCCAGCCGGGCCGCTCGCGGCCCGGGCTCCGCCGGCGTTGCTCGAAGCGCTGGCGGCGTTGCGCCGCTTGGCGGGCGAGCTCCGCCCGCCTGAAGGCCTCCGCCTCGTTGGGAGCCGTCGCGGCCGCCGCCGCCGCGGCCTTCTCGGGCTCCTTGGTGGTGGAGGCCACCGCGGTCGCGGCCCTCTCTGCGGGGGCGACGGACTCGCCGTCCTCGGAGCCCCCCTCGACGAGAAAGCTCGCCTGATCCCGCAGGCGGCGAACGTCGCGAGCCTGCGCGAAGTAGAGCAGCGCGAGGAGGGCCAGCCCCAGGAACGAGGCGAGGCCCGCGATTGCACCGACTTCCTTCAGGAGACTGCTCATGGCCGCGGCGCGGGATGTTAAGCGGTCAGGTCGTCAACGGGCACCGGGGTGCCGCGCCTCGCCGAGACCAGCTCGACGGTCTGCTCGGCGAGGTGCGACTCGTCGCCGTCGCGGATCATCGCCTCGAGGCGGGTGAGGGTGCCGTTGACCCACTCCGGATCGAGCGGCGCGTGGCGCACGGCGCGGACGATCCTGCCCGATGCGGTGGGCTGCGGCCGCTCATCGGAGTTGAAGAGCTCCTCGGCGAGCTTCTCACCGGGCCGCGCGCCGACGAACTCGACCGCGATGTCGACCTCGGGCTCGTAGCCGGCCAGGCGAATCATGTTGTGAGCCAGATCCACGATCTTCACCGGCTCGCCCATCTCGAGGACGAAGACCTCTCCGCTGGCGCCGCCGAGGTCGCCGGAGCGGATCACCAGCTGCACTGCCTCCGGGATGGTCATGAAGTAGCGGGCCATGTCCGGGTCGGTCACCGTGACCGGGCCGCCCCGCTCGATCTGGCCGCGGAAGATAGGCACCACGCTTCCTGAGGACGCCAGGACGTTGCCGAAGCGAACCGTGACGAAGCGGGTCTGCGGGTGCTTGCGGCCGGCCGCCTCGACGATCCATTCCGCCATCGCCTTCGAGGCACCCATCACCGTGCGGGGATTGACGGCCTTGTCGGTGGAGACGAGGACGAAGCGCTCACAGCCCGATGCGACGGCCGTCTCGGCGGTGACCTTGGTGGCCATCGCGTTGTTGCGGATCGCCTCCAGCGGGTTCGCCTCCATCAGGGGGACGTGCTTGTAGGCCGCGGCGTGGAAGACGACCGAAGGCTTGAAGCGCTGCATCACCTCGAGCATCCGGTCGCCCTCCTTACAGTCGGCGAGCACGGACTCAATCCGGGTGAAGTGCCGCTCCTCGGTCATCTCCCGGTCGATCTGGAAGAGGTTGTCCTCGGCGTGGTCGAGGACGATCAGCAGCTTCGGCCGCACCCGGGCGATCTGACGGACCAGCTCGGAGCCGATCGAGCCACCGGCGCCCGTCACCAGGACGACCTTGTCCTGGATGTAGGCGCCGACGCGGTCGAGCTCCATCTTCACCGGATCGCGGCCGAGGACGTCCTCGACCTGGACCTCGCGGAGCTGCCTGGTGAGCTGGACGCCGCCGCGGAGCAGCTCGAAGACGGTCGGCAGCGTCCGCACGGGGACGTCGCGCTCGCGGCACGCAGTCACCACACGGCCACGGAGCACTCCGGGCGCCGACGGAATCGCGATGATCACCTCGTCGGGGTGGAACTCGTCCAGGATCTCCCCCACCTCGTCGGTGGTGCCGAGGACGTTGAGGCTGTGCAGGCGCATGCCCCGCTTGCGCGGGTCATCGTCCAGGAAACCGATCGCGCGTGCCGCAAGGTTCGGATTGAGCTGCATCTCGCGCGCGACCATCTGCCCGCCGGAGCCGGCCCCGACGACCAGCACACGTCTCGCGCCGCGCACGTCGCGCCGCGCCAGCCGCTCCACCAGCACCATCCGGACCAGGAGCCGTGCGCCGCCGATCGCAAAGACCGTGAGCAGGAAGTAGCTGACCACCACGGACCGCGGAATCTGGTCCTCGAACGGCTTCAGCAGCAGGAAGGCGATCGCCAGGATCGCCGTCGAGATCGCGCACGCGCGCAGCACGGCGATCATGTCCGGGAGCCGGAAGTAGCGCCACCACTTCTCGTACAGGCCGAACGCGTAGAAGATGATCAGCTGGCCGGCGACCACGAAGCCGATCGAGTGCCCGAGCATGTGGTCGTAGCGGTCCGGGATGCCGCCCGGGGCATCGAGGAACCGCAACCTGAAGGCCAGGTAGTAGGCGGCCGCGATGAGGATTGCGTCCGCGGCGATCTGGATCAGGCGGTGCCTGTAGACGGGGTGCTTGAACCGCTCCACGCGAGGAGCGAGTCTAGTGCGCGTGCCCGCGCTACGCGGGAATCGAGATCCCAGCGAGGCGATCTGCAACGCCGTACCATGTGGCGCCGCGCGGCCCAGGCAGCCCGCCCGCGCCGAATCGCATGGTGACCGCCGCCCTCCTCGACCCACTCGTCAATCTCTGTACCGATTTCATCGGGACGGTCGGCTACGCCGGCGTGTTCGTGCTCACCATGCTGGGGAGCGCCTGCATCCCGGTCCCGAGTGAGGCGACCATGCTGTTCGCCGGCTTCAAGGTCAGCGACGGCGACCTCACCCTGCTCGGCGTCGTCCTCGCGGGCGTGACGGGAGAGCTGATCGGCTGCTGCATCGCCTATGCCGCCGGCTATTACGGGCGAATCGAGCTGCTCGAGCAGAACAAGCTGATCCACATCGACCGCAAGCGCCTCGACTGGGCGGATGGCTGGTTCAAGCGCCACGGCGACGTCACGGTCTTCATCGGCAGGCTGCTGCCTCTGGTCCGCGCCTTCATCTCACTGCCGGCCGGAGTCGCCGAAATGCCGCTGCGGCGGTTCATCCCCTTCACCCTCGCCGGTTCGGTGATCTGGCTCACTGGCCTGACCCTGATCGGCCGCGCGGTCGGCGACAACTGGGACAAGTGGCACCAGAAGCTCGCCTTCCTCGACTACCTGGTCGTCGCCGGCGCCATCGCCGCGATTGCCTATCTGCTGATCCGGCGCCGCCGGGCCCGCGTCGAGCCCGCACCGGAGGCATGATGGAGCAGTCGAGGGCGATCGTCCTCGGCGCCGTACAGGGGCCGACCGAG
Organism: uncultured Solirubrobacterales bacterium; assembly: GCA_963740685.1. GTDB lineage: Bacteria > Actinomycetota > Thermoleophilia > Solirubrobacterales > 70-9 > DASUPK01. Next base: position 78,296 of record CAVUGA010000029.1, read on the forward strand.
CTTCTCCCGGTTTCCAGCTCCGCCCACCTCACGCTGATCCCCTGGCTCGCCGGCTGGGACAACCGCGACCGGGATCCCGAGCTGCAGAAGAGCTTCGAGGTTGCTCTCCACGCCGGAGCCGCCGCGGCCCTGCTCGTCGGCCAGCGGCGGGTGATCGCCGAGGAACTGCGCTCCTTCGACTCGCGCAAGGCCGCGGTGATCGCCCTCTCCTTCTTCCCGCCGGCGATCCTCGGCGTGGCCCTGGAGCGCCCGATCGAGCGGCGGCTTGGCGGGCCCGTTGCGACCGTTGTGGGCCTGCTCGCCGGAGCTGCCGGAATGGTGATCGCCGATCGCCGGCCGCAAGTTCGAGACAGGGGGCGCGCCACGGCCGCCGACGGGCTGGCACTCGGCCTGGCTCAGGCGGCGGCCCTCGCTCCCGGCGTCTCCAGGAACGGGGCAACGCTCACAGCCGCGCGCTGGCGCGGCTTCACGCGACAGCATTCGAACATGCTCTCCCGCACGGTCGCGCTGCCGGTGATCGTCGGCGCGGCCGCCCTCAAGGGCGCCCGGCTGCGGCGCAGGGGCCTGCCCCCGGAGGCCCGCGCCGGCTTTGCCGCAGGGACCGCGACCTCCTTCGCCTCCACCTTGGCCTCGCAGGCGCTGATCCGACTGGTCGAGCGTGACAGCGCGCTCTGGCCGTACGCCGCCTATCGCGCCGGCCTCGCGTCGCTGGTGATCGCGAAGATGTGGCGTCGGCGTCGGCGCCGTCGTGCTCCCGACTACCCGCAACCCACGAGTGTCGCTCCCTCCGTTGACGGGACCGGCGCCGTGGCGAGCGGCAACGGCATCCCGAGCTGGGCGACCGCTCCGACCGAGCCGGAGAGACGGTCGGGTTGAGCGAGGACGCCTACGCGAAGGCCGGCGTCAGCCAGGGTGACGCCGATGCCGCCGTCGCGTCCCTGGTCTCCGCACTGGCGGCCTCGCCTCCCGCGCAGAGCCGCCAGGTGCTGGCCAGCGGTCACTACGCGAACGTGGTCCGCCTCGACGAGCGGACCGGGATCGCACTGAGCACCGACGGGGTCGGGACCAAGCTCGTCCTGGCGGGGCGAATGGGTCGCTGGGACACGGTGGGCATCGACTGCGTCGCGATGAACGTCAACGACGTGGTCTGCGTCGGGGCCGAGCCCCTGGCGATGGTCGACTACCTCGCCGTCGATCGAGCGGACCCGGAGGTAGCGGGCGCGATCGGCCGTGGCCTCGCAAGGGGTGCCGAGCTGGCCGGGATCGAGATCGTCGGCGGCGAGCTCGCCCAGCTTGGGGAGCTGATCAGCGGCCTGGACCTTGCAGGCGCCTGCTTCGGGACCGTCGCGCTCGACTCCCTCGTCACGGGCGCCTCGATCGAGCCCGGTGACGCCGTGATCGGGCTGCCCTCCTCCGGGCTCCATTCGAACGGCTACACCCTGGCCCGCTCGGTCCTCGAGGACATCCCGCTCGATGACGAGCGCCTCGGCCCACCCCTGGGCGACGTCCTGCTGGAACCGACGGAGATCTACGTCAAGCCGATCGTGGAGCTGCTGCGCTCGGACCTGGACGTCCGCGGGCTGGCACACATCACCTCGGGCGGTCTCAACAACCTGCTGCGCCTGAAGGCCGAGGTCGCGTACGAGATCGACAACCCGTTGCCGGTGCCACCGATCTTCGAGCTGATCCAGGAGCTCGGCGAGATCAGCGACGAGGAGATGCACGAGGTCTTCAACATGGGATGCGGGTTCTGCGTGGTCGTGGCCCGGACCGATGAAGAAGCGGCAATGAAGGCGCTGCAGGCGGACCACGCGGACGCGAGGCGCATCGGGCATGCCGCCGAGGGTCCGCCGAGGGTCACGCGTCCATAATCGCCCGCGTGTCGGTTACGCCGGCTCCCAGAGCGTCCCGGTCAGGGCGCGCACCGGCTTCAGCTTCCAGTCTCGCGCCATCTCCCAGAGCTCGGCCTCGATCACCGGCAGCGGCTTCTCCGAGAGAACCTCCAGCTCGCGCGTCGCGCAACGGCCGAAGCGGCCCACCGCCTCCATCGGCTCCAGTGCTCCTTCATTGACCTGTTTCGCGCCCGCTGCGAGCGCGGCATCCCGTAGGGCCGGATGCGAGCGCGCCATCCCCCAGATCCCGTGCCGCGAGCCGTCCTCTCCGATGAAGACGGCCGACGGGAAGCTCAGCCTCTCCTGACCCTCGGTCCGGCGGACCCCGCCGGCCTCGCGCGCGTCATCCGGCGGACTGCGCACCTCGTCCAGATCGGCCCCGAACGCCTCGGTGATCGCCTCCGAAAATATGTCGATCTCGAAGCGGGCACGGTCGAGGGGGGTGCTGCGCGCCGCCGCGATCAGCGCCTCCGGGTGATCGAGCTTCCGCCGCTCGAACATGATCCCCTCGCGGAGGCGGCGCAGGTAGCGGTAGCCGGCTTCCCAGCCCTGCTCCGCGGCCGCCTCCACCGCTTGGCAGGCGGGGTACGTCGAGGTGAGTGGGCTCTCGCTCCAGATCCGCGGGTCGGTCGGCATCAGGCCATCGGCGGCGACCTCGAGCCAGTGCGAGATCAGGTCGGCAAAGCAGTCCGGCCCGTGGCCGATCCGCCCCTCCTCGTCGCGGTACTTGCGGCCGTACCGCCGAGCGAGCCCTCCCATCACCCAGGCAAATTCGAGCTCTCCTTCGAACTCCCACATCAGCCTCCGCAGCGCGGGCTCGGCGGCCCACGACCACGGGCATGCGGGGTCGCTGTAGTAGCGGACTTGGACAGTCATCATTCGTCCGGGCGTTGGCTCTCAGCGGCCGGGGCACCCTAGGGCGAAAATACATGGCGATGCAAAGGCAAAACAGTTGGAACGCTTGAGCTCCACCGTACTCTCGGGCCGGTATCGGCTCGAGTCGAAGCTGGGCTCGGGCGGCATGTCCACCGTCTACCTGGCGCTCGACGAGGTCCTCGATCGCCCGGTCGCGGTCAAGCTGCTCCATCGGGAGATCTCCGAGGAGGCCGACCAGCTCGAGCGCTTCCGCCGCGAGGCGAGGGCGGCCGCACGGCTCTCCCACCCGAATCTGGTCGGCGTGATCGACGCCGGCGAGGACGACGGTCGTCCCTACATCGTCTTCGAGTACATCGAGGGCCGGACTTTGAAGCGCCGGATCCAGGAGGAGGGTGGGCTGCCGGTCGACGAGGCGGTCGCCTACGCGATCGAGATCGGGCGCGGCCTGACCGCCGCCCATGCGCGCAAGCTCGTTCACCGCGACGTGAAGCCGCAGAACGTCCTGATCGACCCTGCCGGACGAGCCAAGGTGACCGACTTCGGGATCGCACGGTCGCTCGAGCAGAAGGGGATGACCGCAACCGGCAGGGTGCTGGGGACGACGGACTACGTCTCACCGGAGCAGGCGATGGGCGAGGACGTCGACGAGCGCTCCGACGTCTACTCGCTCGGGGTCGTCCTGTACGAGATGCTCACCGGGGACGTCCCCTTCCAGGCCGAGACCCAGGTCGGCGTGGCGATGAAGCACGTGAACGAGCCGATGCCGGATGTCCAGGCGAAGCGCCCCGAGGTCTCGGCTGCGGTCGCCTCCGTCGTCGACCGCGCCACGACCAAGGACCAGCGCGACCGCTACGGGTCGGTCGCGCAGATGGTCCGCGACCTTGAGCAGACCCTGGAGGTCGAGGCTGCGCGGCGCGGCGGGACCAGCGGCGAGGCGACCAGCGTGCTCGACTCGGTGCCGCCCTCGCGGCGACGGCTGGGCGGTCGCCGCCGGTCGAGGCTCGGAATCGCGATGGGCCTCGTCGGGATCGCGCTGATCGCCGCGGCGCTGATCTTCGGCGGCGAGCACATCCATCTCGGGAACAGCGGCTCGAGCGGCAGCAGCAGCACCGAGATCAAGCTGCCAACCGACGCCGCCAGCGAGTTCGACCCCGAGGCCGACGGCCGGGAGACGGGCACGCAACGGCTTGCCATCGACTCGAACCCGACGGGCACCGCCTGGACGACCGAGCACTACGACACCCAGGACTTCGGAGGCCTCAAGGACGGCGTCGGACTGACGCTCGACGCAGGGAACTCCGTGACCGCCAGGTCGATGCAGATCCGGAGCCCCACGCCCGGTTGGGACGCGAGCATCTATGAGTTCAGCGGTTCACCGCCAACCGAGCTGTCCGGGTGGGGACAGCCGGTCGCCACCGTCAGCGACGGAGGCGTCAACGAGACGATCCACCTGCCCGAGAAGCCCGCGCAGTCGTTCCTGATCTGGATCACGAAGCCCCCACACGCCGAGGACGACCCGGGCCGCTACCAGATGGAGATCTCAGACGTGAGGCTGCTGACCTAGTACTCGTATGAGCGGGCCTTCTCGTGTCGCTCGATCGCAAGCTTGACCAGGCGGTCACAGAGGTCGGGGTAGGAGATGCCGTGCGCCTCGAAGAGCTTGCCGTAGACGCTGGTCTCGGTGAAGCCGGGGATCGTGTTGAGCTCGTTGACCAAGACCTCGTCCTCGTCGACGAAGAAGTCGCAGCGCGCGAGGCCGCTGCAGCCGCACAAGGTGAAGACCTGCCGCGCCAGCCCGCGCAGGCGCTCCGTGGCCTGCTCGGAGATCCCGGCAGGAATCAGCAGCTCCATGCCGCCCTCGTCGTACTTGGCCTCGTAGTCGTACCAATCATGTCCCTTGGTGACGATCTCGCCGGGCGGTGATGCGATCGGGTCCTCGTTGCCGAGCAGCGAGCACTCGACCTCCTTGCCCGGCGCCGGCGCCTCGACGATCACGCGCGGATCGTGACGGCCTGCCTGCTCGACTGCCCGGTCGAGCTCCTGCTCTCCCGAGGCGGGCGCGATGCCGACGCTGGATCCGAGGCGCGCGGGCTTCACCCAGACCGGCTGGCCGAAGCCGGAGGCGATCGCCTTCCAGTCCTGCTCCCCGGCGCGGCAGTACTCCACCTGCGGGATGCCGTGGCGCGCCAGCAGGTCCTTGAAGACGAGCTTGTCCATGCAGATCGCGGATGCCTCGACGTCGGAGCCGGCGTAGGGCACGTTCAGGACCTCCAGGAGGCCCTGCACGCTGCCGTCCTCCCCCCCGGGGCCGTGCAGGACGGGGAAGGCGACGTCGCAGCCCAGCAAACCTTCCCCGGGAGTGAAGCTGACGGGCTGGAGGTCGGCAATCCAGCGGCCCTCGGGGTCGATGGTCACCTCGACCGTCTCGTGACCTGCCTCCCGGAGGCCCGCCGCCACCGACGCCGCGGAGCGCAGCGATACATCGTGCTCAGACGAGGTCCCGCCGCCAAGTACCGCCACCTTCATAAGGCGCCTCCTCCGCTTCGCGTCCGGGGCCGCCTCATGGAGTCGTCGTGGTGGTGGACGAGGCGATGCCGACCGAGATGGTCACCGTGTCGCCGCGCTGGCCGCGGGACCCGCCCGGCGGGAACTCGGAGATCACCAGGCCGACCTGGGTGGGGTCGGTCGTCGTCTCCTCCGTGACCGCCGCCGTGAAACCCGCCTTCTTCAGCGTCGTGACCGCCGTCTTTCTGAGCTGCCCCGTCACATCCGGGACGGTGATCGCGCCGGTCGAGGCGAAGATCGTGACCTGCGAGCCGCGGGCCACGCGCTTGCCGGCTCCGGGGCTCTGGTTGAGCACCTTGCCCTGCGGCTCCGTGGAGTCCCGCTGTACCTCCGTGCCCGACAGCCCGGCGTTCGAGAGGGCCGCGAGGGCAGCCTGGTCGTCGAGCCCGACGACATTCGGCACCTCCACCGTGTTGGCGCCGCGCGAGATCAGCAGGTTCACCGCCTGAGCGGTAGAGAGCTGAGTGCCCGCGGGTGGTGAGGTCCCGATCACCAGGCCCCTCGGCACGGACTTCGAGTACTGCTGGATGACGTTCACCTTGAACCCCGCGTTTTCCAGGCGTTTTGTCGCATCTTGCTGATTCAGGTTGGCGACCACCGGCACCGCCACGATCGCCGGCCCGGAGCTGACGCTGAGCGTGACGGTGGAGCCCTCCTCGGCCTTGCCGCCTCCCCGGTCCGTCGGGATCGGGTCCTGCTCGACGACCTGGTCCCTCGGTGCGGCGCTGGGCACAGCCTTGATCGCCACCTTGAAGCCCGCATTGTCGAGCACCTGGCTCGCCTGATCGGAGTTCTTGCCGATCACATCGGGGATCGCGACGTGCGAGGGCCGCGTCAGCGCGTAGGCGACCAGGGCGGCCACGCCGCAGGCGAGGATGGCGACGACGATCCAGCGCCAGCGGCGCGCCCGGCGCTGCTCGTCCTCCCACTGCTCGTATTCCTCGTCCTCGTCACCGGGGATGTCGGTCTCCCCTTCCGGAGAGACCGCGGCGAAGGCGGCGGTGTCCTCCGGTCGCGGCCTGTCGGGGGCCTTCTCCGCGGCGTCGAGGGCGCGCAGGAAGGCGTCCGCATCCTTGAAGCGGGCGTCGGGGTCCTTGGCGAGCGCCCGCATCACCACCGCGTCGAGGGCCGGCGGGACGTCCGGTTTGATCGCGCTGGGCCGGCGCGGCGCCTCGGAGACCTGCTTGAGGGCGACAGCGACGGCGCTGTCGCCCTCGAACGGAACCCGTCCCGTCAGGGCCTCGTAGAGGATCACCCCGATCGAGTAGATATCCGAGCGCGGGGTCGTCGGCTTGCCCTGCGCCTGCTCCGGCGAGAGGTACTGCGCCGTCCCCATCACGGAGCCGGTGGCGGTGATGTCGGAGTTCTCACCGCCCCGGGCGATCCCGAAGTCGGCGACGCGAGCGCGGCCTTCGTCGTCGATCAGGACGTTCTGCGGCTTCAGGTCGCGGTGGATGATCCCCTTGCGATGGGCGAAGCGGGCGGCATTGAGGATCTGCCGGGTGAAGTTGATCGCGTCCTTGGTCCCCATCCCGCCCTTGACCAGGTCCTTCAGCGAGGGGCCGTCGACATACTCCATGGCGATGAAGTAGGTGTCGCGGAAGACGCCGCGGTCGAATATCCCGACCACGTTCGGGTGCTGGAGCCCGGCCGCCGACTGCGCCTCTCGCTGGAAGCGCTGGACGAACTCCTTGTCCTGCGCGAAGCGGTCGTGCAGGATCTTGATCGCCACGTTGCGGTCGAGCTCGGTGTCCTCCGCGAGCCAGACGTCCGCCATCCCGCCCGAGCCGATCTTCCGATCGAGCCGGTAGCGCTCCTCGACCATCGTGCCCTTGCGGGGGGTGGCCATCAGCCGCCGCTGCCGCTTCCGAGCACCGATTCCGCGACGGACTTGAAGATCGGCCCACAGGTCGGGCCGCCGAATCCGCTCGTGTGCTCCACGATGCAAGAGATCGCGATCTGCGGATCATTGGCGGGTGCGAAGCCGATGAACCAGGCATCGTTGACGCCTGGCGAGATCTCGGCCGTCCCTGTCTTGCCGGCGACGTCGACGCCGGACACGGCCGCCGCGGTACCGGTTCCCTCGTTCACCACGCCCTGCATCATCGTGTTGAGCTTGGCGGCGGTGTCCTCACTCATCACACGGCTCTGGTGGGCTGGGTCCAGGTGCGTCACGCGCCCATCGGGATCGGTCACCTTCGACCAGAGGCGAGGCTCCATCAGCTCGCCCTTGTTCGCAACCGTCCCGGCCACCTCCGCCATCTGCAGCGGGGTCACCCGGAGGCGCTCCTGGCCGATCGCGACGCGGCCGATGTCGATTGCATCGCCAGGAGTGAGTAGCTTGTTGCCGTCGTAGACCCCGCTGGCCGCGAGCTGGAAGCCCGGGTAGTCGAGGCGCGGCTTGGCGTTGAAGCCGTAGCGGTCCATGTACTTGAACATCGTGTCCTTGCCGATCTTCTCCCCCGCCTGGGCCCACCAGGTGTTGACCGAGTTGGTCAGAGCGGTCGTCATGTCGATATCTCCGAACTGCTCCCCGCCGGAGTTCGCGAGCGGCACACCCTCAATCTCGATGGGGGACCGGCCACTGAAAACCGAGCTCGGCGTGAGCTCGCCGCTGTCGAGCGCCGCGGTGGCGGTGACCACCTTCATCGTCGACCCGGGCGGGTAGCCGGCCTGGGTGGCGCGGTTGAAGAGCGGCGCGCTGTCCTCGCTGTTGAGTCGCTTGAAGGTGTTCGAGTTCTCGACCTGGTTGGGGTCGTACTCGGGGACGCTCACCATCGCTCGGACCTCGCCCGTGGAAGGCACGATCGCGACGACGGAACCGCGTCGGCCGGCCAGCCCGTCGACTGCGGAACGCTGCGCCTGTGGATCCAGCGACGAGGTCAGGTTGTCGCCGACCTGGGAGTGTCCCTGAAGCTCGTCGAGGACCGAGAGGAACTCGGTCTTGTTCCCGACCAGCTCGTCGTTGTGGGCGAGCTCGGTGCCGACCCGGCCGCGGTCGACGAAGCTGTAGCCGATCGGGTTGCCGAACAGGGAGCCGAGCGGGTAGTGGCGCACATAGATCTTGTTGTTGCCCTTGCCCTGCTGTGTCGAGCGCGCGATCACGGTGCCGTCGTCGGCAAGGATCGAGCCGCGGTGGATCCGCTGCTCCTCGAGCAGCGGCCTTCGGTTCGCGGTGTTCGCCTTGAGCGAGCTCGAATCGAAGACCGACCAGTACGAGGTGAAGCCAAAGAGCAGCGCGTAGAGCACCAGGATGAGCCCGAAGATCTTGACGATCTGCCGGTTCACTCCGCCGCCCCCGCTTCGGCCTGCAACCGGACTCGCCGGCGAGACTTATCGGAGACCATCAGGAGCAGGGCTAAGAGGATGAAGTTCGCGACGATGGAGCTTCCCCCGTAGCTGATGAAGGGAAGCGTTACGCCCGTCAGCGGGATCACCCTGGTGACGCCGCCGATGATCACGAACGCCTGCAGGGCGAGGATCGTCGTCAGGCCGGTCGCCAGCAGCTTCGAGAAGCCGTCCTCGGCCAGGATGGCCGTCTTGAAGCCGCGCTCGGAGATCAGCGCGTAGATCAGCACCACCGCCGCGCCGCCGAAGAGCCCGAGCTCATCGACGATTACGGCGTAGATGAAGTCGGTGTGGGGTGCCGGCAGGATCGCGCACTTGTCCGGAAAGTCCCCATGACAGGCGGGCAGCTGCACCAGCGACTCTCCCAGCCCGCGGCCGAAGAGCCCGCCGTCCGCCTGGGCGAAGATGGACTGCGAGAGCTGGTAGCCGCTGCCGCTCGGGTCGTGGAACGGATCGAGCCAGATATCGAAGCGCTGCTGGATGTGCGCGGCCGTGTGAGCGAAGAACCAGGCCCCGAGCAGGAACAGCAGCAGGCCGATGATCACGAACGAGATCCGGGCAGTGGCGACGTAGATCAGCGCCAGGAAGGCACCGAAGAACATCACCGAGCTGCCGAGGTCGCGAATGAAGACGAGCAGGACCATCGCCGCCCCCCAGACGACCAGCAGCGGCCCCAGGTGCTTGAGGGGAGGCAGCACCAGGCCCATGAACCGCCGCGCCCCGATCACGAGCACCTCGCGGCGCTCGTTCAGGTAGCTGGCGAGGAAGACGACGATGCAGATCTTGGCCAGCTCGGTCGGCTGGAAGGTGACCGGGCCCAGGTTGACGGCGAGATACGCGTCGTTCGTCGCGTGGCCGAGGAATCGCGGCAGGATCAGCAGGACGATCCCGGCGAGCGCGATCAGATACCGGTAGCGCTCGAGAGCCTCGTAGTCGCGCAGGAAGATGATCGTGGCCGAGAAGAGGACGAGCCCGAGCACGAACCAGTTGGCCTGATCGCGGGCCAGGCCCTCGTCGAGCCGGTAGAGCATCACCAGGCCGAACGCGGCCAGCAGCGCCACCAGCGGAAACAGGAAGGGATCGGCGTCGGGGAGGCGGATCCGAATGACGATGTGCGTGGCGACGCAGACGGCGAGGAAGTACGCGCCGTAGAGCACGCTCAGGTTGCCGAGCTTGTCCGAATTGGTGATCAGTACGGCCGTGAACCCGGCCGTGACCAGGAGCGCGACCGGGATCAGTGCGAAGAGCTCGCGGGTGCGGGCGCTCAAGTCTTCTTTGCCTGCCGGCCCTTGGAGTTGGCCCCAGACTTCTTCTTCTTCTTGGGCGCAGGTGGCGGTGGCTGCGGCGGCAGCCCCTCGGTCGGCCTCAGCTTGATGTCGTCGACGAGATCCGTCGCGTCTCCCTTGCCTCGCAGCGTGTGGCCGGTGACCGCCTTCTGGCGCTCCTCGGAGATGGTGCCCTCCTGTACCGGGATCGAGTACTGCTTCGAGTAGAGGCTGATCCCGAGCGGCAGCCGGTAGGGCAGGCCCCGATAGAGGGCGACGTCGCCCTGGTTGTCGGTGCCGAGGAAGTAGATCGAGCGGGCAACGAGGAAGCCGCCTCCGAACACGACGATCACCGCGAGCGCCGCGACCACCCAGCCCAGGATCCGGCGCCTGCGCGGCGGCGCCGGCATCGGCCCCTGGCCGCGCAACCGATCGCCGGCGGCCCGCATCCGCTCGCCGGTCAGGCCCGCCTGCTCCGCGGTCCGGGAGATCAGCGTGGCGCTCTCCTCCCCCTCCTTCGCCTCGGCGTCCGCGAGACGGAACGCCACGGCGGTGATGTTGTCTCGCCCCCCGCCGCGGTTGGCGGCCTCAACGAGCCTGTTGACGGCGCCCCGCAGGCTCCTCGACTCGGTCAGGATCCGGCGGATGTCGTCGTCCGAGACCATCGTGGTGAGGCCGTCGCTGCAGAGCAGGAAGACGTCGCCGTCGCGGGCCGGAAAGGTCATGGTGTCGACGTTCACGCTCGGCTCGGGCCCGAGTGCGCGCGTGATGATCGAGCGCTGAGGGTGCTCCTCCGCCTGCTCCTCGGTGAGCCGTCCCTGGCGGCGGAGCTCCTCCACCAGCGAATGGTCCTTGGTCAGCCGCTTGAGCTTCCCGTCCCGCAGCACGTACGCACGGCTGTCGCCGACGTGCCCCAGGGACACCTCGTCATTGCGGACCATCGCAGCGGTGAGGGTCGTGCCCATGCCCGCGCGCGAGGAGTCCTCCTGGGCCAGCTGATGGATCTCGCGGTTCGCCGTCTGGGCGATCTCCTCAAGCTGCCCCTCGGCTGGCTCCTCGCGACTGAGGCGCTGACGGCGCTCGAAAGCGCTGGCGGCGATACGCGACGCCACCTCGCCCGCCTGGGCGCCGCCCATCCCATCGGCGACCGCGAACAGAGGCGAGCGGGCGAAGTACGAGTCCTCGTTGGCCTGCCGCTGGCGGCCGGTGTCTGTCTTGTGGGCTTCCTCGGCGACGGTCAGCATCAGGAGACCTCGAAGCGAAGCTCAGTGTCCCCGATTCGGATCACGTCGCCGGAGCTGAGCTCGGCCTCACCGTGCAGCTCGCGCGAGTTGAGCAGGGTGCCGTTGGTCGAATTGAGGTCCTCGACGACGTATACCCCCGAACGGTTGAACACGCGGGCGTGGAAACCGGAGGCGTAGCGGTCGTCCAGCCTGACGTCGGCATCGGCGGAGCGCCCGAGGGAGACTCCCCCGAAGAGGTCGAAGTGATCGCCCTTCGTCAGCCCACCGCCCTCCTGGACGACGAGGAACGCATCCGTGGCCTCCTGCCCGCCGCCGAGTACCTCGTGGTAGCCGGTCTCGTAGCCGGGAGAGGCGGTGCCCCGCAGGTCGCGCAGCGCCATCCGGGTGACCCAGAGCAGGAACAGGTACAGCACGGCCAGAAAGCCGAACTTGAGCGCTACCGCTAGCGGCTCGAGATCGTTCACTGCTCGATGTCGAAGGCGAAGACCTTGGTTCCGAGGGTGATCTCATCGCCCGGCGACAGGCGAGCGTTGGCGACACGGCGGCCGTTGACCTTGATTCCGTTGGTCGAGTTCAGGTCGACGATCTGCCAGTCCCCCACGCTCGAGCGCCGCAGCTCCGCGTGGCGACGGGAGATATTGGGGTCGTCGATGATGCAGTCGCAATCCTTCGAGCGCCCCAGCGTGGCGGTCGGCCCGTCCAGGACATAGCGACGGTCGTCCACGGAGACGATCGCGCGGGTCTCGGAGTAGGCGGCATCGGGGCGCCGCTTGGACTTCGCCTTCTGCGCCTGGGTCGCCGAGTAGACCATCGTGTGGCCGTGCTCCCCCTGCGTAGGCTCAGCGCCCTGACGCTGGGGCGGGCGCACCAATCGCGTCTGGATACCGAACTCGCCGAGCCGCAACCGGTCGTCCTGATCCAGATTGACGACGGGCCGGGTGAGCAGGTCGTAGTCGTGGTGACGGGCGTGCTCGAGCAGGTGTCCGCTCAGCTCCTGGGCGAGCGATGACTCGTAGTCCTTGAAGCGCTCATAGTCGTCCGGGCAGAGCCAGACCGTGTACTCGTTGGGCACATACACGCGCTGGACCGAGGCCGTCTTGTGGGCGTCCATCTCCTTGGCGAGCTTGCGCGCGATCTCGACCGGCTGCACGCCGGAGCTGAAGGCACGGCTGAACACGCCCTCGACGAGGCCCTCGATGCGAGCTTCCAGGTTGCGCAGAACGCTGATCGCAGACTCCTAGGATCGGTGGGATGGCCCGGCGGCTCGAGCCGCTGCGAAATGCTAGTGCCCCACGCTACGCGAGAGCATCGGGTCGAGGATCATCGACCGGCCCGGTCGTGTAATGCGTAGGCGGCCCCATTCTGCGGGACAGCACGGCGGCGACCACGCCTGCCAGCAGAGCGCCGACGAGCAGGCCCGGAGGACTCGTGCTCCCCGCAACGAGCCGCAGCGTGGTGATCAGGCCGGCGGCCCAGATCAGCGCGCCCAGGGCGTCGAGCAGGGGCGTCCGGCCCCTGACGAGCACCGGAAGCACCAGCGCGGCGGCGGCGAAGATGCCGGTCGCCGCCAGCACCGACCCATCGAACAGGGGCGCGAGGACGTCGGTGATCGCCGTGCTCGCGGATCCCTTCCAGTGGGCGGGTGGGTCCGCCACCGGCCCGAGCAGGATCGTGCGGTGAGCAATCTCCTCCCACGCCGCGATCCAGAGGTATCCGATCCCGCCCAGCAGCGCGCGGCTCGCGGCACCCCGAGTGAGGCCCGCAAGCGCCGGATAGACGGGGCCGAGACCGAGCAGGCCGAGCAGCGGGGCTGCACCGGGCAGCGCGATCGCCTCGGGGTCGATCAAGGGCAGAAGCAGAGGGGCGCTGAGCACGGCGATCAGGGCGGCCACGCCCGGCTCGCCGGCGCCGACCGTCACCCAGAGCAGGACGAGGGCCAGCTGGATGGCGAACGCAGGTCGAGGGCGGCCGAGCGCGAGCACTCCGGGGACCAGGGCAGCGAGGGCAATTGGCAGGGGGGCACCGGTCGCGATCAACGCGGCCAGCCCGAGGCAGGCGACACCGGCGCCGGGGAGGGCCCGCATGATCCGGGGCAGCGGGCGGCGGGGCATGGCGGGCTCGCCGTCCGGGCCCTCGATTGCGGGTAGCAGCTCGCCATCGAGCTCGTTCACGTGAGTGTGGAGAACCGCCTCGAGCTCCGAGGCGAGCGGCCGAAGCTCCGGGTCCGGATCGAGTGACGCGTCGATGGCCTCGGTCATCGCGTCGGGCAGCTTCGGGCGGACCGCGGAGAGGGGGGCGATGGGCTCTCCGATGGCCCGGGCGGTGGCCGCCGGACCCTCCCGGATCAGCGGATGCTCGCCACAGAGGCACTCGTACAGCGTCAGGGCGAGTGAGTAGACGTCGGCGGACGGCCCGGGACGGAGCCCATCCGCCTGCTCTGGGGCCATGTAGGCGAGCGTGCCGATCACCGCCCCTGTCTGGGTGAGCGTGCGCTCCCCGGCAATGCGAGCGATGCCGAAGTCGACGAGCTTCGCCTCGTCACCGGCTCCGACGAGGACGTTCTCAGGCTTGACGTCGCGGTGGACGACCCCGGCACGGTGGGCGTGGGTCAGCGCGGCCGCAGCGCCCGCCCCGACGTGCGCGACGAGCCGGTCCGTGAGCTCCCCGCGGCGCCCGAGGGCACGCAGGGTCTCACCCTCGATCAGCTCGGAGACCAGGAATGCCCTCTCCCCGTCGGTGGAGAGCTCGTAGAGCGTCGCGATGTTCCGGTGAGCAAGGCGGGCCACGGCCTGCGCCTCCCGGGTCACCCGGGGGGCACCGTGCTCGCGGTCGATCACCTTGACGGCGACCGGCCTCTGCAGCCGCTCGTCCCAGGCGCGGTAGACGGTGCCGAAGCCCCCGCTTCCAATCCGGTCCTCTATCCGGAATCTGCCCAGGATTCGCTCACCGACCATGGCCCGTCCTAGTTCGGTACCTGACTGCCTCTTCCTGCGGAGCCATCGCCGCGGGTGGAAGGTCACACCGCGGTAACGCCCCCGTGATGTTCATACTGGGGCCCGGTTTGGCATTCCTCGATGAGGAACAAGACGACCCGGTCGTCGCCGAAGAGCCGGATCGACCAAGGCGGAGGGTCGGGGGGCCCCAGCGGCGACGCCAGCAGTACCTCGTTCGACGCCTGATCGGCGTCGGCGTCGGCGTCGCCTTCCTGATCCTGGTCGTGATCGCGTTTCGCGGCTGCCTCGAGGCTCGCTCCGATCGCGCCCTTCGCAACTACGACTCGAACATCGCAACGATCATGCAGCAGTCCGAGCAGAGCGGCAAGGACTTCTTCGATCTTCTCAACAGCCCGAGCGCAACCGGTCCGATCGACGTCAGGAACCAGATCTTCGCCCAGCGCGACGCTGCCACGAGCCTGCTCGACCGCGCCGACAATCTCAGTACCCCTGGGCAGATGCACGACGCCCAGAACGCCGTGGTGCAGTCCCTGACGCTGCGCCAGAACGCGCTCAACGCGATCGCCTCGAACGTCACCCAGGCGGCGGCGCGCACCCAGACCACGAACGCGATCGCGTCGATCAGCAACGCGATGGGGTCGCTCTACGCCAGCGACATCCTCTGGACCCAGCTCGGTGCGCCGGAGATCACCAAGGTCCTCAAGGACGAGGGCGTGGACGGGCAGCCCCTGCCGCCGGGCAAGTTCATGCCGGCGAACGCGACCGATTTCCTCAATCAGGCGACTCTGGTCACGAAGCTGAACGCGATCACCGGCCAGACCGCGACCACCGGCGGCACCCACGGCCTGCAGCTGGACTCGACGACGATCGGTAGCACGCAGCTGAGCCCGGACAGCACGACGAACGTGCCGAGCGACGCGCAGGAGATCGACATCGGGGTGACCAACTCGGGAGACAGCGACGAGACCGGGATCAGCGTCAGCGTCACCCTCGGCGGCAGCTCCCTGAACGGGACGCTCCAGTCCCTCAGCGCCGGCCAGGCGGGGACCGTGAAGATCCCGCTGACCAGCAAGCCGACTCCGGGGACCGACACGACCGTCCAGGTGGTCGTCTCGCCCGTCCCCGGCGAGCAGCTGACGGACAACAACACCGCCACCTATACGGTCGTCTTCGGTTCGTAGTGCGGATCTCCTACCTGGGCCCGAGGGGGACCTTCAGCGAGGACGCCCTCCGGGCCGCCATCGGGGATGAGGAGGTCGAGCCGGCCCCCTCGGCCTCGGTCTACGACGCGATCCTCGCGGTCCGCGAGGGAGAAGCCGACCGCGCGCTGGTCCCGTTCGAGAACTCGATCGAGGGTGCGGTCACGGCCACCCTCGACACTCTCGCCTTCGACGCCGACGGGGTGACCCTGGTGGGCGAGTACGACCTCCCCATCCGGCACTGCCTGATCGCACGCAACGACATCCCGCTGGAGCGGATCGAGGTGGTGATCTCCCACCCGCAGCCGAGCGCGCAGTGCGCACGCTTCATCCGGGAGAACCTCCCGCAGGCCGAGGTGCGAGCCGCTCTCAGCACGGCCGACGCGGTGCGGACCGTCGCCGAGTCGGATGAGCCCTGGGCCGCCCTCGGCGCCGAGTCCGCCGCCCGCCTCTACGGCGCCGCCGTGCTCCGGCAGGGCGTCGAGGACGAGCCCGACAACATCACCCGCTTCGTCTGGGTCGCGCCCGAGGGCACCACCCCCGCCGGCTCCGGCCCCTGGCGGACGTCGCTCGTCTTCTCGGAGCTCGGTGAGGACCATCCGGGCGCCCTGGTGGATGCGCTGCAGGTCTTCTCGGAGCGCGCCGTGAACCTGACCCGAATCGAGTCGAGGCCATTGCGGCGAGGGCTCGGCCGCTACCAGTTCTTCCTCGACGTCGAGGGGGTCGCCGGGGAGGAACCGCTGGCGCCGGCAATCGAGGCGCTTCGCTCGAAGGCCGAATCCGTGCGGGTCCTGGGCAGCTGGCCGATCGCCGCATCACCTGGCGTCCCCGGTCGCTAGCTTCGGCGCAGCGCCAATTGCGCAGGGTCGCCGGAGGCCTCCTCTACAATCGCCGCGACATGGGCAACGGGGCCACCGCAGAGGTCGCGGTATCCAACGGCCATGTGGCCGCCCATCTGAACGGCCATGAGGCCGGCCCGGATGGGGAGGCCGACGGCGAGGTAGCGGTAGCCGCCGCCCGCCGCCTGACCCGGGGGCGGGTACTGGTCCTGAACGCCAGCTACGAGCCACTCAACGTCTGCACCGTCCGGCGGGCGCTGGTCCTGCTCCTCAAGGAGAAGGCCGAGATGCTCGAGCGCGGCAACGACGTGCTCCGCTCGGAGACCATGCGGATCGACCGCCCGGAGGTCATCCGCCTGGTCAGCTTCGTGCGCGTCCCCCGAGACATCCACCGGCGCCGGATCACGCGAAAGGCCGTCCTTGCCCGCGACGGCTGGACCTGCCAGTACTGCGGATCGGACCGGCCGAGCCTCACCGTGGACCACGTCATTCCGCGCAGCCGAGGCGGTGAATCCGTCTGGGAGAACATCGTCGCGTCCTGCGCGCCATGCAACCGCAAGAAGGGCAACCGCCTTCCGCATGAGATCCGGATGCACCCCAAGCGCAACCCCCGGCCGCCTGGGCCCACCGTCTTCATCAGGATCGCCGCACCGCGGACGCCCGCGGCGTGGGAGCCGTATCTGCTCACGGCCTGAGCGGCCACCCTCTTTCGGGGCGGAGGGCGAAGCCCGTCTAGCGCTTTCGCTTCTTCGCTGACTCGGCCCGCTGCTTGGCCGTCGCCGTGTGCTTTGGCTTCACCTTGGGCTTCGCCGCCTTCGGCTTCGCGGCCGGGGCGCTGGCCGACGAGCTCCGCTTCTTCGGAGCCGGCTTCGGCTTGGCGGCGCGCTTGGGCTTCGGCGACGCCTTCGGGGCCGTGGCCTTCGAGCCGGAGCGCTTCGTCACCGTCGCCTTGCCGTTACCGGCGGCCTCCGCGGCGGCGGCCTCCTCGGCGACGTCCGCCAGGGTCGCCGCCTCCTCCTCGACCGAGCCCGTCGCAGCCGCGGCGCCGTTCCCGTTGGTCTCGGCGGACTCCATCACCAGCGCGACGGCGCTGACCCGGTCGCCCTTCTTCAGGTTCATCACCCGGACACCCTGTGTCGGGCGACCCATCCGCGAGATCCCGGACACAGCGTTCCGCTGCACCATGCCGGTCTGAGAGATGAAGATCAGCTCCTGGCCCTCCCGGACGACCCTGGCGCCGGCGAGGCCGCCCTTCTTCGCCGTCAGCTTCGCGGTCAGGACGCCCTTGCCGCCGCGGCCCTTGATCGGGTACTCGGAGATCGAGGTGCGCTTGCCGTAGCCGTTCTCGGTGACCACGAGCAGCTCGCCCTGCTTGTCCTGGGAGCTGACCACGTCCAGCGAGAGGACCTCGTTGCCCTTGTCGGAGACGTTCATCCCCTTGACGCCGGCGGTGCCGCGCCCCATCGGGCGCGCGAGCTTCTCGTTGAACCGGATTGCGTGGCCGGACTTGGAGACCATGACGAGGTCATCCTTGCCGGAGCTCATCCGCACCCGGACCAGCTCGTCGCCCTTGCGGATGTTGATCGCGATGATCCCATCGGCGCGAATCGGGGTGTCGTAATCCTTGAATGGCGTCTTCTTGACCATTCCCTGGGAGGTCGCGAAGACGAGGTGCTTCCCCTCGGAGAAGTCGCGGGTCGGGATCACCGACATCACCCGCTCCTTGTCCTTGAGCGGCAGGACGTTGACCAGGGCGCGGCCGCGGGAGGCACGGCTGCCCTCGGGCAGCTCGTAGACCTTCAGCCGGTAGACCTTCCCCTGGTTGGTGAAGAAGAGGAGGTAGTCGTGCGTCGAGCAGACGTGCAGGTGCTCGATGTAGTCGCCCTCCTTCATGTTCATCCCCATCACGCCGCGGCCGCCGCGGCGCTGCTGCCGGTAGGTGGCCAGCGGAGTCCGCTTGGCGTAGCCGGAGGCGGTGATCGAGACGACCATCTGCTGATCGGCGATCACGTCCTCGATGTCGAGCTCGCCCTCGGATGCGGTGATCTCGGTGCGGCGCTCGTCGCCGTATCGCTCCCCGACCTCCTTGAGCTCCGTCTTGACCAGGGCAAGGACCCTCTTCTCGTCGGCCAGGATCGCCCTGAGCTCCTTGATCAGCTTGGTGAGCTCCTTGTGCTCCTCCTTGATCTTGTCGGCCTCGAGCGCGGTGAGGCGCTGCAGCCGCATGTCAAGGATCGCCTGCGCCTGCGCGCGGCTGAGCTTGAACCGCTTGATCAGGGCGTCGCGCGCCGTGTCCGGGTCCTTGGAGCCCCGGATCAGCTTGATCACCGCGTCAAGGTTCTTCAGGGCGATCAGCAGTCCCTCGAGGATGTGCGCACGCGCCTCGGCCCGTGCCAGCTGGTGCTGGGTCCGCCGGGTGATGACCTCCCTCTGGTGACCGACGTACTCCTCGACCAGCTCGCGAAGGCTGAGGGTCTTCGGCACACCATCGACGAGCGCGACCATGTTGATTCCGAACGCCTGCTGCATGGCGGTGCGCTTGTAGAGCTGGTTGAGCACCACCTGGGCGGGGTCGCCGCCGCGCTTCAGCTCGATCACCAGGCGCATGCCGGTGCGGTCGGACTCGTCGCGCAGATCGGAGATGCCGGTGACTTTCTTGTCGCGAACCAGGTCGGCGATCTTGGAGATCAGGCCGCCCTCCCCACCCTTCTTCACCATGAAGGGCAGCTCGGTGACGACGATCGCCTCCTTGCCGCCCTTGAGCGGCTCGACGTGCGCCTTGGCGCGAACCTTGACCGAGCCGCGGCCTGAGCGGTAAGCGTCTCGGATTCCCTGTCGGCCCATGATCGTGCCGCCACCCGGGAAGTCGGGGCCCTTGACGTGCTTCATCAGGCCCTTCATGTCGATCTCGGGGTCGTCGATGTACGCGCTTACGGCACCGATCACCTCGCGCAGGTTGTGCGGCGGGATGTTGGTCGCCATGCCGACCGCGATCCCGGTGGCCCCGTTGACCAGCAGGTTCGGGAAGCGGGCCGGCAGCAGGACCGGCTCCCGCGTGGACTCGTCGTAGTTGGGGCCGAAGTCGACGGTGTCCGCGTCGATGTCGCGGAGCATCTCGGTGGCCAGCGGCCCGAGGCGCGCCTCCGTGTACCGCATCGCCGCCGGCGGGTCGTCGTCGATCGAGCCGAAGTTGCCCTGGCCGTCCACCAGCGGATAGCGCAGGGCGAAGTCCTGCGCCATGCGCACCAGCGTCTCGTAGATCGCCGAGTCGCCGTGCGGGTGGTACTTGCCCATCACCTCGCCGACGATGAACGCGCACTTCCGGTAGGCCCGGTTGGGCTGCAGCCCCAGGTCGTGCATCGCGTAGAGCACGCGCCGGTGCACCGGCTTGAGCCCGTCACGGACATCGGGTAGTGCTCGCCCGACGATGACGCTCATCGCATAGTCGAGATACGAGGAGCGCATCTCCTTCTCGAGCTCGCGCTCCTCGATGTTGCCGTGGAGCGCCTGGTCGAGAGTCCTCTCGTCAGCCATCAGCGATCACCGCCCGCGATAGCCGGCGCATCTCGGCGTCCTCGCCCGATCGCCTCGCTCACGTACCTGACGCGTACGCTCGCTTCGTCGATCGGGCTGCGTCCTTGACCTGCTTGGCTCTCGCGAGCGGCGCGGGTCGAGGACTTGAATACCGTTTCTCCGCGGGTGGCGGCGCAGGAGGGACCCATGGACGCGATTTCTGAGCGTCCATGGGAGGTTCCTGCGGCGACAGGGCCCGCGGCCGGAACGCCTGGCCTATACATCGAGGAACCTCACGTCGCGGGCATGGCGCTCGATGAACTCCTTGCGGGGCTCGACCTTGTCGCCCATCAGATCGGAGAAGGTCTGCTCGAGGCCGCTGGCCGCGGCCTCGTCGATCGAGACCTGCTGCAGCGTCCTGCTCTCGGGATCCATCGTCGTCTCGCGGAGCTGCTCGGCGTTCATCTCGCCAAGCCCCTTGAAGCGCGACAGCGTGACGCCGTGGCGAGCGAGCTCGAGCACCTCGCGGCGGAGCTCCGAGAAGCTCTCCGCCTCGGCCTCCCGCTCGCCGAGGGCGATGGTGAAGGGCGGCTTGCCCATCACGCCGACCACCTTGGAGTAGGCGTCGACCAACTCCTTGTAGGGCGCAGAGTCGAACAGAGCCTTGGGGAGCTTGTGCTCCCTCGCCAGGCCGCTCCGGCGGTGCGTCCCCTTGACGACGAGGCCGGTCGTCTTCTGATCGAGCAGCTTCGTCTCGTAGGGGGCGTCCTTCGGGTCCCTCGCCTTGAACAGCTTCGCGGCGGCCGCCATCGTCTTGGCGCCCGAGCCGACCAGCTGGGCATCCGAGATGAAGTCGATCGTCTCGTGGCCGAACTCGGCGCGCAGCGTCGAGGACCAGCCCTCTACCGCCTTGAAGTGGCGGTTGAAGTCCTGCCAGCGGCGCTTGGTGAGCTGCTTGGGCTTGGCGTTCGCGGTCCCGGAGTCCTTGATCTCGAACTCCTCGAGCTTGTCGGCCAGCAACAGCTCCTCGAGCTCGCCCTCCCGCTCGACGTAGATCTCGCTCGAGCCGTTCTTCACCTTGTAGAGCGGCGGCTTCGCGATGTAGACGAAACCGCCGTCGATCAGCTCCTTCATCTGGCGGTAGAGGAAGGTGAGCACCAGGGTGCGGATGTGGGCGCCGTCGACGTCCGCGTCGGTCATCAGCACGATCTTGTGGTAGCGGAGGTCGTCGACCTTGAACTCGTCCTGGACCCCGGTGCCGATCGCGGTGATCAGCGCCTGGATCTCGTTGTTGGAGAGGACCTTGTCGATCCGGCTCTTCTCGACGTTGATGATCTTGCCTCGCAGCGGCAGCACCGCCTGGGTGTTGCGGTCGCGGCCCTGCTTCGCCGAGCCTCCCGCCGAGTCGCCCTCGACGATGAAGAGCTCCGCCAGCGCCGGGTCCTTGACCGAGCAGTCGGCGAGCTTGCCCGGCAACATCGAGTTCTCGAGAGCGGATTTGCGCCGGGTCAGGTCGCGCGCCTTGCGGGCGGCGTCTCGGGCGCGGGCGGCATCGATCGCCTTGGTCAGGATGCGGCGGGCGTCCGCCGGGTGCTCCTCGAGGAAATCCCCGAGCTGACGGTTCACCACCTCCTTGACGAGGCCCTCGATCGGCGGGTTCCCAAGCTTGCCCTTGGTCTGACCTTCGAACTGCGGGTCGGCGAGCTTCACCGACACCACTGCGGTCAGGCCCTCGCGGACGTCTTCACCTGAGAGGTTCTCGTCCTTCTCCTTGAGGAGTCCGCGGTTCTTGGCGATCGCATTCAGGGTCCGCGTCAGAGCCGACCGGAACCCGGAGAGATGGGTGCCACCCTCGTGGGTGTTGATGTTGTTGGCGAAGCTGAAGGTGGACTCCTGGTAGGAGGAGTTCCACTGCAGAGCGACCTCCACCTGGCCATCCTTGGTCTCGCCCTCGAAGAAGATGATCTTCCGGTGCAGCGGATCCTTGGACTCGTTCAGGTGCTTGACGAAGTCCGCGATGCCGCCCTTGTAGAGGAACTCGACCTTGCGGCCCTCGGCGCGCTCGTCGATCAGCTCGACCTTCAGCCCGCGCGTCAGAAAGGCGGTCTCGCGCAGCCGCTCGGAGAGGATGTCGAAGTCGAAGTCGACTTCCTCGAAGATCTCGGGATCGGGCCAAAAGGTGATCGTCGTGCCGGTGCTCTTCACCGCTCTGCCCTTCTTGAACTTGGCGGTCGGCTTGCCTCGCGAGTAGGTCTGGGTCCAGACGGCCCCGTCCCTCCAGATCTCGAGGTCGAGCTTCTCGGAGAGCGCGTTGACGACCGAGATGCCGACGCCGTGCAGGCCGCCCGAGACCTTGTAACCCCCGCCGTCGCCGAACTTGCCGCCGGCGTGCAGGGTCGTCAGGACGACCTCGGCCGCGGGCTTGTTCTTGGCCTTCTTCATCTTCTCGACCGGGATCCCGCGGCCGTCATCGACCACCGTGCAGCTGTTGTCCGGATGCAGGGTCACGGTGACCCGCTTGGCATGTCCGGCGATCGCCTCGTCGACGGAGTTGTCCACGACCTCGTAGACGAGGTGGTGCAATCCGCGGGGGCCGGTCGAGCCGATGTACATGCCGGGGCGCTTGCGAACGGCCTCGAGGCCCTCGAGGACGGTGATGTCCTTGGCGCCGTAGGAGGAGCCCTTCGAGCTCGAGGGCTTGGCGGCGCCCTTCGATCCGGCCTTCGCTGCGCTCCTGGTCTTGGTTGCGGCGCCCTTGGAGGCGCCATTGGTGCGGGAGGAGCCCTTCTTGCTCGCTCCTCCGCGCTGGGAGGTCTTCGCCACTCAGCTTCCTTTCAGTTCCATCAGGGGACGCCCCGACCTTCGTGACCCGGCTCGGAAAGTCCTCGCGGACAAGAGGGTCGGGGCTTCACACAAGTACGTACAGTTTACCAGTCGAGAGTCCCGGAATTTGCGGGGAACAGTCACGAAGTCCCTGCAAATGACGAACAACTTAGGAACTCAGCCCGGGTCTCCGGAGGCGGTGAAGCGAATAGCCTCCAGGGCGCCTTCGTCGGGCAGGCTCTCCCTGATCTGCGCCAGGATCCGGTCGCTGAGCAGGTCGAGCTCCTGCGCCCAGGTCGCCGACCGGCAGGCGATCGTGATCACGCCATCCCGCTCGGCGACCGGGGCCGCCTCGCGTGCGATTGACTCGCCGACCGCGTCCGGCCAGGCGCTCTGCACGGCGGCGAGCAGGGTCGCGGGCTCGGCCCGCGACAGGGCGGCCTCGACCGCCGCGGCGATCGGCCGGGGCGTCCGCCTGCGCGTCACGCCGCCCTCAGGGCCCGCGCCGTCGCCATGGCTCCCTCGCTCACCTCGATGCGCAGGGCCGTCGTCGAGGGCACCTGGGCGGCCTCGGTTGCCGTGATCAGCGCTTGCCCGGCACCGTCGAGCAGGAGGACGAGCAGCTCGCGGTGGGTGGGATCCAGCTCGCTCATCACGTCGTCGAGCAGCATCAGCGGGGCCGGCCGGCCGGCCTCGAGAAGCGCGGCTCGCTCCGCGAAGAGGAGGGAGAGCAGGGCCAGGCGCTGCTGTCCCTGTGATGCGAAGCGCCGCAGCTGCCTCCCCCCCAGCCGGAGCTCCACCTCGTCGAGCTGGGGGCCGTAGGAGGTGTACGCCCGCCCCAGGTCCTCGCCGCGGCGTCGTGCCAGTTCGGCGGCGAGCTCGCCGGCGGCAGCGAAGGATCTCGGCCGATAGGAGACCTCGGCGCCGGGAAGGCCAAGCCGCTCCGCCAGCTCCGCAAACGGGTCCGCCAGGGCGCCGACGGCATCCGCCCGGGCGGCGATCAGCGGCTCGGCCTCAACGGCCAGGCGCTCATCCCACGATGCCAGCGACTCGGCGCCGCCGAGTCCCGCCCGGATTCGCGCCACCAGGGCGTTGCGCTGGGCGAGCGTTCGGCCGAAACGCCGGCGCAGGTCGGCCCGTGCCGGCCAGATCGCGCCGGCGAGCCGGTCGAGGTGCGCCCTCCGGTGCGCGGGCGCGCCCTTCACCAGCTGGAGGCGGTCGGGGTGGAAGACGCTCACCAGCGGGCGCTCGTCGGGGTCCCCGGCGAGCGGTCTGCCGGCCAACAGGTGGCGGCGCTCCCCTGATCGGTCGAGCGCCGCCAGCAGGCGTGATCCACCCGCGAGGTCGAGCTCCACACGCGCCCCCTCCTCGCCGTGGCGAATCATGTCGCGGTCGTTGCCCGTCCGGAACGAGCGGCCGGTCAGGCCGAAGTAGACCGCCTCGAGCAGGTTGGTCTTGCCGGCGCCGTTGGGTCCACATGCGACGACGATGCTGGAAGCGATCTCGGTGCGCGTCTCGGCCAGGTTGCGGAACGCGCGGCACTCGACTGCGCCAACCACCGGCGTTGATCGGGTGGCTCCTCCGCTTCGCGTCCGGGGCCCCCTCTCATCACCTAGACGTTGAGGCGGATGGGCATCACCAGGTAGCTGAAGTCGTCCTCCGCGGACGGCTCGATCAGACCCGGGCGGAGGGGTGAGATCAGCTTCAGCACCACCTCATCGGAGTCGATGCTCTCCAGCCCGTCCCGCACGAACTCCGGGTTGAAGCCGATCTCGAGCAGCTCCCCTGAGTAGGGCGCGGGCAGGGCCTCGCGGGCATCTCCAAGGTCCGGCGTCTCGGCGGAGACGACCAGCTCCCCGTCCGAGAACGAGAGGCGCAGGGCCGCGTTGCGCTGGGCGAGCTGCGACACCCGCCTGGTGACCTCGAGGAGATCCGCCCTCGGCAGCTTCACCTCATGCTCGTAGGACTCGGGCAGCAGCTGAGAATGGTTCGGGAACTGACCATCGATCAACCTCGAGCTCAGCGACGTCGACCCGACCTTGAAGATCGCCTGGTTGCGGGTCAGCCAGACGCTCAGCGAGTCCTCGCCTCCGGCCTCGATCAGCCTGGCGAGCTCGCGCAGGGCGCGGGCGGGGACGTTCGCCTCGAGCCGCTCCGGCACGGAGGACTCGAACTTCGTCTTCTTGACGGCCAGGCGGTACGAATCGGTGGCGACCATGGTCATCTCGTCGCCCTCCACGGTGACCAGGACACCCGTCAGGACCGGGCGCGCCTCATCCCGTGACGCCGCGCGAGCCACGCGGTTGATCGTGTCGCGGAGCGGCGCCGCCGGAAGGGCGACCGGCTCGCCCTCCGTCTCGGGGAATCGAGGGAAGTCGTCGGCCGGGAGCGTGCGCAGGTGAAAGCGGGAGGAGCCGGCGCTGAGCTCGATGTCTCGCTCCGCCTCGCGCAGCGCCAGGCTGACGGGCCCGTCGGGCAGGGATCGGGCCACCTCGACCAGGAGCCGGCCGGGGAGCACGACCGAGCCGGCGCCGTCGATCTCGCCGTCGAGGCCGACCTCGAGGCCCAGCTCCATGTCGGTCGCACGGAGGCGGGCTTCCCCGTCAGTGGTGATCAGGATGCCGGAGAGTGCCTGTAGCGCGGCGCGGGCAGAGACGGCGCGAGAGACGACGAGCAGCGCATCGAGCAGGGATTGCCTTGTGGTGTTGATCTTCATGGCCTGTTGGTCTTCGGCATTCCTAGGAGTAGTAATGGTTGTGGATGGCGTGGATATGTGGACAGCCTCCTCTGACGATTCTGTCAATCCGTTCGGTCACGATCCATTACGCCCTGCGGTTGAAGCTCGGATGTGAGCTCCTCGACGGCGCGGGAGATGCTGGCGTCCTCCAATGCGGCGCGTTCGACCCTGCGTATGGCGTGCATGACGGTGGTGTGGTCGCGGCGGTTGAAGGCCTCGGCGATGGCCGGGAGGGAGAGGTCGGTGAGCTCGCGGGTCAGGTACATCGCGAGCTGGCGGGCCCTGGCGACGGGGGCCGTTCGAGTGGGGGAGAGGATGGCGTCGACGCTGAGGCCGAGACGGGTGACGACGGCCTCCTGGATCTGACGGGCGTCGGGGCGGGTGGAGGGGTGCGGGACGATCTCTGCAGCCGGCAGGGCCCGGTCGATCGAGTCGGCGGTGACGGCGGATGCGGTCAGAGAGGAGAGGGCGACGACGCGGGTTAGCGCTCCCTTGAGCACACGGAGGTTCGAGGCGGTCTTCGAGGCGAGGGCGCGCAGGGCGTCGGGGGGAAGCTGCTCCGTTTGCTCACGAGCGAGGTTGCCGAGGAAGACGAGGCGGGTGGCGAGGTCGGGCGGCTCGACGGGGACGGTGAGGCCCCATTCGAAGCGGTCGCGCAGCCGCTCGGCGAGGGCGGAGAGCTCAGCCGGGACACGGTCCGCGGTGAGCACCAGCTGGGCGCCGCCTTCATAGAGGGCGTTGAAGGTGTGGAAGAACTCGTCCGCGGTGCGGGCCTTGCCCTGCAGGAACTGAACGTCGTCGATCAGGAGCACGTCGGCTCTGCGGTATCGCTCCTTGAAGCCGTCGATGCTCGAGCCGTGGAGCGAGGAGACGAACTCGTTGGTGAACGACTCGGCGGTGGTGTAGTGGACCGCCAGCTGCGGGCTGTGGCGGTGGAGGTAGTTGGCGATCGCGCCGAGCAGATGGGTCTTGCCGAGACCCGGAGGGCCGTACAGGAAGAGCGGGTTGTAGGCCTCGCCCGGGGCCTCGGCGACGGCGAGCGCCGCGGCGTGAGCCAGCTGGTTGCCGGGACCGATCACGAAGCGCTCGAAGGTGTAGTCGGGGTTGAGGGCGACCTGCGAGGCGGCCTCCTCGGAGGCGGGGGATGCCGTTGGCGCGTCGTCCGCGCCGACGAGCTCGATCTCTCGGATTTCGTCCACGGCCCTGTGCGCCGCCGCGCGGAGCAGCTCCATGTATCGGCGGCCGACCCAGCGGATGACCCGGCGGGGGCCGGTCAGATAGAGGGTTGCGCCGCGGCGGGAGACCGGGGAGAGGGGGGAGAACCACAGGCGGTAGGTGTCCTCGTGGACGGAGGCCGCCAGCTCTCGCTGGATCTCGTGCCAGGGACCGCCGAGGTCCTGGCCAGCGTCGCGAACCTGCCCCGGAACCTGGTCCTCCTCTCTCGTCGTGTTGGTGGGTGAGCCGAGCGGCGATCATAGGCTCGGCCCACGGGTCTCGATAGGGGTCGCCGAGCGAGAGCCGTGCAAAACGCGGCGAAAACCGAGAAGGAGATTTCCGGCTTGGGTCACGCCCTATACTGCCGTGCCCCTCGCCCCTCCGTGGGGCCCTCCTGATGAAGCGGACCTATCAGCCGAAGAAGCGCAAGCGGGCCCGGACCCACGGGTTCCGAGCCAGGAGCGGATCGCGCTCCGGTCGCGCGATCCTGCGGCGCCGGCGTCAGAAGGGCCGCAAGCGGCTGACGCCCTGACGTTGGCCTCCAAGGGCCGTCCGGATGCTCGCCGCCGCCGCCTCTCCCGGAGCGGCGACTTCGACCGCGTCTACCGTGAGGGAAACTCGCGTGGCAACCGCTTCCTCGTCCTCTACTCCTTCGCGCGCCGGGAGGACGATTCGAGCGATGAGGCGAGACTCGGCCTCTCGGTCGGCCGCAAGATCGGCAAGGCCGTGACGAGGAACAAGGTGAAGCGCGCGGTGCGGGAGGCCTTCTGGGAGCTGTCGGACGGCTTCGAGTCAGGACACGACTACGTGATCGTCGCCCGCCCCGGCGTGGAGGGGCTGCTCGAGCGGGAGGGCCAGGCGGGCCTGCGCTCTTCGCTCGGCGAGCTGGTGGAGAGCCCCGGCCAGGAGCGTTTGTCGTGAAACGGTTGGCAACCGCGATCATGATCGCGCCGATTCGCCTCTACCAGCGCTTCATCTCCCCGGCGTTCGCCCCACGCTGCCGCTACTACCCGACCTGCTCGAGCTACGCCGTGCAGGCGATCCGCGAGCTCGGCCCGGTCCGCGGCTCGATCCTGGCCGGCTGGCGCCTGCTCCGCTGCAACCCGTTCAGCCATGGAGGCGTCGACGAGCTCTCGGACCGCCGCCTTTTCCGGGAGACGCCGACCCGCTCTGAGAAGGCAGGGCGGCCCGCCCTTTCAGCTTCAACGGCCGCCACAAACACCGCGGCCGGCTCGTCCACCGGCGCCGATCTGACGTAGAACTCCACGCCAATGTTCCCCGAAGCCCACATCCTGCAGCCGCTGATCGACGTTTTCAACGACGTCCTCAAGTGGCTGCACAACGACGTTGGCGTCGCATGGGGCCTCGGGATCGTGCTGATCACCTGGCTCTCCCGGATCGTCGTGTTGCCCTTCACGCTGAAATCGATGCACGGAATGCGTGAGATGCAGGCCCTACAGCCGCATCTGAAGGAGCTCCAGGAGAAGTACAAGGACGACCGGCAGCGCATGCAGCGCGAGCAGATGGCCCTGTTCCAGGAACACGGCGTCAACCCCCTCTCCGCCTGCCTGCCACTCCTCTTCCAGTTCCCGGTCTTCATCGCGCTCTACGCCCTGCTGCGCAGCAGCGAGTTCAAGGACGAGGTCGGCAACACGGGATGGCTCTTCGTCTCCGACCTGACCACGCACCCGACGGGCGCGGAGGCCGCGGTGCTGATCGTGCTCTCGGTGCTCTCCACCTTCGCGCTGCTCTTCTTCAACCCGTCGCCGACCACCGGCGGCGCCTCGCAGCGCTACCTGATGGCCGGGGCCTTCTCGCTGGTCACCGTCTTCCTGATCCCGAACGCCCCGGCCGGCATCGCTGTCTACTTCATCGCCAGCGGGGTCTGGCAGATGATGCAGCAGGGCGTGATCAGGATCGTCTGGCCGCTGCCGCCTGTCCCGACGCCCGAGGAGGTGCGGGCCACCAGACCCCCGCCTCCACCTCCGCGCAAGCGGAAACGGCGTAAGTAGTTACTC
>CAVUGA010000030.1:0-6119 GCA_963740685.1 uncultured Solirubrobacterales bacterium
CCGAGCTCGGCCTGCAGCGCCATCCCGAGGCCAAGGAGGCTCCCAGTCGCTCGCGCTCGGGCCCGATCAGCGAGACGCCGACCGGCAGGCCGCTGGCGGACCCGACCCCGGCCGGCAGGGCCACCGCGGGAAGGCCGGTCCAGTTCCAGTAGCTGGTCAGCGAGATCAACTCGGCGTCCGTTCCCCAGTGGTCGTATCCGTCGCCCCGCACCCAGGCCACCACCGGGACCGTCGGCTCGATCACCGCGTCGACGCGGTGCTCGGCGAACCAATCGAGCCAGGCGTAGGTGTCCTCGCGACGCTGGATCTGCGCCGCCCAGTAGTCGATCGCCGAGGTGCCCTGGCTCTCCCCCTCCTCGACCCACTCGCGAAGCGCAGGCCGGTACTGATCGCGACGGTCGGCGAGACGCTGGTGCCAGGCGGCCAGCTCGGCGAACAGGATCTTGAGATAGGGCTCGCCGACCTCGAGCTCCGCCGCCGGAGCCGGCGCCTCCACGAGCTCGGCGCCGAGCGAGCGGCAGGCCGCGAGTGCGGAATCGAACCCGGCGGCTACGTCGGCATCCAGATCGACCAGCGAGAGCCGCGGCGACAGCACCAGCCGCTTGCCCCTGAGGCCGTCCTCGGCGGGCGCCCCCCTCAGCCGGGTGATCGGCGCAAGCAGCGCGGCGCAGTCGGCGAGCGTCCGTGCCATCGGGCCGGCGTGATCGAAGCTCGGTGACAGCGGGACCGCTCCCCGGAACGAGGTCGTCCCGTAGCTCGGCTTGATCGTCGAGGTGCCGCACATCGCGGAGGGGATGCGAAGCGAGCCGGCCGTGTCCGTCCCGGTCGCGGCAGGCGTCATCCGGGCGGCGAGCGCCGCCGCCGACCCGCCGCTCGAACCGCCGGCCGTCCGGTCGAGCGCCCAGGGGTTGCCGACCTGATCGGTGGTTCCCCCGACCGTGAACTCGTGGGTGTGGAGGTGTCCCAGCACGACCATGCCGGCCGCGCTCAGGCTCGCCCAGACGTCGCTGTCCCGCTCGGGCACGTCCTCGAAGGCGCGGCTCGAGGCGGTGACCGGCTTGCCCGCCACGCCGTAGACGTCCTTCAGGCCCAGCGGCACCCCGTGCAGCGGCGGGCGTTCGCCGGCGGGGATGTCGTCCGCGTGCTTCGCGGCCTCGATCGCGTCCTCGGCGTAGACCCGGACCCAGGCGTTGATCGAGGCCGGGTCGCCCTCGTGGCTGTGTGTCCCGTCCCGCTCTTCGATCCGCCGCAGGCATGCCTCGACCAACTCGAGCGAGGAGAGCTCACCCTCCGCCAGCGCCGAAACCGCCTCGCCCACACCGAGATCCGCCGGGTCCGTCGTGCTCACAGCCACGGCAGCATCTCCTCGACTCCGTCGATGACCTCGTCGGGTCGCTTGCTCTCGGGTACGCCGTTCAGATCGAGCGAGCCGCTCATGCCGCTGCGAACCAGGATCGTGCGCGAGCCGCCCAGATGGCCGAGGGCGATGTCCATGTCGAGGTCGTCCCCGATCACCACGTGCTGCTCCGACGGCACGCCGAGGCGCTCGCTCGTCGCCTCGACGGCCACCTCCGACGGCTTGCCCACCACGGTCGGCTCGACCTCGGTGACCTTGGCGATCGCAGCCGTGGTCATCGCCCCGCGGCTGAAGATCAGCCCATTGGCGCCCCAGAAGCCCGGGCCGTAGTTCGCGGTCAGCAGCGGCGCGCCCTTCATCACCGCCCGGGCGGCAGTCTCGAGCTCGTCCATATCGACCTGCGGAACATGGGCGACGAACACCGCCTCGGCCTCGTCGGTCTGCGTCAGCGGCACGCCCTCGCGCTCCATCCGCCGCTTGATCTCATCCGAGCCGAAGACCATCGTCGGGCGGCCGGGCAGATGCTGGCGCAGGTATGACGTCGCGCTCACCACCGGTGTGAGCAGCTCGTCGTCCTCCACCGGGAGCCCGTCCTCGCGCAGCCCGGCGGCGAAGGTCTCCGGGTCGAGGTGGCTGCCGTTGGTGAAGAGGACCAGCGGCCGGCCGGAGGCGCGGATCGCCTCGATCACCTCGACCGCGCCGGGCAGGGGCTCGGAGCGAAAGTCGGTGCCGCGGTGGACGACGGATCCGTCGACGTCGAAGACGAACCCCTTGACGTCGTCGAGCTGCATCAGTGGGCGGCGCCCTCGGTGACCATCGCGTCGACCTGCTCGGCGGGCATGGTCAGGCGAAGGAGCAGCTCCTCATCGGAGATGGAGTCGCCGAAGCGCTCGCGGGCACCCTCCAGGCTGAGCGGCTCGACGTCCTTCAGCTTCGCGGCGCGTGGCATAGAGAGCACCTTGTCGGCGACCTCCGGATCGACCGGGGCCGCGGGCTCGAAGAAGTGCCCGTGGAAGTACCGGATCATCTCGTTGGAGACCTTGCTCCAGCGCTCGTCGTAGATCACGTTCATCACCGCCTGGGTGGCGACGAACTGCGAGACCGGCGTGACCATGATCGGGTAGCCCATCTCGGCGCGGACGCGGGTCACCTCCTCGAGGGTGGCGTCGAAGAGCTCGGGCTTGCCGATCTCCTGCAGGTGCCGCTTGGTGGTGGTCACCATCCCGCCGGGCATCTGGTGTCGGTAGTAGGCGGAGTCGTACTCCACCGGCCTGCCGAGCGGCAGGTCCTTGCGCTGGGCAAGCGCCCGGAAGTGCTCGGAGACCTCGGCGAGCGCCTCGGTGTCGAGGCCGTGCGAGTAGCCCTCCGCCTCCAGGTTGTGGAGGGTGTTCTCGCAGGACGGGTTCGAGGTCCCGTTGGCGACCGGGGCGACCGCCGTGTGCAGCGTGCGCGTCCCCGCCTTCAGGCCCTCCACGTAGGCCAGCGGGCCGAGGCTGATCGTGCAGTGGCTATGGAGCTCGACGGGACGGGGAGCGGCCGCGTCGATGAAGCCCGGGATCAGCTCGTGGACCGCGTCGGGGGTGAGCAGGCCGCCGGGGTCCTTGAGGTAGAGGCGGTCGATGTCCTCCGAGCCGGACACCGCCCTGGCGCGATCCAGGTAGTAGGCGTGCGTGTGGACCGGGCTGATCGAGTAGGTCAGCCCGACCACGACCTCCTCGACCCCCTCCTCACGCGCCATCCGCGCGAGCCTCAGCAGCGCGTCCGGATCGTTCGAGGGCTCGGCGATCTGGAACCGCCTGATCCCATTGCGGGCGACGCACCGGAAGACGAGCCGGATCACGTCCTCCCCGGCGGGGGTCCAGGAGATGAAGCGCATGCCCGTGGTGATGAAGTTGAGGGGCGTCTCGGGCATCGCCTCGCTGACCAGGCGGATTCGCTCCCAGGGGTCCTCGTGGTGGAAGCGAACCGAGACCGCCATGTGGGTGCTGGAGGTGAAGTCGAGCGCCCGGAAGCCGACCCGGTCCATGGTCGGAGCGATGTCGAGCACGTCCGGGGTCGTCAGGCCGGTGGCGCTCCAGAGGCTCTGGTTGCCGTCCCGCGTGGTCGTGTCGACGATCTCGACGAGATCGATCGCTCATCGGCTCTTGGCGGCGCCGAAGGTGCCCATCACCAGGTCCATCGCCGAGCGCGGGGGCCTGGCCGGGTCCGACTTGGCGGGCTTCACCGTCACCGGCCGCGCCTGGAGCATGTAGAGCTCGCCGCCGCCCCGCGCGATCGCCCACTCGATGTCCTGGTGGCCGCCGAAATGGCTCTCGATCTTCCGGGCGACGTCGGCCAGCAGCCCGAGCTGCTCCTCGTCCAGGCACGCCTGCGCCTGTCGCTCGGCCGGTACCTCGGCCCGGGTGGCGCCGCTGCCCGAGGGGTCGGGCAGATACTCGACCTCCTTCGGCCCGACGGACTGGGAGAGGACCTCGCGGGTCACCTTGCTGATCCGATACTCGTCCGGCGTCACCTCCCCGCCGACCACGGCGAGACCCAGCCCCCAGCTCGCGTTGACGGCGACGGTGCTCGGGTCGCCGTTCAGCGGGTTGCACGTGAACATCACGCCCGAGACCCCGGCGTCGACCATCAGCTGGACGGTCACCCCCATCGCCGGCACCGCGTGCTCCGCGGCCATCTCGGCCCGGTAGCTGACGGCCTCCGGGCTGTACAGGCTCGCCCAGCAGTCGCGCACCGCCTCGCAGAGCTGATCGATTCCTCGCACCCACAGATAGGTCTCCTGCTGCCCGGCGAAGGTCGCCTCCTCCGAGTCCTCGCCGATCGCGCTGGAGCGGACCGCAACGGGCGGGCTCGGATCGCCGGCCTCGGAGGCCAGCTCCTCGTAGCGGGCGGCGAGCTGATCGCGCAGCTCGTTCCGGCAGCGGCGTCGCGCGGATCGCAGCGGCGCATTTCTCCGCGTCGCCCGTGAGATCGACGCCCTCGATCGCGGCCAGGTAGGCCTCCGCCGCCAGGGCGAACCCGGGCGGCACCGGGACGCCCGCCCCGATCAATTCCCCGAGGCTGGCGCTCTTCGCGCCGAACCGGTCCTCGTCGGAGCGGCGCAGCTCGGCGAGCGCGCGAATCCGGTCAGCCGCCATCGCCGTTGCCGTCGAGGATCTGCACCACGCCCGTCGAGCCGTCGACCCTCAGCCTCTGGCCGGTCTTGATCCGCGAGGTTGCCGTCCCGGTCCCGACCACGGCGGGGAGCCCGTACTCGCGGGAGACGATCGCCGCGTGGGACATGATCCCGCCGATGTCGGTGACAGTCCCCTTGATCTTGGAGAAGATCGGCGCCCACGACGGCGAGGTGATCGTGCAGACCAGGATCTCGCCGGCGCGCACGTCGGAGATGCCCTCCAGGTCCCGGACCACGCGGGCCGGTCCCTCGATCTCGCCCGGGGAGGCCGCGTAGCCGGAGAGCTCCGCGCCGTCGCCGTCCTGGGCGCGAGCCCACGCCTCGAGGCGCTCCTTGGTGATGCCCCAGAGCATCACGATCATCGGGTCGTTGACGGCCTCCGGCATCGCCCCCAGGGCGGGCGGCGGCGTCCACTCGCCGAGCTTCTCCAGGAGCTCCTTGCGCCGCTCCGCGATCGGCGGCCAGCGGTGCGGGCCGAGCGGATCCCCGCCCGTCGCCCAGGTGAGCGCCAGCTCCTCGAGGGCCTCCATCACCTCGTGGCGGGAGAGCTGGAAGATGTCCTCGCCGTCGGCGAGGAAGTCGTGCTCGGCCAGCAGCGCTCCGAACTCGCGGATCTTGTTGAAGAAGCGCGACTGGAACCAGTAGTCGCAGTAGAACTTGTGCTCCTCGACGTAGGGGAAGACCTTGCGCGAGAGGCCGATGAGCTCATCGAATGTCGGCTGCGCCTCCTCGTTGATCAGCGCCCTGTACTCGGAGGCGATCCGGTCGCGCTCCCTGACGATCTCCTCGGTCGGCCGGTCGATCTCCTCTCCCGCCTGGAGCGCCGCGATGTGCCCGATCAGCGAGGCGTACGGGATGCTCGGGTCGTCGTTCCAGCTGCCGAAGTAGTGGTAGAGCCCGTCGCCGGTGCCCATGTTGAACCAGGGGTCCTTGACCTTCTCGAGCTCCTTCAGCCACGACTTGCCGGCGTTGCTCTTGACGAGCTCGGCGTTGATCTCGTCGGGCGTGCGGCCCTCCTGGAAGGCGTCGGCGACCTCTGTCTCGATCGCCAGCCGCGCCAGCCGCCGCAGCTCCTCGTCGGGCTTGAACAGGTCCACGTCCACGCCGGCGACCATCTGCGAGATGTGCTGGTCGGGGATGTCGGGCAGCTGCTCGCGGCAGAACTCGGCGAAGGTCAGATACGCGCCGTAGCCGAGCAGGAGGAACTCGAAGTGGTGCTGCCACATCAGCTCCGCGCAGTGGAGCGCGTGGCGGTAGGCGTCCAGCAGCTCGATGTTCGAGAGCTTGCGGTCGGTGTGGAGGACCTCCTCGTCCTCGTACTGGTCGAGGCTCGGCACCTCGATCGCCTCGACCTCGCGGTTGAGCGCCTCCATCTTCTCGCGCCACTTGACGTAGAGCTCGTCCCAGTTGGAGAAGTAGTAGCCCGCCCGCTCCTGGAAGATCTCCGCCCGCCTGCCTATCTCCTCCGGGTCGGTGACGGGATTGGGAGAGATGTAGACGTAGCCGTTGACGATCCGGTAGTCGACGCCCATCACCGGCGGGACGGCGAAGGCGCGGTTCTGCCAGCCCGCGAACGCCGCGTACGGG
>CAVUGA010000031.1:0-37627 GCA_963740685.1 uncultured Solirubrobacterales bacterium
TTACTTCACACCTCCAGAGCCAAGTAACGGGAGGCCCCACCGAAATGACACTTTGCTTCGTAGACCCAGCTGACGCGATCAGGGCGATCGCAGACTCGGTCGGCCGAGAGGCCCGCCGCCAACTCCTCGGCGAGGCGGTTCGCGCCTGGGTCGACGAGATCCCGGATGAGGAGCTCCAGGAGCACTACGCCAAGGCCATCTCAGAGCTCGACGAGCACGACATCTCGATGCTCGCCGCCTGGCACGGCTCGATGGAGGTCGGCCAGCCGCTGCCGAACCGTGACTTCCTGATGGGAGCGTTCGACTCGCTCGGCGACCATCGCCGCGAGGCGCTCAAGCTCGCCGCCGGCTTCCGCGGCGAGGAGGCCTTCGAGGAGGGGATCTCGGAGGAGCGCGCCCTGGACCTGGTGCTCGAGTGGCTCTCCCCGCCCCGCGTGATGGAGCTCTGCCGAGAGGCGACCGAGCTCTACATGTGGGACCGGTACGGCAGCGACAACTAGGCGATCAGAGCCTGAGCGCTCCGCGGATCTCCGGGATCGCCTGGTCGTTGTGCTGGTAGTGGACGGCTGACATGCCGAGCTCGCGAGCCGCCTCGCAGTTGACGTCGATGTCGTCGACGAACAGGCATTCCCCGGCCGGGACGCCCATGCGCTCCAGCGTGATGTCGTAGATCTCGCGGTCCGGCTTGCGGCAACCGACGAACCCGGAGTCGACCACCACCTCGAAGATCTCGTCCACGGGGAGCATCGAGCGCCAGAGCGGCTCCCACTCGCGGACGTTGTTGGTGAGCAGCCCCATTCGGTACCCGCCCTGCTTCGCCTCGCGCATCAGATCGATCATCGGCCCGTTGGGGTGGAGCGCCTCGAAGTAGATCTCGCTGAAGCGGTGGAGCTCAGGGCGGTGTCCGAGGGCGGGCTCGAGTGAGTCGCCCAGCTTCCGGAGGAACTCGGGCTCGGTCAGCTTCCCCGTCTCCAGCTCGTAGAGCGGGTGCCTGCCATCCTCTTCCTGAATCCGGGCCATCGCCTTCGCCAGCTCCTCGAAGGCGATGCCGGTCTCGTCCTGGACCGCGGCGAAGGACTGGACGAGGGGAGTGGTGAGCACTCCGCCGAAGTCGGAGATGACGGACGTGATCTTTGCCGGGTCGCTCACGCGCGCCAGAGCAGGTAGCTGCCGAGACCCTCGCTGCCGTCGGTGTGGCAGCGGAACAGGCCCGCCCAGGCTTCGCCGGACTTGGCACCGCCGAGCAACGAGCCGGCGACTCGCGTCGCCGCGGCGCGACTGCTCTGGTCCGCGTCCTCGGGCCAGAGCTCGAGCCCGAGGCGGGTGGGATTGCCGTCTCCGTCGTACTGCGTCGAGATCAGCGATTCCTCGAAGGGAATCTCCTCGCCTCCGGTGCGAA
Organism: uncultured Solirubrobacterales bacterium; assembly: GCA_963740685.1. Lineage (GTDB taxonomy): Bacteria > Actinomycetota > Thermoleophilia > Solirubrobacterales > 70-9 > DASUPK01. The sequence continues at coordinate 1,400 of CAVUGA010000031.1, forward strand.
GGGTCGCGGTGGTGCGCTCGTCGCCATGTCCGCGGGTTCCCTTCTCCCCGGTGGCCGTGCAAACGATCATTCCGTCGGCGGTCTCGACGGCGATGTGCCGGAAGATCGCAGCGCCCTCGAGCGGATCGCTGTCCAGCGGCGTGTCGAAGCTCCATCGCTCGTCGGACTCATCGCCGACTTCATCAGGCGCCACCGCGGTGGCCTGCCCGCCCTCGATGGTCAGCCCGCCCCCGCCGGCGAAGCTCCAGGCGATGCCGCCCCGGCCCTCGGCGAGATCGCCGAAGCCGCGGACGAAGCCGAGGGCCTCGTCGCTCATCCGCCGAAAGGCTCCCGGCCCGGCGGGAGCTCGTCCTCGTCCCTGATCTCATGGCCCGTCCCCTCGATGTCATCGGGACGGGGCTCGGGGCGGGCCGGCGGCTCCTCCCAGTCGAACAGGTCATCCGGGGCCGGGCCACGGGGTGGCTGGCCGGCCGATCCCGGCCCGCTGGGTGCCGGGCGCTCGCGGGGTGGCCGCTGGGGTCGCCCGAACGACCACATGGTCGCGGCGCCTCCCACCGCTAGCCGCCGGCGCACCATGCGGGATGCGAACGCGCGGACGATCGCCCGCGTCGGCGGGATCAACAGGATCAGGCCAAGGACGTCGGTGATGAAGCCCGGGGTCAGCAGCAGGGCTCCCCCGAAGATCACCAGGACGCCGTCGAAGACCTCCTTGTGTGGCATGCGGCCCTCGGCGAGCGCTCGGTTGAAGCGCACCCAGGCGGCTCGCCCCTGGCTCCTCAGCAGCATCGCCCCGACGATGCTGTCGAACACGAGCAGGACGATCGTCGGGCCGACGCCGATCGCTCCGCCGACCTGGATGATCACGTAGATCTCCGCGATCGGAACGACGATGAAGATCAGGACGAGCCAGAACACGGCTTGCGAAGGCTACTCATGGAGCCAATCCGGCAAGCTTGGGGTCCGGTCCCCCTATCCTTGTTTGAGATGAACCGAGAGCAGGCACAAGACGAGCGTGACCGGATGGGGGAGACGAGGGATGGTGGTGGCCGAGAGAGCGGGATGGGCGGTAGTGAAGGTCGGGCTCGCTCCCAGCGAGGGTCCGAACGGGAGCTCGACGGAGGCGCGGCCGAAGCCTGACAACGCCGAGGATCCGCGCCCGGTGACGCAGCAGCTGGTCCCACCCTGGTCGGCGGGTTCATAGGATTGAGATAAACAGAATGGCAACCGAGACCACAAGCGAAGAGGACGTCTACGAGGCGCTCGAGGAGGTCATCGACCCCGAGCTCGGCCTCGACTTCGTCAGCCTCGGCCTCGTCTACGACGTGGAGATCGAGGGAGGCGAGGCGTTCATCACCTTCACGCTGACGACCCCCGCGTGCCCCATCGGCCCGCAGGTCTCAGAGCAGATGCGTGAGTTCGTCGGCCAGCTCGAGGGGATCGACAAGGTCCATCCCAAGATGATCTTCGACCCGCCCTGGTCCCCGGAGATGATGTCCGAGGACGCGAAGTTCGCGCTCGGGTTCTGATCCGAATTCACGGCTGGGCGACCGCGCTGCGCTACAGGCGCGCGAGGTTTGTTGTGAGTTCAAACAATGGCTCGCTAACAAACGCTTAATTTCTCCGAAGCCTTGACAAATCCACCCGGGTCGATAAGGGTTCGGCCCGCGTGGAATCGGCAGACTCCGGATCGCTCCGTTCTCTTCGTGAGCTGAATCGCGGGCGCGTCATCGAGGCGCTTCGCGGTCGAGGGACCGCGAGCCGGGCGGAGATCGCCCGGCTCACCGGCCTCTCCCGCTCGACGGTGTCGAGCATCGTCTCCGACTTGATTGAGTCCGGCCTCCTGACGGAGCAGACCGAGGCCACCGGAGTCGCGCACGGCGAGGCCGGGGGAAGGCCGCCCGTGTTGCTCTCGCTCAACCCCTCCGCGGGCACGGTCGTCGGGGTCGACTTCGGCCACACGCATCTACGGGTCGCCGTCTCCGACCTCTCACACGAGATCCTGGCGGAGTCCTGGCGCGAGCTCGACGTGGACCACTCCGCGGAGGAGGGGCTCGATGCCGCGGCGGAGCTCGTCGACAAGGTTCTCAAGGAGGCCGCGGTCGACCGGAAGGGGGTGCTCGGAGTGGGAATGGGCTTGCCGGGCCCGATCAACAGGGCGACCGGCGCGGTCGGCTCATCCTCGATCCTGCCGGGCTGGGTCGGGGTCGATGCCGCGACCGAGATGGAGCGCCGCCTCGGTCTGCCGGTGCACGTCGAAAACGACGCGAACCTGGGCGCCCTGGCGGAGTTCGTCTGGGGCTCCGGCAAGGGTCGCTCGAATGTCGTCTACATCAAGCTCTCCTCCGGAGTGGGAGCCGGCCTGCTCTTTGCAGGCCGGCTCCATCAAGGAGCCGGCGGTACGGCCGGGGAGATCGGCCATACCCCCGCGCAGCACGGCACGGCGATCTGCCGCTGCGGCAGCCGGGGCTGTCTCGAGACGGTCGCCTCGGCGCGCGCGATCGCTGAGCAGCTCGGTGTGAGCCGGGGCGAGCCCGTGTCGACGAAAGAGCTTCTCGACCTGACGGCGAACGGGGACCTGGCGGCGAGCAGGCTGATCGGCGAGGCCGGACGTGAGATCGGAGTGGCGCTGGCCGGCCTGGTCAATCTGATCAACCCGGACTGCGTGATCATCGGCGGAGACCTCAGTGCAGCCGGGACGCTGATCACCGAGCCGGTCCTGGAGTCGATCCGCCGCTACGCGATCGCCAGCGCGGCGGAGGAAGTGAGCGTGGTCGCGGGAATCCTCGGGGAGCGGGCGGAACTGCAGGGAGCCCTGGCGCTCGTCCTGCATGCGCGGGACGGAGTCCTGGGCTCGGGCCCGCCCGCGGAGGTGGCCGCATGAGGAGGTTTCGATTTCAAATCAAAAAGAGAGGAACAACAGTGGAGGTGGTGCGTGTGACTAGATCCAAGAGTTGGGCCCGTGGTGCCGTGCTTTCGGTTGCGGCGCTGGTGATCGGGCTCGGGCTCGCCGCCTGTGGAGGCGGCGGAGGTGGCGGAGGGCCCAAGGTGGCCCTGCTGCTGCCGGAGTCGAAGACGACTCGCTACGAGGCCCATGACCATCCGGAGTTCGAGGCCGCCCTGAAGACGGCGTGCCCGGACTGCGACCTCATCTACAACAACGCGAACCAGGACGCAGCGGCTCAGCAGTCCCAGATGGAGTCGGCGCTCACCGACGGGGCCGACGTGGTGGTCCTCGACCCGGTGGACTCCGCATCCGCGGCGTCGATGGTGAATCTGGCGAAGCAGCAGAACGTCCCGGTTGTGAGCTATGACAGGTTGATCCTCGACACGCCGGACGTCGCGGCGTACGTCTCGTTCGACAATGTCAAGGTGGGCGAGCTCCAGGGCAGCACCCTGGCCAAGAAGCTCGCCGATGACGGCAACGCGAACGGGCCGATCGTCAAGATCAACGGCTCGCCGACGGACAACAACGCCAAGCTGTTCGGGCAAGGCGCGGATTCGGCCTTGAACGGCGCGGGTGTGCAGGTCGCCAAGGAGTACGACACCCCGGATTGGAGTCCCGACAAGGCCCAGTCCGAGATGGATCAGGCGATCACGGCGCTCGGCAAGACCGGGTTCAAGGGCCTGTACGCCATGAACGACGGCACCGCCGGTGGCGCGATCGCGGCGATGCAGGCCGCCGGCATCGATCCGAAGACGGTCCCGTCGACGGGTCAGGACGCCGAGCTCGAGGCCGTTCAGCGGATCCTCACCGGCGACCAGTACATGACGGTCTACAAGGCGACGCGGCCTGAGGCCGAGACCTCCGCCAAGATCGCGGCGGCGCTGGCCCAGGGCAAGCCGATTCCGACCAGTGGTCTTCTGGTTGCCCAGACGAAGACCAACAACGGTGCGGCGGACATCCCGTCCTACCTGCTGACGCCGGTGGCGGCGACGAAGGACAACATCGCCTCGGTGACGTACGGCGGGCAGCCGCTGATCGGTTCGAACGGTTACTGGACCGCCAGCGACGTCTGCACCGCGGAGTTCCAGTCGGCCTGCCAGGCGGCCGGAATCCAGCAATAGGCGCGGACATCTAAGAGAATGACCCCGGCGCGAGGAGATGAGAAGGTGAGCGAGCAGAAGCAGAGCGGCAACGGCAAGCCTGATCATCTCCTCGCGCTGAAGGGGTTCAGCAAGAGCTTCGGACCGGTCCAGGCCCTGTCCGACGTCGACTTCGAGGTCGACGGAGGCGTGGTCGTTGCACTGGTCGGCGACAACGGTGCCGGGAAGTCCACCCTGATCAAGGCGATCGACGGAGTGCAGCCGCCCGATTCGGGCCAGGCCTACTTCGAGGGCAGGGCGGTGAAGATCCCCGATCCGAACGCGGCAGCCAAGCTCGGCATCGCGACCGTCTTCCAGGATCTCGCCCTCTGCGACAACCTGGACGTGGTCGCGAACCTCTACCTCGGCCAGGAGGTGGTGGGCAACGGCGGCGTCCCGCTGCCGGTGATCAACGAGACCGAGATGGAGGAGCATGCGCTCGAGCTCCTCGACGAGCTCTCCGTGACCACGCTCGGCAGCGTCCGAACCGAGGTGGGGAGCCTCTCCGGCGGGCAGCGCCAGTCGGTGGCCATCGCCCGCTCGCTGCTCGGCGAGCCCAAGGTCGTGCTGCTCGACGAGCCCACCGCGGCCCTCGGCGTGGCGCAGACCGCGCAGGTGCTCAGCCTCATCAAGCGCCTCCGCGAGCGCGGGCTCGGCGTGGTGGTGATCAGCCACAACCTCGAGGACATCTTCCAGGTCGCCGACCGGATCGTCGTCTTGCGCCTTGGCAGGCGGGAGGCCACCTTCGACGTGTCCAAGACGACGCGGGAGGAGGTCGTGGCGGCGATCACCGGCGCCTCGGCCGAGATCGACTTCACCAAGGAGGGCAAGTGATGGAGAGCGCCACGCAGACCGCCGACAGCGCGGAGCAGGAGAGCAGGTTCAGCGTCGTCACGCGCCTCGCCCGCGGCGAGCTTGGCTCCCTCCGGGTCTTCCTGACGATCGCCCTGATCTGGGTGATCTTCCAGCTTCAGAACGACCGCTTCCTCTCCGCGATCAACCTGACCAACCTGACGCTTCAGATCGCGGCGATCGGGACCATCTCCGTTGGTGTCGTGCTCGTTCTGCTGCTCGGCGAGATCGATCTCTCGGTCGGCGCGGTGAGCGGGCTCGCTGCGGGAGTGATGGCGGTGCTCCAGGTCAAGCATGGCTGGAGCCCCGAACTGGCCATCCTTGCCGGGCTTGCGACCGGCGCCATCATCGGGTTCTTCAACGGCTTCATGGTCACCTTCTTCGGGATCCCATCGTTCGTGGTGACCCTTGCGGGACTGCTTGCCTGGCAAGGGGCCCTCTTATTCGTGCTCGGGGACACCGGGACGATCAACCTGCCGCCCAGCACGATCACCGACCTGGCCGGCAAGTTCTTCTCGGCCGGCGTCGGCTATGCCCTCGCGGCGATCGTCACCGGCGCGACGCTCGGCACCGGGTTGATGGAGCTACGCCGGAGACAGAAGGCGGGCCTGGAGACCGACCCGCTCGCCGGAATCGTCATCCGGACCGTGGTCGTCGGCGTCGCGAGCTTCGCCGCAGTGGCGATCCTGAGCTCGGATCGAGGCATTCCGCTCTCGGCGTTGATTCTGGTCGTCTTCTGCGGCTTCTTCGCCTGGCTGACGACGCGGACGCCGTTCGGCCGCCACATCTTCGCCACCGGCGGAAACGCCGAGGCCGCGCGGCGCGCCGGCATCCCGATCAATCGCGTCAGGATCCTGGTCTTCACGATCTGCTCGACGATGGCGGCGGCCGGCGGGATCCTGGCTGCATCGAGGCTGATTGCCGTGAACCAGGCATCAGGCTCGGGTGACGTCCTGCTTCTCGCGATCGCCGGGCCCGTGATCGCCGGGACCAGCCTGTTCGGCGGCCGCGGCTCGGTCTGGTCGGCCCTGCTGGGCGCCGTGGTGATCGGCTCGATCTCGAACGGCATGGACCTGCTCGGCCTGAACTCGGACGTCAAGTACATGATCACCGGCGGCGTGCTGCTCGCGGCGGTGACGGTGGACGCCCTGGCGCGCCGTCAGCGTGAGCGCGTTCAGGTGACCTGAGTCCGGCGTTCCACTCCCAGAGGTACGACGATCGCGACGGCGGCGATCGCCAGGCCGAACGCGGTCGCCACAGCCCGCTGATCGGCCGCCTTGAACGCGCCCTCGCCGAGGGAGTCGGTGAGCAGCACGACGAACACGGTGATCGCGGTGGTGAAGAGCGCGTACTCCAGCATCAGCAGTGCGAAGGCCAGGGCCGCGGCGACGGTCAGCGCGATTGCGACCGGGATCGCGGCCGCCCCGAGGGCCTCAGCGAGCGCGGTCGCAAGGACGAGCCCGGCACCCGTTCCCGCCATTCGCATCGCCACCCGCTCCCAGGTGTCGTCGCTGGTCGGCTTGAGCACGAACAGGAGGGTCAGCGGGATCCAGTAGCCGTGGCCCTGCAGGTCGACGAGGCGGTAGGTCGCCACCGCTGCCCCGAGCGCCGTTCCCCATCTGAGGGCGTGCCGGAGGCTGGGCGAGGCGAGCGTGAGGTTGTCGAGCAGCAGCTTGCCCGCGCTGCGGGCCCGATCGCCGATTCCTGGGCTCTCGGTGCTCCTGTCCGAAAGCAACCAGACGGCGGCCGACAGCACCGCCTGGAGCAGGCCCCCCGCCATCCCAGCGGCGAGCGCCCTCGGGGCCTGATCGAGGTCGAGCAGAAACCCCTGGGCGAGCAGGAAGCCCAGCACGGCGGACATCCCGGCCACGGCCAGTCTCGGGGAGACGGCGACGCAGTAGCCGCCCGCGATGCCGCAGACGGTCATGCCGACGATGGCGAGGCCTGCGGGGTTCGTCGAAAGCACCCCGAGCGCGGCCGTCACGCCGAGGATCGGGGCAAAGGCCAGCTGCCAGACCACCCTGATCCGCGCGGCGGCGTCGAAGGCGACGAACCCACCGAGCAACGCGGCGCTGCCGATCCCGCCCCAGATCCGGCTATCCGTCGCGAGCTCCACGAGGCACGCGATCCCGACCGGCACCGCAGCAAGCGCTCCGCGCTTCAGCGGCTCAGCGAGTGGCGCCCGGAGCTGCCAGGTCGTGGAGGAGAAGAGGCCTCGGTCGCCGTCGGTCAAGGAAGCTGCGCCTCCGCCTCGAGCGGAGGCGGCGTCAGCGCCGCCGCGCTGATCACCAGCGCAAAGGCCAGCACCCGGACGGCCACTCCGAGCGCGTGATCCGGGAACGGCTCTGAGAAGACGATCGGGCCGGCGGCGATGGTGAGGGCGTTGGCGGCGACGCTGGTCACGGCGATCACCGAGACCGCCGGGCCGATCTGCAGGCTGCGGGCGGAGATCAGGAGGCCGACGAGGGAGGCCGCCAGGATCACCGCCGCCAGCGGGCTGAAGACGATCGCCGCGGCACCCTCGCTGCCGAGGTGGTCGCTGAGCGCCTTGATCGACGTGTCCGAGGCCGCCCAGAGCAGCCCGGCCGCGGCGGCGAGCAATACCCCCGCCCGGGGAGCGGCATGACCGAGAACGGCGACGAGGATTCCCAGCGTCCCGACGATCGCGATGAAGGCCGTGAGGGTGGCTGCGTCATAGCCCGAATGAGCGGAGTCGGCATCGCCGTCCAGGGTCGCCGCCAGAAAGGCGAGGCCCACGGCGGCGAGGGCAACCCCAATCCACTCCCGCCGCGTCACCCGGTGAGCGAAGAAGCGGTCGGCGACGACCGTCAGCAGCACCAGGCCGCCCGCGATCGTCGCCTGGACCAGGGAGATCGGGGCCAGCGCCAGTGCGCCCACGTGAAGCCCCCAACCGCCCATCGCGATCAGCACGCCGAGCGCGTACCAGCGTGAGCGAAAGAGCACGACGGAGCTCCACACCGGCCGGCGCCAGTCCACCTCCGGGCTCTCGACCGCGCCGCGGTGCTTGTAGAGGAAGCCGACGATCGAGGCCAGCGCGGTGGCGACCGCGAGCACGAGCCCCAGTTGGACGCTGAGCGGCACTTCACCATTAAACGGGTCGCACCTGTCATGAGCCTGTTTCCACTGCGACGCGCCGCACCGATCCGTGCCTAGAGTTGTTCCGATGAGTGGGATGAGGCGGGCAGCGCTCAAGATTGCCGTGCCGGCGGTCCTGGCGATCGCGGCGGTGGCGGGAGCTCAAGCCGAGCCCGCGGGCGCCGGTGTCGCGCCGGCCATCCACCGCGCGGTGGTCATGATCTCCACGCCGGAGCTCCCGAGCGGGCAGAGCGCGGCTGCGCGAGCACGCTGGCATGAGCTGCGGGCGGACTCGCGACAGATCCTCGATCGCGTGGCCGAGCGCAACGACCTCGGCGTCGAGTCCTCCAACGCCGAGATCGGGGCCCTCAGCGTCGACCTCGGCGCCGGCGGGCTCACGGCCCTGCGAGGCAATCTCGCAGACGACCCCCGGGTGCTGGCCGTGCGCCCGGACGTCCCGGTCCAGCTTCGCTACTCGCCCAACGACTACGCGTTCACCCACCTCGACGTCAACGCGCCCAACGGCGACCTCGCTCAGTGGAACCTGATTCGCGAGGGTGGACCGCGCGCCTGGGACGTTTCCAAGGGGACGGGGGCCGAGGTGGCGATGGTGGACACCGGAGTCGACGGCAGCCATCCCGATCTGGCGCCCAGGATCGTCGGCGCCGCGTCGTTTGGCACAAGCAGCTCACCAACCTCTGACAGCGTGGGTCACGGAACCCATACCGCCGGGCTTGCCTGCGGCGACGCCGACAACGGCTACGGCATTGCGTCGATCGGCTTTCACTGCGGCCTCTTCATCGCGAAGATCGGTGGCTTCTGCTCAGACGTCGCCAACGGGATCACCGCTGCCGCGAATCGCAACAGCGACGTGATCAGCATGAGCCTCGGTGGCTGCCCGCCCGATCCGATCAGCTCAGCGCTCAGCTACGCGGAGTCGCGAAATGCCGTGCTGGTGGCGGCCGCCGACAACACCCCGACGCCGAGCGGATCATGCGGCCTGCTGATGGGCGCGAACTGCGTCTATCCGGAGGAATGGGTGCAGCCGCTCGGCACCGGCCCCACGGCCGGCTCCGACCGTGGGCTGGTCGTGACCGCGGCCAAGTACGACGGGACCCGGGCGACCTTTGCCGAGTCGACCACGCGCGTCTCGGTCGCTGCGTTCGGCGCCGCCTCCGACCTGGCGAGCACAGGAACGCAGGGCATCCTCTCGACCTGGCCCGCGAACAGCGTCACCGAGGATTCCGCAGGCGGTCGCACCACCGTCAACGGCGATAACCGCTTCTCCTACCTGGTGGGCACGAGCATGGCCACCCCTCAGGTCGCGGGGGTCGCCGCGCTGATCAGATCGGTGAAGCCCGACATGCTGAACACGAAGGTGGTGAACCTGATCAAGGCGACCGCCAGCCACTGCGGCTCCTACGGAGACGGCATCGGCTGGGGAGTGGTCAGGGCCGATCAGGCGGTGGTGGCGGCGACGGGCGCGGACATCGATCCTCCGACGTCGCGGATCGCCCGCGCGCGGAGAGCCCGCCACCGCGTCATCGTGCTGAAGATCAGGCGCGACGATCCACCCGCGGGCGGCGACTGCGTGAATCCGCCCGCCGCCGGCGTCAAGAAGGTCGTGGTGCTCGCCTCGGCCAACGGCGGTCCCTACCACGTGATCGGCAAGACCGGCAAGGGCAAGCTCCGCTTCCACGCCAAGCGTCACCGTCGTTATCGGTTCTACTCGATCGCCATCGACAATGCCGGAAATCGCGAGGCGCCCCCCGCCACTCCCGACGCGAAGCTGAAGCGCCGCCTCCGCTAGCCCGGCAGGTCGGCGCCGGCGGCCAGGTTCGCCTGGGAACGGGCCTCGGCGGCCTCGGCCGCCGCAAGCAGGTCGCCGAGGGACTCCGATAGCCCGGTGGCGAGCATGTCGATGTCCTCCATGCCGTCGTAGTCCCCGAGCAGCCCGAAGTCGATGCCGCCGTGGTAGCTCATGATCGCGATCGCCAGGGCGTGGTTCTCGGGCAGGAAGGCGACCGGGAAGACGTCCTGCAGCTCGCGGCCGAGCACGTACAGCGGGATCTGCGGGCCTGGGACGTTGGTGACGATCAGGTTGAAGAGCCGGGTCGAGAAGTTGATCCGCGATGCCTGGGCGAGCAGCGTCGGCGGGGCGAAGTCGTTGAAGCGCGAGATCACCTCGGCGCCGAGCGCCTGCTTGGACTCCTTGAGGCTCCCCATCGCGCGTTTGACCGCGTCGAGCCTCTTCACCGGATCCTCGATGTAGACGGGCAGCGGCCCACGCATCGCGGCGATCCGGTTGCCGAGCTGGCCGTGCTCGTCCTCGGCCCGGATCGAGACCGGCACCAGCGCCCGCAGCTCCAGTCCCTCGGTCTTGACCCCGCGGCTCCGCAGCCAGCTCCGCAGCGCGCCGCTGACGACGGTGAGCACCACGTCATTGACCGTGCCGCCGAGCGCGTCCTTGATCCGCTTGAAGTCGCCGAGCTCCGCCCTGGCCCAGGCGAAGCGGCGGTGGGAGCCGATCTCGGAGTTGAGCGGAACATCGGGAGCGGGATTGGTGAAGTTCCAGCCGACCTCGGCGAGCGCCTCGCCGGCCTCCACCACCCGGCGGGTCGTTCGCATGGGATGGGTGGCCGCACGCATTGCGCGCCGGGTCAGCTTGAAGGGGGTCTCGCTGAGCTCGGTCAGCCCGCGGGCCGCGAGCTCGGCGGAGGAGGGGGGAGGGTGCGGCACCCAGTCGCGATCGGGCTCGATCGGCTCGGGGACCGGCTTGACGTCGAACAGGACCGTGGCGATGTCGACGCCGGACACGCCGTCGACCAGGGCGTGGTGGGTCTTGGTCACGATCGCGAATCGGTTCTTCTCGAGGCCCTGGACCAGCCACAGCTCCCAGAGCGGCTTGGAGCGGTCGAGCGCCTGCGAGAAGAGCCGCCCGGCGATGTTCCGGAGCTGCTCCTCCGAGCCCGGCGCGGGGAGCGCCGAGTGGCGAACGTGGTAGGCGAGATGGAAGTGCGGGTCGTCGATCCAGAACGGCCTACCGGTCTCCACCGGCGGGAAGGCCAGCTTCTGGCGGAAGCGGGGCACGAGGTGCAGCCGGCTGCCGACATGGGCCAGGAAGTCGTCGTAGGCGGGGGGCGGTCCCTCGAAGATCAGGATCGCCCCGACGTGCATGTGCGCGCTCGAGGTCTCGTTCGTCAGGAACGAGGCGTCGATCGAGCTCAGTCTGTCCATGTGCCCCTGTGCCATGGCTGCGCAAGCCTAGCCTCTCGGCGCCGAGTGCGGCCGCTACCCTTCCCCGGGCGTGGAGTCCAAGTCCCCGACGGGTCCCTCGAAGGTGCTGCTCGCGGCGCCGCGCGGCTACTGCGCGGGCGTCGATCGCGCCGTGGAGACGGTCGAGCACGCCCTGGACCTCTACGGCGAGCCCGTCTACGTGCGCAAGGAGATCGTGCACAACAAGCACGTGGTGCAGGAGCTCGAGAAGCGCGGCGCGATCTTCGTCGAGGAGGAGACCGAGGTCCCCGAGGGCGAGATGGTCGTCTTCTCCGCCCACGGCGTCGCCCCGAGCGTCCACGAGAACGCCGAGAGGCGCCGGCTCCGCACGATCGACGCGACCTGCCCGCTGGTCACCAAGGTCCACGTCGAGGCCCGGAAGTTCGCCCAGGAGGGCTACACGATCGTCCTGATCGGCCACGAGGGCCATGAGGAGGTCGAGGGGACGACCGGCGAGGCGCCTGAGCGGACCGTCCTGGTGCAGACGGAGTCCGACGTCGACGAACTCGAGATCGAGGATCCCGACCGGATCGCCTACATCACCCAGACCACCCTCTCGGTGGATGAGACCAGCTCGATCATCGCCCGCCTGAAGGAGAAGTTCCCGAACGCCGTCGGGCCGAAGACGGACGACATCTGTTACGCGACGACCAACCGCCAGGCCGCCGTCAAGGAGCTGGCGCACGAGTGCGACCTGGTCCTGGTGATCGGGTCGACCAACTCGTCGAACTCCAACCGCCTGGTCGAGGTCGCCCGTGAGCACGGGGCCGACTCCTACCTGATCGACAACCACCTGCAGGTCGACGAGGCCTGGCTCGAGGGTGTCGAGACGGTCGGCATCACCTCCGGGGCGAGCGCTCCCGAGGAGCTGGTCGAGCGGCTGGTCACCTTCTTCCGCGAGCGGGGCGTCGACGACGTCTCCGAGCTGAAGACGGTCGACGAGGACGTCCGCTTCATGCTCCCCGGCGAGATCCGCAAGGAGCTCGCTGCGTCTCAGGGCACCCCGGCAGCAAACTGAATCGAGTAGATCAGCAGGCCGGGTGAGGGCTCGAGCGTGAGCGCATGACGCTCGTTGTGGTCGTGCAGCGTCAGCTCGTGCAGCCCGGGGTGAGCGACCTCGATCGGATCGCGCTGCTCGCCATCGACCCGGATTGCGATCCGGCCCTCGCCGTCGGTGGCGGCGTAGGCGCCGCCTGCCTCATATTCGAGCTCGAGGGACGCGCGTCCCTCGGCGCTCGACCACGGCTCCTCCGTGGAACCGCCGGGAAAGAGCTCGGGGGTGGGGGCGATCACCTTGACGTCCGCCGCGTCGGACGGCCGGACGGGCTCCAGCAGCGGCGGCCGGTCGTGGTCCCCGTTCGTCTCCGGCAGCGCCTCGCGGATCGCCTCCTCGGTGCCGGCGTAGTCACCCTCGCCTAGGTGGTACCAGCGCAGCGCGCCGCCCTGTCCCCAGAGGAAGAGGGCCGGCCACCCATGCGGCTCGTAGATCCGCCAGAGGGCGAACTCCGGGTCCACGGCAACTGGCCAGCCGATCCCGAGGCGCTCGGCGGCAGCGGCCACCGCGTCGTGGCCCTGGGTGAACGGGAAGCGGGGGGAGTGGACGCCGATCATCGCGAGGCCGTCGCTCTCGTAGCGCTCGTGCCAGGCCTGCAGATAGGGCAGCGTCCGGATCGAGTTGAGCTGCGCGAAGTCGAAGAAGTGGACGAGCGCCGGCCCTGCGGCGACGACCCGGTCGATCGACTCCACGGGCTCGCCCACCCAGTCGAGCCCGGGCGGGATGGGGGGCACGGCGATGTCGGGTCGCGGGGGACGCAGGCGCCGGAGGGTATGCTCCCGGCGTCCCCGAAGTCCCCATCTTCATCAAAAGGAGTGGTCTGAGTGAGCGAAGCTGTCTGGGAGCGGATCGAGGAGAGTCGGGCCCGTCACAACGTGCTCGAGCATCCCTTCTACGTGCGCTGGTCGGCCGGAGAGCTGAGCCGCGAGGAGCTCGCCCGTTACGCCGGCCAGTACCGCCACGCGACCGAGGCCCTGGCCCGCCTCTGCAACCAGACCGCCGAGGCCGCTCCCGAGACGAGCCGCGGCGAGATCGAGGCCCACGCCGCCGAGGAGGAGGCTCACGTCGGCCTCTGGGACGACTTCGTCGAGGCGACGGGCGGCGAGATCGGCGCCGAGCCGACGCCCGAGACCGCCGAGTGCGTGACGGACTGGACCGCGCCCGACGGCTACCTGGCCCAGCTGGCGCGGATGTACGCGATCGAGAGCGGGCAGCCGGAGATCTCGCGCATCAAGCGCGAGGGGCTCACCCGCTTCTACGGCATCGACGGCGGACCCGGCGGCGAGTACTTCCGGGTCCACGAGGAGGCCGACCACGCTCACGCCGAGGAGTCGCGGCGGCTGATCGAGGAGGCGATGACGCCGGCGGACGAGGACGCACTCGTCGAGGCCGCCGAGTCCGCCTTCCGGGCCAACTGGCGGCTGCTCGACGGAGTCAGCTGAATCCTGGAGCCCCCGTGCGCGGACGCGGCGGGAGAGTCAGCGACCGCGCGATCGGAATCTTCCTGGGGATCCTGCTCGGGATCACGGTCATCCTGCTCTTCCTGTTCCTGGGCTCGCGCAGCACGATCGACGCGCCCTCGCTCTCGGGCGAGGCAACCCAAACCCAGACTCAGCCGGCAACGCCGCCGGCGAAGGTGACCAAGCCGAAACCGTCTCAGTAGGATTCTCGACCCATGAGATCGGCAATGCGCACCGCTCATAGGATCCGGCTGGCGAGCATCCTTGCGGTCGGGGTCTTCGCGCTGCACCAGCTCCGTTACCTGGTCGCCGTCGGGGGATCCTCCGCGGCGGAGGGTCATCGATACATGGCCGACCTCCTGCCGCCGCTCTCGGTGTTGGTCTTGGCGGCCATTCTGGCGACGTTGCTTCGCGGCACCGAGGGCGCGTCATCCGCACGGACGCCGCTGGCCCGGCGCATGGCGCTCTTTGCAGGCGCGCTGCTTGCGATCTACGTCGGGCAGGAGCTGCTCGAGGGATTGATGGCGGGACATTCAACGGGCCTCGCGGGTCTGCTTGCCGGGGGCGGATGGGTCGCGCTGCCCCTTGCCGTAGCGATCGGCGCGCTGGCGGCGCTGCTGGCGCATGTGCTCGAAGGAGTCGAGCGCGTGATCGCCGTGGTCCACGCCGAGCGGCCGCTGCGCTCGCGGGCACCCGCCGTGCGCGGCAGGGCCCTTCCCGCTCGCGCAATCAGCTTGCTCTCCGCGCCCCTTGCGTTTGGCCTGGCCAGGCGGCCGCCTCCGCCGGCACCTGCCTAGACAGGTGCCAATCCGCGCGCGTTTCGCCCTCGTTTAGGCAGCGAGGCGAGGGTGCGCACATCCAAGGAGGTCTTTCCGAATGCAATCCAGGGCTGTACGACTCGGCCTGCTGGCTGCGGTGATCGCCGCCGCGGTGGTGGTCTTCGTGGTGCTGAAGAGCAACAACAGCGACACGAGCAACGACACGGCGAAGGGCGTGGAGGTGCTGAGCGTCGACGCGAGCGGCAATCCGGTCGGCGGTGTGAAGACGCTGACCTACAACAAGGGCGATCAGGTCCAGCTGCGGGTGAACCTGGCCGCGCCCGAGGAAGAGGTCCACGTGCACGGATACGAGATCGAGAAGCCGGCCGAGCACAGCCCGGTCACCTTCTCGTTCCCGGCGAGCCTGGACGGTGTGTTCGAGATCGAGGTCCATCGCCTCGACAAGACGGAGGGGCCGATCGCCGAGCTCCACGTCAATCCGTGATGAGGGCGGCTCGCTGCAAGGTGGCGATCGGCGTCGCGTTGGCGACGCCGATCGTCGTCCTCCTGTTCCCGGAAATCGCCTCGGCGCACGCGCTGGTCGGGCGCAAGGACCTGCCGGTGCCCGCCTGGCTGTTCGCCTGGGGTGCGTCACTCGTCCTGATCATCTCGTTCGCGCTGCTCTCGGTCGCCTGGACGTCGGCGCGCCTGCAGGAGGAGGACTGGCGCGCGATGCCCCGGTGGTTCTCCGGCGCGCTCCTCAACGCCGGGACGCAGATCGTCTGCGGGCTGATCGGAGTCGGGCTCTTCGTGGTCGTCCTCTACGCCGGCTTCAGGGGCATCGAGGACCCGACCCAGAACTTCTCGATCATCTTCGTCTTCTACACGTTCTGGCTCGGCCTGGTCCTGTTGAGCGCCCTGTTCGGGGATGTCTTCCGGGCATTCAACCCGTGGCGCGCGATCGGCCGAGTGGTCTCGGGCGGCTTTCGCCTGGTCGCAGGGCAGCGCGCGCCGGCGCCGTTCACCTACCCGGACGCGCTCGGTCGCTGGCCGGCCGTCCTCGGCGTGCTGCTCTTCGTCTGGCTGGAGCTGATCGCAGGCGGGGGGGCATCGCCCACACCCCACAAGGTCGCCGTCGCAACGGTGATCTACAGCGGAGTCACCTTCGTCTGCATGGCTCTGTTCGGGGTGGAGGAGTGGATCCGGCGGGGGGAGACGTTCAACGCCTATTTCGGGATGTTCTCCCAGCTGGGGCCGTTCGAGGCTCGGGACGGCCGGATCGGCCGTCGCAAGTTCCTCACCGGTGCTCCGCAGTGGGCCGCCATTCCCGGAGCCGCGGCCCTGGTGCTCACCTCGATCGCGGTGACGAGCTTCGACGGGGCTCAGGAGGGCGTGCTCTCCGGGTCCATCCGGTGGACATTCGAGCGCACCAGCGACATCGGCTTCAGCCTGCCCGACTCATTCCGGATCGCGAACAGCATCTGGCTGCTGATCACGCTGGCCGTCGTCTCCGGGCTCTACTGGCTGGGCGTGGCGGGCATGCACACGGTCAGCGGCTCGCCGCGGATCAAGGAGCTCGGCCGGTCCTTCGCGCACTCGTTGATCCCGATCGCGCTCGCCTATCTGGTGGCGCACTACTTCAGCGCCTTCCTCTACCAGGAGCAGGCCCAGTTCACCTACATCCTCAGCGATCCGCTCGGCCACGGCTCCGACCTGTTCGGGACGGCGGGCGGCGGGATCAACTACGGCATCGTCGGCTCGAACACGGTCTGGTACGTCCAGGTGGCGGCGCTGGTCATCGGCCACGTCGTCGCGCTGACCCTGGCCCACGACCGGGCACTGGCGGTCTACGACAACGTCCGCCACGCATCCCGCTCGCAGTACTTCATGCTCGCGGTGATGGTGGGCTTCACCTGTTTCGGGCTGTTCCTGCTTTCGCAGGCGAACGCCTGACCAGAAGCACGAGCACGACGAGCCCAGCCAGCAAGAACGCGATATCACCGGCGGTCTTCCAGGCCGCGGGAACGCCCTGGAAGTGCTCGAGCACCGACCCGACCGCAGCGAGGCCACAGAAGCCCAGGATGGCCAGAGACAGTGAATCGGTGCGCCTCAGCGCCAGCGAAGCGCCAATCGCGATGCCAAAGACCAGGACTGCCAAGGTCCCAGGCAGCTCGGCAGCGGTGAAGTGCGCGAGAGGCATCGGCGTGACCTTACTGTCCGTCCCAGCAGGCTGACACACTCCTCGAACGATGAGCGCCGCCATTCCCCTCGCGCACCTGGGGCACTGGTATCTCTGGATCCCGTACGCAATCCCTGTTCTGGTCGTGCTGGCGGCTTCGCTGCACGCGTTCAGGCAGCAGCGCCGCGAAGATCGCGAGCGAGACAGCGCCAAGGAGCCGAGTCCCTAGCGAACCTGGACGTGCTCAGCCGGCGGCGGAAGGGGATGGTGATGAGCGGGGGGAGTCGAGCCCTTCAAAGCGACCGTCGAGCCGAGCGCTGCGGTCACGAAGATCCCGGCTGTCGCCGCCTTCATCCGACGCTCTGTCAGCCAGCTCTGATGCTGCGCCTGGAGCCAGGACCTCGCCCCGCTGGCACCCGCCATGGCGGCCATCGCACACGCAGCGCACATGGCTTGAAGATACTCCGGTCGGCTATTCGGATCCGCGCTCGCAGCGCGCGCACTCGCCGTGCAGTGTCACCTCGTGTCTCGACACCCTGAAGTCGGGGCGTTCGGCGAGGGCGACGATTGCCTGCTCCAGCTTGTCGTCCTCGAAGGTGACCACGCGCCCGCACTGCTCGCAGACGATGTGATGGTGGTGGTGGCCACCCGGATCGACTCGCTCGTAGCCGGCCGCATCCCCGCCGAGATCGACCCGCTGGATCAGCCCCAGGCCCTCGAGCTGCTCCAGTGCCCTGTAGACGGTCGCCCTGCCCACTCCCGGCAGCCTCCGGTCGATATCGAGCGCGGTCAGGGCGCAGCCCTGCTCACTCAGCAGGTCGACAACCTGCCGCCTGCCGCCACCGCTTCGGAAGCCTGCCTTCGAGAGGGCTGCCAGCGCCCGCTCGGTCCAGGTGCGCTCCGGCCCGCTCATGTGGCCGCCTCCGTCGGAACCGCGATCCGGTCCCTCAGCGACACGAGCCCCGAGGCCGCGATGGCGACCAGGTAGGCGCCGACGATGCTCCCGGCGATCGCGGCGCCCGCTGCCACACCGGCGTAGTAGGAGAGATAGAGGCCGGCGATCCCGGCGCAGATTCCCAGCAGGGACGCGGCAACCATCATCGATGAGATGCGGTGGGTGAAGACACGCGCGGTCGCCGCCGGTCCGACGAGCGCGGCCACGGCGAGCAGCGTGCCGAGGCCCTGGGCGGCTACCAGGACGGCGCCCGCCAGCAGGATCAGGACCGCGATGTCGGCCACGGCCGGGGACGCGCCCAGCGACCTCGCCGTGCTGCGATCGAAGGCCACCGCGAGGAGGCGCCAGTGGAGCGCGATCACGCTGATCACGACGCCGGCGGCGAGGATCGCCGAGATCCTGAGATCCGCGTCCGAGGGGGCCAGGATGTCGCCGAAGAGGAGGCTCTGGACGCCGGGGGGCGAGTCGGGGGAGAGCGCCAGCAGGGCACCCAGTCCGAAGAACCCCGTGACGACGACGGCGACGGCCGTGTCGCGGCCGATGCCGGGGATCCGTCCGACGAGCGCGATCGCCAGGGCGGCGATCGCTGATCCCGGGGATCCCGCCCACCAGGATCGGGACTCCGGCCAGGGCGGCGACGACGAGCCCGGGGAAGAGGGCGTGGGAGAGGGACTCGGCCGCGTAGGAGACGCCGTAGAAGATCACCCAGCAGCCCAGCGCCCCGCCGGCCAGCGAGATCAGCCCCACCTCGAGCAGCGCCCTTCGGATGAACTCCTGGCCGAGCGGGTCTGTGACGAAATCGATCATCAGTGGTGGTGGGCGGGGAGCACTCCGACGCGGTCGCTGCCCGGGATCTCGACGATCGCTCCGGCGTAGGTCTCCTCGAGCACCTTGCGGTCGAGCACTTCGTCCGGCGCCCCGAACGCGATCTGCCGTTTGTTCAGGCAGAGGACGGCGTCCCAGCGCCTGGCCTGCGCGAGGTCGTGGGTGGCGATGACTATCCCGCGCCCCTCGGTGGCGAGCTCGGCGATCAGCGTCTCGAGGCCCCTTGCCGCCGGGACGTCGAGCCCGGAGAACGGCTCGTCGAGCAGCAGCAGCTGCGCGTCCTGGACCAGGCCACGCGCGATCAGCACCCGCTGGCGCTGGCCCCCGGAGAGGTCCCCGAAGGTGTCGTGGGCGCGATCGGCGACGCCCACCCGCTCCAGAGCGCCTCGGGCGGCGTCGCGGTCGGCGTGGCCGGGGCGCCTCCACCACGCCAGCCGGGGTAGGGCGCCCATCAGGGCGACCTCCAGTGCCGAGACCGGGAAGTCAAGCCGGGAGCGCTCCGTCTGGGGGACGGTGGCGGCGCGCCCACGGACCTCGACCGTCCCGCGCATCGGCCGGAGCTCGCCGAGCAGGGCGCGGAGCAGGGTGGTCTTCCCGCCGCCGTTGGGCCCGAGCAGGGCGACGCGCTGGCCGGCGTCGACCTCGAAGTCCACGCCCTCGATTGCGGGCGACCGCCCGTAGCCGACGGCCAGGTCGTTCGTCATGGCGAGGACCTCAGCCAATGCCGCTCGACCTCACAGCCCCGGCTGCCGCTGGTGAACCCCCTGACCATCTGGTCGGCATTCGCCTCCTCCATGTGGAGATAGGTGTCGCCTGTGGAATCCGGCGGGCCCAGGGTGTCGCCGTAGAGGGTGTAGTCGGAGCGGGCTCCGGTTTCCGACGCGATCGTCTGCGCCAGTTTCGGGCTCAGCGAGCTCTCGGGGAAGATCGCCTTGACGCCCTCATTTCGCACCAGGTCCGCCAGGTTGCTGAGGTCCTGGGCGTTGGGCTGCGCCTGAGTCGTCTGAGACGGGATCACCGCCCCCACCACGTCAATTCCGTAGCGGTTCGCGAAGTAAGGGAACGCGTCGTGGTCGGTCACCAGCTTGCGGTCCTGTCGGGGAACCGTGTCCATGCAGTTCGCGATCCCGGCGTCGAGGATCCTCAGCTTCGCCAGGTAGGCCTTGGCATTGGCCTCGAACGTGGCCTTGTCCTGGGGGTCGATCTGTGAGAGCTGTATGGCGATTTGCCGGACGGCCGCCTCGGCGTTCCGCGGGTCATGCCACCAGTGCGGGTTGTACCGGGAAGCCTCGGGGCCGCCGGTCTCGCCCGGCAGGTTGACCGGGACCGTCGCACCCAGGTCGACTACCTTCGCGTCGCTGCCGCTGTCGTCAACGACCTTGTCCATCCAGGCATCGAGGTTGTCGCCGTTGGTGAAGACGATCTTGGCGTCGGCCGTGCTGGTGACGTCATCTGGCCGCGGCTCGTAGTCGTGCGGGTCGGTGTTGGGGGCGAGGATCTGATGGACGTCCACCGCGTCGCCGCCGACCTCTCGAGCGAAGTCCCCGATCTGCGTGGTGGTTGCGACCACGGACACCTTGCCGGAGTCCGAGCCGGAGCTGCCGCATCCGGCGGCCAGCAGCGCGGCCGCCAGGACGCCCGCCACGGCCAGCCCACGCCGGCGCGGGCCGATCGGCGCGTACAACAGCCGCCAGGCCGAACACCGCGCCGCTGAGCGTGGCGATCGTCGCCCCGGGCGGCGCGTTGGTCTTCACGGAGAGCCAGAGACCGACGGTGCCCTCGGCGGCGGCGAGCACCACGGCCCCGATCTGCCAGGAGGCCATCCGGTTTGCGAACAGCCGCACCGTCGCCGCCGGGGCGACGAACAGCGCGGCCACCAGCAGCGCGCCGATCACGCTGAGCGCGGCCGTGGTCGCCAGCGCGATCAGTCCGAGCAGCACGACGTCGAGCCAGCTGTCACCCGAGGTCGGGCCGCCAACCTCATCGAACCCGGTCGCGAGCCAGCGGTTGCCGAAGAGGACGTTGCCGATCAGGATCGCCGCGGTCGCGACGATCGCGAGCCGGATGTCGGCGCCGTCCACGAGCAGGAGGCTGCCGAAGAGCAACTGCTCGACGTTCGACCCGGAGTGGTAGACGTCGCTCGCCAGGATCACCCCGGCGGCGAGGCAACCGACGAGGACGAGCGCGGTGAGGCTGTCGTAGGCGGTGCCCCGGCGGCGAGCTAGGCCCCAGACGGAGGCGGTGAACGCCACAGCCACGCCGAACGCCCCGAGCGGCGCCGAGAACCCGATCCCGTCGGCGAGCACGAGACCTGGAAAGGTCGCCGTTCCGACGGCGTGCGAGAAGAACGCAAGCCCACGGAGGACGATCCAGCTGCCGAGGACACCGGCGCCGACGCTGAGAATCAGTACCTCAACCAGGCCCCTTTGGAAAAAGGGGAGCTGGAACGGCTCGAACACCTACCTCTCCGCTCCGGGCCGTTCCCCCGGTCCGCTTACTCGGCCGGTGCCTCCAGCTCCGCTTACTCGACGGGTGCGTCCAGCGCGTCCCAGTCCGCCTTGCTGGCGAACTTGGTCAGCTTGGTGCCCTTGTTCACGGCGCGGAACGCGTAGCGGACGTTGGTCTTGCCGTCCTTGCCCTCGCGCTCGTAGGTCGTCTTCTTCACCTCGGACTCCGGGATCTGAACCTTCTCTCTGAGCTTGACGTCGTAGAACTCGATTGCCATTGGGATCTCCTCTCTCGGCCTGCGCCCTGGGTGGGCCCTTTTTTACCGCCAACGAGCTCGGCGGTGAATTTGCGCCACGCATACTGGCCCCACGGTCGGCCGTTATTCCTGCGTGGGCGATTCTTGGCTCTCGTTCGGGCATCCGAACGGCATGATAATGAGACTTAGTCTTATTTGTAGAGCGGACGTATTCAGGCGTGATCACGCCCAGCGGGCCGGAGCCGGCTCGGGCCGGCGACTAGCGGGAGAGGTGTTGCCCGGCGGCGGCCATGGCCGCCCGAGGCAGGCTCACGGTACGGCGTCCGACCAGATTGCCGCCCAGCGGATCGAAGATCCGCGCGCGCATGACGACACCGGCGGCGCGCGTCCCGGCAGCGGCCCCGAGGTAGACCAGTCGCGAGCGCTCGATCCCCGCCATCCGGCGCATGTAGCGGGGCGTGATCGCCACGGCGGCGGAGGCCATCATCCGCAGCGAGACCTGGTGCGGAAGCAGCTCGCGAGTCCATGGCGGGTCGACAACCAGCTCGATCGCGTTGCGAGACCCCTCACTTACACACAGCCCGGGGCGCATGTACTGGAAGAAGTCACGGAAGCCCGTGCGCGAGGAGGGAACCAGTTCGCGCGGCAGCCCCATCAGCGCCGCGGCGCTGACCTGCTCAGCCAGGTAGGCGTCCTGCTCGTCCTCGTTCAACTTGCCGCCGTAGGCCCGGTAGGCCGCCAGGAACGAGTGGACCTCGACGCAGTGGACCCACAGCTTGGTCTCGACGTCGGCTGCGGTGTACTGCGAACCGGTGACCGGATCGACGCCCTTGACGCGCGAGTGGAGCCTTTCCACCATCTCCGCGGCCCGGTGCGCCGAGGAGCTGTCCCCGTAGGCGACGGTGGCGAGGTACTCAGCTGTGCGCCGCAGCCGGGATAGCGGCCGCTCGAGGTAGTCGCTGTGCTGTTCGATGCCCGCCATCGCGAGCGGGTTGAGCGACTGGATGATCAGCGCTCGTAGGCCGCCAACCAGCAGGACGGGGCTCGAGTGGATCCGCCAGCTGATCGAGCCAGGCCCAAACAGGCCCCAGTCGTGGGGGCCGGCCGGTACGGGAACGCCACGAGGCGCGTGGGCTTGAGCACCCTCCCCGCCGGGCGCTCGGCGATTCCCCTAGCGACTGCCTGCTCTGGCAACTGCTTCCCCTCGGTCGGCTGGTGCCGAACCTACGCAGTTCGGGGGTTTCCGGCATCCGCAGTTTTGTGCATCAGTGCAGGGGTTTACCCGTTATGCAGCTGCGCGCTCGGACGGCCGAGCGTCTAGGCGGGCTGGACCTGGCGCTCGCCGAGGATCTCGCCGAGGCGGCGCTCCAGTGCAACGGAGACTGCAGCCTTGACCGGTCCCTCCTCGAGCCGCTCGACCAGCGCCTCGAGGAAGCCCTCGATGATCAGGCGCTTGGCCTGCTCGTCGGCGAGACCGTGTGAGCGCAGGTAGTGGAGCTGCTCGGCGTCGATCTGGGCCACGGCCGCCGCGTGGGTGCAGCGCACGTCGTTCGCCTCGATCTCCAGGCCCGGGATCGCGTCAGCGTGTGCCGACTTCGAGAGCAGCAGGTTGCGGTTCTCCTGATAGGCGTCCGTCTGCTGCGCGCCGGGGTCCACGCGGATCATCCCGCGCCAGACGGCCGTCGCCGACTCCTCGAGCACCCCTCGGAAGGCCAGGTCGGACGTGGTGTTGGGAGCGGCGTGCTCCTGCGTCGTGTCGAAGTCGAGGTGCTGGGAGCCGTTGCCGGCATAGGCGCCGGTGACCCGGGCGCTCGACCCCGGGCCCGCCAGGCGGGTCTCCATCCGCACCTTCCCGCGCGAGGAGCCGAAGCCGAGGGCAACCCAGTCGAGGTTCGCGTCCCGCTCGACCTCCGCCCGCTGCGTGCCGAAGACCCAGCCGCGCCGGCTCAGTCCCTGGGCCGTGACATATCGAAGATTCGCGCCGGGTCCGACCCAGATCTCGGTGACCGTGTTGAAGAGGGAGTCCGGATCCGAATCGGTGGAGAGCCATTGCTCCCAGACCTCCGCCTCGGCGCCCTCCTCGAGCACGATCAGCGTGCGGAACGAAACCGCCGCTCCCTCGGCATCCTGGACCGCCGCGATCTGCGCCGGCGCCTCCAGGCGCTTGCCCCGTGGCACGTAGACGAGCGCCCCGCCTTGCCAGGCCCCGTCGTTACGGGCGACGAACGGATCGTCGCTCGGCGCCAGGGAGCCGAGCATCTCGCGCAGGTGGGGAAAGCGCTCGAGCGAGCTCTCGAGCGACGCGACCAGAGGCTCGTGCGGTCGCCCGTCGCCCTCGACCTCGACGGACCCCCCTTCGAGCACGGCGCCGTCGACCTGGACGACCAGGTGATCGGAGCCCTCGGGCAGGTTGAGCACCCCGTCCGCCCGGGAGCGAGCCTCGGGGTCGCCGTCGGTGGCCGCCGTGTACGCGTCCAGCTCGAGGCCGGAGAGATCCGTGAACTCCCAGCCGCGCGTCTTCTGCGTCGGCAGCGGCGGTGCCGCAGCCGCGTCAGCCAATCGAGCCCTCCATCTGCAGCTCGATCAGGCGGTTCAGCTCGACGGCGTACTCCATCGGGAGCTCCTTGGTGATCGGCTCGATGAATCCGTTGACGATCATCTTGGAGGCCTCCTCCTCGTCGAGCCCGCGCGACTGCAGGTAGAAGATCTGCTCCTCGCCGACCTTCGAGACGGTCGCCTCGTGGCCGACGTCGACGTCGTCCTCGCCGATCCTGATCGTCGGGTAGGTGTCGGAGCGCGACTCCTCGTCGAGCAGGAGCGCGTCGCAGACCACCTTCGACTTCGACTCGCTCGCGCCCTTGGCGATCTCGAGCAGGCCGCGGTAGCTGGTGCGGCCCTTGTCCTTGGAGATCGACTTGGAGAAGATCGAGCTGGTCGTCTTCGGGGCGGCATGGATGATCTTGCCGCCGGCGTCCTGGTGCTGGCCCTCGCCCGCGAAGGCGATCGAGAGGATCTCGCCGTGGGCCCGCTCGCCGAGCAGGTAGATCGACGGGTACTTCATGGTCAGCTTCGACCCGAGATTGCAATCGACCCACTCCATCGTCGCGTCCTCGTGGGCGACCGCCCGCTTGGTGACGAGGTTGAAGACGTTCTGCGACCAGTTCTGGACGGTCGTGTAGCGGACCCGGGCCTTGGGCTTGGCGACGATCTCGACCACCGCGGAGTGCAGCGAGTCGGTCGAGTAGACCGGAGCGGTGCAGCCCTCGATGTAGTGAACGTCCGAGCCCTCCTCGGCGATGATCAGCGTCCGCTCGAACTGGCCCATGTTCTCGGTGTTGATCCGGAAGTAGGCCTGCAGCGGCATCGCGACCGAGACACCGGCCGGGACGTAGACGAAGGAGCCACCCGACCACACCGCCGAGTTGAGCGCGGCGAGCTTGTTGTCGTTGGGCGGGATGATCGTGGCCCAGTACTCGCGCACCAGGTCCTCGTGCTCGCGGAGGGCGGTGTCCATGTCCGTGAAGATCACGCCCTGCTCCTCGAGCTTCTCGTTCACCTGGTGGTAGACGACCTCAGACTCGTACTGGGCGCCGACGCCGGAGAGGAACTTGCGCTCGGCCTCGGGGATCCCGAGGCGGTCGAAGGTGTTCTTGATGTCCTCGGGGACCTCGGACCAGTCGCGGCTGTTCTTCTCAGAGGCGCGGACGAAGTAGTGGATGTCGTCGAAGTTGATCTGGTTGAGGTTGCCGCCCCACTGCGGGGTCGGGCGGGACTCGAAGTGCTCGTAGGCCTTGATCCGGAAGTCCCGCATCCACTGAGGCTCGTCCTTGTACTCGGAGATCGACTCGACGACCTCGCGGGAGAGGCCCTTGGGTGCCTTGTAGGCGTAGCCCGTCTCGGAGTCGTGGAAGCCGAACTTCTCCTTGTAGTCGGCATTGATGCCGGCGAGCTCCCGCTCCTCGGCGGGGCGCTCCGTTGCGACGGTCTCAGGTGTGGCCATTAGGAAACCTCCAGCTTGACGGTGTCGTCCTCGATCGTGACGGGGTAGGTGGTGACCGGTTGGTAGGCGGGGAGGGTCTTCGGTCGACCGGACGTGAGGTCGAACAGCGACCCGTGGCGGGGGCACTCCACGGTACAGGCGTCCGCGTCGAATGGCCCCTCGGCGAGGGGGCCGTCGTCGTGAGAACAGCGGTCCTCGATCGCGAAGAGGTTGCCGTCGCAGTTGAAGACGCCGATCTTGACCCCGTCGGGCGCGTCGACCAGCTTCATCTCCCCGCTCGGCAGCTCGCCGGCGGCGCAGACGTCGACCTGTTGTTTCGTGCTTTCAGTCACTTTATTCCTACTTGCCAAGTCGGATTTTAGCTGTTGCGTCAGTCCGGTAGGTTGGCGACGCCTTGGCTCTCGTCCTGATCATCGCTGGGATCCTCGTTCTGCTGCTGGTGGTCGTCTGGTTCGTCTACAACCGGACGATCGGCCGCCGCAACGCGGTCGACAACAGCTGGGCCCAGATCGAGACGGCCCTCCAGCGCCGCCACGACCTGATCCCCAACCTGGTCGAGTCGGTCAAGGGCTACGCAAAGCACGAGCAGCAGACCTTCGAGGATGTCACCAGGGCCCGCACCGGCGCCGTCTCGGCCAAGGTGCCAGGCACCCAGGCGGCCGCCGAGGACGTGCTGACCGCGGCCGTCGGGAAGCTGATGGTCGTCGCCGAGCAGTATCCGCAGCTGCGCGCGACCGAGAACTTCCAGCAGCTCCAGCAGCAGCTCTCCGAGACGGAGGATCAGATCGCGATCACCCGCCGCGTCTACAACGACACGGTCCAGACGTACAACACCGGGATCCAGGTCTTCCCGGCGGTCCTTGTTGCCAACGCCTTCCACTTCGAGCCGCGTCAGTTCTTCGACGCGCCGAAGGAGGCCGAGGCTACGCCGGAAGTCAGCTTCTCAGGGGACGAGGGGCCGGCAGCGCCGGCCGAGAAGCCGAGCTCCTGAGCTTGTTCGAGGGTGCGCGACAGCGCAACCCGTTTCGGGCTGGTGGACGCCTGCTCATCGTCATCGCGGTGCTGGCTGCGGCATCGGCGGTGCCCGCCGCGGCACAGGCCAGAAGCCTGACGGTCACGGATGCCGACGTCAGCATTCGCCTCGCCAAGGACGCCAGCCTGGTGGTCGCGGAGCGCCTCACCGTCGACTACGACGGCTCATACAACGCCACCTACCGGG
The DNA here is from genome assembly GCA_963740685.1 of uncultured Solirubrobacterales bacterium. Classification (GTDB taxonomy): domain Bacteria; phylum Actinomycetota; class Thermoleophilia; order Solirubrobacterales; family 70-9; genus DASUPK01. Next base: position 27,861 of record CAVUGA010000031.1, read on the forward strand.
ACATTCCCCTGACCGGGGGCGAGACGATCGACCCGAACAGCATCGTCGTTCGGGAGGGGAACCAGAGCTACAGGCCCGGCGGCTGCACCACCTATGGCTGCATCGATGCGCGGGGCAAGTTCGGCGTCACCGGCATCCCGGACCAGAACGGGGTCCGGATCGTCTGGCATCCGGTCGCCAGCGACGAACAGCGCACCTTCACCGTCATCTACCGGGTCGATGCCCGCGCCCATGTCCGCGCCTATGACGACGTGATCGATGTCTACTGGAAGGTCTGGGGGGATCAGTGGGACTTCAGCCTCGACCACCTGACCGCGAACCTGAAGGATCCGGCGCTCGATCCCGCCAACCCGCTCTATCGCGTCTGGGGTCATCCTCGGGGTGTCGAGGGCAAGACCGTACGAGGGCGGGGCGAGGCGACCCTCGAGGCCTCGAACGTCCCGGCGCATCAGTTCGTGGAGTTGCGGGTGACGATCCCGCGGACGAAGGGCCAGGACGTGAGCGCGGCGGGCGTCCACAGCGGCAACGGCCTACCGGCGATCCTCAAAGAGGAGCAGGGCCTGACCGACGACTTCAACTCACCATGGAACAAGACCAAGCGCTTCGTGGCGCACCATGCCGAGCTGCTCGCGGGCCTGATCACCGCGCTCCTGCTCCTCCTGCTGGCCGCGATGCTCTGGCTCGCGCGCGAGCATCCGACCTCGAGCCCGAAATACGTCCCCGAGCCCCCTGACGACGCGAGTCCGGCGTTGGCATACGGCCTGGCTCACGAGGGCGAGGATTCCACCAACACGGTGCTCGCGACGCTCCTGGACCTGGTCGAGCGCGGCTACTACGACACGAAGAACGCGACGACGGACGACGAGAAGCTCGACCTGGCGATCGCGAAGGCAAGGAAGCGGCCGAGCTCGAAGCTCGAGCCGTATGACCAGGACACCCTCGACTTCTTCGACGAGCTGGTCAAGGACGACTCGGTCCCGATGAGCGAGATGAAGGACCGAATCCCGGAGCACAGCGCCAGCTGGCGGGCCCGATGGGAGAAGATGACCGGCTCGCTGAACGCCGCGGATGACGGCCAGCTGCAGTGGGATCGGAACCTCAACCCGCTCAGCCTCCTGATCGCGGTCATCGGCGGAGTCCTGGTGGGCGCGATCTGCCTGATCCAGAACAACGTCGAGGGGCATTGGTTCGTGGCGGCTGCGATCGGGGCGGTGGGCGTCGCGATCGTCGCCTTCTCGCCCGCCCGGCGCTTGAAGCGACTGGCGCCGCAGTACCGCGAGCGCTCCGCCAAGTGGGAGTCGTTCCAGCGCTGGACCGATGACTTCCCGCGGCTCGACGACGACCCCCCGGCGACGCTGAAGCTCTGGAAGCGGATCCTGATCTACGGGGTCGCCTTCGGGACCGCCGACCGGATGATCAAGTCGGGTCGCATTCCGGAGCCGGTCCTGCAGAGCTCCGATGGCTCCTGGTCGTACGGATACCTGAGCGGCGCCTACGTCGGCTCAACGTTCAACGCCGGTTCCTTCAGCTCAGGCTTCTCATCCCAGGTCGCGCCCGAATCCTCGAGCGGCGGAGGCGGCGGCTTCAGCGGGGGCGGGGGAGGCGGCGGCGGTGGCGGCGGCGGAGGGGGCTGGTAACCGTCATTCGAGGCCGGCGGCCCTGAGCGCCGTGCCCCGGTCGTAGAACTCCTGGACGCGGACGCACTTGTCCTCGTCGTCGAAGCTGAAGACCTGGGCGATCATGTCCGAGATCTGCAGCCCCGTGATGTCGTTGCGACCCCAGCGGTGGGCGACGACGACGACGTGGTCACCGGCGTCGATCATCTCCTCGGGGGCAAACTTGAGCTGGCCGACGGCGTTCCGCCAGCGGGTCCAGAACAGCTGCACGCCCTCGAAGCCCTTGTACGTCCCCGGAAAGGGATCGCGCTCGGGCGCCACCCATTCGATCTCGGGGCTCATGTGGTTGAGAATCCACTGCGGGTCCTCGGCGTTCCAGGCCTCGAAGCCCTCTCTCACGAGCTTGACGCGATCAACCGCCACGGGGGAGAAGCTATTCGATGCCCGCGGCGGCGTAGTCGGCCATCGCCATGACCGTGAGCTGCGGGTTGACGGTCACCGATGACGGGAACACGCTGGCGTCGCAGACGTAGACGTTCTCGGTCCCATGCACGCGAAAGCGCTCGTCGACGACGCCCTTCGCCGGGTCCCGGCTGACGGCGTTGCCTCCCTGCGGATGGGAGGTGTGGAGCCCGATGTCGGTGTTGTCCCTGACGATCTCGTCGAGCTCGTCCACCTGCTCGGGTGAGGTGTATGAGATCGACCGGAAGGTCATCGGCATCACCCGCAGCGCGCCGCTCGCGAAGTGGATCCGGGCGGCCAGCTTGGACCCCTTGAGCAGGAGCTTCAGGTCGGACTCTGCGGGCTCATAGTCCAGCTTCATGCCCCTGCCGCGGAAGCCGGGCTTGATGGTGGCGTTCGACTGCGAGCCCACCACGACTCCGATGCAGCTCAGGTGGGCGTAGCGGCGCATGTTCTGGAAGTGGTCGGAGAACCAGCCCGGCATCAGCAGTGCCTGCGTCCCGACCGGGTTGAACCAGGACTCCAGGATGAGCTGATCCTCTCCGGTGGGGCGGTAGCCGTGCGTGATCTGCAGGCCGTCGAACGAGTTGAGCTTCTCCTCGAAGTCGGCCGTCAGCGGAGCGCCGACGTTGAAGGAGAGGCCGGTTCCGGCCCGCTGCCCGCCGAGGTTGCTGCGCTGGAGCAGCAGACTGGAGGCCAGGGCCCCGCCCGCCACGACGACCGTCTTGGCGGCAACCCGGAGCCGGCGGCCGTCCGAGAGCGTGCAGCGGACCTCGGTCGCGCGGTCCCCGCTCGTCTCGATCGTGTCCGCCAGGCACTCGCTGAAGATCCGCACCGCTCCCGGGAAGTCGCGCTGGGCGCGCGGGAGGATGTTGTCGAGCGCGGAGAGCTTCTTGCCGTAGGCACAGCCGATGTTGCAGTAGCCGGAGCCGAGGCAGTCCTTGATGTTGGCGTCGACCACGCCGCCCTCACCGTCAAGGCCGAGCTCCTTGATGCCCTTGGCCATCTTCGAGCCGCCCTTCTCGAGGTACTTGTTGTCCTCCTGGCTGTAGACGGGGAGCCACTCGCGCAGCTGCTCGAACGACTTCAGAAAGCGGTCCTCGTCGATGCCGGCGTCGAGCCCATCCGTGTCGTTCCAGCGCTGCAGGGTGTGCGGTGGGATGTCGTAACAGACCGCGTTGTTGACGACCGTGCTGCCGCCGACGCATTTCCCCTGCAGCACCTGAAAGCGTGTGTCCGTCGACATCTGCAGCCCGCCGTCGTTCAAGAGGTTCGCGAACTGCACGCGCTCGTCCTCGCTGAAGTCCCTGGGGTTGACGTACTTGCCCCCCTCCAGCATCACAACTTCCCGGCCACGCTCCGCGAGGCGATAGGCGAGCACCGAGCCCGCGGCACCGCTGCCGACGATCGCAACGTCGGCGGTGATGCGCTCGGCGTCCACCTCGTTCGGCTCGCTCACGTCGAGGGTGGCGAGCTTGCCCACCCTCTTGATGACCTTCTCGTAGCGCTTGCGCTTGGAGAACGGGACGTAGCCCGTCGAGCCGGCCGTGCGCGGATCGCCGTAGTAGCCGATGATCACCATCTGCTGAGCTCCGGCGAGGATCGCTTGACTGAGCTTGCGCAGCGGAGTGGGCAGGCGACGCTCGACGACGTCGGTGAAGAAGCAGCGCTCGATGAAGGCGAGGCGGCGCTCGGGTGCCATCAGGGCGAACGGCGGCCGCAGCCGGAGCAGCGGGTAGACCGTGAGCGCAGTGAAGGCGAGCGCGGCCACGTTCTTGTTGCGCGCGGTGAGGGAGTCGAGGAAGTCATCGATCCCCGACGCGATCTGCTCGGGGGTCAGTTCCTCCTTCGGTCCCATCACGAGGATCTCGGCCATCGCCATCGCCGTGATGAACTGGTGGGGCCAGAGGTAGCGGAGGCCGTACCGGCCCTTGACGGCGGAGTGCTGGAGCAGGGCGAGCACCACCGCCACTGCGGCCGCCGCCGCCGCCCAGATCAGGAGCTGGAGCGTTGGGCTGAGGCTGGTCCCAAGCGGCGAGCCGAAGGTGCCCTCGACGCTGTCGTGGTTGCCGAACGCCAGCATCAGCAGAAGCGCGCCGACGATTAACGCGTGACCGAGGACGACCAGCTGGGTGGCCCAGCCGTTCTGGCGCACGTTGCCGGCCGCGATGAAGCAGAGGACGCAGAACAGGCCGTCCTTGGCGAAGGAGTTCGCGACGAAGGGGAACTCGGCGGAGGCGAAGAGGCCGAGCACGGGATAGAGAATTGCCTGCGCGAGGAAGAAGACGGTGAAGAAGCGGAGCGCCAGCTCCAGTCGCCGCTCGGGAGCTGTCAGCTCAGGAGTTTGCACCGGAACGGTCGCCGCGCACGGCGCTCAGCGCGGCGCTGCGGTCGTAGTACTCGCGGACGCGGACGCACATACCGTCCTCGAAGTCGTAGACCTGGATCACGCGGTCGGAGATCTCCAAACCGCTGTGCTCTCCCTTGCCCTGGCGCCGGGCCACGACCACGACGGACTCCCCCGCGTCGATGATCTCCTCGATCTTGAAGTTGAGCTGCCCGACGGCGGCCCGCCACTGGGACCAGTAGCGCTCGACGCCCTCGTAGCCGCGGTAGGTGCCGGGGTCCGGATCGTCCTCGGGCGTGATCCACTCCACCTCCGGAGACATGTGATCGAGCACCCAGTTCCGGTCGCCCGAGTTCCAGGCTTCGTAGCCCTTCTCCACCAGCTGTACGAGCTCCTCGGACATCTCCCTCCTCCTCGGAAACGAGTATCCCAGCCCGTACGCCATTAGGCTTGGCGGCGTTCGGATCTGAAAGGGGCTTGGCTTGAAGGCGATTGGGAGACTCGCGGTTCCATTCGCAGCGGTGCTCTGCGCCGCGGCGCTGGCAACCCCTGCGGGCGCCGGCCAGTCGGCGGCCGAGCAGGGTGACCCTTAAGATCGCCGGCGGTCCTCCGTTTCACGGCCGGGTGATCAGCAAGAACCCCGCCTGCGTCGCCAACCGCAAGGTCCAGTTGCGGGAAGTCGCCCCGGAGCATGCCCTGATCGACTACGCCGACAACCGCACGAATGGCAAGGGCAAGTGGGTCTTCAGCTCTCAGCTTCAGAGGTGCCACGGTGGTGCAGGCGAAGGTGACGTCGTCGAAGGCGGCTGGGGTCAGGTGCCGCTCCGCTCTCTCACCGGCGAAGGCGATCTAGCCGAGACCCTTGGCGACCGCGGCCACGGAACCGAGATCGGGGTCCGCCCCCGCGCGCTCCTGGGCACCTCGCCGCTTCGGGGATGCCCAGGTCGAGCTCGCCCTGGCCGCGGCGATGGTCGCCGCCATCCTGCTGAACGTCTGGTTCGGGCGCGACACGACCTTCTCGCCCGACGAGCTGGACTTCTTCAGCTCCACTCCCCACCTCGACCTGCAGGCGGCCCTCGAGCCCTACAACGGCCACCTGATTCTGATCCCGCGGCTGGTCTATTCCGCGCTGCTGCACCTGTCCGGGCCCGATTATCTCTACTTCCGCCTGGTCGACATCGGCGCCATGCTCTTGACGGCGTTCCTGTTCTTCGTCTTCGCCCGGCGGCGGGTCGGGGCCGTCGCGGCACTGCCGCTGACGCTCCCGCTGCTGTTCTTCGGCTCCGATTACCTGCACGTGATCACCGGCGCGGGATTCACGATCCTGTTCACGCAGGCGGCCGGGAATCGGCGCACTACTCGCGCTGGAACGTGACGATCGAAGGGGGATGCCGTCGCCTGCGTCCTCCTGACCGTTTCGCTCGCCACCTATTCCGAGGGGCTCCCGTTCGTCGTCGGCGCGGCCGTGCTGATCCTGCTGGGGTCCGATCGCCGACGCCGGGCATGGGTGTTTCTGATCCCGGCGCTGCTCTATGCGGCGTGGCTGATCTGGTCGCACAACCGCGCCGGCGGAGCGGAGAGCAATCGTCCACGCTGAGCAATCTCCTGCTCGTCCCGAACTGGTCGTTCAATTCCCTGGCCTCGAGCGGGGTGTCGATTCTCGGGCTCAACTACCCGCTCCTCGGCACCGGCTGGGGCCCGATCGTCGCCGTCGCTGGCGCTCCTCGCGCTCGGCCTGAGGCTCTGGCAAGGGAGCATCTCCCGCTTCCTCTGGGCGACTGCTTGCGGTGCTCGGGACGCTCTGGCTGATCGGCGCCGCGGCGGCGCTTTCCGCCTTCGCGCGTGCCCGACTCGGCCCGATACATCTATCCCGGGTGCAATCGCCGTCCTGCTCGTTGCGGTCGAGGCGGCGCGCGGGAGTGCGGATCTCACGTCAGGTCATGACGGTCATCTACGCGATGGCGGCGATGAGCCTGGCGACCAACATCGCCCTGCTCCGCGACGGATCGGAGAGCCGCGCAGGGCATGCCCGCCTGACCCGGGCGGAGCTCACCGCGGTCGAGCTGGGCCGAGGCCGGATCGGCACGCGCGCCCACCGCCTTCGGTCTGCGTGAGGTGCTTCGCGAGGCCGGCGACGGGGACCATCGCCACCGGCTATCTCGCGGCGGTGAGGCAGTTCGGCTCACCGGCGCTCTCGCTGCCGGAGCTCCGGGAGCTGGGGGAGCTGGTGCGCGACGAAGTCGACGCAGCCATCGCCGACGCCAACGGCATCGCTCCTGCGGCCGACGCGGCGCCCCGGCAGGGCATTGCAGGAAGACCAGGGGAACGGCCGGACAGGGGAGTGAGCTTCAAGCTTCCTCCGGGCGGGGCCGTGCTGCGATCGAGCAGGATCGCCGCCCCGCTGGTGCTCGGACGGTTCGGAGCAGCTTCAGCCGTCCAGGCCGGCCAGCTGATCCGCGGCCAGTGGATGGCGCTCTCGGTGCCGAGCGACTCGGCGCCGGATCCCTGGTACGCGTCCACCTCGGCCACGCCATTGCTGATCTGCGGTCCGCCGCCTAGGTGATGGCGACGCGCAGCGAGCGATGGCGAGCGCCGCAAGGCGAGTCACACGTAGCCCCCAGGAAACGCTGCGATCCTGGACTCCCGCTGGGATCCGGGAGAGAGATGTCTGGATCGCGTTCGCGGTTGCGATGGCCGCGTCCGCTGCGCTTCGACCTGTGGATCGGCCGTGGTACCGGCTTCTCGATCGATGAGATCCGCCTCTTCGACAGCAGCGCGAATCTCGACCTGGGGACCGCTTTCCAGCCGTTCAACGGGCATCTGTTACGTCACCTCGCGGCTCGCCTACGCCGCGATCCTCAACGCTGTTCGGGGCCGGCTATCTCCCCTTCCGGCTGCTCACGATCGCCACGGTTCTTGACCACTGCGGGGGTCTTCTTCGTGTTCGCCAAGCGGCGCATCGGGCCAGTCGCCGCACTCGCCCCGACGCTGGTGCTGCTGTTCTTCGGCTCGGACCCCATTCACATACTGCTGGGCAATGGATTCGACCGTGCTGCTCCCGGTGGCGGCCGGAGTGGGCGCACTGCTCGTGCTCGACCGCGGGGACCTGAAGGGTGATCGTCTGCGCCTGCCTGCTGCTCTGCCTCGGCGCTCGCCACCTATTCCGTCGCGATCCCCTACCTGGCCGGAGCGGCCGTGCTGATCCTGATCGGGAACGACCGCTGGCGCCAGCCTGGGTGGTCCTGGTGCCGGCGGCGCTGTACGGGGCGTGGTTTCTCTGGTCTCAAAACCAGGCTGGGAACGCAGGGAACAACATCAAGCTGTCCAACCTGCTGCTGGTGCCGGACTGGGCGCTCAACTCGCTGGCGACCGTCGGCTCGTCACTGCTTGGGCTCAACTATCCCTCGCTCGGCAGCGGCTGGGGCCCCGTGATCGCGGTGGCGGCGGTCGTGGCACTCGGCTGGAGGTTGTGGCGGGGGAGCATCCCGAAGTGGTTGTGGGTCGCGATGACGGTGCCGGCAGCGTTGTGGCTGATTGCCGGGGCGGCCTGCGATGCCGCCGGTTCGCCTGCCCCAGAAATCCGAGTACATGTTCCCGGCCACGGTCGCCGTGCTGATCGTCGCCGTCGAGGCGGCGCGCGGGCTGCGAATCCAGCGGCGCGGGATGATCATCCTTTACGCGGCCGCGGCGATCGGCGTGCTCACGAATATCGCCCTCCTCCGGGACAGCTCCCGGCAATTTCGCATCGCGAACACGGTGTACCGAAGCAACCTGGCCGCCGCCGAGATCGTGGTGGATCGCGTCAGCCGGCTAGCCGGCAGAATTGCCGCCATGCTTGTCGGTCATCACGGGACGTGGACAAGGGGAATTATCTTCGACGCCATGCGGCAATTCGGGTCGCCCGCGTTTTCGCTCTCCTCCCTGCGCAGCCCAGAGCGAGGCAACTCGGGATCGGGTCGACGGCATCCTCGCCGAGACCCTCGGGCTGCACCTCCAGCCGGGCCCCTCGCCCAGCACTCCCTGCCGGTCGATCGAGGGGAAGCCCGGGCGGGCGGTGAGCTTCGGGGTGCCGCGTGGCGGGGTTGTCTTGAAGACAGGCGGGGCGTCCGCGCCGCTGACATTGCGCCGCTTCGGCAGCAGGTTCACCGTCCAGGCGGGCCAGCTGATTCGGGGCCAGTGGACGGCGCTCTCGGTGCCGAGCGACTTGGCGCCAGATCCCTGGTATGCGTCCACCTCGGCCGCCATTTGTGGCGGTCTGCGGTCCGCCGCAGCAGTGATGCGCTACCGCACGAGCAGCCGCAAGCGCGGCAACCCTGAGCAGGCCTCGCCCCGGAGCGCGCGGCAGCCCTGGACGCCGGAGCGGATCAGCGAGAATGCTGTCTGGATCGCGTTGGCGGTTGCGATGGCTGCATCCGCCGCGCTTAGCCTGTGGCTCGGCCGCGACACCACCTTCTCCCCGGATGAGATCCGGCTCTTTAACAGCAGCCCCAATCTCGACCTGAAGGAGGCTTTCCAGCCCTTCAACGGACACCTGTACGTCACGTCAAGGCTCGCCTATGCCGCGATCCTGAATGTATTCGGGGCCGGCTATCTCCCCTTCCGCCTCCTCACGATCGCCACCGTCCTGCTCACAGCGGGGGCCTTCTTCGTGTTCGCCAAGCAGCGGATCGGGCCCGTCGCCGCATTGGCTCCGACGCTGGTGCTGCTCTTCTTCGGCGCGGACTTTCGTCATGTGCTGCTGGGCAATGGGTTCACCGTGCTGCTCTCGTTGGCGGCCGGACTCGGCGCATTGCTCGCGCTCGACCGCGGGGACTTGAGAGGCGATGTCTGCGCCTGCCTGCTGCTATGCCTCGGACTAGCCACCTTTTCCGACGCGCTCGCCTTCCTGGCCGGAGCGGCCGTGCTGATCGTGACCGGGAGGGATCGCTGGCGCCGAGCCTGGGTGTTCCTCCTGCCGGCGGCGCTCTACGCGGCATGGCTCCTCTGGTCTCGAGGCCAGGCTGGCAACAGCGGGGCTACGCCCATCTGTCCAACCTGCTGCTGGCGCCGAACTGGGCGTTCAATTCGCTGGCGGTCGTCGGGTCGTCACTGCTCGGGCTCAATTATCCGCCGCTCGGCAGCGGCTGGGGCCCCGTGATCGCGGTGGCGGCGGTCGCGTCTCTCGGCTGGAGGTTGTGGCGGGGGCACATTCCGAGGTGGCTGTGGGCTGCGATGGCGGTGCCGGCAACCCTGTGGCTGCTGGGGGCTTCGGCCGCGCTCTCGTCGCCGAGCCGCGTGCCCCAGAGACCCGACTACCTGTTGCCGGGCGCGATCGCCGTGCTGCTGGTCGCCGCCGAGGCGGC
>CAVUGA010000032.1:0-157817 GCA_963740685.1 uncultured Solirubrobacterales bacterium
TAGATCCCTCTAACGCGAGCGTGGACACGGCGATTCATCTGATCTTTGAAAGTCGAACGAGAGCATGAAGTCCCTTGCCCCCCACCGGCAAAGTCAACCCTCCGGCGACGGGCCGAAGGGGCGGCGAATCCTAGCGACTGGGATCTGAGACGGCTTCGATCTCGCCGGTGTCCGGATCGATCGAGGTCATCTCTCCGGTGGACGGATCCACCGCGGCGAAGGTGCCCGTGTCGAGCTCGTGCTGAATGCCGGCCTCGACCTCAGCCTCATCCGGCGGCGGCGCCTGTGGCCCGCGCAGACCGACCATCTGCCAGCCACGGACTCGTTTGAGCTTGAGGATCTCGAGCACGGAGATCACGTAGATGCTCGCCGCCAGCGCACCCGCCAGGCAGAGCGCCATGAAGATCGTCCAGCCGGCGTTGAAGTGGCCGTGGTTGTCGGTGTACGGGACGAAGCGCAGCGCCAGCGCCACCAGCGCGAGCACCAGCGTCCAGCCATAGAGGTAGGTGATCGTGCGCCTCTGGCTGAACCCGATTCGCGCCATCCGGTGGTGGAAGTGCTCCGCGTCGGCGCGGTAGATGGGCCGCCTGTACTTGAGCCGCTTGGCGACCACGAAGCCGGTGTCGAGGATCGGAACTGCCAGCACCGCCAGCGGGAAGAACAGGGCGACCACGGCGTTCGTCTTCAGCGCGCCCTGGACCGTGATCACCGCCATCAGGTAGCCGAGCAGATTGGATCCCGTGTCCCCCATGAAGCTCGATGCCGGCGGGAATCCGTGGCGGAGGAATCCCAGCGACGCCCCGGCCGTGACCGCAGCCAGAACGCCCGCCGCGTTGCGATCGAGCGAGAGGGCGATCACGGCAAGGGCCCCAGCCGAGATCAGGCAGACGCCCGCCGCGAGCCCGTCCACCCCGTCGATCAGGTTGATCACGTTGGCGACGGCGACGATGCCGAACACGGTCAGGACCTGGCCGAGGTCGATGGCGCCGATGCCGGGCGGGTTGAAGAGCTCGACCGAGGCGGGGTCGACCCGCCCCAGGAACGGCAGCGTGAAGCTCGCGACCGTCACCCCGGAGGCGACCGGGATGATCGCCGCCCCGGTCTGACCGAGGAGCTTGATCCCGGCCGGCAGGTCGACGAGGTCGTCGATCACGCCGACTGCGGTGATCACGATCGCCCCGGCGAGGATCGACCGCGTCTCCTGGTCCCAGGGCAGGAAGATCGAACCGCCGATCAGGACCGCCACGAGGACCGCCAGCCCCCCGAGCTTCGGCGTCGGATGCACGTGCAGGCTGCGCTCGTTCGGATAGTCGATCGCCCGGTCGCCGATCCCCCGCGCGAGCGACTCGGTTGCCGGGACCAGTGTCCAGACGGCGGCGCCCGCGAAGATGAAGGCGAAGAGGGCGTCGAGCGTGTCGGGCATTACATCTCCGCTCCGCCTGCTCCGGCCGGCGCCGGCTCCCGCGCGTAGCGGTCGAACCAGAGGGTGAAGGAGAGCAGTCCCCAGATCTGGCGGCTCAGGTCCTCCCTGCCGGAGATGTGGTCGTCAAGCACCTTGCTGACCCCGGCCGGGTTGAGATAGCCCTGGCGCTCGATCGTCTCGGGCGAGAGCACATCGCGGGCGAACGGCCCGAGGTCCCCGCGCAGCCAGGCGGCGACGGGGATCGAGAAGCCCTGCTTGCGCCCGCGGATGATCTCCTTCGGCAGCAGCGGCTCGACTGCCCGGCGCAGCAGCCGCTTCTTGGAGAAGCCGCGGACCTTCTGCTTGGTGTCGAGGGCCAGGGCGAGCTGCGCCACCACCGGATCGAGGAAGGGCACCCGCGCCTCGAGCGAGTGGGCCATGCTCGCCCGGTCGGTCTTCACCAGCAGGTCGTCGACGAGGTAGATGCCGAGGTCGAGATCCTGGAAGCGGGCCAGCTCCTGAGAGCCCTCCGTCTCGGCGTAGCGGGCGCGATAGACATCGAGCGGATCCGATATGCGGGACTCGCTGAGCAGCTCCTCCTGGGCCTCTGACGAGAAGATCTCCTTCCAGGCGTGGTGCCGCTCAACGGGTGGCAGGTGAGCCCCGCGCATGAAGCGCTTGGCCTTGTAGTCGAAGCTCACCTTGCCCGAGGAGCTCGGCAGCATCTCGACCAGCGGCCGCAGGAACGGAGCGGCCCTGCCGACCCGAGGCGCGAGCCGGTCGGCCACGTAGGTGTAGTAGCCGCCGAAGAGCTCGTCGCCGCCCTCGCCCGAGAGCACCACCTTCACGGTGTCGGCAGCCAGCTGCGAGACCAGGTACGTGGGGAGCGCCGAGGAGTCGCCGAACGGCTCATCGAACGCATCGACCAGGCGCGGCAGCAGGTCGACCGCATCAGGGCGCAGGATCAGCTCGTGGTGGTCGGTGCCGTAGCGCTCGGCGACCAGTCGCGCCTGGGCGAGCTCGTCGAACGAGCTCTCCTCGAAGCCGATGGAGAACGTGCTGACCGGGTAGCCGCTCTCACCCGCCGCCATCGCGGTCAGGGCCGCGGAGTCGATTCCCCCCGAGAGCAGCACTCCGACCGGCACGTCGGAGACCAGGTGCGCCCGCACCGAGTCGCGGAGCCGCTCGCGGAGCTCCTCGGCGAGAACCTCGTCTCCCTCGGTCCGGACCTCGCCGGCGGGCGCCGGGGTCGGCCGCGCGTAGCGCGAGAGCGTCACCTCGCCCCCCTCCATCACGAGGGTGTGGCCCGCCGGGAGCTTGCGCGCCTGCTTGAAGATGGTCAGCGGGGATGGGATCGAGTTGAAGGCGAGGAACGACTCCAGCGCCTCGGGGTCGATCTCGCGAGAGAAGCCGGGCTGGCGGAGCAGAGCCTTGAGCTCTGAGGCGAAGGAGATCTCGCCGCCGGCGACGCGGTAATAGAGCGGCTTGATCCCGAACCGGTCCCTTGCCAGGACGAGCCGCCCGTGGCGTGCGTCCCAGATCGCGATCGCGAACATCCCGCGCAGCGCTTCGACGAAGGCGGGGCCGCGCTCCTCATAGAGGTGGACCAACACCTCGGTGTCGCTGTGGGTCGAGAAGGTGTGCCCGCGCCCGCGGAGCTCGTCCCGGAGATCGCGGTAGTTGTAGATCTCGCCGTTCTGGATCACCTGGATCCGGCCATCCTCATTGGCGATCGGCTGATCGCCACCGGCGAGGTCGATGATCGAGAGGCGGCGCATGGCGAGCCCGGCCGGGCCGTCGATGACCGAGCCGTCCGAGTCGGGGCCGCGGTGGACCAGCGTCTCGTTCATGGCGGCGAGCGCCGCCGGGTCCGGGGCGGTGACCCCGTCGAGGCACACGAGGCCGCATATCCCGCACATGGCCGCGAGTGTACGGCCCGGTCCCGTCGGGGACGTAGCCGTGGGGCGGTCGCCTCTAGCTCTTCGTCTTCTTGTGCTTGCGGTTCGCCTTAAGCCAGGACTTGGCCTGGCGGGCGACGTCGTCGGTCAGGTTGCCGAGCGCGATGTTCGCGTCGACCAGGTGCAGGCCCCAGGTGGCATCGGGAACCGCGTGCAGAGTCGGAGCGCCGCCGACGGGACTGATCTGCAGCACGTGCGCGTTGTTGGACGCATCGCAGGCGCCGGTATAGCCCTGGACCTGGAACCACGGCGTGGTCGCACCGGTCGGCATTGGGACGCCGACTGCTCCGGTGCCGGCGCCGATCGTAGTCCCGGGCGCGAACGGCTCCGTTGGGAAGACCGAGGTGAGCGGCGCCGAGCCGCCGCGCAGCGCCGCGGGGTTCGTGCAGAGGACATCGCCGGTAGTCGGCAGGCCAGGGGCTGCGAGCGTCCCGGGGCGTCCGAACTTCGTGTCGTTCGGCACCGGGGCGTCGAAGGTCGAGAAGGCCATCACGCAGCCGGTCTGCTTCGCCTTCCGGCAGCCGGGGATGTTCTTGAAGTCGCCGCCGACGTTGCCACCCGCCCGCACGGTCACGTTGCCGCCAAGCAGGACCCCCGAGATCAGGCGAGCGCGCACGTTCTTGTGCCGGTCGACGAGCTGGTGGATCAGCTCACGGAGCACGAAGGTGCCCTGGGAATGGCCGATGAGGACCACTCCTCGGCCCCGGTTGTAGTTGCGCAGGTAGGTCTTCCAGGCGGTGGCCACATCCCCGTAGGCGACCTGCTGTGCGTCGGCGGGGAGGGTGCCGCCGCTGAACAGCGCCTGGAGGGTGACCTGGCGGTACATCGGTGCGAAGACCCGGCAGTGGAGGCTGTACCGGGCTGCCTGGTAGAGGGCGATCGAGCGCTCCTCCGGATCGATCGAGAGATCGGAGTTCGGAGTCTTGTCGTCGCTGACGGTCGGATAGACGTAGAAGCAGTCGACCTTCTTCCTGTTGGGGTCCGGCTTGGGCGTGGTGGTGCCGGTGATCTGGCCGGACGGCGAGAGGAGCGTCGTGTCGAAGCCGGGCTCGCACGGGTTGTTCGGGATCCCCGGCTTGCAAAGCCAGACGGTGTTGTCCTTGACGCGGGGCTTGGGCTTCTTCGCCGCGAGAGCGGAGGGCGCGAGCAGGCAGCCGAGCGCGAAGGTGAGACCGATCACGATCCAGAACCTGCGGAAAACCTGACTCCCCAGCATCGCCGGACAGCCTACTCCTCACTGAGACACAACGTCGTCAATGTCCCGCCGTCTAGCGGTCCCTGCCGCGCAGGGTCAGGCTGACGATCCGGGCGATGGTGGCGCCCAGCACCCGCAGATAGAGCCTGATGGAGCGGTCCGCGATGTACTCGAGGTCGTGGATCAGCTTGTCCTCCCACGAGTCCTCGCGAGTGATCCTGGTCTGCGCGAATCCGGTGACGCCGGGACGGACGACGAGGCGCTGCCAGTACTGGGGGATCTCCTCGCAGAGCCGGTTGAAGAACGCCGGCCGGACCGGTCGCGGGCCGACCATGCTCATGTCTCCCTGGATGACGTTGAAGAGCTGGGGCACCTCGTCGATGTGGGTGAGGCGCGCCGCCTTCCCCACCATCGTCACCTCCTCCTCGGTGCGCCGGCTGAGCTCCTCGCCGTAGGTGTTGCCGAGGCGATCCTCCGCCCCGGGCTTGAGCGTCCGCAGCTTGTACATGGTGAAGACGCGGCCGGCCCGCCCGACCCGCTCCCCGCGGTAGAGGACCGGCGTGCCGGAGGTGATCAGGGTCGCCAGGGCGAGCAGGCCGAGCAGCGGCGAGAGCAGGATCAGCGCCGAACCGGCGATCAGCAGGTCGAGCGTGCGCAGGGCGACGTCGACGCGCCGGGGGGCGTAGACCTCGGCAGCGAAGTCCGAGACCTGCTCGGCTACGGTGCTCGGCTGCTCAGTCTGAGTCGCCATCCGGCTCGGCCGCTCCGAGCATCAGGTCGACGAGCAGCTCAGGGTCCCGGCGCACGCGCTCGCCCTGACCCGTCTTCTTGACCAGCTCCAGCGCTCGCGGATCGGTCAGGGGCCGAAGCCGGTTCGATCGGATCAGCGCCTCGTCCACCCCGCCGAGCCGGCCGCCGTAGGTCGTGTAGACCGGGGTGCCGAGCGCCACCGCCTCCCGGTTCATCGTGCCGCCCGCGGAGACGACCAGGTCGGCGAGCGCCACGAGGCTCTGGGCTTCCACGGCGTGATCGGGAACGATCAGGGAAGGCAGGGCGAGCTCCTTCACGTAGGTCCGCTGCTCCTCGGTACGCGGCAAGACGACGGCGCGGACACCGGGGTCAGAGCCTACTCGCGCGAGGACCTGCGGGAACAGGGGGTTCGACTTGCGGTGATAGAGCGAGACGTCCGGCGGCGGGCGCACGACGACCACGACGCGCTCGGTGTCGACGCCCAGCCTCTCGAGGGCGTCCGGGTCGACTTCGAAGTCGGCAAGGTAGTACTCCTCCTTGATGCCCGGGTAGCGAAAGAGCTTCTCGGGCCCGACGCCGAATCGCTTCAATCGCTCGGGCGGAACCGAGTCCGGGAAGATCACCCGCTTCGCCAGGCGGCAGCCGACGTGGTGCTGCGCGACCGCGAACTCGTAGTCGTGCATGTTGGCCTCGGGAATCCCGAGGAGCCGCGAGGCGATCGCGATGTCGTTGGAGCCGTGCGCGATCGCGAGGTCGAACCCCGCCCCCTTGCCGAAGCGGCGCATCCCCGCCGTCCGCTGGATCAGCCGCATCAGCTTGCGAACGCGCGAGGCGCCGCCGTGCCTGCCGATCGAGGTGTGCTCCATGTGGTGCAGCTCGAGGAGCTCCTGGGTCTGGGTGTACTCGCGGGAGGTGACGAGGACCTCGTGACCCTGCGCGCGGAGTCGCTCGATGATCGGCCGGAGCACGAGCACGTGCGCCGGCCCGCTCATGTCGGCCCAGATCTTCAAGCTGATCGAGAGGGTTGATGAGGGTGAGGCGTGTGCGCGTGGGGGTCGCAGGCCAAGCTGGGTGCCGCACGCACCCGAAGCGGGTAGTGGTTGCTACCCGCGAGGGGGTGGGTGGCGATCCAGCGACGGCATGCGGCGTCCATGCGTGCGCGCATCACCCACATCGGCCCTCTAGACGGCGGCTGCTGAGAGCTGCGGATAGAGGGGATAGCGCTCCATCAGGGCGCGACTCCGCTCCAGCAGGGCGTCCCTCTGGGAGTCGAAGTCCTCGCCCAATGCCGCGACGATCACCTGCGCGATCTCACGAAGGTCGTCCTCGACCAGGCCGCGGGTGGTGAGGGCGGGCGTTCCGATCCGGAGACCCGACGGGTCCATCGGCGGACGCTCGTCGAACGGGATCGCGTTGCGGTTGACGGTGATCCCAACCTCCTCGAGGCGCGTCTCGGCCTCCTTGCCGCCGAGGCCCGTCGGCGTCAGGTCCACCAGGACGAGGTGGACGTCGGTCCCACCTGTGAGGACGTCGATGCCGCCGGCGACGAGCTCCTCGCCGAACGCCCGGGCGTTGGCGATCGTCTGGCGTTGGCGCTGCTTGAAGGGCTCGCTCTGGGCGATCTTCAGCGCGACCGCCTTCGCGGCGATGATGTGCATGAGCGGGCCGCCCTGCTGGCCGGGGAAGACCGCACGGTTGATGTCGGCGGCGAGGTCCTCCTTGCAGAGGATCATCCCGCTGCGAGGCCCGCAGAGCGTCTTGTGGATCGTGGTGGTGACGACGTCGGCGTGCTCGACGGGGTTCGGATGCTCGCCCGCCGCGACCAGCCCGGCGAAGTGCGCCATGTCGACCATCAGCTTCGCTCCGATCGAGTCGGCGATCTCGCGGAAGGCAGCGAAGTCGAGCTGCCGCGGATAGGCCGACCAGCCGGCGACGATCACCTTGGGCTTGTGCTCCTCGGCGAGCGCTGCGACCTCGTCCATGTCGACGAGCCGGTCCTCGCGGCGCACGTGGTAGGCGACGACCTTGTAGAGCTTGCCCGAGACGTTCAGCTTCATCCCGTGGGTGAGGTGGCCGCCGTGGTCGAGCGCCATCCCCATGATCGTGTCGCCCGGGTCGATCATCGCCATGTAGGCGGCGTTGTTGGCCTGGGCGCCGGAGTGAGGCTGGACGTTCGCGTGCTCCGCGCCGAAGAGGGCGATCGCCCGGTCGATCGCGAGCTGCTCGGCGACGTCCACCTCCTCGCAGCCGCCGTAGTAGCGCTTGCCCGGGTAGCCCTCCGCGTACTTGTTGGTGAGCACGGAGCCCGCGGCGTCGAGCACGGCCTGGGGAACGAAGTTCTCGGAGGCGATCATCTCGAGCGTCCCCTGCTGGCGGGCGAGCTCTCGATCGAGCACCCACGCGATGTCCGGGTCGACCTCGGCGAGGTGGGCGGTCTGGAAGTCGTCTGGCAGGTCGGTCAATTCACGGCCACGATACATAGGCTCACGGACTTGACATTAATTGACCAATTGGTAAATAATGCCGCTTTCGCCGTGCACCAGACTGGAGGAGAGAGATGACCGACGCGACCGCCGCCACCAACGGACACGAGGAGCTCAAGACAGAGGACGAGGCGCTCTCGGTCCTGCTGGACGGAGACATCGACAAGGTGATGTCAGGCCTCGACAAGATCGTCGAAGCCGCCCCCTCCTACGAGAAGCTCTTCATGCGCTGGCAGCGCCAGCACTGGTCGACGGAGGACTTCGACTTCACAGAGGACGCCAAGCAGTGGGCGGACCCGGACATGTTCACCGACGACGACCGGCGCTTTCTCGAGTTCGGCTTCTCCGAGTTCTTCCTGGGAGAGGAGAGGGTCACCCTGGAGCTGCTTCCCTTCGCCCTGGCGGCTCCGACCCACGAAGCAAAGGTCTTCCTGACCACGCAGATCTCCGACGAGGCCAAGCACACCGTCTTCTGGAACGGCTTCTACCGCGACGTCTTCGGCGTCGAGGCCGGCAGCCTCGGCGAGATGATCGACAAGCAGCGCTACGTGGTGAACAAGGACTGGGAGACGCTCTTCAACGGGATCCTCCACGAGTGCGCCGAGGACCTGCGCAAGGACCCGAGCGACTTCCCCAAGCTCGTCCGCGGCGTCACCGTGTACATGATCGTGATCGAGGGGATGCTCGCCCTCTCCGCCGCCCGGTTCATGATCAAGTCGATGAGAGAGCGTGGCTGGTTCCCCGGCTTCACGGCCGGGTTCACCGCCGTGAACAGGGACGAGTCACGCCACGTCGGGTTCGGGGTCAAGTTCCTTGCCGACGCGATCAAGGATGACCGGGCGAACGCGAAGATCGTCGAGGACACGCTCAAGGAGTGCCTGCCGGTGGCCACGCTGGTCTTCGTCCCGCCGTGGGTGGAGGACCCGTACAACTTCGAGACGCCGTTCTACCACTCGTCCGAGATCTTCGAGTACGCGGCGAAGTCGCTGTCGAAGAAGCTCGCGGCGATGGGCCTCGATCCGGCGATGCTCGCCTCAGTCGCGTAGCCCCCGGACGCGAAGCGGAGGAGGCGAAGCGTTGACGGTGGAAGCCACAGCCGTAGCGAAGCGTGGGCGACCCTCCACGGGCGCACGCGAGCGGATCCTCGAGGCTGCCATCGAGGTCCTCAAGTCCGACGGCTACGCGGGCCTGACGATCGCCAAGGTCGCCGCCGCCGCCGGCGAATCCAAGCCCCTGGTCGTCTACCACTACGGCTCCAAGCAGGGGCTGGTGCAGGCCGCGGGACTGGCGATCGCGGAGATGATCACCGAGGAGGTCCTCGCCGCGGTCGACGGGGCCGACACCGTGGAAGCGGTGGTCCGCGGGGCCGACGCCGGTGTGGAGCGCGTCCTGGATCGGGACGAGCGCGTCGCGCGCCTCTACTTCGATCTCGCCGCCGTATCGGTAGTCGACCCGGAGATTCGCCAGACGATCACAGAGGTGAACGAGCAGTGGCGCGTCGTGCTCGTCCGCCTGCTGACCGAGGCCAGCGACGGCCTGCCGGGCGGGCGGGCGGGGGTGTTGACCTTGATGATCATCGCGGGCCTCCAGGGCATGACCCTCGAGCGAATCGAACGCGGGCCGACCGCTGAGCGCAAACGGGCGCGCGAGCTGTTCATCCGCACTGCGGTGGCGGCCGCATCTCACACTCGCGCCTGAGCGCGCGCCGTAGGCTGATCCCAGTGTCAGAGCGGAACCTCGAGATCGTCCAGCGCGGAATCGAGGCATTCAACGAGAGGGGGGTCGAGGGAATCATTCCCTACGTCCACGCCGACTTCGAGGCGACCACCCCGCCGAATCTCGCCTCGGAGCCCGATACCTATCGCGGCCCCGACGGCCTCCGCCGCTGGTTCGACTCCTTCGACGAGGTCATGGAGGAGATCCGCTGGGACGCGCACGATTTCCACGAGGTGGGCGACCTGGTCGTCGTCGAGTTCACCCTTCGTGCCCGCGGCAAGACCACGGGACTCGACTTCGGGCAGGACGCCGTGATGGTCTGGTGGCTCCGCGACGGCAAGGGGACCCGGATCGAGCTCTTCGAGACGCTGGACGAGGCGCTCGCCGCCGCGGCGGCCGGACCGTGATGAGCATGGCATCGGTCTATCGCGAGCTCCTCGGCGAGTCCCGCGACGCCTTCAACGCCCGCGACCCCGAGGCCTGGGTGGCCGCATGGAACCCGGACTGCGAGTGGCATCCGTTCCTCACGGCCCGGGAGGAGGGCGACCCCGGCTACCACGGGCACAACGGGATCCGCGCCTGGTTCGAGGACGTCGACGAGATGTTCTCGGAGATACACGTCGAGCTCGACCGGTTCCGCGAGATCGGCGACCGCCTTCTCGTCCTGGGCGAGATGAGAGCAACCGAACGCGTCAGCGGCGCCGAGGTCCGCTCCGAGGTGGCCTGGCCCGTCGAGCCGCGGGGCGAGCGGCTCCAGAAGGGCTGGGCCTACGGGAGTCATGCTGAGGGCGAGCGCGCCACCGAGGAGGCCGCGCGCTAGTCCGCGGCGATCACGCCGAGCAGGCGATCGACCTCGGAGCTGTCAAATGCCCCCTCGCGGAGCACCTGCCAGCCGCCATCTGAATCGATGCCGGTGACGTCGACCACGGTCGAGGGCTCGCCGATCAGCTCACCCGCATCGAGGGCGAGGTCGACCGCACCGACGATCCCATCGTCGATCTGGTCGAAGCGGGTGGGGGCGAGCTCGCCGCTGCGGTTGGCGCTCGTCTGGAAGATCGGGGCCATCGCCCCCGCGAGCGGGCCCTCGATCAAGCGGACGCCGAGCCGACCCGGGTCCTCGCGGCAGGCGAGCGGATAGCGACGCTCCGGATTGGCGATGACCAGGGTCACCGGCCCCGGCAGCAGCGCGCTCAGGGCCTCACGCGTGCGAGATCCGAGGCCGGAGACGAGCTCGCGCATCGCCAGCGGCGAGAAGTACATCACCGCCGAGGGCTTCCCCTCGCCACGGCCCTTGATCGCGTGGATGCGCTCGATCGCGGCGGCGTTGAGCGGGTCGCAGGCGAGCCCGTAGAGCGTGTCGGCGGGGAAGATCGCGACGCCTCCCTCCCCCACTCTGCGCTCCAGGGCCGCGCGGGCGGCGTCCGCCCCGTCGCGCTCGATCGAGACGATCTCGCTCATCGGCCGACCACCACGCGGTCGAGCCCGGCGAGGTCGCGGCGAACATCCACCTTCGAGTAGCCGGCGCCGCCGACCAGCTCCTCGACCGCGGTGCCCTGCTCCGCTCCGATCTCGAGGGCCAGGGCCGCCGGTGGCTGGTCGAGGCCGCCGACCGCATCGACCAGAGCCTCGATCGCCTCCAGGCCGGTGGGGCCGGCGACCAGCGCCTCGCGCGGCTCGTGATCGCGGATCTCGGGAGCGAGCCCCTCCCACTCGGTCTCGCTGACGTACGGGAGATTGGCGACGAGCAGGTCGAACCGCCCGGCGTCGGCCAGCGAGGCGAACCCTCTGACGACCACCTCGACGCGATCGGCTAGGGCCAGCCGATCCGCGTTCGCTTGGGCCACGCGCGTGGCGTCCATCGAGGTGTCGATCGCCATGATCTCCGCCTCAGGGAGCTCGTCGGCGACGGCAAGGGCGATCGCTCCACTGCCCGTGCCCACGTCGAGCACCCTCGCCGGCGCAGCTTCCAGCGCGACATCGACGAGCAGCTCGGTCTCCGGCCTGGGGATCAGGACGCGCCGGTCGACGATCAGCTCGATCCGGCGGAAGCCCTTGCGGCCCAGGATGTAGGCCACCGGCTCCCGCTGCACGCGCCGCCTCACCATCGAAGCGAACTCTCGAGAGGCTCCCACGGGGAGGCGCAGGTCCGGCTCGGCGGCGATTCGGGCGCGGTCCCAGCCGGTCGCGTGGGACAGCAGCACCTCGGCGTCGAGCCGCGCGGTCTCGCATCCGGCGGCATCGAGCGCGCCGACCGCCCCCTCCAGCGCATCGCGGACTGCGGAGGTCTCGGCGCTCAAGCCTCGGCCGTCTGGGCCTCGAGACGCCGTCGCTTCTCCTCGGACGCGAGCGTGTCCGTGAACTCGTCGAGCTCCCCGCCGAGCACCCGGTCCACCCCGCTCGCGGTCAGCTTGACGCGATGGTCCGTGATCCGGTCCTGGGGGAAGTTGTAGGTGCGGATCTTCTCCGAGCGCTCGCCGGACCCGACCTGGGCGCGGCGCTCCGAGGCGATCTTCGCCTGCTGCTCGGCGATCTCACGCTCGAGCAGACGCGCGCGCAGCACCCGCATCGCCTTCTCGCGGTTCTGCAGCTGGGACTTCTCGTCCTGCATGGAGACGACGAGGCCGGTGGGCTTGTGGGTGATGCGGACGGCGGAGTCGGTGGTGTTGACCGACTGCCCGCCCGGCCCGGAGGAGCGGTAGACGTCGACCTGGAGGTCGTTGGGATCCACCTGGACGTCGACCTCCTCGGCCTCCGGCAGGACGGCCACGGTCGCGGTCGAGGTATGGATGCGGCCCTGGGACTCGGTCTTCGGGACCCGCTGGACGCGGTGGGTGCCGCCCTCGTACTTGAAGACGGAGTAGGCGCCGTCCCCCTTGATCGCGAAGGTGACCTCCTTGAACCCGCCGACCTCAGAGGGGGATTGCGAGAGGGTCTCCACCGAGTATCCCCGGCGCTCGGCGTAGCGGGTCAGCATCTTGAAGAGGTCACCGGCGAACAGCGCGGCCTCGTCCCCCCCGTCCCTGCCCTGATCTCGACGATCACGTTCTTGTCGTCGTTGGGGTCGCGCTCGACCATCGCCAGCCTGATCTCCTCGGCGAGCTCGTCGAGCCGCCCCGGAGCATCGGCGAGAACCTTCTTCAGCTCGGGGTCGTCACCGTCCTCCGCGAGCAGCTCGCGAGCGCCCTCGAGGTCGTCCTTGAGCGTCAGCCACTCACGCGCCAGCTCGTGGGCTGATTGCAGCTCGCGGTACTCGCGCCCGACCTCGGCGTATCGCTCCCGGTCGGAAATCACCTCGGGATCGGACATCTGCCGCTCCAGCTCCGTGAAGCGGCCCTCTATCTGGCCGACCAGCTCATCGATCATGCTCCCGATTGTCGCGCACCAACCCGACCCAGCCCAGACTCTTCACCGCAGGCACCCACGCGGCAGGCCCGGACGGCACCTGCACGCGTGGCTGCTGCGCCGCCGTCCGGCGCTGCTCACGGCCGGCTACACGGGAGCGCTGCTCGCCGTGGTGGGCCCCGGCGTCCTGGCGGGCCTCTCGGACGACGACCCGGCAGGGATCACCACCTATTCGATCCTCGGCGCCAAGTACGGCTACGAGCTCCTCTGGGTGCTCGCGGTCTCGACCGCCGCGCTGATCGTCTTCCACCTCCTCGGCGCTCGGATGGGCGTCGTCACCCGCAAGGGCCTGTTGACGCTTGTCCGCACGCACCGCGGAGCTCGCGAGGCCCGAATCGTGCTCGCCGCGCTCGTCGTGGCCAACGTGGGCACGATGTGCGCGGAGTTCGCCGGCGTCGCGGCGGGACTCGAGCTGCTCGCCGGCGTCAGCCGCTACGTCACCGTCCCGCTGGCAGGGATCGGCGTGTCGGCGCTGGTGCTGCGCGGATCATTCCGCCGCGTCGAGCACGTCCTGTTGTTGTTGAGCGCGGTCTTCGTCACCTACATCGCCTCGGGGCTGCTCGCGCACCCGGATTGGGGCGCAGCCGCAAAGGGGCTGGTCGTCCCGCATCTCCCGCTCACCAGAGACGCGGTGCTGGTGGCGGTCGCGACGATCGGCACCACGCTTGCCCCCTGGGGGCTCGTCTTCATCCAGTCCTACGCCGCGGACAAGCACCTCCGCCTCAAGGACCTCCGCTTCGAGAACGTCGACGTCGTCGTCGGCGCGCTGCTCACCGGCGTGATCGGCCTGTTCGTCGTCGTCGCCTGCGCGGCGACGCTCCATGTCAGCGGGATCGAGATCAACGACGCAAGCGACGCTGCGAAGGCCCTCGAACCGCTGGCCGGCGGGTCCGCGTCCACCCTGTTCGGCGTGGGTTTCGTGGGGGCCGCGCTGCTCGCCGCGGCGGTCGTTCCGCTGTCGACCGCCTACTCGGTGGCGGAGACGGCCGGGAGGCCCGCCGACGTGGACGACACCTTCAGCGAGGCGCCGCTCTTCTACCTGAGCTTCGGCGCGACGGTGCTGATCGCCGCCGTGCTGGTGCTGATTCCGGGAGCGCCGCTGATCCCGATCCTCTTCCTCTCCCAGGCCCTCAACGCCGTGCTCCTGCTGGCGATGCTGCCCGTCATGCGCCGCCTGGCCCAGGACCCGGAGCTGATGGGCGATGAGGCGCTCGGGACCACCGGCCGGATCGTCACGGGCGCCGCGCTCGCGCTGATCGCGGTGTCGGTGCTTGCGCTAGGCGCGCTGACGATCGCCGGCTGACTACGAAGCGCTGCTGGTGACCGGCGCCGGCGAGGACTGCTGGGTGGAGTAGCCCGAACTGGACGAGTACCCGCTCGACCCGGAGGAGTAGTCGTCTCCGCCGTACGGCTGCGTGTAGGGGTCGGTACCCGAGTCGCCGCTCGACGAGGATCCCGTCGACGACCCGGTCACAGAGGTGGCGGATGCCTTCTTGGCGGTCTTCGCTGCCTTCGGACCGAGCGACGGGTCGTTGCCGGCCGCCATTTGGGCCGCGATCAGCCCTCCGATCGCTAGCGTGGCCACGATTGCGAGCATGGCGAGCTTGGTGGTCAGCGCCGTCGTCGATTGAGCTGGGCCAGGCGAATACCGCCGCCGCTGGGTGGCGCGCACGGCGCCCGCTGACCTTGGCCGCTCCACGTAGCGCCGCGGGACGCGATCGGGATATCTGCGATCGCGGCTCATCGCACCGGCTCATACGGGTTGGCATGGGCGGCGCGAGGCAGCTGCTCGGACGGCAGCGGGATCCGGCGGCGATGGCGACCCGGCTCGGGCTCATCGCTCGGTAGCAGCCGGATCGCGGCCATTACAGCGAGCGGCGCGACAGTTGCGATCAGGATGACCAGCAGCCAGAAGGAATGGGCGTCGGTGCCGGCGCCGAGGGTGTGAATCACCGCGAGGGCGTAGACGGCCAGCGTCCAGCGATGCATCTGCCGCCAGAGCTTCGGGCCGATCCAGCGACGTGCGTAGAAGGTCAAGCCGAGGATGGCCGCCAGCCACCCACCCACGACACCGAGCCCCGTCCAGAGCGGACGGTGCGACATCACGAACGGGATCGCTATTCCGGAGAGGCCGGGTCGCAGATAGGTGTCACCCAGCAGCGTCAGGCCATGCGCAGCGATCAGGATCAGCGCAGTCAGCGCAGTCGCCTCATGCGCCTGCTTCAGCTTGGCCATCGCGCCCGGGCCCTTCGCGGCGCGCATCGCCATCGCCAGGCCCATGCCGACCGAAACGGCGACGAGGATCAGGGCGACGACGCCGAAGGCCCGGCTGGCGATCCAGAAGATGTGCTGGCCCGGGTCCGTATACGAGTTCACGCCGCCACCGCCGCCGCCACACGCTTCTGCCCCTCGGACAGCGAGCCGATCAGCTCCACCCCGCCGTCGTCGAGCACGATCAGCCCGCCATGGGAAGCGAGGATGTCCCGGGCCCCATCGGGCCCGGAAAGGAAGGCCATCTTTGCGAGGGTCTCGGCCTCCAGCGCAGTGTCGCCCAGCGACGTCGCCTGGATCACGCCGGTCCAGGCCGGCTCGCCTGTCGACGGATCGAGCAGGTGATGGGCGAAGCCGCCTTCGGCCCGCCAGAGGCGCGTCTTGATGCCGCTGGTTGCGACCGCGCCGCGTTCGAGCCTGAACTCGTGCGCGTTGCCCTCGCGAAGCGGGTGATCGATGTTCACCTGCCGCTCGATTGGCTGTTCCCCGCCCATCCGCAGGTCGCCGCCGGCATCGACGACGAAGGTCGAATAGCCGGCGAGCCGATCGGACGCCAGGTCGGCCGCCAGGCCCTTGCCGCTGCCGCCGGTGTCGATCCGCACGCCGGGGGGCCGGCTGACGAGGCCGTTGACGGGATCGACGGATACAGCCCGCCAGCGGGAGTCGGCACGCGGGGAGGCCGCCCGGCGCCCGGGCGCGACTGCGAGCGCCTCGGCGATCCCGGGCGGGACAAGATCGGCGCGCGAGGTCGTGTAGCCCACGTCCTCGAGCTCGCCGACCAGCGTCGGGTCCACGAGGCCACCCGAGCGCTCCGCGGCCCATAGGGCCGCGTCGACCGCGGTCGCCAAGGTCGGGCTGACCGAGCACGCCTCACCCGCGTCGGAGTTGAGCGCGCAGAGCTCGCTGCTCCTTTCGAAACGGGTCAGCTTCCGGTGCAGGAGGCGGAGGAAGAACTCGATCTGGATGCCCATCGCCTCGGGCGAGGGAAGGCCCGCGCGCACCGGCGCGCCGATCAGCACCCGCACGTGCGAGCCGAACAGCTTGAAGCGGCGATCGTCCTCGACGAACGGCGACGTGCTCGGTTCCGAGATCACGACGGGATAGTCGTCCGGGGCCATGAATCCGCCGTAAGTGGCCGATGAGAGTTCTCTTAGAACTTTCAGGCGGCGACAGAAGGCCCGCCTAGCATTCGCCTCATGCGGATCCTGGTCGTCGAAGACGAGCGCCCCATCGCCGAGTTCGTTCAACGCGGGCTCGAGGCCGAGGGCTACTCGGTCACCTGTGCGTACGACGGCGAGGAGGGCCTGGCAATGGCGGGCACCGGCGACTACGCGCTGGTCGTCCTTGACCTCCTCCTCCCCAAGCTCAGCGGGCTGGAGGTGGTGAAGGGGATCCGCGAGCGGGACGAGGCGCTGCCCGTGATCATGCTGACCGCCCTTGCCGAGACCGACGACATCGTCAAGGGCCTGGATCTGGGCGCCAGCGACTACCTGACCAAGCCGTTCGCCTTCGCCGAGCTGCTCGCCAGGATCAGGGCGCATCTGCGACAGCCGGGCCAGGTGAACGCGGCCTCCCTCGAGGTGGGTGGGATCAACCTCGACTTCAGGACCCGAGAGGTGAAGCGGGCGGGACGGGGCGTCAAGCTGACCGCTCGGGAGTTCGAGCTGCTCGCGTATCTGATGCGGCATCCCGACCAGGTCCTCTCGCGCGCGCAGATCCTGAACGCCGTGTGGGGCTACGACTACGACCCCGGGACGAACGTCCTCGATGTCTACATCGGATACCTCCGCCGAAAGCTCAGCGAAGACGACGGCGACGCCCCGATCCAGACGGTGCGCTCCGCCGGCTACCGGCTGGTGAGCACCGATGCGTAGCCTCGTCCCGCGCGGGATCCGGCTGCGCCTGGTGCTCGCGATCTCGGCCGTCAGCGTGGCCGCCGTGGCGGCGAGCTTCTTCGCGCTACACGAGACCACAGCGGCCAACCTCCGCAGCCGAATCGACCGGGAGCTGAACGAGCAGTACGCGGAGTTCCAGCAGCGCGTGCTGAGCAGCGGGAAGGTGCGAGATGCGGCGGCCCTACGGACGACAGGCGAGCGCTTCGTCGCCGGACAGCGCTACCACCCGGAGGCGCGCATCTACCTGATCTCGCCCCTGGGCCTCCCGCCCGTCACGAACCAGGAGAGGATCGTCAACGAGGAGCTGGCTGAATCGGGGTCGGGAGACAGCGAGAGTGGAGAGGCGGGAGCAGGCGGAATCGTCTCCGCCGAGGACGGATTGACGACGGTCTCCACGGACGAGACGGGCAGGCTCCGGGTTCTCACGGAGCCGATCGTCGCCGGCGGGGCGAGGATCGGGACGTTCCGGGTGGCCGACCCGCTCACGTCGGTGGACCAGGCCCTTCAATCGCTGCGCAACCGGTTCATCGCCGTCGGCCTCGGCGCCCTGGTGCTCTCGGTGATCATCGCCATCTGGCTCGCGAACCTGATCACGCGACCCTTGCGCAGGATGGCCGCCGTCGCGTCGGCGGTGGACTCGGGGGACCTCTCTCACCGGATCGACTACAGCGGCGATGACGAGGTGGGTGTGCTCGCGGAGGCCTTCAATCACATGCTGGATCGGCTCGAGGAGGGCTTCCGCCTCCAGCGAGACTTCGTCTCCGACGCCTCACACGAGCTGCGCAGCCCGCTCACCGTGCTGCGTGGGCGGATCGAGCAGCTCACCGACCACCCCGGGGACCCCGATGCAGTCGCCGCGGAGGCCGACGAGCTGATGCGCGAGGTGCGCCGCATGGAGCGGCTCACCGACGACATGCTCACCCTTGCCAAGGCCGAGCGCGGCGGGCTGGTGCAGCGCCGCCGGGTGCCGATCGACGACTTCGTCGAGGACCTGCGGCGCGACCTGCCCCTGCTCGGGCCGCGCCACTACAGCGTCGAGTCGAGCGTCCACGGCGATCTCGAGGCCGATCCCGACCGGCTCGCCCAGGTGCTCCGCAACCTGGTCACCAACGCTCTCCGGCACACCTCGGAGGACGGCCACATCGACATCTCGATCGGCTCGGAGAACGGCGCCACGGTGTTCGCCGTCAGAGACGACGGCACCGGCATCGAGCCCGATCAGCTCGGGAGGATCTTCGACCGCTTCCATCGCACCGACGAGGGTCGCAGCCGAGCCGAGGGAGGCAGCGGGCTCGGGCTCGCGATTGCCAGGGCGATCGTCGAAGCACACGGAGGCTCGATCGCCGCCGAGTCGCAGCCTGGCGACGGGGCGACGATCCGCTTCTCGATCCCCGGCTACGGACTCGGCTAGGGAGCGATCCGCTCGCCTGTCTCGGCGTCGATGAGCGTGATCGCCTCCGAGGGGCAGGCACGGGCGGCATCGACCAGCTTAGAGAGCGGCGCCGTGCCCACCAGGTGGGCGGTGTCATCGACCTCGAACGCCTCCGGCGCCAGCTCGGCGCAGTCGCCATATGCGAGGCAGGCATCCCTGTCTATGTGGACCTTGAGCTTCATGCCGGCCATCCTGGCCGGCAGGGCTGAATCGGCGGTAAGGCGCCGGTGAGAGGTCTCTTATGCCGGCTTCGCCATCAGGCGGGATCGCTAGGCCACGATCTCGATCGGCTGCTTGCTCTTCGCCTCGTACGGGTCCTCGACGGCCAGCACGGCCTGCAGGGCGCGGATCGCCACCTCGAGCTGATCCAGGTCAGGCTCGCGGGTGGTGAGGTTCTGGAGCATCAGGCCCGGCCACATCACGGCGCGCACCCAGCGCTTGTTGCGGTGCTTGCCCGCCCACTTGATGACCTCGTACGAGAGACCGGCGATCAGCGGGATTCCGAGGATCCGCGACGCGACCAGCCAGTACCAGGCCGGCAGGCCGATCGGGGCGAACACGAAGATCGCCAGGACCATCACGATCAGCAGGAAGCTCGTCCCGCAGCGCGGATGCAGCCGCGAGTACTGCTTCGCCCTGACCGGGGTCAACTCGTCTCCGGCCTCGAAGCAGGAGATGGTCTTGTGCTCCGCGCCGTGGTACTGGAAGACGCGCCGCAGGTCAGGGAGCCGGCTGATCAGCGCGAGATAGCCGATGAAGATGGCGGTTCGCAGGACGCCCTCGACGAGCCAGAAGAGCAGCGCGGAGCCGAGCCAGTCCTTGATCAGGCTGGTGGCGCCGACCGGGACAACGAAGAAGAGCCCAACGGCGAGCAGCAGCGAGAAGAAGATCGTCACGCCCCAGGTGAAGCCGCCGATCTCCTCCTCTTCCTCACCGTCCGAGAGCTGCGCATTGGCCGAGATCGCAAGGGCCTTGAAGCCGATCTTCAGGGACTCGCCCAGCGCGACCACCCCGCGGATGACGGGCAGGCGCAGGATCCGGCTGCGCTTCGCCCAGGAGACGATCGGCTCGGAGGTGACCTCGATGCGCTCCTCGGGAGTGCGGCAGGCGACCGACCAGGTCGAGACGCCGCGCATCATCACGCCCTCGAGCACCGCCTGACCGCCGATCGGGGCGTCGCCTATGGCGACGGGCTTCCCGTCCGGCATCCGCTCGGACTGGGCGGCCTGTGGCCGCGATCCGTTCTGGGATGAGGCGGGCTCGGAGCTCAACGGGCGCGCTTGGCGGCCCGGCGACGGAACCGCTCGACCCGGCCGCCGGTGTCAACCAGCTTCTGCTTGCCCGTGTAGAAGGGGTGGCACTGCGAGCAGATCTCCACGTGAAGCTCGGGCTTCGTGGAGCGCGTGTAGAAGTCGTTTCCGCACGAGCAATGGACGTGCGAGAGGACGTATTCGGGATGGATGTCTGTCTTCATCTCGTTCAAGTCTAGCCAGGCTCCAGAACACGGCTGACCGGAAAAGGATCGGCGGGTTGACATACAGACTGTAGGTGAGATATACATACAGCCTGTATGCGAAACCCCACTCCGCGGAGGACCCACCGATGACATCCACACCGACGATCACCGACTCCTCAACCGCCATCCGGATGCTGGCGGAGCGATACGGAGAGGCTTGGAACCGCCAGGACCTCGACGCGATCATGGACTTGCACGCCGACGATTGCGTCTTCACCGCGTTCGCCGCCGGGTCTCCCCTGGCCAAGGGCAAGGAGGCTGTACGCGAGGCCTTTGCCGGCTACATCGCGATGATGCCCGACATCCACTTCGCCGAGCGTTCCCTGCAGCTCGGCGAGGACCATTGGGTGCTCGAGTCGACGATGAGCGGGACCGTCGAGCAGGCGATCCAGGTCGAGGACGAGCTGTTCGGCACCGCGGGCGCCCGAATCGAGGTTCCCTGCGTGGACGTGATCGAGGTCCGCGACGGCCTGATCGCCAGCAAGCACACCTACCTCGACTCGATGACCATGCAGCGCCAGCTGGGAGGCGAGCAATGACCACCGCGACCGCCAACGGATCAGCAACGAGCGCGGAGGCCCAAGCATGGGTGGAGATGTTCACCGAGGGCTGGGCCGACCCGGTCGACGCGGACACCTTCTGCGATCACTTCGAGCCCTGGCTTCAGCCGGATGTGCGGATGATTCAGCCGTCGGTCCGGCCGATCGTCGGGAAGCGGGCCTTTCGCGAGGAGTTCGCCCGGCCGCTCTTCGACCTCGTGCCGGACCTGCATGGGATCGTCGAGAACTGGGCATCCAGTGGTGACGTCGTCTACATCGAGCTGCGGCTGGAGGGAACCATCGGTGGGCGCTCATTCACGATGCACAGCTGCGACCGGATCAAGCTCCGAGACGGGAAGGCCGTCGAGCGGCTCGCCTACCTCGACGCGACCCCGCTGGTCAAGACCGTGGCACTCAGCCCGCGCTCCTGGCCGAAGTTCCTGAAGACGCAGCTCCGAAGCCTGAGGAGGCCCGCATGATCAAGCTCCCAGAGGGGAACATCCACTACCGCGAGTCGGGCGAGGGCCCTCCCATCGTCTTCGTTCACGGCCTGCTCGTCGATGGACGGCTCTGGCGCAAGGTGACTCCATTGCTGGAGGACCGCTTCCGCTGCATCGTTCCCGAGCTCCCGCTCGGCTCTCATCCGGAGCCGCTCAATCCGGAGGCCGACCTCTCTCCCCCAGGCCTCGCGCGGATCGTCGCGGGCTTCCTCGAGGGGCTCGACCTGCAGGACGTCACCCTCGTCGGCAATGACACCGGCGGGGCGATCTCCCAGATCACCGCGGCCAACCACCCCGAGCGGATCGGCAGGCTGCTCTTGACCAACTGCGACGCGTTCGAGAACTTCCTCCCGCCGGCCTTCCGTCCCCTGCAGTGGGCCGCGAAGGTGCCCGGCGGCCTGACGGGGATGATGGCCGGCATGCGCTTCGCGGCTCTTCGCAGGCTGCCGATCGCCTACGGCTGGCTGATCAAGCGCGACTTTGCAGGCGCGCCGACTCGCGAGTGGGTCGATCCCTACCTGACGAACAAGGGGATACGTCGCGACACGATCAAGGTCTTACGGGCCATCGATCCGAAGTACACGTTGGAAGCCGCCGAGAAGCTGCGCACGTTCGATCGACCGACGATGCTCGCCTGGGCCGTCGAGGATCGCTTCTTCAAGCTCTCCTTCGCGGAGCGGCTTGCGGAGACGATCCAGGGCGCGACCCTAGAGAAGATCGAGGACTCCTACACGTTCGTCTCCGAGGATCAGCCGGAGAGGCTCGCGGAGCTGATCGGCGGCTTCGCCGGGACCCTCAGCAGCCCCGCAGCTTCCGCGTCAGGCTGACCTTCCGCCCGTCGAGTGAGCTCACCACCGCCTCCAAGCGGCCCCCGTTGGCGGCGCGAGGCAGACGGGTCCTGATCGGTGGCTTCCCGTCCCGGCCGATCTTCTTCTTCCGCAGGTAGAAGGTCGCCGCCTGCGGCTTGTCCTTGCCGGCGACCACGGCCGTGGAGCAGTGGCGCAGCTTCAGCTTCATGGCCGGCTTGGTCCTGCAGGTCCGGCCGCCGCAGTCCGCCACCCGCCCGAGCAGCGCCTGCAGCGAAGTCCTCACCTGAGCATAGGCGGGGTTTCCAATCGCGTTCTGCAGCTCGAACGGGTCGTTGCGCAGGTCGTAGAGCTCCTGCTCGCCGGTGCCGTAGTTCGCGTACAGGTAGCGGTCGGTGCGCACGCCCTGGTAATTCAGCGGCGGATCCTCGGGGTCCTCGGTGGTGTCGGGCGTGAAGTAGGTCTCGAGGTCGAGGGCCCGGCCCGGCCAGTCGCGCTTGTCTCGCATGAGCGGCATGAGCGACATGCCGTCCTCCTTGCGGCCCGCCTTCGCCCGGGCGAAGTCGAGGATCGTCTCCGCGAGGTCCACGTTTCCGACCGGCTGTCTGCGATGAACGCCCCTGGGGACTCCGGGACCGCGGATCAGCAGCGGCACCCGGATCGACGGCTCATAGATGCGGACCTTCCCCTGCGGCACCCGATGCTCACCGTGGAAGAACCCGTTGTCGGAGGTGAAGAGGAGCACGGTGTTCTTCAGCTCGCCCTGCTGCTTCAGGGTGCTGATCACGTTCTGAACAAGGTCGTCCACCCCGAGCAGAGCCTCGGCGCGGGCGCGGTAACGCGCGTCCACCGCATTGACGTGGGTCTGGTTGAGGAGCGGCAGTTTCTTGATGTTGGAGGGCTTGTCCGAGACGTCGGCCTCGTTGAAATCCGGGTTCCTGGGTGCGGTCAGGCCCGCCAGTGCGCCCTCGTAGCGCGGCGCGGCGCGCGGGTTGTCGCCGGCGCAGCTGCAGACGTTCGCCTCCTTGTGCGGGTCGCGCGGGGCGACCGAGAGGTAGAACGGCTTCCGGCTCGGAGCACGCCGCCGGATGAAGTCGGCGGCCTTCTGGGAGTAGACGTCGGTCTGGTAGGTGGCGGGGTCCACGGCGTCGGGGGTGCTCCCGTAGTGCACGATCCGGCCGTTCTCGTTGAGCGAATAGCCGTATGCGGTGTAGGTGCCGCCGGTGAAACCGTCCGGCTTGTCGAGCGAGCCGTACCACTCGTTCCAGCCCGGTGGCACGTCCGAGTCCGGCGCGTCGCGACCGTAGCCGTTCAGGAACTTGCCGATGTGCCCCGTGTAGTAGCCGGCTCGGTGCAGCCAGACCGGGAGCGAGTTGCCGAGGGTCGGCCGGAGCCTGCTGTAGCCGCCCGAGGGGAGCTCGTTGCCCCGGACGCCATGGTTGTGCGCGTACTGGCCGGTGAGCAGCGTCGACCGCGACGGGCAGCAGAGGGAGTAGTTGACGAAGGAGTTGTCGAAGGTGACGCCGTGGCGCCCGATCGCTGCGTTCGTCTTGGTGAGGAAGCGCTGCTGCTCAGCCGACTGATCGTCGTCCATGATCATCACGATGTTCGGGCGCTTCTGCTTGGCGGCAGGCCGCTTCTTCGCCTCGCTGCCGCCCGGCGCCAGGGCCACCGCCGCGCTCAACAGTCCCGCCAGCAGCAGTGCGCCGGTGAGGCGCCTCCCGATCGTCCGGGCCGAACCCGCCGTCACCGCTGTCGCCCCCTTCCCCACGCCCAGATAAACCGCTTGTCGGGCGGCGAGTTGCGGTGCGGCGACGGAGCGGCCACCGCTCGCGAGCCGGGCTAAGGTACGAGCCGTGGCAGAGACAGGGGAGGCAGCGTCCGAAAATATCTCGGTGGTTCTGGCGGACGATCACGCCGTCGTCCGCAGTGCGCTGCGCCTGATGCTGGAGCGCGAGCCCGACATCGAGGTTGTCGCGGAGGCGGGCGACGCGGACTCGGCCAGCCGGTACGTCGGCGGGCACCACCCCAAGGTCCTCATCCTCGACATCAACATGCCGGGAGGGTCCGGATTGGCTGCGATCCCCACGATCAGGGAGCAATCGCCCGGAACGGAGATAGTCGTGCTCACCATGCAGGACGAGACAGCCTTCGCCCGGGAGGCACTCCAGGCCGGCGTGCTGGGCTACATCCTCAAGGAGGCCGCCAGCGAGGAGCTGGTCAAGGCCGTCCGCATGGCCGCGGAGGGCCGGACCTATCTGCAGCCCGAGCTCGGCGCCCGGCTCGCCGCCGAGCCCGATGCCGCGACGCCGGACGATCTCTCCGAGCGCGAGCTGGAGGTCCTCCGGCTGATCGCGCTCGGCCACACCAACAACGAGATCGCCGAGCAGCTCTACCTCAGCGTGCGCACCGTCGAGTCACATCGGGCCCACATCCAGCAGAAGCTCGCGATGACGACGCGATCGGAGCTCGTCCGTTACGCGATCGAGCGCGGCCTGATCGACGTCTAGGTTTCCTCCGCGCGCGTCGTGAGCGGAATCTCGGCCCGCACCCGGGTGCCGGATCCCCGGTTCGAGACGACGTCGAGCGTCCCGCCCAGCAATGCCGCGCGCTCTCGCATCCCGACCAGGCCGAATCCCTCGCGGACGAGGTTGGGCTCGAAGCCGACGCCATTGTCGACCACCTCGATCTCGATCGACCCGCGGGAGGCGTGCACCGCGAGTTCGGCGCGGCGGGCCATCGAGTGCTTCGAAACGTTGTTGAGGGCCTCCTGGACGAGCCTGTAGACGGCCGTCTCGAGAACCGGCGTGGGGCGGGCTTCCTCCTCGCTGGCAAGGTCGAAGTCACAGTCGACCTGCAGGTTGGCCGCCTGATAGTGCTGCTCGGCCAGAGCCTGCAGGGCCGCCTGGAGGCCGATGGTGTCCAGCGAGGCCGGCCGCAGCTCGGTGATCAGCCGGCGCAGCTTGACGATCTCGTCGTCGATCTGCTCGACCGCGGCCTGACCCGTCTCCTGCAGCCGTTCCCCGGTCTCCTCGCGAAGTGCGGACGACAGGCGCATGCGAAGCACCGCCAGGGCCTGAAGCGTCTCGTCGTGGAGCTCACGGGCCCACCGGCTGCGCTCCTGCTCGGCGGCGTCGATCGTGTTCTGAAGTCGCTCCTCGGCCATTGAGCGGGCGGTCGCAACACCGGTCGCGGCGCTCGCGGCGAACGCCTCGAGCAGCCGCTGGTGCTCATCGTCGAAGCGACCGGGATCGCCGACGCGGTCCAGCGCAACGACCACGCCGAGGGGGTCCCCCCGAAAGAGCAGCGGGGCGAGCAGCGCCCGGCCGCTCTCCTCGGCTCCGAGATCGGCGCCGGTGAACCTGCCGAGCAGCACCTTCTCCGAGGCCTGCTTGGCCCGCATTCTGAGTCCCGAGACGTTCGGGTCGAGCCCGCCTGCGACCGCCGCCGTCGCCGCCACCACAAGGTCCTCGCCCTCGCGGAGCAGGATGATCAGAGCTCTCGCTTCGACCAGTGCGCGACCTCGCTCGACGATCGCCTCCAGGACGCGTTGCAGGTCCGTCTCGCCGCCAACCGCGATCGCGACATCCGTGGCCGCCTGCAACCGCCTGACGGCCCTGCGGAGCTCATCGCGGTCTCGCCGCCGGTCCGTGATGTCTCGGATCGCCGCCAGGGCCATCATTCCGCTGTCCGTCGCCACCGCCGAAAGCGAGATCTCGCACGGAAACTCGGTGCCGTCCTTGCGGCGGGCGTAGAGGTCGACGCCCCCGCCCATCGGGCGGGTGCGTGGTGCTTCGAAGTAGCCGTCCCTGTGCGCGATATGCGCCGGCCGAATGCTCTCCGGGACGAGCATCTCGACGGACTCGCCGATCAGCTCCTCTCGCGCGTATCCGAACACCGACTGGGTGCGCGAGTTGACGAGCCTGATTTCGCCCGCCTGGTCGACACCGATGACCGCATCGGGGGCGAATTCCAGGAACTCGCGCTCGAGTGTCTGGCTCGCATGGTCTGCCACGGCGCGAGCATAGATCAGCCCGCTGGGGCGGAGGGCAAGTCCGTTCCCGGCACACGCGACTAGCGACTCACCGACCGGTAACAGTCAGGACGCCATGCGGAACCGACTTCGCTCAGCCACCGCCTGCCTGGCCGCCGGCTCGACCATCCTGCTGGTGGTGGTGGCTGTGGCGGCGGCAGTGACTCGGCGACCGTGAGCCAGAGAACTCTCGCGGAGCGGAGCGCCATGGATCACTGCGGCTCCTGCCACACCCTCGCCGCCGCCGGAACGGTCGGCCAGATCGGGCCCGACCTTGGAGACATCGCAGTGAACGAGGCCGACGTCCGGCGAGCGATCAGAATCGGTGGGGGAAGTCACAGCCACGGAGCCGGGGGTCACACCGGGAACATGCCGCGAAACCTGGTGACCGGCCAGGACGCACAGGACGTGGCGGCGTTCGTGGCCGCCAACGCCTCGGGCAGCAGCACGCCTTAGCTAGACATCTTGATACAGGGGGCCATCGCCGCCCTCGGGCAGGGTCAGCCTGCCGCCCTTGGCGGTGATCGCGCCGCACTGCACGCAGTTCGAGGCCGTCACGTGGACGTCGACTGTCTCGGCGCCCGACTCGAGCTGGTCCTCAGGGATCTCGTAGACCTGCGCGGGACACATCGAGACCCAGGTCTGTGCCACCTCGCGCGGGACGCGGTTCTGGATCCGCACGTGGTTCGGGGCGTCGTCGCGGGTCGCGTTGCCCGACAGGAACACCGACGAGAGCTTGTCGAAGATGTAGGAGCCGTCGGGCTTCGGGTAGTTCTTGGCGGCGCCGTCGATCTCCACCTCCACCTCGCTATCCGGCTCGACCTTCTTGTGGCCGGGCGGAACCGCGCCGCGGGACAGCAGCCAGGCATTGGCGATGGCGCCGAAGGCCACGAACCCCTTGTCGCCGTACTGGCGCACGTTCCGGGAGCGATAGAGGTCCTCCTCGATCAGCGACTTCTTGACCTTGCGCTCGTACTCCTCGAAGTTCACGGAGTCCTGCTTGAGGGAGTCGACGATCGCCTCCGCCGCGTACATCCCGGCGTGCATCGCGTAGTGGATCCCCTTCAGATACGGGACGTTGACCATCGAGACGTTGTCCCCGCACATCACCATGCCGGGCACGGAGAGCCGCTTCGGCATCGACCAGTAGCCACCGGACGGGATCGTCTTCGCCCCCCAGCCGATCCGCTCGCCGCCTTCGAGCAGCTTGCGGACGAACTTGTGCGTCTTGAGCTGCTGCAGTGCGTCGTGGCAGGAGAAGGTCGCGTCGGTCGTGTCGAGACCGACCACCATGCCGATGCTGAGCTTGTCCTCGCCCATCGGATAGATGAAGCTGCCGCCGAACTCGTTGTACTTGGGGCGGCCCCGGAGCGGCCAGTTCATCGTGTGGATGACCCGGTCGAGCGGCTTGGGCACCTTCCAGACTTCCTTGACGCCGATCTCCCACCGCATGGAATCACCGGCGAGATCGAAGTAGTCGACGGCGGACTGCGTGAGGTGGCTGACCGTCCCTTCAGCCAGGACCGTGGCCTTGGCCATCAGATCGGACCCGGGCTCGAAGTTGCCGAGCTCCTCGCCGTCGCGACCGCGACCCTTGTCGCCGGAGCGAATCCCGCACACGATCCTGTCCTCGACCAGGAGCTTGTCGGCCACGGTCTCGGTGAGGATGTAGGCGCCGGCCTCCTCAGCCTTCTCCGCCAGGAAGCGCGACAGCTTCGAGACCGAGGTGACGTAGTTGCCGTGGTTGCGGAAGTTGGGCGGCGGCGGCTTCAGCGGGATCGCCATTCTCTTGGTCAGGAGATAGACGGCGTCCTTCTCGACCTTCTGGTAGACGGGCCAATCGCTCGGATCGAGGTCGGGGAACAGCTTCTCCATCGCCGACGGCACCATGTTCGCCCCGGACACGTTGTGGGCGCCGCAGGCCTTGCCTTTCTCGATCACCGCGACCGGGATCTCGCCGAGCTTCTCGGTCAGCTCCGGCTCGCTCTCGAGCAGCTGCAGGATGCGGTTGGCGCAGGCAAGGCCGGCCGGGCCCCCGCCGACGATGACGATGCCCGCCTCGAGGCGCTCCTCCGGGGCATCGGTCGGGGGACCGACGTAGTCGCCCGGATTGAACGGCGGAGGAAACTCCGCCGGCTTGACGGCCACTATGAGCCTTTCTTGGCCTTGATCGCTTCCGTCAGCTTGGGGACGATCTTGTGCAGGTCGCCCACCACGCCGAGGTCGCAGAACTCGAAGATCGGTGCGTTCTGGTCCTTGTTGATGGCCAGGATGTTCTCCGAGTTCTGCATGCCGACCTTGTGCTGGATCGCGCCGGAGATCCCGAGCGCCAGGTACAGGTTCGGCGCGACCGTCTTCCCGGTCTGCCCGATCTGAGCGGCATACGGGTACCAGCCCGCGTCGACGACGGCACGCGTTGCGGCAACCGCTCCCCCCATTGAGCCGGCCAGCTGCTCGGCGAGCTCGAAGTTCTCCTTCTTGCCCAGGCCGCGGCCGCCGCCGACCAGGATGTCGGCGCCCTCGATGTCGACGTCTTCGCCGCGCTGCTCGCCGCGGGTGACCATCTTGGCCTTGGTCGACCACTCCGAGAGCTCGACCGCGACGTCCTCGACCTCGGCCGTGCCGCCGGTCTCGTTCTCGTCGAACGCGTTGAGGCGCCCGATGATGATTCCGGGCTCCTCCACATAGCCGACGTCGGCGATCTGCGAGTCCTGCAGGATCGGCCGCTCGGCGACGAGCTTGCCGTCGGCGACGTTGACTGCAGTCACCTCCATCGTCACCCCTGCGTTCAGGCGGGCGGTCAGGCCGGCTCCGATCTCAAAGCCGAGCAGACCGCCGCCGAAGAGCGCGTAGGAGAAGTCATTGTCGGTCATGACCTTCGCCATCACGTCGACGATCGGCTGGGCAAGCCCTTCGGGGGCCTCCTTGCAGCGGTAGACCTTCTTCACGCCATAGGCGCCCAGGCCGGCGGCGGCGTCATCGGCGACGTCGCCGACCACCACCGCGGCCGCCTCGGTGCCCAGCTCGCCGGCGAGCTTCGCCGCCTCGGAGAGGGCGCCGAGGGAGTTCTTGTTGAAGTTGCCCTCGTCGTCGTGGAGGGCGTAAACGAGAATTCCCGCCATCTAGATCAGCTTCCTTTCCTCGAGCCAGGCGACGATCTTCTCGACCGTCTCGTTGGTGTCCTCGTCCTCGATGATCTCGCCGGCCTCCTTGGCGGGAGGGGGCTTGAGCTCTAGCACGGCGGTGCGGGATCCGCCCTCGCCGACCCGGTCGCCCTCTACGCCGACGTCGCCGATCCCCTTGGTGTCGAGCGGCTTCTTCTTGGCGCCCATGATCGCCTTCAGGCTCGGGTAGCGCGGCTCGTTGATCGCGTCGCCGACGCTGATCACGGCGGGCGTCTCGATCTCAACGGTGTCGTAGCCGTATTCGGCCTGGCGCTCACAGGTGAGCTTGCCGTCGGCGACGTCCATCTTGATCACCTGGGTCAGCGACGGCATCTTCAGGTGGTCGGCCACCACCGCGCCGATCGTGTAGCACTCGCCGTCATCGGACTGCTGGCCGAGCAGGACGAGGTCCGGGCTCTCGGACTCGAGCACCTTGGCGAGGGCGTAGCCCGTGGCGCAGACGTCCGAGCCGGTCAGGGCGTCATCGGTGAGGTGCACGGAGCGATCGGCGCCGAGCGCGACGGCCTTGTGGAGAGCGCGAACGGCGCTCTCGGGGCCCATCGTCACGGCGACGATCTCCTCGACGTCGGTGCCACCCTCCTTGACCTGCATCGCGGCCTCGAGGGCGTGGGTATCGAAGGGATTGAGGTTCTTCTCGCCTGAGCGGTCCAGGCGCTTGGTCTCCGGGTCGATCCGCTTGTCAACAGCGGCGTCCGGGACCTCTTTGACGAGCACGCAGATCTTCAAAGTTCGGGTCCTCTCTTGAATCGGGTGCTCCCGGGGAGGAGCCCCATCGCTCAACGGGCGGCGCGGGATATTAGCGGCTGCCCCGACTGGTTGACTGACCAGTCAATCGGTTTCGACCGACCATGCTAGACGGCCGGCTACCGGAACGCGCTAGTCGCCGAACCTGGCGACCAGGGGCTGTCCACCCGGGGCGCCGGACAGGCGCAGGACGGAGACGTGATTCGGGTCGACCGGGATCGAGCCCCCCGAGCCGCCCCAGGTGTCCAGGTGGAACCAGCGCAGCGGGATCTGGCTGCCGTCGTCGGTGACCAGCTCCGCGCCGGTCACCCCGGCGCGATGTTCCTGGTCCACGTCGATGTGGACCCAGGAGGGCGAGCCCTCGTAGCTGAACACGGTGCCGACATGGGTGTCCCCCGCCCTTAGCGCATAGGACTCGAACTCCTTCCCGTTCGCCTGGTCGAGGGTGTGCCGGTAGTGCGAGGCGAGCCGCAGGTCCGGGGCGACGATGGCGAGCACGATCGCTGCCGCGGCGAGCGCCGCGGCAGCGGGCGCGAGCACGAGCCGCAGCCGGCGCCGGCGCTTGGGCTGGGGAGCCGGCAGGACCTCGTCGAGGACCCGCGACTCGAACCCCACCGGGGGCTCACGGTGCGGGGCGAGCAACAGCAGCTCGTCGGCGACTTCGGAGTACTTCTCGACCTCGGCGCGGCAGTCCGGGCACCTGGCCAGGTGCTCGAGCGCGCGACCGCGCTCCTCGCCCTCGACGATGCCGAGGGCAAGCTCGACGGCCAGCTCGCGGGTCTCCTGGCAGCGCGGATCCATCACTCCAGGACCTCCAGCTCCTCGCGGAGCTTGAGCATCGCAGTCCGGATCCGGGTCTTGACCGTGCCGAGCGGAACGTCGTCGAGATCGCTGATCTCCCGCGCCGTCCGCCCCATGTAGGCGGAGAGGACCAGAGCGCGGCGCTGGTCGTCGGGAAGCTCGGTGATCGCCGAGCGCAACTGGTCGCGCTCATCCGGCTGCAGGCCCGCCTCGTCCGCCCCGGGGGTCTGGTTCTCGATCGACAGCTCGGCCGCGATGACCTCGGGATCGACCGGGTCGAGGCGCTTCATCCGGGTCACGTCGATCGCGAGGTTGCGGGCGATGGAGAGGAGCCAGGTCGAGACCCGGCCCTTGCGGGCGTCGTAGTTGCCGGCGTGCCGGTAGACGCGGGCGAAGGTCTCCTGCGCGACCTCCTCCGCGATCGGCGGCTGGCGGACGATGGTCATCGCCAGGCCGTAGACCCGCCCCTGAAAACGGCGCACGAACGCCGCCGCCGTGCGCGGGTCACCGGTCGCGAAGCCGGCGAGCAGTGCCTCGTCTGAGGGGTCCACATCCATTCCTACGTTCCGAGCCTCGCCTTGGATTGCGCAATCCCGTGCGCGCCCGAGGGCGTAGTACGTGCAAGAGGGGATCGATTCCGACCCTTCCAAGCAAAGGAGCCACTTTGAAGCGCATACATAGATTGATTCTCGCAGGGGCCTGCGCACTGGCCCTCGCCATCGGAGTGGCGGCCTGTGGCGGCAGCGGCGACAACTCGAGCACCTCCGCGAGCCCGAGTGCTCCCGCATCGAGCAACGCCGGCGCCAACACGAGCAATGCTCAGGGCGCCTCAGCCACGACAGGGGGCACCTCGGCCGGCGGGACCGGCAGCTCGAGCGGCGGCGGTGGCGGCTACGGCTACTAGACGCTAACCCGAGGCCGAGGCGGCCTCGCGCCCCTCGACCGCACGCCGCACGAATTCGACGATCTCGTCGGTGGCCGCGCCGGGCGTGAACACCTCCGCGACCCCGAGCTTCTTGAGCTCGGGAATGTCGTCGGCGGGAATCGTACCGCCGACCGTGACGACCACGTCCTCGGCGCCCTGGTCGGAGAGGAGCTCGACCACCCGCGGCACCAGGGTCATGTGGGCCCCGGAGAGGATCGACAGGCCCACCGCATCGGCGTCCTCCTGGATCGCCGTCTCGGCGATCTGCTCGGGCGTCTGGTGCAGGCCCGTGTAGATCACCTCCATGCCCGCGTCACGCAGCGCGCGGGCGATGATCTTCGCCCCGCGGTCGTGGCCGTCGAGCCCGGGCTTGGCGACCACGATCCTGATTTTTCTGACTGTGTCGGTAGGCACTATGCAGAGAGCGATGGTTCGACGACGGCTTAACCGTAGATGAACAGGAGGTTTCTACGGTTCCCAAGGCGGTATCCCAACAAGAGAATGACCAGTGAGTAGGGTGATCGGTTCGATAGGAGGCGCAGCGGTGTACGACGTTCTCTTCTTAGACGGCAGACACGGAAAGACGGTGCTCGCCAGCGGCCTCGATCACGACGACGCCTGCGCCTTCGCCAGGACGGAGTCGCAGCGACGCGGCGTCGGCCGCATGTTCCTCGCGGGGTCCGAGCTCGGCCCCGTCGGCGACGTCATCGTGATCGTCGAGTCAACGCGGCACGCCGCCTAGCCGGCCCCTTCTTCGTTTAGCCGCCGCGCCTCGCGAGCCTGCGGAGCTCGCGCGCCAGCTCATTGGGATCGACCGACTCCTCGTCTCGCCCTCTGCTGTCCTCGGCGGACGCGTTGGGTCCGGGTGGGGGCGGTTGAGACCTGGGTCCGTGCCGGTAGTGCCAGAGCATCGCGTCGAGCACCGTCTGCGGCACCTGGTCCGTGGCGCTCAACGGCTGGCCCTTCGCGGCGGCGATGTTGGCCGCTGTGGCCGGATTGACGCCTGTGAGATTGACGCCCGGAAGGATCGCGTTGTAGGGCGACGAGTTCCCGGGGTTCGGCGTGAGGGCGTCGTAGAGGGGGACCGCGAGCGCCTCGCCGAGGTTGACGGACCCGAGGCCCGAGATGATCTCGAGCGTGCGCAGGAACGAGAGCTGGTCGTAGCGGTTGTGGACCACCGCCCCCTCCTGGGTGTAGGGGCTGATCGCCAGAGCGGGAATGCGGTGGGCGTCGACGTGGTCGGCGCCGTTCTGGGAGTCATCCTCGACCACGAGGATCAGCGAGCTGTTCCAGATCGAGGAGTGTGAGATCGCGGAGACGATCTGGCCCAGGGCCCAGTCGTTGTCTGCGATATCCGCATCCGGCGTGCGCTTGCCGGGGGAAAGGCCCTCGGTGTGGTCGAGCGGCAGCGAGAGGTAGTTGAAGGTCGGGACCGAGTTGGCTGCCAACTGGGCTTGGAACCTCGTGTTGAAGCAGGTGAACCTGGACGCGTCTCCGGGCTGGGCGCCGGGCGGC
This sequence comes from uncultured Solirubrobacterales bacterium, assembly GCA_963740685.1. Taxonomy (GTDB): domain Bacteria; phylum Actinomycetota; class Thermoleophilia; order Solirubrobacterales; family 70-9; genus DASUPK01. Next base: position 33,069 of record CAVUGA010000032.1, read on the forward strand.
AGGCTCGAGTCGTAGACGTTCCCGACCTTCGGGCCGATCGCCGGCGTGTCGAAGATCGAGACGTCGCTGTCGTAGCAACCGCCGTTCAGCTGGACGTCGGTCTTGGTGATGCTGAACACCTGAGCGTTCTCCGCGGTCTGGTCCGGGGACCGGTCCCTATCCGGGAACGGCGAGATGCCGGCCAGAGCCTCGCCGTAGTTGTAGAAGGAGACGCCCTCCTGCAGCATCCGCTGGAAGATGTAGCCCTTCGGTGGCGCGCTCACCTCGTAGGCGCCGAAGTCGTAGGGCCGGTTGCGGCCCGCGTAGTTCTGGTGCCAGTTCTTCGTCACGTAGTCGGAGACGGCGCCCGCCGCTGTCCAGTAGTGGCCGTCGATCGACGCCTCGGAGTTCGCGTACACGTGGTCGAGCAGCGGGAACCGCTGGACCAGCGCGTGGAGGTTCGGCGTGATCGAGTTGCCGAAGAGGGTCAGCCTCGGGTCGCCATCTCCCCGGGAGTCGTCGCCGAGAACCTGGTCGTAGGTCCGATTCTCGCGCACGATGTAGAAGACGTGCTTGATCGGCCCATCCGCCCGGATCGGGGTGTCGGCCGGCGCTGTGCGGGCATCGGCGGGCACCACCTGCCGGTCGCTGATCGGCGTCAGCTTGCGGATCTTCTTGTCGCTCGGATAGTTCAGCACCCCCGAGGCGCCGTCGACGATCGAGGGCAGGTACTGATCTAGGTAGTTGTCGTCACCGGTGTTCGGGTTGGGCCCACCGGGGTTCGGTCCGACCCCGAGACCTCTGGCGGAGACCCAGACCAGCTGGCGGCGTTTGGGGGTCGCCGCCGCCATCGTCGGATAGGACCCGGTCGGTATGCGGCCGACCAGCTGGAACGGCCTGGCCTTGCGCCGGCGCGACTTGCCCTTCCCCTTGTGCTTGGCGGCGGACACGGCGCCGACGCTCTTCTTGCCGCCCTTCCCCTTCTTCTTGCCGGGCGGCTTCCCGCCCTGACCGCAGCGCTTCCCCTTGGAGAGGGCGAAGATCGCCACCGCGTCCTCCCCCGAATCCGCCGAGAGCAGGTCGCAGCCGTCGGGTGTCACGCTCAGGTAGGTCGGTGAGGTGCCGATCCCCTGCGAGCGCTCGACGGAGAGCGTTCTCGCGACCTCCATCGCGTTGGTGTCGATCACCGTGATCGTGTCCTGGTTCGCGTTTCCGACGAAGGCGAAGTGGGACTTCGGATCGACGGCGATGCTCTCTGGATGCGAGAGCGGCGGCGCGACCGTGATCGTCTTGACCACCTTGGCCGCCGCAAGATCGATCGCCGAGACGGTTCCGCCCGTCTCGCTCGTCACCAGGCCCGTCTTTCCATCGGTCGTGATCCCGGCCCCGTACGGGTAATGGCCGACCTTGACGTACCGGACGCTGCCGCTCGCCGTGTCGATCACGGCCGCGGAGTCCGCCAGGTTGAGGGCGACCAACAGGGTGCGCCCGTCGGGGCTGACTGCGATGTCACGCGGCCACGACCGGTGAGCCACCGTGCCCGGAGGGAAATCCTGGACGGCGGGTGCGTCGCTTGGTGGCGGGACGGGGATGGTCCCCGCCCTGTTTGCGGCCCCGGTCTTCGGGTCGTAGTGGAGCACGTGGATCACATCGCCCTCACTCCCGGGGACGCCGGGGTCGGTCTGCTCGGCTGCGTGCGATGAGTTCGCAACACCCGAGACATAGGCGGTGTGTCCGTCCGGCGACATCGCGACCCCGCCGCTCAGACCCGGGAACGGGATCGTCTGGACCAGCCTTCCGACCTTACGCCCGGCGCGGCGGTTGCAGCGCTTGGAGCCGGTTTGCTTGGCCTCGGCCGCGTGGCTTGATCCGGCGGCGGTTTTTGTGGTCGCCGTTTGCCTTGGCTTCTTGCCCTTGCCCTTGTGCTTGGGGCACGGCGTCTTCGCGACCTGGACGATGCGGACGTCGTTGCGACCCCGGCCCGTGGACAGAGCCCAGAGGTAGCGCCCGTTGGTTGTCACGGCCCCACCCGTCGGCAGGTTGCCGAGTGGAGTCAATCGGCCCTCGGGCTCGAGGTGGCGCCCAGACGGCTGGATGCCCGTCGAGGGCCCGATCACACCCAGTGGATCCTGCGTGACGCCGTAGGCGACGGTGGCCCCGAGCGCAACGATCAGGGCGACGAGTCCCGCGAGCCTTCCCGGCATAACTCTCCTCACGTGACGGTACTCATACCACCACGGCCGTTCACACGGGTGGCCGCAACTGAGGCCCCCTCGACGGTTTGTCACAAGGGGGCCCAAGACGGCCCGCCAGGGAACGAACGTCAACCGAAGGGGGCAGCACATGAAGCGATTTCGAAGGCCGAGCCCGGCGCTTGTGCTCAGCATCGTCGCCGTCGTGATGGCGGTGACCGGGACCGCGATGGCGGCCGGCACCCTGAAGCTGGCCGATTTCGAAGGAACGAGCCGTGACAGGCTCGCCGGCACCGGCGTGATCCAGTACGCGGCACAGTCCTACGACACCGGTACCTCGGCGAAGTTCGATGACATCCACACCTACACCGTCAAGTGCGAGCTGGCCAAGAAGGCCACCTCGGGCGGGTTCAAGTGGACCGACAACGTGCCGCCCAAGCCGGGCAACCAGGGCACCACGGACAAGCAGCCCGACTATCAGGTGCTCGACCAGTTCCCGAACGGCGGCGGCTACGTCGTCCGGATGTACATCAGGCCTGGCGGGAGCGCTGAGCATCAGCATCTCGCCGTGTACGCGAACTGCGTCAAGTCGAGGCAGCAGAACGGCGTTCCACCGAGCTGACGCTCGGAGGAGAGCAACTCGGGAGGGGCCGGCACCGCCGGCCCCTTCTGTTTCCCGAGAGGCCCGACTAGAAGACCGGCAGCTCGGTGTACGAGCCGAAGACCTGCTGGAGGGCGGCCACCATCTCGCCTTCCGAGACACGGGCCCGGGCGCAATCGAGAATGGGCGGCATCAGGTTGGCGTCCGTGGCCGCCGCCGTCTTCAGCTCCCCGAGCGCTTTCTCGACCTCGGCCGAGTCCCGGCGCGCCTTGGTGGCCTCCACCCTCCCCCTCTGCTTGCGCTCGAGCTCCGGATCGATCCGCAGGATCGGGATCTCCTCATCGTCCTCCTGCACGTAGTCGTTGACGCCGACCACGATCCGCTGCTTCGCGTCCACCTCCTGCTGATAGCGGAACGACGCGTCTGCGATCTCCCGTTGAGGGAAGTTCTGCTTGATCGCCTCGACCATGCCGCCGAGCTCGTCGATCCGGGCGAAGTACTCATACGCCGCCCGCTCCATCTCGTCGGTCAGGGTCTCGACGAAGTAGGACCCGCCCAGGGGATCGATCGTGTTGGTGACTCCGGTCTCGTGGGCGATCACCTGCTGGGTGCGCAGGGCGATCCGGACCGCCTCCTCGGTCGGCAGGGCGAGGGCCTCGTCGTAGGAGTTCGTGTGGAGCGACTGGGTGCCGCCGAGGACGCCGGCGAGCGCCTCGATCGCGGTGCGGATGATGTTGACCTGGGGCTGTTGCGCCGCCAGGGAGACACCGGCGGTCTGGGTGTGAAAGCGCATCCGCAGCGACTCGTCACGCTTGGCTCCGTAGGTCTCGCGCATCTCGCGCGCCCAGATCCGGCGCGCTGCCCGGTACTTGGCGATCTCCTCGAAGAAGTCGATGTGGGCGTTGAAGAAGAAGGAGAGCCGCGGAGCGAAGTCGTCGATGTCGAGCCCCCGCTCGATCGCCTGCTCGACGTAGGTGAAGCCGTCCTTGAGCGTGAAGGCCAGCTCCTGCTGGGCGGTCGAGCCGGCCTCGCGGATGTGGTACCCGGAGATCGAGATCGGGTGCCAGCGAGGCATGTGCTCGGTCGACCACTCGATCATGTCGCCGACCAGGCGCATCGCCGGCTCGATCGGGAAGCACCACTCCTTCTGGGCGATGTACTCCTTCAGGATGTCGGTCTGAATCGTGCCCCCGAGGCGCTCCGGCGGCACTCCCTGCTCCTCCGCAGTGCAGACGTAGAAGGCCAGCAGGATCGCCGCAGGGGCGTTGATCGTCATCGAGGTCGTGACGCTCCCCAGGTCGATCCCGGCGAAGAGCGTCTCCATGTCATCGAGCGTGTCGATCGCGACGCCCTCGACCCCCACCTCCCCCAGCGAGCGCTCGGCGTCGGAGTCGAGGCCCATCAGGGTGGGCATGTCGAAGGCGGTCGAGAGCCCGGTCTGGCCGTGGTCGAGCAGATAGTGGAATCGCTCGTTGGTCTCCTCGGCGGTGCCGAATCCGGCGAACTGCCGCATCGTCCAGAGCCGCCCCCGGTACATCGACGGGTAGACGCCACGGGTGTAGGGGAACTCGCCCGGATAGCCGAGATCGTGCTCGGGGTCGGCCCCGTCGCGGTCCTCCTCGGTGTAGAGGGGCTTCACCTCCTGGCCGGAGATGGTCTCGAAGAGCGCTTCGCGCTCCTCGAGGCGTGAATACACCTCGGAGAGCCACTCGTGTGCGCGCCGCCGCGCGTCGGGCTCTACGGCCATGGCGGAAGTCTAAGCGGCTGCCAGGGCGCGACCTTGCCGTCGAAGTTTCAGTCAGGCCCGGATGAGCGCGCCCGCCGGGACTCGAGAAGCGCGGCATCTGCCCGGTCGATCAAATCGTCGAGCGTCTGCTCCGGTTGAAGCTTCGCGAGCCCCACGGAAACTGCGCCGCCTCTTGCGCCAACCATCTCCTGGATGCTCTTGAATCGCTTCTCCGCCTGGTCCAGATCGAGGCTGGACATGGTGCAAACGAACTCGTCGCCGCCAAAGCGGACGATCGGCTCGTACGAGCGGATCTTCGAGCGAATCGCCGCGACCACCCCTCGGAGCAAATTGTCCCCGGCCGGGTGGCCATCGCGATTGTTGACCTCCCGGAGGCCGTCGACGTCGACGAACGCCAGCACCAGCCGGCCATCGCCGCGCCGCGCGCGATCGATCTCGCCCTGGAGGGCCGCGTCGCCTGATCCCCGCCTGAATGCGCCGGTGAGCTCATCCAGATGCGCGCGACGAAGCTCCGCCAGTGCCTCCTCGCGCTCCTCCGCCGCGCGCTGTCGGTCCGTAGCCGCCTGGGCGCGGTCATCCGCCGCCCGGGCGCGGTCCCTCGCCGCCTGGGCGCGGATCTCGGCTGCGTGGACCAGGGCGGAGCGCAGCGGCGAGCCGCGGGATCCCATCTTCCGCTCGATCTTTGCCGATTCGCGGTCGCGCCGATCGGCATCGCCGTCACGGGTCCGCGCGGTCAGGTCGCGGCCGGAGGCGATCTCATCGCGCTCGTTCGCCAGGCGGGCGCGGCGCTCGGCGGCGCCCGAGCGAGTCTCGGTCGACTCCTTCCGGTCCCTCGACCCCTCCTGGCGCTCGGCGAGACCCAAGTCGTGGGCCGTCTTTGCTGCCGTCCCGGGATGGTCCTCAAGCTCCCTGTCGGACATGGCCTGGTCGCGGTCCGACGCCAGCTGGTCTCGATTCGAGGCCTCCTGGTCGCGGGCCGACAGCTCCTGGTCCTCGTCGGAGGCCGTCTGATCTGAGTCTGAGGCGGTCTGGTCGGTGTCGGAGAAGCTCTGGTCCGACGCCGCGGCGATCTGATCATCCGCGGCCTCGGATAAACGGGTCAGATCAGGATCAGGCTTCCCCCCATTTCCTTGGCCGGCGCGGCTTTCCCCGGCTTGTCTTTTCGGCACTGCTCTCCGATCCCGCGCCTGAGGTCGGGCACGTTGCCCGCCGACGAAGCGCTTGAAGATCAGGAGTTTCGCACATGGGAGCGCCAATTCCCGCCGGGTGTCGGGGTCAGCGGCGCAGGGAGCCGGAGACCCCGCCGAGCCGGCCGCTGTGGCGCCGCCTGCTGGCCAGGGCGCCCGCGCCTCCCGCTGCGGCGAGCACGGTTGCGCCGGCGATTGCCAGCTTCCGGCCCAGCTTCTCGAAGCGCATCACGCGCCACCCCTCCCGCCGGGCAATCTCGAGCAGGTCGGCGTCGGGGTTGACCACCACGGCGTGGCCGACGGCCCGGAGCATCGGCAGGTCGCTCGCCGAGTCGGAATATGCGTATGAGGCCTCCATGTCGATGTCGTGCTTCTTGGCGAAGCGCTGCATCGCCTCGACCTTGCCCTCGCCGTAGACGAAGGGGCCATCCATCTCGCCGGTGAACTTGCCGTCGGCACCCACCGCCCATGCGGTCCCGATCCCACCCTCCATGCCGAGCACCGCGGCCAGGGCCTTGACCAGGTCGTTGCCCGCCGCGCTGACGATGAAGGTGGCGCGGCCCTCGTCCTGGTGTCGATGGACCTCGTCGAGCATCTGCGGGTAGATGCGCGGCAGGATCCCGGCGAGCACCGCCGGCGCCATCCGCTCGACGTCTCGCTCGGGGATCTCGGCGAATATCCGCTTGGCGACGTCGAGGACGGCGCTCGTCTGCTCGTCGGACGAGCCGCGCAGGCGGTAGCGGAGATGGTCCCAGCCCCATTTGGCGAGCTGGCGGCGAGGAACGAAGCCTCGCTGGTTGGCGACCCGCGCGAAGACCATGCCGGACGAGCCGGCCATCAGCGTCTTGTCCAGGTCGAAGAAGGCTGCTCCGGGCATCGCCCGGAGCCTAGTCGTCGGCGACGCTCGCGCTAGCCACCGTTGACCTCGACCACGATGGCGTCGCCCTGGCCGCCGCCGGAGCAGATCGCCGCGCAGCCGAGACCGCCGCCGCGGCGGCGCAGCTCGTGCACCAGAGCCCCGACGATGCGGGCGCCGGAGGCGCCGATCGGGTGGCCGAGCGCGATCGCTCCGCCGTTGACGTTCACCTTGTCCTCGTCGACCTCCAGCATCCGCACGGAGTTGATCGCGACCGAGGCGAACGCCTCGTTGATCTCCCAGAGATCGACGTCACCCGGCTTCTTGCCGATCTTCTCGAGCGCCTGCATCGCCGCGCCGGCGGGTGTCCTGGCGAGGTAGGCAAAGTCGTCTGCGACCTGGCCGTAGGCGAGCACCGTCGCGATCGCGCTCTTGCCGTTCTTCTTCGCCCACTCGTCCGATGCGACCACGACGGCGCCGGCGCCGTCGTTGACCCCGGGCGAGTTGCCGGCGGTGTGAGTGGCGTCGTCGCCGCCGACCGCCTTCAGCTTGGAGAGGGCCTCGAGGGTCGTGTCCGGCCGGATCGCCTCGTCCGCGGCGACCTCGTTCTCGCCCTTGCGCGACTTGACCGTCACCGTGACGATCTCCTCGGCGAGCTTGCCGTCCTCTGTCGCCTTGTGAGCGAGCTGGTGGGAGCGCTCCGCGAAGCGGTCCATGTCGGCGCGCGTGATCTCGATCTCGTTGGAGACCTCGCTGGCCTCGTTGATCATCTGCTTCTCCGTGAAGGGGTTGGTGAGCCCGTCGTGGGTCATCGCGTCGATCGCCGTGACGTCCCCCATCCGGAAGCCGAAGCGGGCGCCGGGCAACAGGTACGGGGCCCTGCTCATCGACTCCATGCCGCCGGCCACTCCGATCTGGAGGTCGTCGGCGCGAATCGCCTGGTCCGCGAGACCGACGGCGCGCATGCTGGAGGCGCAGACCTTGTTGATCGTCTCCGAGGGAACCTCCTTCGGGATCCCGGCCTTGATCTGGGCCTGTCGCGAGGGGATCTGACCCTGGCCCGCCTGGAGCACCTGGCCGTAGACGACGCCCTGGACCTCGTCGGCCTTCACGTCGGCCCGGTCGAGCGCCTCCGAGATCGCGGTGCCGCCCAGGTCGGTGGCATCGAGGGACGAGAGCCCGCCGCCCACCTTCCCGAATGGGGTTCTGGCGGTGGAGAGGATGACCGTCTTCGACATCTGCGCCTTTCGTTGTGCCCGCGGCCTGTCCGCGCGGCGTTCCCAAGTGAGAGTCCAATGCTAGTGACCGTCTGTAATCTGGCGCCCCTTGCGCGTTGAGGTCTCAGACAAGCCGCTCTCCGAGGTCGAGTCGGATCTGCTCGCGGTGCTGCTCTTCGACGGCGACGATCTGCCGGAGCCGCTCGCCGGCGCGCCCGGCTCGGACGACGTCAAGGGCGCGTACCGCAAGACGACGCTGATCCACCCCGAGAGCCCGCGTCGTGCCCTCGTGGTCGGACTGGGCGACCGGGACGAGTTCGAGCCCGAGCGCGCGAGGGTCGCGGGGGCGATCGCTGCGCGCATGGCCGCCTCAGTGGACGCCACCTCCCTGACGATCGCCGGACCGGATTCCGAGGACCCGAAGGCGCTGGCGACGGCCGCGGTCGAGGGGGCGATCCTGGGCTCCTACCGGTTCGACCGTTTCAAGTCGAAGAAGGACGACGACGAGGCCAAGGACCTCGATCAGCTCTCCGTGATCGGAGACGGCGGGATCGCGGACGCGGTCGAGTCCGCCCGCGTCTCCGCCGAGGCGGAGAACTTCGCACGCGAGCTCCAGGACCTGCCGTCCAACGTCGTGACTCCCTCCTACCTGGCGGGCCGGGCCAAGGCGATCGCCGACGAGCACTCGTCCGTCACCTGCGAGGTCCTCGGCCGCGATCAGATCGCCGAGAAGAAGATGGGCGGGCTCGTGGCCGTCTCGCAGGGCAGCGCCGAGGAGCCCCAGCTGATCGTGCTGCGCTACCAGGCGGGCGGCGACGGCGAGACGCTCGGCCTGGTCGGCAAGGGCGTCACCTTCGACTCGGGCGGGATCTCGATCAAGCCGTCCGGCGGCATGCACGAGATGAAGATGGACATGTCGGGCGCTGCCGCCGTGCTCGAGGCCGTTTCGGCGATCGCCAAGCTCGAGGTGCCGATCAACATCCTCGCCCTGATCCCCTCGACGGAGAACATGCCGAGCGGCACAGCCGTCAAGCCCGGCGACATCATCACCCAGCTGAACGGCAAGACCGTCGAGGTCAACAACACCGACGCCGAGGGCCGCCTGATCCTCGCCGACGCGCTCGCCTACTCGGTCGAGCTCGGCGCGGACAGGATCGTCGACCTGGCCACCCTGACGGGCGCGGTGATCGTCGCGCTCGGATCCACCTACGCCGGCCTGATCTCGAACGACGACGCTTTCGCCGCCGAGGTCGAGGGCGCGGCCGGCCGCACCGGCGAGCTCGCCTGGCGCCTCCCCCTCCACCCGGAGTACAAGGAGCTCACGAAGGGCACCGCCGCCGACCTCACCAACGCGTCGTCCAAGCGCAAGGCCTCGACGATCTACGCCGGCTCCTTCCTGGAGGAGTTCGTCGGCGAGAAGCCCTGGGTCCACCTCGACATCGCGGGGACCGCCTGGGACGTCGGCCGCGAGTACACGGGCAAGGGCCCGAGCGGTTTCGGCACCAGGCTGCTCGTGGACCTTGCGCAGTCGCTCTCCAGCGGTTAGGGTCGCATCAGTACAGGGGGCAACTGAGGGAGAAGACGTGAATAGGGGTCGCGCAGTTTCGCTGCTGGGTGGTCTTGCGGTCGTGGCGGCGCTGATTGGCGCTTCGACGGCGTCCGCGGCGACGCCTATCGGCAACTACCAGTTGCAGGGCACCCGTGCCTCGTCAGGCGCGGGACCGACGCTCCTCGACGTCGGCGGCTCCAATTCGTTCCAGAACGACTCGGTGATGGGTACCTCCCGCCAGGTGCTCGCCTTCCCGTTGCACAGCGGTGTGAAGATGACCCCGACAGGACTAGGCAGCACCAACCCCGCCTACTCGGTCGTCACCACCTTCAGGTTCGACGCGGTGGACGGCTACCGGCGCATCCTCGATCCGTCGAACGGGACGGTTGATCACGGCTTCTACGTCCAGGACGGGAAAGCCAGGTACTTCGGCCCTGGCCTGACGGGCCCGACCGTGGCGTTCGTCAACGACGTCTACGCGACCGTGGCGATCACCAGCCTGCCGTCACCGGCGACGACCAGGTTCTACGTGAACGGGTCCCTGCAGATAGATGCCCCGCAGACTGAACCGGTGGTCGCCGACACCCTTCGTTTCTTCAAGGACAACGACACACCGACCACGGACGAGGACTCGGCCGGCGCCGTCTCCTGCATCCGCGTCTACAAGGGCGTCTTGACCAGCGCCGAGGTCGCAGCCATCGGCGCGAGCCCGACCTGCAGCACGCCACCTTCTACGTCTACGCCCGCCAACCCTGCCCCGACCGCCCCCGTCACCCCAACCCCAAAGAAGACGTGCAAGAAGCACAAGAAGAAGCACAAGAAGCGCTCGGCGGAATCCGCCAAGAAGTGCAAGAAGCACAAGAAGCACAAGAAGAAGCACTGAGCGACTAGACCGCGAGCAGGCGCAGCAGGCGGCGGCCGAGCACCCGGTTCCCCTCGATCCTGACCCGGCCGCTGGCGATCCTGCCGAGCGCCCGGCGCCCCCGTGACCGCCGTGGATCGGGGACGCCGTGGAGCCGTCCCTGCAGGGTCGGCACGGTGGCGAAGTGGACGATGTCGGGGAGCCGCCCGGAGATCACCAGGTCGGGCTTGCGCGAGTCGCCGTCCTCGACGACCACGCTGCGCGGCTTGAAGTGGACCCGCAGCGGCGAGAAGTCCTCGGCGAATCGGAAGACGACGCGCCCGCGCATCTGGGCCGCCAGCTCGGGCTCTCGGGCGATGCCGCGCTCGATCAGGCCGAAGATGCTCGGCGCGACGCCGTCCTCGACCATGCGTCCGAGGCGGATCGTGGGAGCCCTGCCGTTTCCGCTCACCCCCCGATCGTAGGCGCGGCGGAAGCTAGAGCTCGAACAGGAGGCAGGTGCTGGTGCCGATGGCGAGCAGCTTGCCTGTCTCGACGGAGGTCAGCTTCGCCTCGGCCGTGGCGGTCTTCCGGCCCCTGTGGATCACCTCGGCCTCGGAGCGGACCGCGCCGGTGTCGCGGGTGATCGGGCGCAGGTACTTCACCTCGAGCGTCTGGCTGGTGTAGCCGATCCCGGCCGGACACGTCGTGTGCACGGCACAGCCGAGCGCGGAGTCGAGGATCGTGGAGGCGTAGCCGCCGTGGACGACGCCGATCGGGTTGTAGTGCTCCTCCCCGGGCTCGCCGATGAAGACGGCCCTGCCCTCCTGCAGCTCGGCGATCGAGAAGTTCATGGTTACGGCGATCGGCGGCGGGGGGATCTCCCCTGCCTGAATCGCGCGGACGTACGCGAGTCCGGCCATCCTTGCGCCGACTGCGGCGCTTGCTACCGGGTCCTGCCAGCTGATCGTCCTGTTGCGCGTCTCCGGCGCAGCGTCAATGCTCACGCGCGCCCCTGGCGGCGGCGGGCGCGCTTGCGCCCGCCGTTGTCGCGATCCCTGCGGACCGGATAGCGAAGGTCGGCGAGGATCTCCTCTGAGCTGATTTGGACCTGCTCTGGATGGAACTCAAATCGCAGTGCTCTCATGACCGCGCCTCTTTCGGTTCGTTGGTTGCATCACGCAACTACAACGCTGCCGACCCTACCAGCGTGAGTTGCGTGATGCAACTAAGTGTGCGAACATCACAGTCGTGCTGGGCAACGAATATGAGGGACAGATCTGCTCCATCGCCCGCAGCCTCGGGCTGATCGGCGAGCGCTGGACGCTGCTGGTGGTGCGGGAGATCTTCCACGGCCGGCGGAAGTTCTCCGAGATGCAGCGTTCCCTGGGCGTGGCGCGGAACGTCCTCACGGTTCGCCTGCAGCGCATGGTCGACGAGGACATCATCGAGCGCCGCCCGTACAGCGAGCGGCCCGAGCGCTACGAGTACTTCCTGACGGAGAAGGGGCTCGACCTCTGGCCGGTGATGACGGCGCTGATGTTCTGGGGCGACAAGTACGAGCCCCTGCCGGATGGCCCTCCCGTGCTCGTGATCCACAAGGGCGAATGCGGCGGCGTGATCGACGACCGCCGGATCTGCACGAAGTGCGGGAAGCCGCTGACCGTGCGCGAGACGCGCGCCGTCGACGGACCAGGGGCCAAGGCGGCCCGGCAGCCGGCCGCGGCCTAACCGACTTCGGGGTCAGGTCTTGCATTCACACATGTCGTATTGCAAGACCTGACCCCTGGTTTACTCCCGGGCCGTGGACTTCGACCTGACCGACGAGCAGCGACTGCTGCGCGACACCGTCCGCGACTTCGCGCGCAACGAGGTCGCGCCGGTCGCGGAGGAGCTCGACCGCACCAAGTCCTTCCCGTACGAGCTGGTCGAGAAGATGGCCGGGCTCGGGCTGATGGGGATCCCCTTCCCCGAGGAGTACGGCGGCGGCGGGGCCGACACGCTTGCCTACGCGTTGGCGGTCGAGGAGCTGACCAGGATCGATTCCTCGGTGGCGATCACGATGGCGGCCCATACCTCGCTGGGGACCATGCCGATCTACCTCTGGGGCACCGACGAGCAGAAGGACGACTGGCTGCCGCAGCTCTGCAGCGGCCAGAAGCTGGCGGCGTTCGGGCTCACCGAGCCCGAGGCGGGATCCGATGCCGGGAATACCCACACCCGGGCGGAGCTCGATTGCGGCGAGTGGGTGGTGAACGGCGCCAAGCAGTTCATCACCAACTCCGGCACCGACATCTCCGGCTGCGTGACGATCACCGCCGTCACCGGCCAGGAGAATGGCAACAAGGAGATCTCCAACATCATCGTCCCCAATGGGACCCCGGGCTTCGAGGCCGGCGAGCCATACCGGAAGATGGGCTGGAACGCCTCGGACACCCGACCGCTGAGCTTCGACGAATGCCGCGTTCCCGAGGGCAACCTCCTGGGACCGCAGGGCAGCGGCTTCAAGCAGTTCCTGACGATCCTCGACGGCGGGCGGATCGGCGTCGCGGCGATGGGCGTCGGGCTCGCGCAGGGCGCGCTCGACGAGGCGATCTCGTACTCCAAGGAGCGCCAGGCCTTCGGCCAGCCGATCGGCAAGTTCCAGGCGATCCAGGCGAAGATCGCCGACCTCTCCGCCCAGATCGAGGCGGCGCGCCTGCTCGTCTACCGCGCGGCGATCCTCAAGGACCGCGGCGAGACGTTCACGCTGACGGCGGCCCAGGCGAAGCTGATCACCGGCCGGCTCGCGGTCAGGGCGACCGAGGAGGCGGTCCAGATCCACGGCGGCTACGGCTACATCGAGGAGTACCCGGTCTGCCGCTTCTACCGCGACGCCAAGATCCTCACCATCGGGGAGGGCACCGACGAGGTGCAGCAGATGGTGATCGCGCGCCAGCTGGGCGTTTAACAGACGGGGGTCAGGCTCAAGCCTGACCCCTGACCGTCATTTCTCGGCCGGGACCGCGGTGATCTCGTCCGCACCCTGCTCGGCGACCTCGGCCGCCCTCCCCTGCCCCTCGCGGATCCCCCAGTGGGCACAGAGCTCGAGCTCCTGCAGCGCCGTGAGCGATTCGTTCGGGCGAAAGCGCGGGGCCTCGCGGGTCCAGTCGCGCTCGTAGGCGGCCCAGAGGCGGCCGGCGCCCTCGGCGACGTGCTCGAAGGGGATCGCCGTGCAGCCCGCCAGCGGGCCGAGCCGGATCAGGGCCCAGCGGGGCTCGCCGTCACTTGCGTCGACGTGGATCCCGGCGATCCGGCCCAGGGTCTTGTTCTCGAGGCCGTCGATCTGCATGCCGTCCCACGCGAGCGCCTCCTCGAGGCTCGCGAGGGACGCCTCGCGCTTCGTCTTCTCAGCCATCCTCGCGCTCCAGCAGGTCCCTGGCGGCGCTGGCGGGATCGATCTCCCGCTTGACCACGCGGTCGAGCAGCTCGCGGACCGATGCATCGTCCGCTACGGACTCCTCCAGGCGCCGCCGCATCCTGGATGCCGCCAGCTCCAGGACCTCGTTGCGGAGGTTCCGGGCGCGCCTTTCCTCGAGCGTCCCCTCGGCCTCGATGTGCTCGCGGTGCTCGGAGATCTTCTCGGCGAGCTCCGCCACGCCCTCGCCCTTGGCCGCCTCGGTGCGAACGATCGGCACCCTCCAGGAGGTCGGTGGGCCGAGCGAGAGGACGCCGCGGATCTCGCGAATCATCGTGTCGGTCATCGGGTGGTCGGCCTTGTTCACGACGATCACATCGGGGATCTCCATCACGCCGGCCTTCAGGGCCTGGATCGAGTCGCCGGATCCGGGCATCAGCACCAGGACGATTGTGTCGCCGTGGTCGACGATGTCGATCTCGGCCTGTCCCACCCCGACGGTCTCGATGAACACGTCGTCCTTGCCGGAGGCGTCCATCAGCAGGGCGGCCTGGAGCGTGGCCTCCGAGAGGCCGCCCAGCGCGCCCCGGCTCGCCATCGAGCGGATGAATACGCCGGCGTCGAGAAAGTGATCGGAGAGCCGGATGCGATCGCCGAGCAGGGCGCCCCGGGTAAAGGGGCTGGAGGGGTCGATCGAGAGCACGGCGACCTGGCGGTCGGCCTTCCGCATCTCGGCCGTCAGGGCCCCGATCAGGGTGCTCTTCCCCACCCCGGGCGGTCCCGTCAGCCCGACGATCCGGGCTTTCCCCGTACTGGGGAAGACCTCGCGCACCAACTCCCAGCCGGCTGGATCGTCGTTCTCGATCAGCGTGATCGCACGCGCCAGGGCCCGCTTGTCTCCGGCGAGCAGGCGCTCCGCGAGGTCGGATTCGGTCTTCTGCGCCATCCGCCCTGAGTCTAGGCGGGTGTCCGGAACCTAGAATCGCCGCCGTGTTCCGCGCCCTTGGCTTCTACCGCCGCAACGGAATGCTCAACCTGCGCTACGGCCGCCTGCTCTGGCGATATCTGTGGCGCCGGTTGCTCACCCCGGCCGGCTGGCGCTGGCGGACCGACGGACCGGTCTTCTTCGGCAAGGACCTCCAGCTCCAGATCGCCAAGGGGGCCGAGATCCGCTTTGGGCGCTTCTCCTGGATCGGCGACGGGACCAAGATCCGCAGCCACGAGGGCGTCGTCGAGATCGGCGCCAAGACCGTCTTCGGCCAGGAGTGCACTATCTCGTCGTACAGGCACGTCCGTATCGGCGAGCAGTGCGTGATCGCCGACCGGGCGATGTTCATCGACTTCGACCACGGCGTCGTGGAGGTGGAACGCCCGATCCGCCGGCAGGGCATCTACACGCGCGAATGCGTGATCGGCTCGAACGTCTGGGTCGGCTACGGCGCCTGCTTCCTGCGCGGGGTCAC
The DNA here is from genome assembly GCA_963740685.1 of uncultured Solirubrobacterales bacterium. GTDB lineage: Bacteria > Actinomycetota > Thermoleophilia > Solirubrobacterales > 70-9 > DASUPK01. The sequence continues at coordinate 48,098 of CAVUGA010000032.1, forward strand.
GGTGGGCGACAACGCGATCGTGGGCACGAACTCCGTCGTCACCAGGGACGTCCCCGCCAACGCGGTCGTCGGCGGCGTCCCCGCCAAGGTCATCCGGATGCGGGAGGCGCCGGAGGCGTTGAAGTGGCCAAACCCCGTCGAACCGCCACCCCAATAACGCTGATCTGCATATACTCGGTTCTGGGTGCGGAGCCCGGGGTATGTTTTCGGCAATGAGGCCAGAGGGGACAGATGACAGATAGGAGAGGCATGAAGCGCACTCCACGGCGTCTGATCGTGATGTTCATCGCTATTGCCGCGCTGCTCTTCGCGGTGCCGGCCTCAGCCCAGGCGCTGTCCCTCAGCGGCCTGTCCGCCGCTCCCGCCAGCAGCCAGGCGGGAGCCCACAGCAACTTCCACATCCACATGGACTTCAGCGGGGGCCAGGTGAAGAACCTGACCGTGGGGTTGCCCCCTGGACTGATCGGCGATCCGAACGCGGCCCCGCTGTGCACGGTCGCTCAGCTCAATGCCGACGGCTGTCCGGCCAACACCAAGGTGGGCAGCGTGACCGCGAATGCCACCGTGACCGTCGTGGTGCCGGTGGCCCTCGACGTCGACGGGGACCTCTACAACCTCACGCCCCAGCCCGGCGAGCCGGCCCGCTTCGGGATCGTCCTCCGACCCCTCCGGAGCCAGCTGTGCGGGCTCCTGGGGGCAGCACTGTGCAAGTTTCTACCGCCAATCCTGCCGCCGGTCATCCTTCAGTCGGGCGTTCGGCTCAGGCCAGATTTCGGCCTCAACACGGTGATCAAGAACATCCCCAACACGACGTCGGGATTCAAGACGACCATCAACTCCCAGGACATCACTCTCTTCGGAACCGCGCCGGGGACTGGCAAGCACTTCATGCGCAACCCGACCTCGTGTGGCAGCCACACGACCAGCTTCTCGGCGACTCCTTACACGGGCGCCTCTGCCAGCGGGCACGCCAGCTTCTCCACGACCAACTGCGGCGCGCTCGACTTCTCGCCGGCGTTCACGGCTGAGGTCGGCGGACCCGGGCAGACGGCGAACGGCGTCCCGACGAACGCCAGCACCTCGATCCTCCAGGACACGGACGAGGCCGGCCTGCTCAAGGCCGTCGTCAAGGTCCCAAGCGACCTCAATCCCAACGCGACGATCTTCTTCGGCGGCGCCTGTGATCAGGCCAGCTTCAAGGCCGGGACCTGTCCCTCCAACACGGTCGTCGGCTTGGCGACCGCCGCCTCGCCGCTGCTCAGCCAGCCGCTCGTCGGCAACGTGGAGCTGGTCACCGGCAGCGGTCCGATTCCCAACCTCGGCCTCGACCTGAAGGGCCAGCTCCACCTGCTCTTGCAGGGAAGCGTCGACATCAGCGCCGGCAACACCGTGACCTTCGGCGACGTGCCGCCGGGGTTGCCGGACATCCCGATCTCGCGCTTCCAGCTCACCTTCACGAACCCACCGGGGCTGCTCGGAACCGCGCGAGATCTGTGCACGCCGCCGCCACCGCTGTTCCACGCCGATTTCACCGGCTACAACGGCGCCACCACCTCGGTCGACTCAGCAGCGACGGTGGACGGCTGCGGGGGCACAGCCGGCGCCAACGCGACCAAGTGCAAGAAGCACAAGGCCAAGAAGAAGCACAAGAAGAAGCACCGCGCCGCCGAATCCAAGAAGAAGCACAAGAAGCACAAGAAGAAGCGCTCCTGCAAGAAAAAGAAGAAGCACAAGAAGCACAAGAAGCACCGCAGGTAGCGCGAAGCTAGAGCCGCTTGCCCGAGGCAAAGAGGAGGATCCCGCCGGCGAGCGCAACTCCTCCCGTGATCCAGAAGATCACACCGCCAGATGCGGCGGCTGCGGCGATCAGGGCGACGCCGACCACGACCAGGGGCAGGCCGAACGAGATCGGCACGCTGACGTTGAGGCCGGGGCCGAAGTCCGGCGCCTTTCGCTTGGGACGCGCCTGGCGGGAGGGATAGACCTCTCGCCGGCCGTCAGGCAGCCGGGTCACGGCTACCCGCCAGCTCCGCGTAGATGCCCTCTGTCCGCTCCGCGACGTCGCCCCAGTCGAACCGGCTCAGATGCTCGAAGGCCTCGGCGGTGAGCCGGCGGCACAGCTTCGCGTCGTCGAGCACCCGAACCGTCATCTCGGCCAGCGACTGGGGATCGCGGGCGCGAAAGCGCAGCCCGACCTCGTCGTGGGGGACCACCTCCCGCAGGCCGCCGGTGTCCGCGACGATGCAGGGGCAGCTCGACGCCATCGCCTCCAGCGCGACCAGGCCGAAGGGCTCGTAGATCGAGGGGACCACGCAGACGTCGGCGATCGCGTAGAGGGAGTGCAGGACGTCGTCGCCGATCCAGCCGACGAACGTCCCGTGGGACATCAGTCCCAGCTCCTCGGCCTGCCGCCGGAGCTCCTGCTCGTGGGTGCCGGAGCCGGCGACGATGAAGCGGGTCTTGGGAACCCGCTCGATGATCTGCGGCAGCGCCTCGAGCGCGAACTGGAAGCCCTTCTCGTAGACCAGGCGGCCGACGAGCAACACGAGCGATTCGTCCGGCTCGGCGAACTCGGCACGCAGCCGGCGAAGCGCATCGTCGTCCCGAGGCTGGATCTCATCCGGGTCGATCCCGTTCGCGATCACCTCGATCGAGTGCTCGGGCACCCCGAAGACGTCGACGATCTGCTCGCGCATGAAGGTCGAGCATGCGATCACCCGGTCCGAGCGGTTCGTGATCCAGCGCTCGACGCCGTGGATGTAGGACTGCGGGTGCTTGTCCACCCATCCCTGGTGCCGGCCGTGCTCCGTGGCGTGGATCGTGGTGACGAGGGGTGAGTCGAATCGCCGGGCGAGGTGGTCACAGGCGTTGGCGACCAGCCAGTCGTGGCCGTGCACGAGGTCGAAGTCGTATCGGTCGCCCAGCTCGACGCCGGCAGCCAGCATGTCCGAGTTCATGCGCTCCACCCAGGCGACGAACTCGTTGAGCTCCGCCGGGCGGTTCGGCTCCCTCACCCGGTGGATGTGGACGCCGGCCATCACCTCCTCGGATGGGGACTCCTCCCCGCCGCGGGTGAGGACATGGACCTCGGTGTCACGCTCGACGAGCGCCTCGGAGAGCTTTCGCACGTGTCGTGCCAGCCCGCCCTCGATCAGAGGGGGGTACTCCCACGAGAGGATCAGGACGCGGTTCATGGACTAGTCATCTAGGGCTCGAGCAGCGGCGCCAGGCTCAGGTCTGGGGCGAGATTGCGCACGCGTGCGTCGACTGCCTCAGGGGAGTCTATGGCCTCCAGCAGTGCCTGAGCGTGGGCGGTTGCCCTCGTGTACGGGTAGTCACCGGCCTGGCCGCGGTGGTCCATGAACGCCCAGTCGCTCGACTGCAGTGCGAGCAGCTCCCTGGCGGCGCGCAGGGCCGAGGCGCCGTGCACGAGCCGGAGGGCAAACGCCCGAAGCAGGCGGAGCTCGCTGCGACGGGTCGCCCAGACCAGGTCCGAGACCGACGGCGAATCCCAGGTCTCCAGGCTCTTTCCCTCTCCCCAGCTGGCCACCGAGGCGGGGCGGTCCTCGCCCTCGTGCTCACGAAGGGCCTGGGGCAGCGTGAGCAGGCGCACGCCGTCCAGCTCGGCGCCCTTGAGCACCTCTCGCAGCCAGATCGGGCCCTCCGCCCACCAGTGGCCGAGCAGCTCGGTGTCGATTGCGAAGACGCAGAGGCCCCGGCGGCCGCTGTCGGCGCTGTAGCGCTCCAGGCGGTAGCGAACGGCTGCGAGGAACGAGGCGGCGTGCTCGGCCGCCCGCTTGGCTGCAACGGCGGGGTCGTAGGGCGCCCCGGAGATGGACCACAGCCGCATCCCGTTCGCCGACTGGCGGTGGTATTCGAGGTATGCCGGGTCCGACGGGTATCCCGTGTCCGACCAGACCAGCCGCACCGTGGGCCAGTCGATCGTGAAGGCGACCGGGCCACCGGGCAGGCGGATCGGGGCGAGCGCCGCGGTGCCGCGCTCCGAAGAGCTCTGGTCGAGGCAGGTGTAGGCGAGGCCGCGCTCGGCGAGGATCCCCTCCAGGCCGGGGGCGTAGGCGCACTCGGGCAGCCAGAAGCCCGTGGTCTCGCCGAAGCGGCGCTCGTGGGAGCGGAGTCCGGCGTCGACCTGGAGGCGGCGCCCGGGCAGAGTGGCGAGCTTGGGAAGCACGGCGTGCGTTGCCGCGGATGCCATCAGGGCGATGCGGCCCTTCGCCTGCGCCTCCTGGAAGGCGCGCAGGGGATTGCGGCCCAGCTTCCCCAGCCGCTTCACGGCGCCTGTGTAGTGGTCGGCCTCGGCCTTCGCCGCCGCACGCACCGCGGAGCCGGCATCGGCGACGTCGCGATCCGCTGCGTCGACTCGGTGGCGGCGAAGAAAGCGGAGCATCCTCTCCCGCACGCCCTCGGCCTCCAGCTGGTCGGCGAGCACGGGGGTGATCGTCATCGTCAGCCGCTCCGCGACGTCCAGCACCGGCAGATGGGAGCGCGCGAACGCGTCGAAGAGCCATTCCTCGCCGAAGGGGTAGGTCCCGTAGCCCTCCACGTAGGGCATGTGGGAGTGAAGGACGATCGCGAGATCGCCCGCTGTCCGCTCAGTACTCAAAACGGGTTGCTCCGCGGCTCCGCCTTGGAGCACCCTCGCATGTCGCGACGAAGTCCAGCGCCCGATCGAGGTCGCCGGCACGAAGGCGGAAGTCCCGGGCGCTGATCGCCGGGATGAAGCGGTCATAGAAAGGCTTGGTCAGGTGGAGCGCCGGGTGGATCCGGTCCCACCCGGCCCGGATCGCGATCTCGTGGGCCCGGAGCTTGCGGGCGTGGAAGAGGCCGAGCAGCTCGACGCGCCGGAAGTGGGGCTGGAGCAGGTCCCGGTACTGGCCCGGGTCGTACTCGCGCAGGTGCCATGGGTTGTCCGATTTCTGGGCACCGGGCGGCGCCAGGGTGAGGCGATTCGGTGTCGAGACGTACGCGACAGGTGCAATCCGCGCGATGCGCTCCAGCAGCTCGCCGGGCTCGTGGACGTGCTCGATCGTCTGCAGGAAGACAACCGCGTCGGCCTGCTGGTCGAACTCCTCCACGAGGCCGCGATGGAAGCTCAGGTTCGCCCGGCGGTAGCGGGCCCGGGCGTGCTCGAAGGCTTCGGGGTTGGCATCGACGCCGGTCACCGCCGCGGCGCGCTGCGCGAGCAGGTTCGAGCCATACCCCTCGCCGCAGGCGAGGTCGACGACACGCAGGCCGGCGCAGCACTCGGCGATCCACTCGTAGACCGCGACGTGCCGCCGGTACCAGTAGTTCTCCTCGGGAACGTCCGGCAGCGTCCGCTCTCCCGTCAGCTCCAGCGGGGGGACCCCGTCCGGCTGGTCGGCCTGCAGATAGGTCCGCTCGGCATCGCTCACCGCGGGGACGTTAGACGCGGGGAGGCGGTCGCCGCGGATTCGTAGAGTTCAGCGAGATGGCAGAGGCGGCGATAGAGGCGCGCGGGCTGGCCCGCACCTTCAAGGGCGGCATCGACGCCGTCCGGGCAATCGATCTCGACGTGCCGGAGGGCGAGCTGTTCGGGTTCCTCGGGCCGAACGGCGCAGGGAAATCAACCACGATCCGGATGTTCTGCACACTGCTGCCACCGAGCTCGGGCAGCGCGTCGGTCGCCGGCCACGACGTGGTGGCAGATGGCGATGCGGTGCGTCGAAGCATCGGCGTGGCGCTGCAGGAGATCGGGCTCGATCCGGTGCAGACCGGCCGGGAGCTGCTCGAGCTCCAGTGCGGCCTGTATGGGATCACCGGTACCGCGGGACGTGACCGCACCATGGAGCTGCTCGAGCTCGTCGGCCTGACCGACGCCGCCGACCGGCGCACCAAGACCTACTCGGGAGGGATGAAGCGCCGACTCGACCTGGCGAGCGCCCTCGTCCACCGTCCGAAGGTGCTCTTTCTCGACGAGCCGACCACCGGCCTCGATCCGGCTTCGCGGCTGACCGTCTGGGAGGAGGTGAGGAGCATCAACGCAAGCGGCACCACGATCTTCCTCACCACCCAGTACCTGGAGGAGGCGGACGCGCTCTGCGAGCGCCTGGCGATCATCGATGCCGGCGAGATCGTGGCCGCCGGGACCCCCGAGAGCCTCAAGGCCGAGATCGGCAAGGACGTGGTCTCCGTCGAGCTTCACGGCGCCGACGCCGAGCGCACGCAGCAGGTGATCGGCGAGCTCCCGGGGCTCGATCGTGTGATCGCCCAGCAGGATGCACTGGCCCTCTTCGTCGACGATGGCGCCGCGTCGATCGCCCAGATCGTCAGGCGGCTCGACACGGCTGACGTCGAGGTCGGCTCGATCTCGGTTTCGCGCCCGTCCCTCGACGATGTCTTCCTCGAGGCGACCGGCCGACGTCTGGAGGGTGCCGGTTCGGACCACGGCGACAAGGGCGTCGAGCAGGACGAGGCCGCGGCACGGGCGGTGGCTCCATGACCGAGATCCTGCTGCTCGGCCGGCGCGCGGTGCGTGAGGTCATCCGCTACCCGGAGGCGACGATCCCGACCCTGTTCATCCCGCTCTTCTTCCTGGCGGTCAACATCGGTCAGGTCTCCAAGACCTTCCCGAGCAGCAGCACCCCCTTCCTGCACGGCCAGGGGTACGTCGCATTCCAGATGCCGGTCTCCCTGATGTTCGCCGTCGCCACGGCGACGACCGGACTGGCGCTGGTGACGGAGATCGACGGTGGCTACTTCGACAAGCTGCTCGTCGCGCCGATCCGCCGCACCTCGCTGATCGTGGGCAGGCTCGGAGCCGACCTCGTCCGCGGCATGGCCGCATCCACGATCGTGCTGCTGGCGGGTATCGCCTTCGGAGCACACATCGAGTCCGGTCCCGCGGGCGCCGTCGTCTGCGTGCTCCTCGCCTCGCTCTTCGGAGTCGCCTACGCCGGCTTCGGGATCCTCGTCGCGCTCACCACCCGCAACGTGCAGGCGACCAACACGAGCTTCCTGCTCTTCTTTCCGCTTCTCTTCCTCACTCCGAACTTCGTGCCCTTCGACCGGCTCTCGCCGGTGATGGAGACCCTCGCCCGCATCAACCCGGTCAGCTACGTGATCGTCGGACTGCGCTCGCTGATCATCGACGGCTGGGTGGTGGACAAGATCCTCGTCTGCCTGGGCGTGATCCTCGTGATGGGCGTCGCCCTGATCGGCCTCTCGCTGCGCGCGATCGCGAACTACGACCGGTAGAAGCGGGCAGGGCTACGATCCCGCCCGTGCCCGCCCCCGCGAGCCCCGAGAGGATCAAGGAGGTCAACGAGCGCTACCACGACGTGGCGGCCGCCTCGTATGACTCCAAGTGGGGCATCGACTTCGGGTTGGTGGGTCAGGAGCAGGTCTCGGGCAAGCTGCGCAAGGCGCTGGACGGATGGCCCGATCGGCCGTTCGGCGACGCGCTCGAGATCGGCGCGGGCACCGGGTACTTCTCGCTCAACCTCCTCCAGGCCGGCGCGATCGAGCGAGCCACGGCCACCGACATCTCGCCGGGCATGCTGGCGACGCTGGAGGAGAACGCCGGGAGGCTTGGCCTCTCGGTTCGAACGGCGGCGGCCGAGGCGGAGACCCTCCCCTTCGGTGAGGAGAGCTTCGACCTCGTCTTCGGACACGCTGTGCTCCACCACATCCCGGACCTCGCTCAGGCGTTTTCGGAGTTCAGCAGGGTGCTGCGGCCCGGTGGGACGCTCGCCTTCTGCGGGGAGCCCTCGCGTTACGGGGATCTCCTGGCCGCCATCCCAAAGCGAACCGCCCTGCTGACGGCTCCGCTCTGGCGGCGACTGGTCGGCGCGTCGGCCCGGAACTACGAGGCGGAGGAGGAGCACGGCGGGCACGACCTCGAGCCGGAGGTGGACGTCCACGCCTTCTCCCCCGGCGGCCTGCGCCGCTTCTGCGAATCGGCTGGGCTGACTGACATCAGGGTGCGGGGCGAGGAGCTGCTCGCGTCGATCCACGGGTGGACCGTCAGGACCCTGGAGGCGAGCGCCGAACCCAACGAGGTGCCTTTCGGATGGCGGCGCTTCGCCTTCCGCAGCTATCTCGCCCTGCAGCGGCTTGACAACCAGGTCCTCGAGCCGCGACTGCCGCCCCAGCTCTTCTACAACCTGCTGATCTCAGCGCGGCGGCCCTAGGGCCTCAGCCGCCTCAGCCGCGTCCGCCCGGCTCCTCGTCGACGTTGCGATCGGCCCAGGGGATTGCCTCCAGCCGCTCGTCGGGGATCGGATCGCCGCTGGTCACCGACTTCCCGTAGGTGCCGTCCTCCAGCCGCTGCTCGGCCTCCCCGATTGCGTTGAGGGTTCGCACCAGCTCGTCCCTGAGCGCATCATCGGTGCCCTCCTGCTGCAGCTCGTCCGCCTGGTCTCCGCTGTCTCGCGGCTCGTCGGCCGCCTGCGGCCGCCCGATCGCCTCGAGCTCGCGCTCGACCCTGGCTCGCTCCTCGGCGAGGCGCTCGCGTGCACGTTCGGCATCCACGCGCTGATCCTATTGCCCGCGGGCCCTGAGCAGCTTGCGCACCGTGCTCGCTACGTGCGCCGGCTCTGAGGTGAGCTGCCGCCAGGTGAAGCGGAGGACCTCAAAGCCGCGCAGCTTGAGCTCGACATCGCGCGACCGATCTGCTTCGAATGCGGAGCGGGTGCCGTGTGCGCGGTAGCCATCGAGCTCGACGATCAACCGGCTCTCCGGCCAGAGAAAATCGGCAATGAAGGAACCCACCTGGACATTCACCTCGGGCCTTGGAAGACGATGGCGCCGGCAGAGAGCGAGGAACCGGGCCTCCAGCTCGCTGCGGGTGTGGTCCGGGTCGAGCTCGGGATTGATCGGAAGACCCAGGTATTCCGCCCGGCGCAGCGCCTGCTCGAACTGCGGCTGGGGAAGGAGGCGGCGCAGGTCGGCGAGCGTTCGGGATGGGGTCGTGACTGGGATGCCGGCTCGCCGGGTTACTTCGCTGGGGAAGAGGGTCAGCGACCGATGGACTCTTATTCCACGTCGCGTCCTTCCATTGCCCGGAACGGTCACATGCGCGAACCCCCGCTGGGGGAGCAGCTGCCAGAGCGCAGCCGCGCTGGTGTGGCTCAGAACGGCCTCGGCTCCACAGGCAAGCACCGCCGCCAGGCATCGCCCTTTCTCGCTCAGCCCGATGTGCCCGACCGCGTAAACACCGCGATGAACGCGGTGCAAGCGGCCGGTTCGTTTCCGCGTGGCTCGGCCCTGGCGGCGAACTCCGAGTTCTTCGAGCTGCGAGAGCGAGACAACGCCGTGTTGGTTCGCCGCCAGCCGGGCGATCGCGGCGTCCGGAGCGCTGTTGGCGAGTTCTGCATGCACGGGTATGCATAAGTCACCAACCCCCCGGATCTCGCTCCTTCATCGCCGGTTTTGTCCCGGCACGGGCTAACCGAACGTGAACGCGTATCCGGAGATGCCCGGGTCGAAGACCAGGGACAGGCGGTGCTGCGATACGGCAGGAAGGTCGACGAGCCGGTAGAGGCGCTGCGACTGGATCGTGGCCACGCCGTGGTGGACGTCGTCCCCGGCAAGCTTCGCCGGGATCGGCTTGCCGTCGAGCAGGACCTGGACGTGGCGCGCCTGGCCCGGGGAGCCGAGCACGAGGAAGACGCGTCGGGCGTTGAATCCCAGGTCGATGCGGGCGCCGGCGCCGGCGGTGGCGTCCTCGTCGGTGATCCCCCAGCGGCCCGAATAGGCGAACTGGTTCACCGACAACCGGCTCGGCGGCGCCCCGAAGTCCTGGTCGCCGGGGTGGACGGGCGTGACCCAGCCCTGGGCACGGGCGGCGCCGAGGTAGGTCTCCGGCGTGATGTCGCCGGCAGAGGGCGCCTGCGCGGCCGCGCGAGCGCCAGACCCGAGGTTCCCGTGACCGGCCTCCTGGAGCAGGGTGCGGATTGCCCGCTCGGTCTGCGCGTAGTCGCCCTCGCCGAAGTGGGCGTCGCGGACGTTGCCCTGCGCGTCCACCAGGTAATCGGCCGGCCAGTACTGGTTGCCCCACGCATCCCACGTGGCCAGGTCGTTGTCCTGAACCACGGGATAGGTGAGGTGGTTCTGGCGGATCGCCGCCTGGACGTTGCCCGCGTCCTTCTCGAACGGGAACTCAGGCGAGTGGACACCCACCAGGGTGAAGCCCTGGTTCCCGTAGCGCTGCTGCCAGGCCTCCAGGTAGGGCAGCGTGCGGATGCAGTTGATGCAGGTGTAGGTCCAGAAATCGATCAGGACCACCTTGCCGCGGAGGTCGCTCATGGAGAGCGACTCGCCCCCGGGAGTGTTGAACCAATCCTGCGTCCCGGTGAAGTCGGGCGCCTGGCCGTAGGTCTGGAGGCTGACCGGCTGGTTGAGCTCGGACGCCGGGACGACCGGTGTGCCGTGCTGGCTCACGGAGGCCAGGTCGGTCGAGATCGCCTTGGTCTTCTCGAGATCGCCGGTCGGGTTGACGAGGACGCTCGGCAGGTCGCTCGCGATCGCGGTCTGGAAGCGGACGTCCAGGTTTGCGGTCATCGCGACCGCGACGAGCACCATCACGGCGCCCATCGCCATCTGCACCCGCCCCCGGACGGGGTTCAGGCGCTTCGTGAGCCGCCTGCCGCCGAGCAGCAGCAGGTAGAGGACGATCGCGGAGCCGACCGCGTACGAGAGGGCTACTGCGAGGCGCCCCGCCGTGAAGTCCTGCGCCGCCGAGACGACGATCACCCCGGCCAGGATCGGCCCCGCGCACGGGGCGTAGACGAGGCCGAGGCTGGCGCCGACGATCAGTCCCGAGCCGAAGCCGTCCCCTCGGAAGCGGGCCGGCCCGGGCGCCAGGCGACTGGCGAACGCCTCCACCCGGTCGCCGATCGGCGGGATCAGCAGCGAGAACCCGAAGGCGAAGAGGACCGCGATCGCAAGGTCGCGCGCGAAGCCGTTCGGCAGCCCGAGGGCGTTGATCACGTAGACCAGCGCAACCGTGGCGAAGGTGAAGGAGAGAGCAAGCCCCGTGACGACCCCGAGCGGCCTGCGCCTGTCCCCGGTGACGCCGGCCGCCAGGATCGCGGGCAGGATCGGCAGAACGCACGGGGACAGCGCCGTGCCCGCCCCGGCGACGAGCGCGAAGAGCATCAACAGTGCCATTTGGGTCCAGACTCGGAGATCTGCTGACTGTTACGGCCGCTGATTACGTCCGGATTAACCAAGGGGTCAGGTCTTGCAATGCCACATGTCGTAATGCAAGACCTGACCCCAGGTTCAGGGGGTTGTCGCCCGCACGCGGTGCACCGCCGTCTCCTCGCTGATCCCCTTGAAGCGGCGCTTGCCGGCGAAGGAGAAGCTGAAGCGGTCGCCGTCGGCGGACTCCAGCGCTTCCCTGACCTCCTCAGCGACGAGGACGCTGTCCGGCCGCGCGAAGCTCGTGATCCTGGCCGCGAGATTGACCGGGCGCCCGTACCAATCGCCCCCCCGCCCCAGCGCCGGGCCCGTCGCGACGCCGGCCTTCAGCGACGGGATCTCATCCGTGCCTGCGGCACCGACCAGGGCGACGACCGCCTCGACCAGAGGCAGTGGATCCCTGGAGGAGAACATCGCCGCGTCCCCGATCATCTTCACCAGCCGCACCGGCGGCCGGGCTGCCTCGGAGGCGAGCTCGAACAGCCGGCCCGTCATCTCGCCGATCTGCTCGATCTCGAGCGACTCCCCCAGTCGCGTGAAGCCGACCAGGTCCGCGAACGCGATCGTGACGTCGTCGGAGCCGGCCAGCCTCCCCTCCGCCAGCTCGGCCTCGGTGATCACGGCTTGGCGGATCGCCTCCCGGAGATGGATTCGGTAGGCATGCAGCAGCGTCTCGCCGAGCAGTGGCGGCATCGTCTTCGCGGCGGCCGCGTAGCGGAGGGCCAGCTCCCGCTCGTCGATCCCCGGCTCGGTGAACACCGAGCCCACCATGTCCCGGTTGGCGTCGGCGAGGCTCGCCATCGAGATGCCGATGATGCGGGAGGTCTCGAGCACGCCTTCCGCCGGGAGTCCCGCATCCATGAAGAGCCTCGCTCGCTTGGCGGCCTCGAGGTCACCGTCCGTGTAGGCCCGCCCATGGTCGTCTGGAATCGGCGCTCCGAGCGCCTGCAGCAGGCGCAATAGGAAGTCCTGATCGATTCCGGCGCCCTCGGCGATCTCCGCGGCCGTGTAGTGCTCTTCACCGGCGCCGAAGACGCGCTCAACCGGCAGCAGCACCAGCCGGTTCTCCTCGACCGCTCGCTTCAGCTCCCCGAGAGGCACACCCGTCTCGGCCAGCTCCTGGAGCAGGGCGAGCCGTGCTTCGCGGGCATGACCGCTGAGGCACTCCAGCAAGCCCTCCCCCTCGAAGTCGATGCCCGCCACCGCTCCATCCTAGAATCGGCGGGGATGGCGGGTCTCGAGCTTCCGATCTTCGAGTTGCCCCTTGTGCTGCTTCCAGGCGAGCAGGTCCCGCTGCACATCTTCGAGGAGCGCTACAAGAGGATGGTCGGAACGGCGCTCGAGCAGGGAGAGCCCTTCGGAGTCGTCCTGCGAGATGATGACGGCGCGCGCTCCATCGGCTGCACCGCGCGAATCGACGACGTGCTGGAGCGCTTCGACGACGGGCGCATGAACATCGTGGTCAGCGGCGAGGCGCCGTTCAAGGTGCTCGACCGCTTCGAGTCACCCGAGTTCCCGACCGGTGAGGTCGAGCTGATCCCGGACCAGGATGTGCCGCCGATCGACGAAGCCTCCGCCACCGCCGCGCGCGAGACGTTCGCGGAGCTCGCCGAGCGGGCAACCGGGGAGCGCCCGGAGCCCGAGGAGCTCGAGGGCGCATCCGCCTACGCGATCGCGGCCCGCATCGAGCTTCCGCCGGAGACCAAGCAGCAGCTGCTCGAGATGCGCGACGAGGACGATCGGATGGCGCTGCTGGCCAACGCATTGGGCGCGGTCGGCAAGGCGCTGGAGCGCGCGGAGGAGGCGGCCGAGCGCGCCAGCGGCAACGGCAAGGTTCATTTCCCCGGCTTGCCGGAGTAGTCAGGCGAACGCGACGGCGCCGCCGCGGCGGGGGTCGCCGCCTCCGCTGAGCTCGCCGGTCGCCGGGTCCCGCCTCACCGCCTGGACGCCGCCGAAGAAGAGGTTCTTGCGCTTCCAGGAGACCACGGGGACGCCGCGGTTCTCCAAGTCGTCCAACGCGCCTTGCTCGACCCCGGGCTCCGCCTGCACCGTCCCGGCCTCGAAGTGGAGGCGCCCCGCCCGCACGGCCTCCTCGGCGTCCATCCGCTGATCCAGGACCCTGACGACCGTCTGCAGGATCGCCGAGCGGATCCGGTTGGAGCCGGCGCTACCGAGTCCCAGCACCACCTCGCCGTCCCGGATGGCGAGGGTCGGGGACATCATCGAGCTCACACGCCGCCCGGGCGGGATCCGGTGGAAGCCATGCGGATTGAGGTCCTCCTCGCCGAGCATGTTGTTGACGTGCACCCCGGTGCCTGGAACGACGACCCCGGAGCCGGTTCCGTTGGAGCAGGTGACCGACGCGCAGTTGCCGTCGGCGTCCAGGACCGAGAGATGGGTGGTCGACCCGATGCGATCGGGGGGGTCGGCGGGGCCGCCGGCCCCGCCGCGGCCTCCCACCCATTCTCCATCGCGGATCCCTGAGGCGACGGCGTCCAGGTCCGAGGCGAGGAAGCGCTTGACGTATTCCTCGTCGTGCAGCCCCTCGTGGAAGTCGTCCGAGCGCCTGGCGTTGGCCGCCTCGGTCGCGGCGACGATCTCCTCCACCCCGCTGCTCGAGCCGAGCCGCTCGAGCAGGCCGAGCGAGTAGCCGATCAGGATTCCTCCCGAGGACGGCGGCGGGTTGGTGAGGACGTCGTGCTCGCGGAACCGGGCGGTGACCGGGCGGCGCTCGATCGGCTGGTAGGCAGCCATGTCGTCGACCCCTAGCGTCCCGCCCCGCTCGCGCACCCAGTTGCAGACCGCTCGCGCCACCTCTCCCCTGTAGAAAGGCTCGGCGCCGTCGGCGGCGAAGCGCTCGAGCGCGTCGGCCATCTCGGGGTAGTGGAAGGTGTCGCCCTCGACCAGCTGCTCGCCATCGGGCGTGTAGAGGGCGGCGGACTCCGGCGTCGAGATCAGGATCGGGTGGAGGATCTCGTGGAAGTACTCGGCCTCCCGGGTCAACGTCACGCCCTCGCGGCCAAGCTCGACGCCTGGGCGGGCGAGCCGCTCGAGCGGCACCGAACCGAAGCGCCGCCAGGCGTGCTCCAGGCCGGCCGGGTTCCCCGGCACGCCGCACGAGGCCGCCCCGCAGTTGAAGGTCTGGGGCGTCTCGTCGAAGTAGACGGGGATGGGCACCAGCTCCGCCCTCCGCTCAACGCCGTCGGCACCGCCGGCGGCGACGAAGAAGTCGATCAGCGTGTCCGGCTCCCCGCCCTGGTGGACCATCATGAATCCGCCCGCCCCGAAGCCCGTCAGCTGGCTTTCTGTGGCGAACGAGGTGAGCACGGCGCAGATCGCGGCGTCGACGGCGTTGCCACCTTCACGAAGGACCTCAGCGCCGGCCTCCGCGGTCAGCGGATGGCCCGCCGCCACCACTCCCCTTGGACTGCTCATGCTGGGAGCGTAGGTGGGTTCGGTGCTTCTCAGTCCCCGGGGGAGAACTCCGGCACGTCGAGGATCCTGCCGTCGATGTTGCGTGGCTCCGTGGGGCGGCGGTCCAGGCCGCCGCGACCCCAGACGCCGTCTCCATAAAGCTCGTCCGCGCTGCCTCGGCGCGGCTGGGCACCACCGCCCCCGCGCCAGTCGGCTGCGGGGTCGGAGTAGCGCTCGGGCCGGAGCGCCGCGTCCCGATCTGGATCGTGCGGCTCGCGCAGCTCGTCGCGCCGGTCTCGGCGGTAACGGTGTGAGAAGGCGTCGTCGAAGCGGGTGGCGATCACGGTGACCCAGACCTCCTCGCTCATGTCGTCGTCCACGCTGGCGCCGAAGATGATCTCCGCCTCCGGGTGGGCGGCCGACTTGACCACCTCGGCGGCCTCGCTCGCCTCGATCAGCGAGAGGTCCGGACCGCCGGTGATCGAGAGAAGCATGGAGCGCGCGCCCTCGACCGAGGTCTCGAGCAGCGGCGAGGAGACCGCCTTCTCGGCGGCGATCGTCGCCCGGTGCTCTCCGTAGCCCATGCCGATGCCGAGGATCGCGTCGCCGGCCTCGATCATGGTCGTACGGACGTCGGCGAAATCGAGGTTGATCAGGCCGGGCAGCATGACCAGGTCGGAGATGCCCTGGACCGCCTGGCGCAGGACGTCGTCGGCGACCTTGAAGGCATCGACGATCGAGGTGCGCCGCTCGAGGATCGTCAGCAGGCGCTCGTTCGGCACGACGATCATCGTGTCGACCTCCTTGCCGAGGGCGGCGATGCCCTCCTCGGCCTGTGCCATGCGGCGGGCGCCTTCGAAGGAGAACGGCTTGGTGACAGCGGCGACCGTGAGCGCGCCGATGTCGCGGGCGAGCTTGGCGACGACCGGGGCGGCGCCCGTGCCGGTCCCACCGCCGGACCCGGAGGCCAGGAAGACCATGTCGGAGCCCTTGAGCAGGTCCTTGATCTTGTCCTGCTCCTCGAAGGCGGCGCGATAGCCAACCCTGGGGTCAGACCCCGATCCGAGGCCGCGGGTGAGCTCGGCACCGATGTGGAGCGTCACGTCCGCGTTCGAGTTCTGCAGGGACTGAAGGTCGGTGTTGATCGCCAGAAACTCCACGCCGGGCAGCTCCGCCTCGACCATGCGGTTGACGGCGTTGACTCCGGCGCCGCCCACGCCGACCACCCGCAGGACGGCCTGGTGGGTTCGCGGGACGACCGGCTGACGGGTCGGAGAGGACGTATCGGGCTCCTCCCGGCCGAACGCAGGGCGGACGTCGGTGCCGGTTCCGCCCATCAGGCGCTCGAGGCCCTCGTGATGGATCTCGATCTCCTCGACCTCGGCCTCGGCGACCGGCTCCGGCGGGGTCGGCTCGGGGACGGGATCGGGGGTGGGCAGCGGGTCCGGAACGGGGTCCGGGGTCGGCTCGGGGACCGGCTCGGGCGTCGGCTCGGGGACCGGCTCGGGGAGCGGGGTCTCCTGGATGGGCTCCTCGACGGCGACCTCGACCGGCTTGGTGCCGCCGCCGTTCGCGGTCACCTTGACCTCGTCGGGCGGGACGGACTCTTCCGTGGAGCGGAAGAGATCGGCGAGGGGACCCTCGCGCATGCTGGCGCGCTTCCTACGAGCCATGAGTGAGGACCTCCTTTGCGAGGTCGCGGTACGCGCCCGCGGCCTTTCCGGTGGGGTCGTACTTGAGGACGGACGTTCCGCGGACCGGCGCCTCAGCGAACTTGATCGCCTTGCGGATCCGCGACTTGAAGACGAGCTCGCCGAAGTTCTCCTCGAGGATCTCCACCGCCTCCTTGGCGTGGACGGTCCGCGAGTCGAGCATCGTCGGCAGGATGCCCTCGATCTCGACGCCGGGGTTGAGGTTCTCCCGGATCATCGTGAGCGTGTTCTGAAGCTGGACGAGCCCGCGCATCGAGAGGTACTCGCACTGGACGGGCACGATCACCTTGTTGGCGGCGGTCAGGGCGTTCACGGTCAGCAGGCCGAGGCTCGGAGGGGTGTCGATGCAGATGAAGTCGTAGTCGTCCTTGACCTCGTCGAGCGCCTTCTCCAGCGCCCGCTCGCGGCCGATCTGGGTGCTCATCGCAATCTCGGCGCCGGCCAGGTCGATCGAGGCGACGGCGACGTCGATCTCGCGCTCGACGATGATCTCGCGGATCGGGGTCCGGTGGACGAGCACGTCGAACATGCTCTTCTCGACCTTGTCGGGGTCGACTCCCTGGCTCATGGTCAGGTTGCCCTGCGGGTCCATATCGACCGCGAGGACGCGGTGGCCCGACTCCTTGAAGGCGACGGCGAGGTTGAGCGCGGTGGTCGTCTTGGCGACACCGCCCTTCTGGTTGGCGAAGGCGATCACCTTGGCCGGGCCCTTGTTCTTGGGGGCCTCGGGCTGTTTGGATCGTCCGGCGGCCGATTTTGTGTTGGAGCCCTTCTTCGGGGACTTGTCAGCCTTACCCGTCTCCTTCTCGGGCTTGGGCTGGACCAGGTCCTCGGGCCTCATGCGCCCGGCCTCATCCGCTTTCTCAGCGGTCTGCTTTCGGCGGAAACTTGGCATCTAAGCGCGCTATTTCGCAGGCGAGGCCCGCATTCCTTCCCATTGTCGGAAGTTGGAAGAATCCGCCCGCATGCCTGAGCTACTCGACAAGCGCCTCGTCTTCGTGACCGGCAAGGGAGGCGTCGGCAAGTCCACGATCTCCATCGCCCTGGGCCTCGCCGCGGCCGCCCGGGGCAAGCGGACGATCGTCTGCGAGATCGGCGGCCAGGAGACCGCCTCGCGCGTCTTCAGGCGCGCCGAGGTGGGATTCCACGAGGTCGAGGTCTCCGACGACCTCTGGGCGATCTCGATCGACCCGGACCACTCCCTGCGCGAGTACCTGCTGCTCCAGCTCAAGGTCCGAGCCATGCGCGACATGCTCGTTCGCTCCCGAATCTTCAACTACCTGGCCGCGGCCACGCCCGGCCTGAAGGAGCTGGTGACGATCGGGAAGATCTGGGAGCTCTCCCAGCCCAACCGCAGGGTGAAGAAGGCGCGCGAGTACGACCTGGTGATCGTCGACGCCCCGGCGACCGGTCACGGGATCGGCTTCCTGCAGACGCCGCGCACCTTCGCGAACATCGCGCGAGTCGGCCCGGTGCACAACCAGGCACGGGAGCTCGACCGGTTCATCACCGACCACGACGCGACCGGCGTGGCGATCGTCTCCCTGCCCGAGGAGATGCCCGTCAACGAGTCGGCCTCCCTCGAGGAGCAGCTCACCAATGACATCGGTATGTCCGTCGACCGCGTCTACATGAACGCTCTCTATCCCGAGCGCTTCGCCAGAGGCGAGGCGTCGGAGCTGGAGAGGGCGCTGGAGGAGGCCGAGGGGCCGGCCAAGGCGGCGGTGCGGGCAGCGCTCTCGGAATTCCGCCGCTCGCGCTCCCAGCGGGAGCAGCTGCAACGGCTGAAGAAGGCCGTCTCCTCGCCCGTCAAGACCCTGCCGTTCATCTTCAAGCCCTCGCTCGACGTGCCCTCGCTGGAGCGGCTCGCCGGGGCGCTGGTCTAGAGATGGCCATCTGATGCCCAGCATCACCGACATCACAGACGGCCGCGGCATCTGCATCTGCGCCGGATCGGGCGGGGTCGGCAAGACCACGACCTCCGCGGCGCTGGCGGCCGGGCTCGCAGCCCGCGGCCAGAAGGTGTGCGTGCTGACGATCGACCCCGCCAAGCGCCTCGCCGACTCCCTGGGGCTGAAGGAGCTCGAGAACACGCCGAGGCAGGTGGACCCAAAGCTCTTCGACCGCGCCGGCATCGAGATGCACGGCGAGCTCTGGGCGATGATGCTCGACGCCAAGGCGACCTTCGACGAGCTCGTGCGCAAGCACGCACCGGACGCCGAGACGCGCGACCGGATCCTCCAGAACCGCATCTACCGCCAGCTCTCCAACGCCCTGGCGGGCTCTCAGGAGTACATGGCGATGGAGAAGCTCTTCGAGATCCACCAGGAGGGCCGCTACGACTTCCTCGTCCTCGACACGCCCCCCTCCCGCAACGCACTCGACTTCCTCGACGCGCCCAAGAGGCTCACGCAGTTCATCGAGGGCCGCGGCATGCAGATGTTCATGAAGCCGACCGGGATCGCGACCAGGGTGGTCGGGCGAGGCAGCTCGATGGTCTTCGGGGTGCTCAAGCGGGTCACCGGCCTCGACCTGCTCACCGACCTGAGCGAGTTCTTCCAGGCCTTCAGCGGGATGGTCGACGGCTTCCGCGAGCGTGCCAAGCGCGTCTCCGAGCTGCTCGCCGACCCCGCCACCACCTTCGTCATCGTCTGCGGGCCGCAGGGCGAGCCGATCGACGAGGCCGTCTACTTCCACCGCAAGCTGGTCGAAGCGAAGCTGCCCGTCGGCGGGGTGATCGTCAACAAGGTCCACTACGAGGCCGACGAGGAGGCCGAGGGCGCCGCCGAGGCCGACCTCAACGGTCTCCTGGACGAGAAGCTGGCCGAGCGGGTCGCCCAGAACTTCGCGGACTATCAGGCGCTGGCACAGCGTGACGCGAGCAACGTCCGGCACCTGGAGCGTGAGCTGAAGCCGAAGGCGGTGATCCGCGTCCCCTATCTCGACGAGGACGTCCACGACCTCGACGCCCTGCTCAAGATCGATCGCTACCTGTTCGCGACCGAGGAGCAGCGCGAGGCTTTAGCTGCCAGCGGTGCCGCTTGACGGCTTCGCCATCAGGCGCGGTCAGCTGCGGCCGCCCAACACAAGTCGCTTCGGGCTACGCCCTCCGCTCCTGAAATCAGCGGCCTTGTGACCGCTTGCGCTCGTACCGGAGCTCACCGACGCTCCAGTCCGTGGCGTCCGGCACCGGGAAGAGGTAGCGGACGCGGTCCTTCGAGGGCTCGCGATCGGCGTCGTGGTCCTTCTTGCGCGGCCTCGCGAAGGCGGGCCACTCGGGCTCGCCGTCGCCGGCACTGAACCAATCCGCCCGATCCCCGTCAGCGGGCCTGGTGGGAGCGGGTTGGTCGCCCTCGGTCGCCATTAGATCCGGTAGTTCGACGTCATCGACGACGATCCTCGTCGTCGGTTGCCGATCCTCCTCGCCCCCGCGGACGGACAAATCGCCCAATTCGTTCGTTTCCGACTCATCGGGGTTTTCGGCTCTGTGAACGGAGATCTCGTCCTCGCCGAGGTTGCCATCGGAGATCGCCGAGAGATCCAGCGACTCGTCGGGCGTCGGGTCGGGGAGGCGCCACTCGGCGGTCTCCCCCATCCCCGGCGTCTCCACGTGCGTGGCGGAAAGACCCTCGGAGAGCAGGACCTCATCCGCGGCAGCCCGCAGGTCTCCTCCCAGCTCTCCGGTGGCAAGTCCCTTGAGCAGGCGCCGCAGGAGCTCCTCGAGCTCCGCGATCACGTCCAGCGGCGAGGCGCCGGCCACCGGCCGGTAGCGCCCTCCGCTCATCAGCTTTCGCTCGATCGCCAGCGCGCGCTCGACCGTGACCCGGCCCTGCTCGCGCTCGTAGTGCTCGCAGGCGAGCGCGGCGACGCGAGCCGACAGCGTCGTCCTCGCCGCCCCTCCGCCCTCGAGCATGCCGCGGAGGGCGAGCAGGTAGTCGCTCAGCGCCTCGATCAGCGAGCCTCGCTCGGCGCCCAGCTCGAAGCGGGATGCGGCCCAGTCGAGCGAGGGCATCCTCGAGCCGCGCTCGTTCAGGGTCCGCGCGAAGCTCTCCAGGTCCCCGACCTCGTTGCCGGTCAGGCGGTATCCGCCCTGGCGCGGGCGGCTCGTCCCGGTGCCGAAGCGCTCCCAGCCGCCGCTGCGCTTCGCCCACCCGTGGGCGGCCAGCCCGACGGCGCCGGGCCTGAACAGCCTCATGGTGCGCAGCGCGCGCCTCAAGTCATCCGCGACGACCGCAGCGGGGGCAACCGCCGCCAGCCCGCAGCTCAGGCAGGCGAGAAAGCCGGGCTTCCCGCGGCCGCCGGAGCGCGTCGCGTCTACCGCGTCGAGCGGCGCGTCCTCGACCAGGTCAGCGCGCACGATCCGCACCCCGTCGAGCTCGATCTCGTCCTTGGGCATGTGGAAGCCGACCAGCGGCACGATCACCTCGCCGGCTGGCGTCGCCTCGTCGGAGTCGGAGGAGATCGTCGAGATCACTGCGTCGATGGCTCCGCGGAGCCGGTCGCCCGCCACGGCGAACTCGGTCTTCCCCTCCCAGAGCCCGACCAGGAAGCCGATCGCCCCCTCCTCGCCGGCAATCTCGCGGACCTCGACGAAGGCCTCGAGGCGCCGCAGCTCGGCCAGATGCCGCTCGATGAACTGCCCCGTCATCGGGGCGTAGGAGTACATCGGCAGCGGCCCGTCGTCGGTGGGCTCTAGATCGAATGGCATCTCCGCCCCGGCCGCCAGCATCTCCTCGAACAGGTCGGCGGCCTCGACGGCGAGGCGCCTCAGCGCCTCCTCGAGTCTCTCGGTCGTGCTCTCAAGTGTTGTCACGCAAGTCGGATTCGCCCGCAGGCGAGGGCGTTCCTGCACGTGAATGGGCGCTTGCAGCTAAACGGCGGCGCTGACGGGCTCGCGCTCGTCGACCGGCAGCCACCGCCGGCCATAGGTGCGCATGTCCTCGATCAGCGGGACGAGGGCGGCGCCCTTGTCGGTGAGCTGGTAGGTCACGCGCGGCGGGACCTCGGGAAAGGTGCGGCGCTCGACGATCCCGTGCTCCTCGAGCGCCCTCAGGCGCAGCGAGAGGGTGCGGGGGCTGATTCCCTCCAGGGAGCGCTCCAGCTCACAGAACCGGAGCGAGGAGTCCGCCAGGTCGCGGATGATGAGGAGGGTCCACTTGCCGGAGATGACCTCCGCCGTCCGGCAGACAGGACATTCAGGGTCGAACACGCACCCCAGAATAGCGTCAAAGCTTTACTTTGTGAAGCGCTTGATCTGGGCGACCCGCACGTGGTAGGTCTTGCCGTCGGGGGTGTAGGCCATGTCGGCTGACTGGCCCGGATTGAGCCCCAGCAGCTGGCACTTGTCGGCCGTCGGGAAGCATGTCCCCTGCCCCCCGACGCTGCTCACGTCGGTGGAGACCAAGAAGAGCGCCTGAGTGCCACCCGAGGTGGTGCCCAGGTAGACGAGCACCGGCTTGTCGGGCCCCGGCAGGAATGTGAACTGCGGAATGCGGCTGAGGGGAGTGAGCGCGCCTCCGGACTCGCCGACCAGGACGTCGGTCTCGTAGACGTAGGTCTGGGTCTCGGTCTTGACCTTGGTCTTGCCCTTGCTGTTGCCCGATCCATTGCCTCCACTGCCGCCGGTGCCACCGGACCCAGTGGAGCCGACGGTCGTGCTCGAGCTGCCCCCACTGACGCTCGTACTTGTTCCCTGATCCAGGGCGGGCGCCGTCGCGGCCGCCGTGAACTGCTGTTTGAAGGGGTCCTTCGACGAGAGGTCATTCAGCCGCTGCTTGAAGTTGCGAATCCCGGGGTGGTATCCGACAACTGCGCTCTGCCCTTCGGGCGGGCTCTGCGCGGTCCGGGCGCTGAGAGCGATCGGGCTGGATGCGTTACTCGAGCTCGATTTCGAGATGAGCACCGGGACGGCGACGACCCCGACAAGCAGCGCCACGACCACCGGCAGTAGGTTGCGGCTGCGTAGGTCGTAGATCACGTCCCCGACGAACTTCTGCACCTTCCAGGGCTTCATTCGCCCACCGCCGCGCTCGCGGGTTGGGCCAGGGGCGTAGCCGGGCTGGCCGGCCCGCTCGGGCTGGCTCCGGCGGTGAGTCCCTGGTCCCCGGTCACGTAGGTGGTGACCGAGAAGGTGGCATCGAGCTTGCCGGATGATCCCGGCCCTCCCAGCTTCAGCGCAAAACCGTTGACGGTGAACAGCCGCCCGTTTGGCGAGAGCTGGGCACCGTCGTCGACGGGCCTGACCAACCCGTCCAGACCCCCGATGAAGTTGGCCACATCGAAGAAATTGCCTTCCAGGGCGAGGCTGTACGGCAGCGTCGGCAGACCGGCCGACCCCACCACCGCTCCAATGGGCAGGTTCGCGGCGGAAGCCTCGGTCGCCGGCACCGGGCTGGCAGAGGGCGTAGCCGCAGTCCCCGTCGAGCTTCCGGACGATGCCGAGGCGGTCGTAGAGCTGGACGCGGTAGATGCGCTTGGGGTAGTCGGGGTGCTGCTCGGCGTTGCCGGCGTGCTCGTCGGAGCCGGGCTCGACGAGGTGCCCGTTCCGGTCGCGGCCTGACTAAGCGAAATCGCACGGAAGTCCATCTTCGAGTGATCGGCGATCGAATTGAGCTCGACGAGCATCGACGCCGTGTCTGACTGGGCGGGCACGGCTTTGCCTAGGACGACCATCCGTCCGTAGTAGCGGGGGAAGTCCTGGCGCGCCTGCTGGCCGTAGCTCGCCTGCTGCTGCGCCTCAGAGATCGAGGCGTGCAGGTCACTGATCTGACTACTGAGCTCGCTTGCCTTGTCGCGCTTCGGGCCCAGGGCGAGGAGGTAGAAGGCAATCGCGAGGCCTGCGACAACCACACCCAAGATGATCGTTCGGTCACTCGCCTTCATCTCATTCTCCAGCAGACGAGGTCGGAGTGGACTGCGAGGCGAGTTGCGATCCACCGGGCGTCGAGACGCCCGGCGGGACGGATGGAGCGGCACTTGCCGTCGATGGAGCCGGCACGGCGTCGAACGCCACCAACAGCTTGAACTGGGTGATGAAGTCTCGGGTCCGGCAGTCGTCGGTCGAGCCCTGAGCCGAGTCCGAGGACGCGGAGGATGACCCTCCCGTGCTATCCGAAGATGGCCGCTCCGACGAATCCACACCGACGCGCGTCACGCCGTCGATCTCCTCGAGGTTCGAGATAAGACCCGCAACCGCGTCCTGGTCGGGCGCGCAGCCCACAATCTCGAGCGCGGGCCCGGACACGCTGCTGCGAGTCTGGATATCGGGGGCGCCGTCGAGCGACACCGAAGGGTCCACCGTCCCGGCGAGCTGTACCAGCCAGACGTTCGCGGGAATCACGCGCGCCAGTTCGTTGAGGACCCGCTGCCAATCGAAGCGGCTCTGAGCCAGGCTGGAGACGGTGCCGGCGCGTGACTCCTGGGCGGCCCGGAAGGCCGTGAAGGCCTGCAAGCTCTGAGCCTTGGCCGTCGCCTGCGCCTTTTCCTGCTCCAGCTGTGCAACCTCGGATTTGCGATCGGAGACTTGCTTGCTGGTGAAGGCGAGGCCGATCACCGCGAGCAGCGCGAGGCTGAGCGCGGCGATCAGGACGTAGGAGAACGCGCCAGTCCGCATCGCCGTCCGGTCGCCACGGCGCTCGTCGCTTGGAATCAGGTTGACCGGGCGCACCTCAGCTCACTCCTCGACGGCCAGTCCGTAGGACACCGTCAGCCGGGCGGCATCCTCCTGGTCGAGATGAGAGAGGGCCT
This sequence comes from uncultured Solirubrobacterales bacterium, assembly GCA_963740685.1. Taxonomy (GTDB): domain Bacteria; phylum Actinomycetota; class Thermoleophilia; order Solirubrobacterales; family 70-9; genus DASUPK01. The sequence goes on from CAVUGA010000032.1 coordinate 72,151, forward strand.
GCGGAAGCTCGAACGAGATGCCGAGCCCAAGGCCCGTCTGGATGCGCTGCGGGAGCCCAGGGATGGTGCTGCCGGAACCGCAGAGGACCACCCGCTCGACCGGCGTGACGCCCTCCTGGGCGCCATAGAAGTCCATCGACATGCGGAGCTCCTCGATCAGCTTGGTAGCTCCCTCCTCGAGGACCTCCCGTGTTGCGTCCACTCCGTCCTCCGCCCCGAACAGGTCGAGGTCCTCCTCGAGGCCGACCTCCATCAGGGATTCCCTCGCGTCGTCGATCGAAATGTCCTTGCGGGACGCCAGCTTTTCGGCGATGGTCTCGACACCGAACAAGCTGACGCGGGTGAAGAGGCACTCGCCGCCACGCGCCACCGCCAGGTTCGTGATGTCGCCGAGATGGCAGAAGAGCGTTGCGGGCAGCGGCGCGTCGCCGAGCTCCTGCTGTGCGGCGCCCGACCCACTGAGCGCCCTGATCATTCCGAACGCCGCCAGGTCGATCCCGGCGGGGCTCAGACCGGCCTTGCGCATGGCCTGCAGCAGCGAGTGGACCATGTCGCGGCGGGCGGCGACCGCGAGGACGTCCATCATGCGGTTGCCGTCGGGGCCATCACGCTTTCCGATCACGCGGTGATCCAGGATCGCCTGATCCAGCGGCATCGGGATGGCGTCCTGGGCTCGGAACCGAATGGCGGAATCGAGCTCGCCGGGATCCTCGATCAGGGGGAGCTCGAGGGTGCGGACGACGACGCGCTGATTCGCGATCCCGAGGCGAACGATCCTGCTCAGCTTGTGGCGGCTGAAGGCATCCTTGAGGGCCTCCGAGAGCGCGTCCCCGTCCGCGATGTCCCCCTCACGGATCACCCCTGGCTCCAGGGGCACGATGGCGGTGCGCCCGACGGCGCCGCCGTTGGGCTGCACCTCGGTCGCGGCGATGCTGCCCGACTCGATGTCGAGCCCAACCAGGGATGTCGTCTTCTTCACAGAGAGCATTAGGCGATCGGTCCTGCGTCTCCTCTCCCATCGGCTGCCAAGCACGATTGCGCCATACCCAAGACTGATGAGACGCGGCTACCGAACGAAGGCGTTCAGGTACCAATCGATCACCTGATCACCCGCCAGGAGCCCGACCACCCCTCCGAGGGCCAGAAACGGGCCGAAGGGGACCGCCAGCTTGCGAGCCTCGGAGCCGCGGGCGAGCATGATCGCCAGTCCCACCAGCGCGCCGCAGAAGACCCCAACGAGCAATGCCGGTGCCACGGCGCTCCCCAGGTAGAGACCCATGACTGCGGCCAACTTGACGTCGCCCATGCCCATGCCACGTGGATACGCGAGCCCGATCGCCAGCAGCAGGCCACCCGCTCCAACGGCGGCGATTCCACGCTCAGGCAGGCTTGCCGGATCGGTCGCGGCTGTGAGGACGAGGCCCGCGACCGCGCCGGCCAGCAGGATCGAGTCGGGGATGATGTGCCGCTCGAGGTCGGTGAGTGTGATCGCGGCAAGCATCGCCACGAAGACGAGTCCGAGAGCGAGCTGAGCCGGGTCGCCGCGCAGGACGACCGCCGTCGCCGCGAACGCCGCACCCACCGCCAGCTCGATGAGCGGATAACGCAAGGGGATTCGCGCACCGCAGTTGCGACAACGCCCGCGCAGGAGCAGCCAGGAGACCACCGGGACGTTGTCGTAGGCCGCGATCGTGGCGTCGCAGGAGTCGCATACGGATCTGGGCCCGACGATCGACCTGCCGCGGGGAAGCCGATGGGCGACCAGGCCGACGAAGCTGCCGGTCACGATGCCGCCGACGAACGCCAAGGATGCGATCGGAAACATCGCGCTACCCCAGGGTCTCTCGCTGGACGTGCCAGGCTGACTGCACCGGGTCGAAGAAGGATGGGGGCTCCTGGTAGCGCAGCCGGTCGTCGTAGTTGTAGCTCTTGGAGTAGCCGGTATTTACGCTGCCGTTTGAGATGGTCCCCACCGCCCCGCGGAACTTCTGCGAGATCGCGCCGTTGACGGTCAGGGTCCCAAGGCTTGCCCCGCAGTCGTAGTGGTCGACGATGAAGGAGTGAGCGATCGCCAGGATCGCGGCGTCGATGGTCGGACTCGGCTGCGACCCAGTTCCGTTGGTGCCGCTGTTGCATTGTCCCTTGGCGGTCTCAGACGTAGTGCTCCCATTTGTGCAGCCAGGGTTCGTCGAGGGGCAGATCGGATGCTTGACTCGAACGAAGTTGTTTGCCAGCAGGCCCAGCAGCCCGCCGCTGCCACTGGCGCGGTTGATGTCACCGTCGATGATCACGTCGTTCTCGGCGGCGATGGTGAGCTGACCCGTGTACGCGCTGCTCGAGTGCACGATCGCGTTCCCGCACCCCGACGAAGCCGGGTACGTAGCTGTGAAGGGCGAGTAACTCCCGGTGCAGGTTCCGTTCTGTACGTAGACGACCCCATCCGAGGGAATCGGGACGGATGCACCGCCATTGATCTGCATGTTTCCGCCGCTGAGGGTGATCTCGGTCTGGCCCGTGTATGTGTTGTTTGGGCCCGCGATCGACTTCAGCGCGTAGTTCGTCGGCGGCGGGGTGAGCACGGGCGCGTTGGTCACGAACGGGCCGTTGAAGGTCGGCTGGTTCCCTGAGCAGGAGGAGGAGCCGGACCAGCCGACCGGTGGCGCGCTCACCTCGGTGATATCGGTCGCCGAGCGGCCGAAGGTCGGCTTGCCGCAAATCTTCAGGTCGTCATTGGTGTGCAGGGGCCCTTTGATGTTGTCCGCCCCGACGAAGACGATCTGATCGCAGAACTGATTGTTGGTTCCCGGGATCGGCGAGCTCTCCCTGCCGTCCCGCCGGAACTTGGTGCACTGCGAGTTGGCACCATCGAGAGCAGCCGACGGATTCGGGAAGCCGTAGGTGACTGGGTCGGAGGTCTCGAGCTGGGTGAAGTAGACGTAGTCGAGGAAGGTGGCCTGTTTGAAGGTGGCGACGATGGAGGCCTTCGTAGGGCCGGAGAATCCGGTGGCGCGGATCCGGAAGGTTCCGATGTTGGGTCCGCTCGATTCGAGCATCGTGCCCACCGGATCGCTCGTGAGACACGACGACTTGCCGGTCGCCGGTAGCAGCTCGATCGCATAGGTGGACCCATCCGTCGCGCCGGGCACGGGCCGGGTCGTCAGCGGTGAGGCACCGGCCTGGTTGACGGCGTTCGGTCCCGGCAGGTTCGTGCACCTGGTCCAGTAACCCACGTCGTTGTTCAGGTGGAACTCGTAGTCGGCGATTCCCGCCTGCGCCGCTGCGTAGGCCTGCTTGCTGTTGAGATCGCGCCTGACCAGGTGAATGTCCCCGTTGGTCGCCGCCACGGCGGCGGTGACCAGCAGCGTGATCAACGCGATCGCGCCGATCACGGCGATCATCGTGAAGCCGTCCTCGCCGCTCAGGGGTCTGCGAGCTCGGGTCAGCTGCATGGCATGTTGTCCTGGGTTGGGACCTGGCTGGCGGACTCGAGGCGCAGGTCGGCGGAACCGGTGAAGCTGATCGGGGAGTTCGGGTCGAGCTGCGAGACCCCGTTCGTGGGTGAGGCGATCAGTGAGATCGTGACGTAGGCGGTCCGTCCCGCGTCGGTCGCGCTCAGCGGCGTGGCCAGCGGCACCGTCGAGAGCTGACCGTTCTGGAAGTCGAAGTAGTTGAACATCACGCCGCCCGGCGCCGACACGTTGGTGAGCAGCTGGCGCGTCGAGCTGGGGGTGCCGGAGAAGGTCCAGCTGGGCGCGGCGCCACCGGTAGCCGCATAAACGGACTCGCTCAGGGTGGTGCCGGAGAGGGTGATCACGTGCTCGTCCGGGGTAGGCGTGACCGCCGAGCCGCTCGCCGAGAGGAAGCTCATCCTGCTCCCCGTGCTGACGTTCGCGGTGCCGTCGCCCAACACCGGGGTGATCCGCGGGGCGACACAGGCCGAGTGAAGCTCGTTGACGATCGACGCCATCACGGGCCGGGCGCGCTGATTGGCCTCCACCCGCCTGGCGATCCGGTCCTGGTTGTGCGTCGCGACCGTGGTCATCATCACGATCGCGCTGAGCACCGCGAGTCCCGCGATCATGCTGACCAGCAGCTCGATCAGGGTGAAACCGCTCTCGTCCCTCACGGGCAGACCCCCGAAGAGCTCGATCCGCCGTTTGGGATCAGCAGGAGGAGATCAGTGCCGGTGCTGAGATCGGAGACGTCGACGTTGGTAGCCGTGACATGCCTGGTGCCGTTGTCCGCGCAGACGTTGTAGCCCTTGTTGAGGGCATCGCCCGCCACGTATGGCCGGTAGGGCAGTCCGGGGTCCGGGAGCTGGCCCAGGGTGTTGGTCGGACCCATGCTCCGCCAGAACTGTGTCCCGCTGCCGGTCGGCCAGTCGGGGCAGTTGTTGTCCTGAACCCTGACCCGGGCGCTGGCCAGGGGCTGCGACAGGTTGTTGACGACGGTGAGATGGAGCGCCGGCAGTTCGATGGTGGGCCCGTTTACGGTGCCGCCCGGCGGGATGAGGACGTTCTGGATGGCGTTGCCCCCGGCTCCACTGCTGTTTGGATCGGGGTTATCCGCCTGACAAGTACCGGCGTAGACGGAGTACGGCGAGCCGAACGGGAATAGCCCGCTCGCCGAGAGCCCCGATACCGGCGTACCCGGTGTCCCGAGCTGCCTGGCCGCCGTCATGCCGGTGTTGAAGAGGATCGCTGAATCGGCCTTCGAAGCCACCGGCGGGGTGATGGAGAGGGCGCCATAGGGCTTGGTCACGAACCGGATCGGGCTCGTGTTGCTGATCGAACCGGGCGTGTCGTACAGCAGATTGACCGTGTTGGTCCCCTGGGCGACCACGCTGATGGTTTGCGGCTGCGGCACGTTGGGCGGATTGCCGTCCTTGTCGACCTTGCTCGCGGCCACCCCGGAAACCGGCATCGTGTAATTGCCCGCCGGCAGGTTCCGCCAGAGCACGCAGCCGCTCGATCCGGTCGTGCCACTGAAGGAGGCTGGGCCGCTGCCGGATAGCCCGACGCCGGGGATCCCGGCGCCTTGGGAGTCGGTCACGTTCACCAGCAGCGAGCCGGTGTTGGGGATAACGGATCCGCTCGGTGGGGAGACGGCGCTGGCCGCCGTGACGGCCGGGCGAGTTCCCATGCCCGGCCAGGTGACCGCCGAGCTGATCTGCAGGTAGTCGCGGGAATCCGGAGCGGTGGTGCAGGCGCTTGTGGTCGGCGTCTCGGTCAGGAACTGCGCCCTGGAGACGATCGTGTAAGGGGTTCCGTCCTGAGTGACGGTCCTCGACTCGGGCGTGATCAGGCTGACGATCGAGTAGGTGCAGCTGGGACTGGCAAGGGGACAGGCGTAGGGCAGTGAGCGGATGCGCTCGAGGTCCGACTGCGCGAGATCGTTGGCCCTGGCCCTGTGGCGCTCCTGAGCAGTGGCCCGGGTGCTCGCGTCGAAGGCGAGGAACACCCCGGCCGCGACGATCATCAGCAAGACGGCGCTGATCAGCACCTCAATCAGCGCGAATCCCGCTTCGTCGCGGCGCATCCGTGTCAGGCTTTGGCGTCCCATCTCGCGAGGCCCTCCTGGCCCCTGCCCCTCCATCGGCAGGCCGGCCGCCCGCGGCGATACCAAGGATTTGGGCGGTCTGGCCGATCGTTTGAGCTCACTGGGGTGACGCCGCGCGCCGAACGTCCAGAAACGAGAGAGGGCGGGCCCGAAGGCCCGCCCTCTGCTCTGCGTGAGGCTCAAGCGAGTGCCTCATGCGATTCGGCTAACTGGATCAGCCCCAGAAGTTGCCGGTCGGGCAACCGCCCGTGCCGCCAGTTGTGCATGGGAAGGTGAAGGTTCCACCGACCCGGTTGATCGTGAACGTGTTGCCCGTGCTCGGGCTGGTGACCACGATCGTGTAGTTCTGAGCCGTCGCGGTTGGAACGGCCACCCACGGATTGGGACCCGCGGTGTTGATCGTGCTCTCAATGCCCTGGAGCAGTGCCGGGGTAGCGTTCAAATAGCTGCCGTTGTGGTCGGTCGCATACGTCTCTATCGCCGTCTGCGCCGTGTGTGCCATCGACTTGGCGTTCGCGTCCTGCGCCTTCTGCTTCTGATTGAAGAACGTCGGAATCGCGATCGCGGCCAGAATTCCAATGATGAGCATGACGACCAGCAGCTCGATCAGGGTGAACCCCTTCTCGCTAGCCATCCGTTTGCGGAGCTTCTGCAGCATCTGGACCTCCTTGTCCAAACTTCGCTGCCAGAGCCCCTATCGCCGTCGGAAGTCTCTGACCCCGGTGGCAGCCCGGCTAGCTCTGAGATCGCTCTCGGAGCCCCGCTGGCTTTGCGTCCCCACCTCGCGGTGGGTTTGCCTTTATCACCAAGGCCCTGGCTTTTGCTTTACGTCGCCTTGAATCGACCCGGCAGCGAATGCCTTTAGCAAGTCCCTAAATAGTGCTTAGGGCAATGCGCTCGTACTTGCGTCCATCGGGGAGGGAAATGGGCGGAGACCGGAGGGCGCCGGCCTCCGCCCGGTGACGTCAGCCTTCCCGGATGAACCTCAGCTCCGTGTCCGCGGCACCATCGATCGACCGCGTCCAGGTCAGGTCGGCGCGCCCGGCGCCGTGCAGGGTGAGCGACTGGAAGTCCAGGAGCTCACGATCGCCCGAGCAGCCGGTCCCCTGAGTGCAGATGGGGCCCGTCTTCACCGGGGTCGGGTCGACCGATTGCAGAGCCGAGAAGCTGGCTCCACCGTCGGTGCTCTCGAGGAACGACTCGAACCACTCCGCGCTGTCCGGCACCGAATTGGGCTCGCCGGGGGTGTCGGAGTGGTACAGCGAGACCGCGACCCTGGAGCCGCTCGCCGCCACCCACGGGTAGACCGACGCGCCGGCGTTGACCAGCGTGCGTGGCGCCGATGGTCCTGAGCGGATGCGTCAAGCCGCCGTCGACCGACTTCGAGACCACCAGGCCGAGCGGGATCTGGTGGGTCAGGTGATATGCGCGGTTGCCCCCCGGCGTCGAGATCCACTGCCTGTCCTGAACCGGCGTGCCCTCGAACGGGTTGGGAGTCCACGAGTCCCCGCGAGTGGTGGTTGCCCAGGAGGCCCGGTGGCGTCTTCAGCCAGCTGGCGCCGCCATCGGACGAGCGATAGACGAAGCTCGGGCTGCCGGGGAGGCTGGAAAGCAGCCCCGCTGGGGCGTTGACGTAGATCGCTCCGTCGGGTGCGACGTCGATCCCGGGCTCCCCTGTGTCGTCGCCAGTGATGACCGTCGGCTAACTCCTCTCGTTCCCCCTGAAGGCCGCCAGCCTTCAAGTGCTTACGTCAGAGACGACGCAGAAATGGGTAGATGGGATTCAGTTAGTCAGCGGATCTTGTCATAGAGGGAGAAGAGCGGCAGGTACATCGAGATCACGATGAAGCCGACCATTCCCCCGACGACGACGATCATCATCGGCTCCAGCAGCGAGGTGAGCGCCTTCACCTTGGTGTCGACCTCCGCCTCGTAGAAATCGGCGATCTTGGCCAGCATCTGCTCCATCTGGCCGGTCTCCTCGCCCACCGAGATCATGTGCCCGACCATCGGCGGGAAGACATCGCTGGTCTCGATCGGATGCGCGATCGTGCCGCCCCCCTTCACGGAGGCGTAGACCTCGTCCATCGCCTTCTCGACCTCCGCGTTGCCCGAGGTCTGGCCCACCAGCTTGATCGACTGGAGGATCGGAACGCCTGCACTGACAGCACCGGAGAAGGTCCGAGACCATCGAGCCACGGCCACCTTCCGGACGATGTCCCCGATGTGGACCGGCATCCTGAGCTTGATCCGGTCCCAATGGGCCCGGCCGGCGTTGGTCTTCTTCCACTGGATGAATCCGATCGTCGCGACGACCGTCCCGGGCAGCCAGAACATCCAGAAGTGCGTCACGAAGTTGGAGATGCCGATCGTGAACTGCGTCATCGACGGCAGGTCCGCGGACGCACCGGGCTGGTCGGCCACCGCCTGCTTGAATGCGTTGGCGAATACCGGAACGATGAAAATGACCACCGCCAGCATGATCACGATCGCCGCGCCGAAGATGAACGCCGGGTACATCATCGCCGAGCGGATCTGCCTCTTCAGGGCGTCCATCTTCTCGAGCTGGTAGGCGATGCGGTCGAGCGACTCGTCCAGGCGACCAGAGCTCTCGCCCGAGCGCACCATCGCCCGGAACAAGGTGTCGAAGATCTGCGGGCGCCGCTCCATCGCGTCCGCCAGCGAGCTGCCGGCCTCGACGTCGTTGCGCACACCGGCGATCGCGTCGCTCAGTCTCTCGTCCTCGGTCTGGTCCTCCAGCGTGTAGAGCGAGCGCAGCATCGGCATCCCGGACGCGACCAGGGTCGCGAACTGCCGCGCGAAGACTGACATGTCGCGCGTCTTGATCCCGCGGAAGCGATCGAAGAAGGACTCGAGCCGGAACGCCTCGTTCTTCTCCGAGACGTCCAGGACGATCAGGCCCCGCTCGCGGAGCTGTTCGCTCACCTGCCCCTTGGACTCGGCGTCAACCTCCCCTCTCGATGGCACACCGGCAACGTCTACGGCACGGAAGGCGAACGTGCTCATCTCAGGCCCCGTTGGTCATCGCGGCCGCCGTGGGCGCCGCCTGCCCCTGCGGGGCGGGACCGAGAAGCCGCTTGAGCTCCTCGGGCACTGACGCCCGTTGTTCGGCCAGCTGGCGTGAAACCCGCCCCATTCGAACCAGTTGGGCCAGGTGCGCGTCCATCGTCTGCATGCCGATCGATCCGGAGGTCTGGATCGCGGAGTAGATCTGGTGCGTCTTGCCCTCGCGGATCAGGTTTCGCACCGCCGGGGTCGGGATCAGCACCTCGCAGGCGACCACACGGCCTGCGCCATCGACGGTCGGGAGCAGTTGCTGGGTCATGATTCCCTGCAGGCCGATCGAGAGCTGCATCCGGACCTGGGCCTGCTGCTCGGCCGGGAAGATGTCGATGATCCGGTCGACCGTCTGTGCGGTCGATTGGGTGTGAAGGGTCGCGAAGACGAGGTGCCCTGTCTCGGCAGCAGTCAACGCCGTGGACATCGTCTCGAGGTCGCGCATCTCGCCGACGAGGATCACATCGGGGTCCTCGCGCAGGGCGGACTTCAGGGCGGTCGCGAAATCCTCGGCGTCGGCGCCGATCTCGCGTTGGTTGACGATGCAGCGCTTGTGGTTGTGGAGGAACTCGATCGGGTCCTCGATCGTGAGGATGTGCTCCTCGCGCTCCTCGTTGATGATGTCGAGCATCGCGGCCAGCGAGGTCGACTTGCCGGAGCCGGTCGGACCGGTGACCAGGACCAATCCCCGGGGCTTGCGGGTAAGGTCCTCGAGGATCTTCGGCAGTCCGAGCTCGTCGAGGCGCGGGATCTGGTGCGGGATGCGGCGAAACGCCGCGCTGATGGCTCCGCGCTGGAAGAAGCAGTTGACCCTGAACCGCGCGACGCCGGGCACCGCATAGGCGAGGTCTAGCTGCTTGTGCAGCTCGAAGCGCTTGCGCTGGTCATCGTTGAGCAGGCTGTAGACGGTATCGCGCGTGACCTGCGAGGAAACCGGGCCGTATTCCACCAGCGGCACGATCTTCCCGCGCACCCGAATGGCCGGCGGGAATTCCGCGGTGAGGTGGACGTCGGAGGCTCGCTCCTCCGCCATCCGCGTCAGGATCTCCGCGAAGTCGAACTTCCGGGTTGCGGCAGCCGCTTCCATGCCCGTTACCAATCGTCCATTCGCGCTCGTGCCTTGACACCAAATAGTTGGGTCAGCTGGCTACGCGCGCGACCTCCTGGACGCTCGTCAGGCCCGAGCGCACCTTCTCCAGCCCCGACTGCCGCAGGGTGAGCATCCCCTCCTCGATCGCGAGCTTCGCGATCTCGGCCTCCGAGGTGAGGTTCACCACCATCTCCTTGATCTGGGCGCTCAGGACCATCACCGAGTAGATCCCCATTCGTCCCTGATAGCCCACGCCGTGACAGCGCTGGCAGCCGACGGGCTCATAGGCCTCGAGGTCGGTCCCGACCCGGAAGCCCGCCTCGGTGAGGACCTCCTGACTGACCACCACCCGGCGCTTGCAGTTGGGGCAGAGCTTTCGCGCGAGCCTCTGGGCGACGACGCACTCGACCGCCGAGGATGTGAGGAACGACTCGATTCCCATCTCCTGCAGCCGCGTGACGGCGCCCGGTGCGTCGTTGGTGTGCAGCGTGGTGAGCACCATGTGGCCGGTGAGCGCGGCCTCAATGGCGATTCGGGCGGTCTCGCTGTCCCGGATCTCGCCCACCATGATCACGTCTGGATCGGCGCGGAGGACCGAGCGCAACCCGGTCGCGAAGTTCAGTCCCGCCTTGCGATGGACGCCGATCTGGTTGACGCCCGGGAGCCTGTACTCGACGGGGTCCTCGATCGTGACTATGTGCTTGTCGACGTTGTTCAGGTCCTGAAGGGCCGCGTACAGGGTCGTCGACTTGCCGGCCCCCGTCGGTCCGGTCACGAGCACCGCGCCGTAGGGCTTCCGGAACGAGGTCTCGAAGCGATCCCTCTGATCCCCCACCATTCCGAGCTCGTCGAGCGTCCGCAGCGCGGCCGCCTCGTCGAGAATCCGGATTGAGGCCCCCTCGCCGGTCTGCGTGGGCAGCGTCGTCACACGAAGGTCGATCCGGCGGTCCTCGATCTTCACCCCGACGCGGCCGTCCTGTGGCAGCCGCTTCTCGGCGATGTCCAGCTCGCTCATGATCTTGATCCTCGAGATCACGCCGGCGACGATCCGCTTGGGAACGCGCGCCGTCTCCCGGAGAACCCCGTCGATCCGGAACCGGATCCGCATGTCGCCGTCCTCCGGCTCGAAGTGGATGTCGGAGACCCCTTCCGCAACTGCCTGGCCGAGAATGCTGTTGACGAGCTTGATCACGGGGCCGTCCTGCGCCGACGCGCGCAGGTCGGTGATCTCGGCGGGCCCCGCCTCGAGTTCCTCCTCCTCGTTCTCCGCAATCGCGTCGGCGACCGTGCTCTGCATCGTGTTGAGCTTGGAGACCAGCCCTTCTATGTCGTGCGCCGGCGCAACCGCCACGGCGCAGTTGAGGCCGGTCGCCATTTGCACGTCGTCCAGAGCCAGCAGGTTGGTCGGATCGGCCATCGCAAGCAGGAGCGTGGTCTCGTCGACGAACGAAACCGGCAGCACCTGGTGCCGGCGCGCCGACTTGGCGGAGATCAGGTTCGCCGCCCCCATGTCCACGCTGTAGAGGGCGAGGTCCACGTAGTCGAGCCCGTAGCGCTCCGCGGTCGCCCGAGAGAGCTGCTCCGAGTCGATCGCTCCCTGCTCGAGGAGCAACTCCTCCGGTCGGCGCCCGGCGGCGCGCGACTGCGCGATCGTCTGCTCGACCTGTTCGCGGGTCGCGTAGCCTAGGTCGACGATGGCGTCGGTGATGAAGCCCCCGGAGTGGCCACGGCGCATCGGAGGGATGAGGCCGGGTGTTCCGCCGGCGTCTGGTTCATTGCCCGGCGCCGCGGCGTGCGCGGCACTCGCCCCGGGTCCGTCGCCGGGACCTGGGAGCGGCCGCAGGTAGTCAGGCAGGTCCCGCATTTTGCGAGCTCACCTCGGGCTGTAGGGCAGGTCGTCCTTGCCGGAGTAGACGGCGTCGTGGACGGCCTGGACAACACCCTGAGCGTCGCGGAAGCCGTAGCTGACCTGAGCCTGCGGCACCGAGCCGCTCACCTTGCGAGGCCGGACGACCACCAGGGCGGGAACCTGCGAAACACCTACCCCCTGGGTGATCCTCGAGTACCGGGCAATCCGGTTCGCCCGTGCCACGAATACAGCCACGTCGGACTCGCCGGAGAGGGATTGAACGGATCCCCGCACCAGCCGATCGTCGATGCCGCCCTGGCGGACGACCAGGAGGACGACCGTCTCCCCCCTGTTCCACGCGGCGATCACCGGGCGCGGCAGGCCCGGGCCCGGGATCAGCGCGTCGGGCGTCACGGTGGTCGGCGCCGCGACCGGAGGAGCGGTCGACGGGGCAGCGCTCGCTCCGGCAGTCGTCGCTTCTGCAGCCGAGGCGGGAGTGCTGACCGGCGCAGGCGCTGGCGCTGGCGCTGCTCGCGCTGTCGCTGCTCTTCTTGGCGAGGAACTGCGGAGCGAACAGCAATCCGGCCGCAAGCACGAGGGCCGCCAGCAAGCCCAGCTGGACTCTCGGGTTGTTGTTGATGGCCTCCCTCATCCGATCTCAGCTCCCACGGCGCCGTCGCCGTTGCCGACCACCTGCTCGATCCCGCTCGCGCGTTGCCCCTTGGCGGCGAGCATCAGCTTGAAGTCGTGCGGGCTGGAGGCCGTCTCCATCGCGACCTCCTCCGAGACCACTTCGTCTGTGACATAGCCGAGCAGCGCCTGGTCGAAGGTCTGCATGCCGTAGAAGTCGCCCTCGCCGATCACCTCGGTGATCCGGCCGGTCTCCTCGGGATTCAGGATCAAGTCCTGAATGCGCCCGGTGACGACCATTACCTCGGAGACGGCGACCCGCCCCTCGCGGTCGATGCGGGGAATCAGCCGCTGGGAGATCGCCCCCTTCAGCGTCGAGGCCAGCATCACCCGCGCCTGTTGCTGGAGGTGGGGCGGGAAGAAGTCGATGATCCGGTTGATCGTCTCGCTGGCGTCGAGGGTGTGGAGAGTCGACATCACGAGGTGGCCCGTCTCGGCGGCCGAGAGCGCGGTTCGCACCGTCTCCTCGTCGCGCATCTCCCCGATCAGGATCACGTCCGGGTCCTGGCGGAGGACCCGGCGCATGGCTCCCGCGAAGGTCTTGGTGTCGGACCCGACCTCGCGCTGGTTGATGATCGAGAGCTTGTCGTGATGGAGGTACTCGATCGGATCCTCCATCGTCACGATGTGACGGGCCCGGGTCGAGTTGATGTGGTCGATCATCGCCGCCAGCGTCGTCGACTTGCCCGAGCCGGTCGTTCCGGTGAGCAGGATGATTCCGCGCGGCTCCTCAGCCAGCCGGCGGACCACTTCCGGGAGCCCGAGGTCCTCGATGCTCTTTACCTGGAACGGAATCGCCCGCAACGCGATCGAGACATCGCCGCGCTGCCGGAATGCGTTCACGCGGAAGCGGGAGACGCCGGGGAGCTCATACGAGAAATCGACCTCGCCGTTCTCCTCGAACTCGGTCAGGTGATGCTCGTCGGCGATCGTATGCAGCGCCTTCTCCGTGTCGGTTCCGCTGAGCGGATCCGTGCCCTGTAGCGCCCAGAGATCGCCATGGACCCTCGCCACGGGTGGGGAGTCCACCTTGACGTGCAGGTCCGATCCCTCGCGCTCCACCATGTAGGCGAGCGCCTTGTCGATGTTAAAGCCCATCCCTCGCCCTATCGGGCGTGGGCACGGGTTGCTAGATCAGCAAAAGTGAGGTTGCCGGGTATCCAGCCGCCAGAGCCCCATCGTCATTCGGCCATCCCTCGTACCGGACCAGGCCATTCGTCCGTCTAAAAATCTCAAGGAATTCGACCCCTGAGACGACCCTGTTCGAGGCGCCCAACGAAGCCAACCCAAAACGCCGCACGGCGGGACGCCGTGGGCACGACACGGAGGTCATCTTGAGAACTAGGACAAAGGCGTTCGCGACGATGGGCACAGTGGCGGCGGCGTACATCGCCACCCTGGCTCCCGCCAGCCAGGCGGCGACCGTCTGCAACGAGGCTGAGAACTCCCATCGCGGCGGGTACGAGGTTTCGGGAGGGACGGTCGACCCGATGCCGCCGGCCTTCCTGCGCGGGTCGCAGATGCGGGTGGGCAACGGCAGTAGCGCGGGACTGGAGAACGCCGCGAATCGGTCGCCGGCGCTGCGCCAGTGTGCTCCGTCCGGTGGCGACGGCGGCGGCGGCGACATCCCCACCTGAGCCGGCTGAGGCGGTCAGCTCGCGGTAACGGCGCCTGCGCAAGCAGACGCCGACCCGCGAGCCCCCGTCATCTGGGGCCGCTAGGCACTGAACGCCTATCGCCCGTTCAGGCGACTTCGCGCAGCTTCTGCGCCTCAGCCAGGGACTGCAGCTTCTTGAGCGACTGGTTCTCGATCTGCCGGATCCGCTCGCGGGTGACGTTGAAGGTGCGACCGACCTCGTCCAGGGTCCGCGGGTGCTCGCCGCCGAGCCCGTAGCGGAGCTCGAGCACGCGGCGCTCGCGGTAGGAGAGGTTCTCGAGGGCCTCCTTCAGCGCCTCCTTGGTGAGCAGCTCGGCGGCGCGCTCGAAGGGGGACTCGGCACGCTCATCGGCGATGAACTGGCCGAACTCCGACTCCTCCTCGTCGCCGACCGGCTTCTCGAGGGAGACCGGGGCCTGCGCCGAGCGCTTGATCGAGTCGACCTCCTCGGGCTCGATGCCCGTGACCTCGGCGATCTCCTCAGGCGTGGGCTCGCGGCCCAGCTCGGTGACCAGCTTGCGCTCCGCGCGGCCGATCTTGTTGAGCTTCTCGACCACGTGGACCGGGATGCGGATGGTCCGCGCCTTGTCGGCGAGCGCGCGGGCGATCGCCTGGCGGATCCACCAGGTCGCGTAGGTCGAGAACTTGAAGCCCTTGCGGTAGTCGAACTTCTCGGCCGCACGGACCAGGCCCAGCGTGCCCTCCTGGATCAGGTCGAGGAAGGGCAGGCCCTGGTTGCGGTAGTTCTTGGCGATCGAGACGACCAGGCGGAGGTTCGACTCGACCATCTTCTGCTTGGCGTCGAGGTCGCCGCGCTCGATCCGCTTGGCGAGCTCGACCTCCTCCGCGGCGGTGAGCAGCCTGACCTTGCCGATGTCCTTGAGGAAGAGCTGCAGGGAATCGGTGGTCATGTCCGGCTTCAGGTCGAGCGCCTTCTGGCGCTTGCGACCGCGCTTGCCGTCGGAGCGCTCGGCCTCGGCGGCGGACTTCTGCGCCGGGTCGAGATCCTCGACCAGCTCGATGCCGGCCTTCTCGAGATGCCCGTAGAGGTCCTCGACGTCTGACTCGTCAAGCTCGACCTCGGACACAGCGGTGGCGACGTCGCCGAAGGTCAGGACGCCCAGCTGCTGGCCCTTGGTGACCAGCGTCTTCACTTCTTCAAGTTCTTGGATCTCCGCTACGAGCATTCGCCTACGCTCTTCCTTCCTGGCTGTCTTTCCATTTCCTGGCTGCCCGGCCGTTTACCCAATTCTGGCGGGGCATGAATCATGTCGGCCGCTGACGAGAAACCTTTACTCCATTCCCCCTCAAAGGCCACAAAAACGCGGAGCGGGCTGGCCGCATCCGCGTTCGATTTCCGTCTTCACGCCTAGAACTCGCGAGTCTTCCTCTACGTCCGTGCCTATGGTAGCCACTTTACTTTTTGAAGTCAACGCGTGCGGCAGGCGTGGCACGCCATATGCCAAAGACAGAACAACCATGTTGCGGGAAAGTTCCGGACGCTCACCGAGGTACCCCTACCTGGATGTTCGTTACTCGTGAACGTCTGGCCGCTCAGCGGTTCTGAGGCGCAGCCTCCGCGCTGGCAACTCTGGCGGCAACCCTGGGCACGGGCGTTCTGGAATCGCGCCTACAAGGAGAACATCACCGGCCTCTCGGGGATGGTCGCCTACAACCTGATGCTGGCGGTCTTCCCGTTCGCCCTGCTCGTTCTCTTCATCTTCGGCCAGGTCGTCAACAGCGCGAACATCGAGCACAGCGTCGTCCTCGATATCCAGCGTCTCTTCCCGAACATCGAGCAGGACACGCTGCAGCATGCGATCGATCGGGTCCGCGCCAGCTCCACGACCATCGGCATCGCCGCCGCCGTCGGCGGGATCTGGATCGGGGCCTCGTTCTGGGGCGCGATGGACACGGCGTTCTGCCGGATCTACCACGTCGAGTGCCGCGGGTGGGTGCAGCAGAAGCGTTGGTCGCTGGTCATGTTGCTGGCACTCCTCCTCCTGCTGGCGGCCAGCGTGACCGTGCCGACAGTCGAGAGCGCCGTGCTGACGAGTGCCAACAGTCTGCCGTTCGGCCTCGACCAGTGGGGTGCAGTCCGGACAGCGATCGTCGTGATCGGCGGCCTAGTCGCCACCTTCCTGATCATCTCGGCGATCTATTGGGCGGTGCCCAAGGGGCACATGCCCTGGCGCTCGGTCTGGCCGGGGGCGCTGTTCTTCGCCCTCGTGACCTCGGCCGGCAACTACATCTTTCCCCTCTACCTCACCAGCGTCTCCGACCTCCACCGGATCGGCGGGACGATCGGCTTCATCCTCATCGCCCTGGTCTGGTTCTACGCGATCAGCCTGGCCCTGCTCGCCGGCGCGGTGATCAACTCACTTCGGCATGAGTCGGATGACACGGGAGCCCTACCGCTCGAGGGCTAGCCATAGCGGGCTCCGACCACCTCGCGCAGCTTGGGCCGGTTGTGGGTCGCCTGGACCCGGCGCACGGTGCCCGAGCGCGAGCGCATGACCAGGGACTCGGTGGTGGCGTGGCCGTCGTCGAGATAGCGGACGCCGTCGAGCAGGTCCCCGTCCGTGACGCCGGTGGCGGCGAAGAAGACGTCGTCGCCGGACACCAGATCGTCGGTGTCGAGCACCCGGCTCAGGTCATAGCCGGCATCCTCCGCTGCCTTGCGCTCCTCGTCGTCCCGCGGCCATAGGCGGCCCAGGATCCGACCCTCCATGCACTTGATCGCCGAGGCGGAGAGCACGCCCTCCGGGGTCCCTCCGACGCCCCACAGCAGGTCGATGCCGGTGTTCGGCATCACGGCGAACAGGGAGGCTGCCACGTCGCCGTCCGAGATGAAGCGGATGCTGGCTCCCACCTCGCGCAGGGTCTCGACGGCCTTCTCGTGGCGAGGACGGTCGAGCATGACCACCGTGACGTCACTCGTCTCCCCTCCCTTGCGCTCGGCGATCTTGCGGATCACGTCCTCGAGCGGTTCGTCGAGGCTGATCAGATCGGCCGATCGGGGGCCTGCCGCGATCTTCTCCATGTAGACACAGGGCCCGGGGTCGAACATCGTGCCCCGCTCCGAGAGGGCGATGACCGATAGCGCCGAGGGCATTCCCCGGGCCGTCAGGGTGGTCCCCTCGAGGGGATCGACCGCGATGTCGACGACGGGGGGGCTGCCATCCCCGATCTGCTCGCCGTTGTAGAGCATCGGGGCCTCGTCCTTCTCGCCCTCGCCGATGACGACGACGCCGTCCATCGGGACCGTGTCGAGCATCAGGCGCATCGCGTCGACCGCCGCTCCGTCCGCGCTCTCCTTCTCGCCCATTCCGACCCAGCGGCCGGCCGCGAGCGCACCGGCCTCGGTGACGCGGACGAGCTCGAGCGCCAGGTTGCGGTCCGGGTGCGACGGGTCCCGGACGTCCTGCGAGATCACGTGTGGGTCGGCTTCAGGCACCGGATCAGAGGCTACGCGCCGCCGTCAGAACGTGGCGGGCGGTTTCCGCTGTGCTCCCCCGCCGCTCTCCACAGCCCTGGAGCCGCCGGAGACGAAGATGCCTATGGAGGCGAGTAAGGCAAGCCAGTAGCCGTACGACAGGCTGATCTCGAGGCCGTTCTGCGGCTTGCTCACGATCCCGTTGTACGCGATCAGCACGAAGGCAGTGAGGCCGACGATCGCAGTGACCTCCCCACGCGGCCAGGAGAGCGCGTGTCCGCGCACCACGATCCAGGCCAGGATGAAGGGCGCGGCCGCTGCGGCCAGCAGCAGCCAGCGCGCGATCGGGAAGGTGTCCCAGCCGCTGCAGCTCGAGTTGCCGACGCCGCAGGCCCAGTTGCCCGGATCGCTCCCCCGCTGGACGACGCTCGCATCCGTGGAGAGCGAGAACCACTCCAGGAAGAGGCTGATCACCAGTACCGCCGCGGCGACCATGCCGATGATCTCCGAGCGGTCCAGCTTGGAGAGATCCATCGCGCGACCCTATCCGAACTCCACATATAGGGTCGCGGTTATGGCGTCACGCTGGGGATTGACCGTTCCGCTCACCGGGATCGGGCTGCCGGAAAACGCCGAGCTCTTCCGGCGCGCCGAGGCGGCCGGCTACACGGACCTCTGGTCCGGCGAGACGAACGGGCCCGACGGCTTCACGCCTCTGTCCCTGGCGTCGGCATGGACCGAGAAGGTCCGCCTGGGCACCGGGGTGGTCGGCGTGATGCAGCGCGGCCGGGCGCTGCTGGCACAGGAGACCGCTGCGCTCGCCGACGCGTCCGGCGGTCGCTTCGCTCTGGGCATCGGCGCCTCGTCCGACCGGATCGTCGAGGGGTGGAACGGGATGCCGTTCGAGAAGCCGCTCAGCAAGATGTCGGAGACGATCGACTTCCTGAGGACGGCCCTCGCCGGCGAGCGGACGGACGGGGGATTCAAGCTCGAGCGCGCGCCCGAGACGAAGGTGCCGATCATCGTGGCGGCGCTGCGGGGCAAGATGCTCCGCCTGGCGGTCGAGAAGGGCGACGGCGCATTCACCAACTTCCTGCCGCTCGCGGGGTTGCCGAAGGTCGTTGACGGGCTCGAGGGCGCGCCGGACGGCTTCGAGCTGCTCTGCCGCTTCTTCTGCATTCCCGGCGAGCGGGAGCAGGTAGAGCCACTCGCCCGGTTCATGTTCTCCTCCTACATCACCGTGCCGGTCTACGAGGCGTTCTACCGCTGGCTCGGCTACGGGGAGAAGATCGACGAGATGGTCGATGCCTGGAACGCCAAGGACCGGCAGAAGGCGGCCGAGGAGGCACCCTGGGACCTGATCGAGGAGATGTTCATCTTCGGCACCCCGAGCAGATGCGCGAGCGCCTTGGGGCCTTCGTCGAGGGCGGGATCACCCTGCCGGTGATCACGCCGATCACCACGCCCGACAAACTGGGCGAGCTGATCGAAGCCCTGGCTCCCTAGGCTTGAGGAACATGGATCCAGCATCGACCGCTCCCGCCAAGCAGGACCTCACCGCTGGATTCGATTCCCTCGATCGCGAGACCCGAGTCGATCGGCTGCCGCTGGAGGGCCGGCTCCCCGACTGGCTCGAGGGATCGCTCGTCCGGACAGGCCCCGCGAAGTGGGAGGTCGGCGAGCGGACGATGCGCCACTGGTTCGACGGCTTCGCGATGCTCCACCGCTTCGGCATCTCTGACGGCGAGGTCTCCTACGCCAACCGCTTCCTCCAGACGAAGGCCTACCGCGCCGCGGAGGAGAAGGGCGAGATCGTCTACTCCGAGTTCGCCACCGATCCATGCCGCTCCCTGTTCGCGCGGGTCTTCTCGATGTTCTCTCCGAAGATCTCCGACAACGCGAACGTGAACCTGGTCAAGCTCGGCGAGCGGTACATCTCGATGACGGAGACGCCGATCCCGGTCGAGTTCGACGGCGAGACCCTGGAGACGGTGGGCGTCGCCTACGAGACGCCGGGGATGCTGACCACCGCACATCCGCACCTGGACAGGGGAAGCGGCGGGATGCTCAACTACGCCGCCAAGCTCGGGCCGCGGAACCGCTACCGGTTCTTCCTCGTTCCTCCGGACGAGTCCAAGCCGCGAGTGATCGGGGAGCTTCCCGTCAAGGAGCCGGCGTACATGCACTCCTTCGGCCTGACGGAGCGCTGGCTCGTTCTCGCCGAGTTCCCGCTGGTGGTCAACCCGATCAGCATTCCCCTCTCGGGGCGTCCCTACATCGAGAACTACCGCTGGAAGCCGGAGCTGGGAACCCGCTTCACCTTGATCGACCGCAACACGGGCGAGGCGACCGGCCCGTTCGAATCCGACCCGTTCTTCTGCTTCCACCACGTGAACGCGTACGAGGACGGCGGCGAGGTGGTGGTTGACGCCTGTACCTACCCGGACGCCACGCTGGTCCAAGACCTCTACCTGGACCGCCTCCGAGCGGGCAAGCCCGTCGAGATGGGCGACTTGCGGCGGTTCCGGATCAACACGGCGAGCGGCGCAGTCTCGAATGCGAAGCTGGGCGATCAAGGGCTCGATCTGCCGCGGATCAACTACGGGCGCTGCAACGAGCGCCGCCACCGCTACGTCTGGGGCGTGGGCGCCGAGTCCGGCTGGCTCGACCGGATCGTCAAGATCGACGCCGACGACGGTTCATCCAGGGTCTGGGCCGAGGACGGCTGCGGGCCGGGCGAGCCGGTCTTCGTCGCGGCGCCGGACGCCGAGGCGGAGGACGCCGGTGTGCTGCTCTCGGTGGTCTTCGACTCGCGGTCGGGGCGGTCGTTCATGCTCGTGCTCGACGCCGCGGATCTCAGCGAGCTGGCGCGGGCCGAGGCGCCGCACCACATCCCGTACGGCTTCCACGGGCAGTTCGTCGGTAGTTAAACGGCGCGGGCGAGCGAGAGGGCGTAGAGGCCCTCGGAGTCGGTCCACCAGTCGGTGAGCTCGAGGCCGGCCTCGGCGTAGATCCCCTCCAGCCCCGGACGGAGGAACTTCGTGGAGATCTCGGTGCGCATCTCCTCGCCGGCGCCGAAGGGGACGAGCATGTCGAGCGCCGAGACGTTGACCACCTGGTTCGCGAGTGAACGCAGGCGGATGTCGACCCAGAGGTTCTCGGGGTCCCAGCGGGCGACATGCTCGAAGGAGTCGACCTCGAAGTCGGCGTCGAGCTCTCGGTTGAGGACCGCGAGCACGTTCTTGTTGAACTCGGCGGTAACGCCCTTCGAATCGTTATAGGCCGGCTCCAGGATGGCCGGGTCCTTGACCAGGTCCGTCCCGAGCAGGAAGCGGTCCTCGGCGTCGAGCAGGTTGGCGATGCGGCGCAGGAAGCTCGCCCGCTGATGAGGGGCGAAGTTCCCGATGGTCCCGCCCAGCAGGGCGATCACCCTCGGACCGCCGACCGGCACGCGCTCGAGATCGAACTCGAAGTCACAGACCAGCCCGCGGACGTTGATCTCCTCGTACTCGGTCGCGATCCGCTCTGCGGTGTCGCGAGTGATCTCCTCCGAGATGTCGACCGGGCAGTAGGTCTCCAGGCAATTGGCGTTCCTCATCGCGTCCAGCAGGACCTGGGTCTTGCGCGCGGAGCCGGAGCCGAGCTCGATCAGGCTGGCGGGTCGATTGGCCGCCTTGCAGATCTCCGCGGCCTGGCCCCGGAGGATCTCCCGCTCACAGCGCGTCGGGTAGTACTCCTCCAGCTCGGTGATCTGCTCGAAGAGCTCGGATCCCCGCTCGTCGTAGAAGTAGCGCGGCGAGAGCTCCTTGAAGGGGCTGGTCAGCCCGGCGCGGACGTCGGCCGCCATCCCGGACAGAGGTCCGCCCGGGGGCAGGTTCACCTCGATGGCGATGCGGTCGGTCGTAGCGGAGTCGATGCTGTTCATACGTTGTCCCTGGCGCAACGGATGCCGGAGAAGATCTGCCGCCGCTCGGGCAGGTCCCAGTTGCGGAAGCTCGTCCGGATCACGTTGCGGCGGGTGGCCCAGGCCCCACCCCGCAGGACCTTGTGGGTGTCGCCGAAGAAGACCTCGGAGTACTCCGGGTAGGGGAAGGCGGCGAAGCCGGGGTAAGCGGTGAAGTCCGAGCTCGTCCACTCCCAGACGTCGCCCAGCATCTGCACGGCACCGCAATCGGCGCACGAGTCGGCGTACGCGCCTGCCGGGGCACAGCCGAAGGACAGCTCATCCAGGTTGGCGCGGTCCGAGCTCGCGCCGGCGGCCGCCGCCTCCCACTCCGGCTCGGTCGGCAGTCGCTTGCCCGCCCAGCGGGCGAACGCGTCCCCCTCGTTCCAGGAGACGTGAATCACGGGCAGCCCGGGATCGACCTCCTCGGTTCGGCCCATCGCGGTGCGGACCCAGCCTCCCTCTCCGTCTCGCTGCCAGTACATCGGCGGCTCGGCGCCGGTCTCCTCGAGGTAGGCGATATAAGCCCCGTTGCTCACCGGAGCCCTGTCGATCAAGAAGGGCTCGAGCTCGACGCGGTGGCGCGGTCGCTCGTTGTCGTAGGCGAAGCCCTCCGCGGGAGCGCCGATCTCGTGGGCGCCGCCCTCGACGCGGACCATCTCCGGGCCCTCCGCGACCGTCTCGGCGCCCGGTGAGCCGTCGACCTCCACCGGGTCGTAGGCCTCGATCATCTGCAGGAGCTGCAGCATCGTCTCGTTGTGCTGGTACTCGTGCGCGAGCAGCATCTCGTAGACGAACCCGTCGGCGAGCAGCCGGTCCTCCGGATCCAGCTCGATCTCTGACAGCACCTCGAGAGTGCGCTCGCGAACCTGCTCCATATAGGGGCGGACCTCGTCGGCGCGCAGGATCGGCAGCTCGCCCCGGATCTTCCGCGGCTGCTCGATCGCGTCGTAGAGCTCGCCCAGGTCTCCACGCAGCGGCTCGCGGCCGCCGATTCGCTGGACCAGCCAGAGCTCCTCGAAGTTTCCGATGTGCCCGAGATCCCAGATCAGCGGGCTGAGGATCGGGTCGTAGACGCGGTTGAGCTGCTCCTCCGTGAGCGGCTCGATCAGCTTGAGGGTGTGGACGCGCGCCTCCTCCAGACGCTCGGCCAGTTCGGCCTTGCGATCGGAAGCGGGACGAGGACCACCCTCCTTCGGTGCGGCAACCTCCGCGATCTGTCAAGACTATCGAGGCAACCTCCTCGGCTGGTGGGCGTTTACAGTCGCCGCCATGGGTGGGAGAGGTCGAATCGGTCTGACGATGATCGTCGCGCTACTCGCGGGCGCGATCGTCGCCCCGACGGCGGCGTCGGCGGGCGCGGCGGCGGGTCATGGGCGGAAGTGCAAGAGGAACCACGGCGTGCACGGAAAGCGGAGCTGCCGGCCCCGGGCGAGGATCGCGATCTCTCCCCCCGGCCATGACTTCGGGACCATCGGCCAAATCGACGGCGCTCCCACAGACTTCGTGATCAGCAACACCGGCCGCCGCGCCAGCGGGATCCCCGCGGCCTCGATCAGCGGCTGGGGCGCGCGCTACTTCCAGATCAACGCGACGACCTGCTCATCGCGCTTGAAAGGAGGAGCCAGCTGCACGCTGACCGTCCAGTCCGTCCACAACGACGGTGGGACGGGGACGGCGATACTCAACGTGGGTGCCACACCCGGCGGGACGGCCTCCGCAGTGCTCATAGTGAACCTCTACTAGCGCCACCTGGCATATGCTCCCGCGCCGATGAAGATCGACGGGACAAGCGCGCTGGTCGCCGGCGGGGCCTCGGGGCTCGGCGCCGCCACGGCTCGCGCCCTCCACGAGCGCGGGGCCTCCGTCGTGATCGCCGACCTGAACGCCGAGAAGGGCGAGGCCCTTGCCTCCGAGCTCGGCGAGAACGCCGCCTTCATTGAGGTGAACGTGATGGAGCCGGAGCCCGTGCAGGCGGCTGTAGACGCCGCCGCCGATTCCCCCGGGGGCCTGCGGATCTCGGTCTGCTGCGCCGGGATCGGCTGGGCCCAGCGGACAGCCTCCAAGCAGGGGCCCCACGACCTCGAGATCTTCCACAACGTGATCAAGGTGAACCTGATCGGGACGTTCAACGTGCTGCGGCTGGCCTGCATGGCGATGTCGGGCAACGAGCCCGACGACGAGGGCGAGCGAGGGGTCTGCGTCAACACCGCCTCGATCGCGGCCTGGGACGGTCAGATCGGCCAGGTCGCCTATTCGGCCTCCAAGGGTGGCGTGGTCGGGCTCACTCTGCCGGCCGCGCGCGACATGGCGAGCCGAGGGATCCGCGTCAATACCATCGCGCCGGGCCTGTTCGACACCCCGCTTCTGGCTGCGCTGCCCGAGGAGCAGCGCGAGGCGCTCGGCGCCGGCATCCCCTTCCCCTCCCGGCTCGGCCGACCGGAGGAATACGGTCAGCTCGCCTGCGAGATCGTCTCCAACACCATGCTGAACGGCGAGGCGATCCGGCTGGACGGCGCGCTCCGGATGCCTCCTCGCTAGACGATCGATTTAGGTGGTGCTCTCCTTGGCGCGCGCCAGGCGCGCGTCCCGCAGCCGGAAGTAGGCCCAGGTCGACAGCGCGATCACCATCAGCGTCGAGAAGAGAAGGACGAACCAGACAGCGCGGCCCCTGCTGAGCTCGCCGTAGGTGCTCAGCGCGGGGTGCAGGATCACGATCGAGAACCAGGCCAGCGCCGCGCCCCACATCAGTGCCCAGAGCCCCTTGTGCCAGGTGAAGAGCTCGTTGCCGTCCAGGAACTTCATCGGGATCAAGCCGAAGGCGACCGACTCGAGGCTGGAGACGAAGGTGATCGCCAGAGCCGAGTCGAGGATCAGCGTCAGCGAGCTCGCGCCCTCCCTGCCGGCCGCGTGCTCGACCGGGATCCAGGCGAACCAGGCTGCCAGCCCGAGGACCATCAACACCCCATACGTGGTCGCGACTCGAATGCCCGCCGTCCTCGTGCTCAGCTTCTTGGCGGGCTCGTACTCGGCGACCGTCCCGAGAACGACGCCCGGGATGAAGTGCGCCAGCCGCGCCATGATGACCAGGAACGCCGCGAGCACGATGAACGGCGCGTAGAGCTGCCAGTGGCCCGTGCTCTCGGGCTCCAGACGGTGGAGGACGAGCCGCCAGGTGGAGAAGAAGACGATCGATACCACCCCGAACCCGATCACCATCCCGATCAGGTATTGGAGAGCGCCCTCCTCGGTTGGAAACCCCGGCTCGATGAATGAGAAGAGGGCGGCGCTCGCGATCACGCCGACGGTCAGCGTCGCCGCCGGATGTCGCGCGAAGGGGATCCAGCCGAAGAGGAAGGCGAGCCACGCTCGCGGATGCGCGAACCAGCGCTTGATGGTGTCGTGATTCTTCTCCGTCGCCTTGTTGAAGATCGTCACCGGCAGGTAGAGGAGCGCGGCGAGCAGCAGAGCGAGCATGCCTCCCTCGCCGAGGTTCTTCGCGGAGAGGTCGATCGCGGTGGGCGCCAGGAGCCTGTCGGCGAAGGTCGAGCGGCTCGGATTCGACTCCGGGGCTGACGGCGCGGCGATGGCGATGGGAGCGGCTGGGGCCGGCAGGACCCTGATCGGCTTCGCCTGCTTCTTCACATGCTTGGCGGAATGCTCCGTCGCCGGATTGGGCACGGGCGTGACGAGCACGCTCTCCCTGCGCCCGCCGGAGCCGCTCTTCGTGTTACCGCTGGCCTTGGCGGCCGCGACCCCGCCGAAGCCGCTCGGAGTGGGGGCAGGTGCACTGGTGGGTGCCGGCTGCACGACGGGCGGTGTGACCTTGGGTGGTGTGACCTTGGGCGGCGGCTTGTCGGGCGGCGGGGTGTCGGGCGGGGGCTCGTCGGGTGGCGGGTTGTCGGGCGGCGGGGAAGGAGGTGGCGGGGGGTGTGGATGTGGATGGTGGTCGTGCCCGCTGTTGTCAAGGTGATCGTTGCCGCCGCCCGGGTGGAAGCCGTCGCCGTTGAGAGGATGTGGCGGGGATGCCTGGACCCGGTCGCCGCCGAGTACGGTCAGAGAGAGGAGCGCGACGGCAAGGCAGGCAGCGACCAGGAGCGCCACGTGCGCGAGCGCGCGGCGGCCGCTCCTCCTTGAGCGGCGAGTCGAAGGCATCGGCGCATTCTCTATGGATTCAAACGATTGTCCAGAGGGAAAAACACTGATCTTTGAGGCCGCGTATCGCTCTCAGTCGGTGCCCTGGTGCTCCGGATCGCGATAGACCGTCTTCCGCCAGGGCGGGCTGATCGCGAACGAGTAGGAGTCCCGATCGGGAAGGGTCTCGATCGGGATCAGCTTGACGCTGCCCCGGGGAGTCGTCCTCGCGGCGGGGCCGAAGAGCGCGGCGCCGATTCGGTCGGCCAGCAGCTCCTGGCGACGTCGCTCCTCCAAGCGCGCGCGCGGACCCTTGAGCCGCTTGTCCTCGATGGCCAGCCGGGTGCTCGCCAGCAGGCCCACGAGCTCCCGGCGCAGCGACTCCTCGGTCGCGTGCCCGGCGTGACTTCCGCCGGAGACGTACAGGGTCCCCTCCGAGGGAGTCCATCCCCGCTCGTCGCGGAGTCCGAGCCGCTCGGTGACGTCCCTGATCGCGGATGCGCCGGGCACCTTCCCCGAGGCATCCGATGCCCAGTCGACCGCCGGAGCGTCTGCGCCGTTGTAGCCGTTGTGTGAGCTGGCGCGGGCGTCGACGTGCCCGTCCGGGTCGATGCGCACCTGGTAGCCCTCCCAATCGTCCCGGTGGTACCCGGCTGCGCCGAGGATCGGGGTGCCGCGCGAGGTGGCGGAGTCGCCGTAGTAGGTCCAGTACTGGATGTAGACGCGCCCGGCGCGCTCGCCGGTGCAGTCGTATCCGCGGGCCTCGCCCCGCGCCGGGTCGCGGCAATCGACGGCGTGGGTGAACGCCGCGACCGGACGCCCGGCCAGCGAGCGCGTCACTCGCCCCGTCTCCGGGCCGTCCGAGCACGCCGGCGAGCGGCAGCTGCGGAAGTCGACGGGCAGCGCCGTCATGCCGCGCTCGTAGACGATGCGCGGTGCGTTGTCGCGAACCTCGGACGCAAGGTCCCCGTAGGCCACCGCGAGCTGGGGGTCGCTCCGGCAGCCGTAGCTCAGCTTGACCGCGCAGATGATCCGCTCCCCGATCTCGTACGCGAGCGCCATCCCGGGAAACCGCAGACCGATCAGCCAGGCGAGCGACCCGAGCGCGATCGAGACGAGCGCGATCAGCGCGATCCACTCGACGGTCCCCTGCCCCGATCTGGTTCGAGCACACGCGGGTGAAGCTAGGCGGCGCGCGCTGACCGAAGGCGCGCACGAGTCATGGAAGACCGGCCAATCAGCGCCGAACCAGTGCTAGGGTCGCGCCGTGTCCGACGAGCTCTCGCCGACACCCGGCAAGCAACGCGGTGCGAGGTTCTACATCACGGTCATCGCGTTGGTGCTCGCCGCGATCTTCGTCCTGCAGAACACTCAGAAGGTGGACGTGAAGTTCTTCTTCTCGACCACCAACATCCCGTTGATCTTCGCTCTGCTGCTGGCGGCGATCCTCGGCTTCGTCATCGGCCTGGCGCTGCCGCGCTTCCGCCGGCCCCACGGCGATAGCTAGAGCTCTTCCACCTGCGCGGCGATGTCCGAGGCCGCGCCCTTCGCGTCGCTGAAGAGCATCGAGGTGTTGTCCTTGTAGAAGAGGTCGTTGTCGATGCCGGCGAAGCCGGGGCTGAGGCTGCGCTTGATGACGATCACCTCGCGGGCCTGGTCGACCTCGATGATCGGCATGCCGGCGATCGGCGAGTTGGGATCGTCCTTCGCCGCGGGGTTGGTGACGTCGTTCGCCCCGATCACCACCGCCACGTCGGTGCGCGGCATCTCGGGGTTGATGTCATCCATCTCCTTGAGCTGCTCGTAGGGAACGTCGGCCTCGGCGAGCAGGACGTTCATGTGGCCGGGCATCCGCCCGGCGACGGGGTGGATCGCGTAGTTGACCTCGACGCCGCGCTTCTGCAGCTCGTCGGCGAGCTCCTTGACGGCGTGCTGTGCCTGGGCAACCGCCATGCCGTAGCCGGGGACGAAGACGACGGAGTCCGCGTAGCCGAGCTTGATCGCCGCGTCCTCTGCGCCGATCGAGTGGACCGGGCGCTCCTCCCTCTCCCCCGCGGACGCGCTGACGGCGCCGAATCCGGAGAAGAGCAGGTTCCCGATCGAGCGGTTCATCGCCCGGCTCATCTCGAGGGTGAGGATGGTTCCCGACGAGCCGACCAGGGTGCCGGCGACGATCAGGACGACGTTGTCGAGGGCGAAACCGGCTGCCGCTGCGGCAAGGCCCGTGAAGGCGTTGAGCAGCGAGATCACGACCGGCATGTCGGCGCCGCCGATCGGGAGCACGAAGAGGTTGCCGAGCACGGCGGCTCCGATCAGGACGCCGATGTAGAGGCCCTGCGAGGGGGAGTCGTGGTCGAAGCCGAGGACGATGCACCCGGCGAGGATCGCGGCGAGCAGGAGCCCGTTGAAGATGTGCTGGCCCGGGAACTGGACGGGCCTGCTGGGGATGATCGCCTGGAGCTTGCCGAAGGCGATGTTCGACCCCCAGAAGGAGACGGAGCCGATCACGGTGGAGAACAGGATCGGGATGAAGACGTCCAGGGGGATGCTCGAGCCGCCGGCGGAGACGTGCCGGAACTCCGACCAGGAGATCAGCGCCGCAGCGCCGCCGCCGACGCCGTTGTAGAGGGCGACCATCTGGGGCATGTCGGTCATCTGCACCCGGAGGGAGGCGACCACGCCGACCGCGGTTCCGATCAGGATTCCGATCAGGATCAGGACGCCGTTCCCGATCACGTCCGTCGAGAGCGTGATCGCGATGGCGATCAGCATCCCGGCCGCGGCGATCATGTTGCCGCGGCGCGCCGTGCTCGGGTGGGTGCCCTGCCGGATCCCGAAGATGAACAGGGAGAAGGCGACGATGTAGCAGGCGGTGACGAAGTCGCTGTTGGGCGACAGCGCTGCGACTGGGAATCATTCAGCGCTTCCCCTCACCGAAGCCGTCCCCGGGGGTGCAGCCGAGCCGGCGGCGTCTTTCTGTCTTTGGCTTGCGGTCGCGGCCGCGAAACATGCCGAGCATCCGGTCGGTGACCATGAATCCGCCGACGATGTTGATCGTGCCGAAGGCGATCGCGATCACGCCGATCACCTTCTCCAGCGAGTCGTCGGCCGAGCCGATCACGATCAGCCCGCCGAGCATGACGATGCCGTGGATCGCGTTGGTCTGCGACATCAGCGGCGTGTGCAGGGTCGTCGGCACCTTCGAGATCACCTCGAAGCCGACGAAGGCCGCCAGGACGAAGATCGTGATCTCGGTGATCAGACTCATTGATTGCTGCCTCCTTGGCTCTCTCGTTGACGATCTCGCCGTCCTTGGTGAGCAGCGAGCCGGCGATGACCTCGTCCTCGGTGTCGACCTTCAGATTGCCCTCGTCGTCGATCAGGAGCTCGACCAGGTTCTGCAGGTTCTTGGCGTAGAGCGCCGAGGCGTTGCCGGCCATCTGGCTCGGCAGGTTGGCGGGGCCGATGATCTTGACCCCGTCCTGCTCGACGGTCTCCCCCGGCTTCGAGCCCTCGACGTTGCCGCCCGTCTCGGCGGCGAGATCGATGATCACCGATCCCGGCGCCATGCTCTTGACCGCCTCGGCGGTGATCAGGCGCGGCGCGGGCCGCCCGGGGATCTGGGCCGTGGTGATGATCACGTCCTGGCGCTTCGCGGCCTCGCCGAGCTCCGGCGGAGCTGCTCGTTCTCCTCGTCGGTGAGCGGCCGCGCGTAGCCGCCCTCGCCCTCGGCGTCCTTGACGGCCTCGACCTCGAGGAAGCGGCCGCCGAGGGACTGGACCTGCTCCTTGACGACGGAGCGGACGTCGAAGCCGGTGACCACGCCGCCCAGCCGCTTGGCCGTGGCGATCGCCTGCAGGCCCGCCACCCCGGCTCCCAGGACGAGGACCTTGGCGGGCGGGATCGTCCCGGCCGCCGTGGTCATCATCGGGAAGAGCTTGCCGGACTCTCGGGCCGCGATCAGCACCGACATGTATCCGCCGAGGTTGGCCTGTGAGGAGAGGGCGTCCATCGACTGCGCGCGCGTGATTCGCGGGATCGCCTCCATCGCGAAGCTGGTGACTCCAGCGATTGACAGGGCCTTGGCCAGCGCCGGGTTGGTCAGCGGCTCGAGGAAGCCGATCAGGATCTGGCCCTGCTTCAGGCGGCCGACCTCCTGGTCGGTCGGCGGGGTGACCTTGAGGACGACGTCGGCGCTCCAGGGGTCGTCGCCGACCTTCGCGCCGGCGTCCGAGTACTCGGAGTCGGGATGGGATGCGCCCTCGCCCGCACCGGGCTCGACCACCACCTCGATCTCCTTGGCGGTCAGCGCCTTGACCACGTCTGGGACGAGCGCCACACGGCGCTCTCCCTCAGCGTTCTCCTTTGGGACTCCGATCTTCATGTGGACGATTCACCCACAAGCATCAACGGCGGCCACAAACACCGCCGCCGAATCTAGGTCGCGGCAATCTAGTGGACCTTTCAGGCAGGTGATCCAGCGCCGACCATGTCGGCGAGCTTCTCGAGCGTCCGCACGTTCTCCTCGGCGTTGCCGTGCATCGGCGAGAC
Organism: uncultured Solirubrobacterales bacterium; assembly: GCA_963740685.1. Taxonomy (GTDB): domain Bacteria; phylum Actinomycetota; class Thermoleophilia; order Solirubrobacterales; family 70-9; genus DASUPK01. Next base: position 102,138 of record CAVUGA010000032.1, read on the forward strand.
GATCATGCGGTCCACTCCGGCGTCGGCGAAGCGCTTGACGCGCTCGACCACCTCCTCCTCGGTGCCGATCATCGCCGTCGCGTCGACCAGCTCGTCGGGGATCGCCGCGTAGGCCTCCTCGCGCTTGCCGTCGAGGTAGAGCGACTGGACCTCGTCCGCGACCTCAGCGAAGCCGAAGCGGCGGGTCAGGTCGGCGTAGAAGTTCGTCTTCTTCGAGCCCATGCCGCCGAGGTAGAGGAGCAGTCCCGCCTTGACCAGGCCACGCGCGGCGTCGAGGTCGCCGTCGATCGCGACCTGCACCGATGGCGACACCGCGAAGTCCTCGCGCGTCCGGCCACTCTTCTGGAGGCCGGCCTCGATGTGCTCGCCCCAGGCGTCCTCCCACTTGTCGACGGAGAAGAAGATCGGGATCCAGCCGTCTGCGACCTCGGCGGCCAGCTCGACCGACTTGCGGCCGATGGCGCCGAGGTAGATCGGGATCTCGCTGCGCAGCGGGTGGACGTTGAGCTTGAGCGCCTTGCCCTGACCCGTGACCCCTTCGCCCTCGGTGAGCGGGAGGGTGAAGTGCTTGCCCTCGTACTCCAGGCGGCCCTCGCGGGCGACGATCTGCTTGACGATCTCGACGTACTCCCGGGTGCGGCCCCAGGGCTTCTCGTAGGGCACGCCGTACCAACCCTCGGAGACCTGCGGGCCGGAGGGCCCGAAACCGAAGATGAAGCGGCCGCCCGAGAGGGCGTCGATCGTGACGCCCGCCATCGCCGCGGCCGCCGGCTGGCGGGCGGGGACCTGGAGGATCGCGGCGCCCAGCTGGATGGTCTCGGTCTTCGCGGCCAGGTAGCCGAGCACGCTGACGGCGTCCGAGCCGTATGACTCGGCCGCCCAGACGGAATCGAAGCCCGCCCGCTCGGCGGCCAGCACGATGTCGGTCGCCTCATCGCCCTGGGGGCCGATCCCCCAGTAGCCGAGGTTGAGTCCAAGCTGCAAACCCATGTGCGCGGCAACCCTAGTGATTCCCAGGGCCGTCGGCGTTCGGGCTCGAGTCAGACGGGGGTGCTGTCGACGGTCACCGTGGCCCGCGGAGAGCCCGCGTCGGTTGGCGTTTCGCCGATGTGAGCTACGCCGCTGGCGTCGGCAGCGGCCTTGATCGAGAAGGTCGCGCTGAGCTTGCCTTCGGGGACAAACACGCTGGTGGTTGGCTGAACGGTCACGCCCGCGTTGTCAGAGACGAGCGTCACCGTGGTGCCGCCGGCTGGGGCCTCGCAGTTGAGGGTCACCGTGCCCACCACAGATGAGGACGGGGCCACGTTGGTCGGCGTGGCGGAGATGCCCGTGACCACCGGGGCCGGACTGAGGACGGTCCGGATCGAGGAGAGGGGACTGGTCGCTTGCGTTGTGAAGGCGCCCGTGAGGGAGCCCGTGACGGCCACTCCCGGCGGCAAATCCACAGGCAGCAGCGTGTTGACACCGAAGGCCGCGCTGCTCGACCCGGCCTGGACGGTCACGGTGGAGGGAACTGTCGTAAGGGCCAACGGGTTGCTGCTCGACAGGCTTACGGACGAGTCGATGGCTGCGGGAACGTCGAGCGTGACGCGGTTCGAGCCGAAGTCCACCAGGCCCACGTTAGGGAAGCATTTGTAGGCGAGCGACACCGACTTGACGCTCGGCTCCTGCACCACCTTGAGGTTGACCTGCTTGGAGCTGGTTCCGATGCTCGCGGTGACCGGGACGGTGATGGTCGACCCGGTGTAGGTGGTGACGGGGAAGGTCGCCGTCTTCAGGCCCGCGGCGACGTTGACCGCGCCCGGCACCGAGACCCTCGACGGATCGGTGCTCACCAGCGTCACCGGCTGACCCGAGCTCGGCGCCGCGCCGCTAATGGTCACCTGCCCCTGGGTGCTCCTGCTCCCGAGGATCGGATTGTCGACCACGCTCACGCTGCTCACCTTGAGCGCGGCCACCGGCGGAGGGGTGACAGGAGGAGTGACAGTGGGGTTGGCCGCCTGCCCGGGGAGGCTCGTCGCCACGCCGCCGACACCGGCGCCGCCGCGCTTGCACTTCTTCTTCTTCTTCTTCTTTGAGGCGGCGGCCCCCTTCGCCTTCTTCTTCTTCTTCTTCTTGCATTTCGACTTCTTGGCGACCGTGGCGCCACCGTGGCTCGCGCTTGCGGGTACGGCGACCGACCCGGTGATGAGAGCCAAGACCAGGAAGGCCAATGCGATGCGTCCGATCCGAATCGACACCCTGATTGCTTCGACCCTTGACGGGGCGAATCAACCGTCCGCTGAGCGACTGGACAGAATGCCACCACTCAATTTTCGGGAAGCGTCGCGCCTCCTCAACCGCCCTGGTCACCTTGCGAAATGCTTGCGCTAGGATGGACTGCAGATGAGCCCCGTCCTCACCCCCACCCTGCTCGACCCGATCGCCGAGACGCTCGAGCTCACGGAGACCGAGCTCGGTCGCCTGTTCGGCGTCAGCCGGCAGGCGGTGGGGCAATGGCGCGAGCGCGGAGTGCCCTCGAACCGGATGGCGAAGGTCGCGACCGTGGCCGCCATCTGCGACCTGCTCGACCACAGGCTAAAGCCCGAGCGGATCCCGGGGATCGCGCGCAGGCCCGCCGGCGCCTACGGCGGCCTCTCGATGCTGCAGATGATCGAGAGGAATCGCCAGGATGAGCTGCAGGCGCTGATCCGCCGGTCCTTCGACTGGGCCTGAGATGCGGACGATCCGGCGGGGCGGGCCGTACCTGCGGGTCGCGGACCCCGACTGGGACGATCCGCTGGGCGGGCGGCACGCCGCCGTACGGGGTGGCCGCTGGAACCCGCCCGAGTCCTTTCCGGTCGTCTACCTCTGCCGGACCGTGGGGGTCGCTCGCGCCAACGTCTACCGCCTGCTCGAGGGACAGCCATATGGGCCCGAGGACCTACGGCCAGAAGCCGGACCGGTCCTGGTCCGGGCGACCGTGCCGGAGGACCGCTACCTCAACGTGATCACGGACGCCGGCTGCCGCGCCGCAGGTCTGCCCAGGACCTACCCGCGCGACAGCCGGCGACGGATCGTCCCCCAGCGGCGCTGCCAGCCCATCGGCGAGCGGGCTCAGGAGGCGGGGCTGCCGGGGGTGGCGGCCCGCAGCGCCTGGGCCGCCGGCGAGGAGCTGGCGTACTTCGGCAGGCGCCGCCTGCGACGCGGGGCGGTCCGGCCCTTCGCGCAGTGGTTCTGGAACTCCGCGCTTCGCTAACAATGCGGCAGTGAGCGACCAGCGTCACCCGGGTGGACTGTCCGAGAAAGAGGCCGCCAAGCGGCTGCGCAAGCTCGGCCCGACCGAGGATCGGACCAGCCGCTCGGTGGCGAGCATCGTCGCCGGCAACGTCTTCACCCTCTTCAACCTGATCATCGGCGTCTTCTTCCTGGCGAATCTGGCGCTCGGGTTGCTTGCCGACTCCCTCTTCGGCTTCATCGCGGTGATCAACAGCTACATCGGGATCCGGCAGGAGCTGAAGGCCAAGGAGACCCTGGAGAGCCTCGCCCTGCTGGTGGCGCCGAAGGCGCGGGTCGTCCGGGATGGCGAGCTGGTCGAGCTGCGCGCGGACGAGGTTGTCCCCGGCGACTGGATCCGCGTCGAGCCCGGGGACCAGCTGGTCGCGGACGGCGAGGTGACGGAGAGCCGCGGTCTGACTCTCGACGAGTCCGTGCTCACCGGCGAAGCGGACGGCGTCCGCAAGCGGGTCGGCCAGCGCGCGCTCTCGGCCGCCTTCTGCATCACCGGCTCGGGCTACTACGAGGTCGACGCGGTGCGGGAGGACAGCTACGCCGAGCAGGTCGCCGGCGAGGCGCGCACCTTCCGCCATCCGCCCTCGCCCCTCCAGGACGAGGTCAACCTGGTGCTGAAGGCGAGCACCTGGCTGATGATCCCGCTCGCGGTCGTCCTGATCTTCGCCCTCCAGGCGCGCAGCACGCCGATCCACGACGCCGCGCAGACCGCGACGGCGGGCCTGATCACGCTGATCCCCGAGGGCCTTGTCCTGCTGATGAGCGTCACGCTGGCCGTCGCCGCGGTGCGGCTCGCCCGGCTGGACACGCTGGTGCAGCAGATGAGCGCGACCGAGGCGCTCGCGGCTGTGGACACGATCTGCGTCGACAAGACCGGCACACTGACCAGCGGCGAGCTCGAGCTCGTCTCGGTCGACGTCACGGATCCCTCCGAGGCCAGCGTGGCCCAGCAGGCACTGGCCCGGTTCGCAGCCAGTTCCGGCGAGCGGAACCGGACCCTGGAGGCGATCGCGGAGAACTACCCGGCGTCCGGCGAGCGAGTCCGGGCGGAGGTGCCCTTCTCCTCGGAGTGGAAGTGGAGCGGGCTGAGCTTCGGCAGGGGCGAGACCTACGTGCTCGGCGCGCCGGACGTGCTCATGAGCCGCGGCTCGCTGGCACTGCCCGTGCCGCTGCAGCGGAGCCTCGAGAACAACACGAAGGCCGGGCGCCGCGTGGTCGCCTTCGGCCGCGCCTCCGGCGGCCTTCCCGACAACCCCTACTCCGACCCACCTCCGGCCGTGACTCCCATCGCTCTGATCGTGCTCGAGGAGACCCTGCGCCCGGACGCCCGCGAGACGATCTCCTACATGCGCGAACGGGAGATGGACCTGAAGCTGATCTCCGGCGACGCGGCTCAGACCGTCACCGCGGTCGCCTCGGCGGTCGGCATCCCCCGGGGCGCCGGGGTCGTCAGCGGTGACGACCTGCCCGAGGATCGCGCCGGGCTCGGGCGCATCGCGGAGGAGAACACGATCTTCTGCCGCATCCGTCCGGAGCAGAAGAAGGCGCTGGTCTCGGCGCTCGCCGACCGCGGCCGCTTCGTGGCGATGATCGGGGACGGGGTGAACGACGTGCCGGCGCTGAAGCGCGCGAGGATGGCGGTCGCGATGGGCTCCGGGAGCCAGATCACCAAGGGGATTGCCGACATCGTCCTGCTCAAGGACCAGTTCTCGCGCCTGCCACGGGCGGTGGCAGAGGGCCGGCGCATCGCGCGCAACATCCACCGCCTCGGCCGCCTCTACGTGACGAAGACCGTCTACGCGGCCGCGCTGATCGTGCTGGTGGCCGTGCCGGGCTGGGCGTTCCCCTTCCTGCCGCGGCAGCTCACGGTGGCCGCCTTCCTGACGATCGGGATCCCCTCGTTCGTGCTCGCCCTGGCTCCCAGCGACGGCCCCTTATATAGGGGGAGGCTGCTGAGGGCCCTGGCGGCATTCGCCGTGCCGGCCGGGCTGGCGATCGCGGCCGCGTCGCTGGCGAGCTTCTTCCTGGTGGACACCGTCTTCGGCGGCTCGCTGGAGGCCGGCCGCACCGCGGCGACAACGACGCTGGTCGTGCTCGGGCTCTGCTTCATCCTGCTGCTCGAGCGTGGCCCCGGGCGCGAGCACATCGCGATCCAGAGCTACATGCTCGCCCTGGTGGCGGCGCTCGGCGCCCTCTACGCGCTGATCCTCGCCGTGCAGCCGGTCCGCGACTTCTTCGACCTGACCAGGATGGGCGGCGGCCAGCTCTTCCTGGCGCTGCTCTCCGCGGCTGCCGGGCTGGTTCTGGCCAGCGTCGTCTGGAGAATCCCGGCGATCGAGCAGCTCGAGGACAGGCCGCCGCCCCCGGACGATGCGCCGACCGGCCCGGTGACAGAGCCGATGACGATCGCGCCCGCCGGCGTTCCGCGCACCCGGCCCTCGGGACAGTCGTGATGCCCTCCTCCGGGCAGGGCACCGCCCGGCGCACCAAGATCGTCGCCACCGTCGGGCCGGCGAGCAGCTCCCCGGAGGTGCTGCGCGAGCTCTTCGAGGCGGGGGTCGACGTCTTCCGGCTCAACTTCGCCCACGGTAGCCCCGATGAGCAGGCCGAGAACGTTCGGCGGATCCGGGCCGCCAGCGAGGAGGCCGGCAGGGAGGTCGGGATCATGGGCGACCTTCCCGGCCCCAAGCTGCGCCTCGGGGACCTCGAGGGCGACGTCGCGGTCCTCCACTCGGGATCGAACGTGGTGCTGAGAGGAGAGACGAATGGGACGCCGGGGAACCCGGAGCTGCTCACGGTCCAGTGGGAGGGCTTCGCCAGGGCCGTGCATGAGGGCGACCCAGTCTTCCTCGCCGATGGCCGCGTTCGCCTGAAGGTCCTCTCGATCTCCGGCGACTCCGTGACGTGCGAGATCGAGGCCGGCGGCGCCGTCAGCTCTCATCAGGGCGTCAACCTGCCGGGCGCGGACAGCGACCTGCCCGACACCGGCGCCTCCGATCAGCCCTGGATCGACTTCGCCTGCGACAACGGCATCGACCTGCTGGCGGTCTCCTTCGTCCGCAGGCCGTCCGACCTGGAGAAGGTCGAGGCCAGGCTCAAGGAACGCGGCGCCGACATCCCCCTGATCGCGAAGATCGAGAAACCACAGGCGGCCGAGCGTGCCGCGGAGATCATCGACGCCGCCGGGCAGCGGGATCATGATCGCCCGCGGCGACCTCGGTGTCGAGCTGCCGATCGAGGAGGTCCCCGGCGCCCAGAAGAGGCTGATCGCGCTCGCCGGGCGGGCCTCCAAGCCCGCGATCACCGCCACCCAGATGCTGGCGACGATGGTGCGCGCCTCGCGCCCGACCCGCGCGGAGGTGACGGACGTCGCCAACGCGATCTACGACGGCAGCGACGCCGTGATGCTCTCGGAGGAGACCGCAATCGGCGACTACCCGGTCGAGGCGGTGCGGGTGATGGACCGGATCGCCCGGGTGACCGAGCCGCGCCTCCGGTTCGGCGAGATGGTCTTCACCCGGGTTGAGGAGAAGGAGCACGACATCGCGGAGACCGTCGCCCAGGTCGCGGTCGCGGCCTGCTACCGGCTGGGCCTGAAGGCGATCGTCTGTCCCACCAACTCGGGCCGGACGGCGCGCCTGATCTCCGCGCACCGCCCCAGGGTGCCCGTGCTCGCCGTCTCCCCGCGGCTCGAAACCGTGCGCCGGATGAACCTCCTCTTCGGCATCAGCTCGACGCAGGCCGAGGACTGGACGTCGATTCGCAAGCTGCTCGACGACTGCGCCAACCTGACGCGCGAGCAGGGAATCGCCGAGTCCGGTGACCTGGTCGCGATCACTGCCGGCCTGCCGGCCCAGGAGATGGGCACGAACCTGTTCGAGATCCACCGGGTTCCGTAGGCGCGCGACCGGCTGTCCGGGCCCGACTCTAGCCTCGGCATCGCCGATGCCCGATCCGACCGCACGTAGCGCGCCGGCCGATCCAGAGCATCTCCCCGGCCACCTGCGGCGAGAGCTCCAGCGCCTGAACAGGCGAGTGAAGGAGGGGGATCCGCTGTGGCCGGCGCAGCTCGCCGTGGCCATCGCGATCGCGCTTCATCTGACGCTATCCGACAAGCTCGTCGTCGGTCCGAAGTGGCTGATCCCTGTGGTCGAGGGACTTCTGCTTCTCACCTTGGTCGTGATCGCGCCCAGGCGGGCCTCACGCTCACGCTGGCGCCATCAGCGCGTACTGCTTTGGACGATCCTCGGCCTGGTGACCCTGACGTATCTGGTCTCTCTCGGGCTTCTCGTGCACTACCTGGTAACCGGCGGGAAGGTCGGCGGACACGCGTTGATTGGCTCGGGGCTGGTGCTCTGGGTTACCAACGTGCTGCTCTTCTCCGTCGTCTACTGGGATCTCGACCGCGGCGGCCCGTTGGATCGCTTTGAGAAGGACCGGCCGTGGCCGGACTTCCAGTTCCCTCAGATGGAGAACCCCCAGTTCACGCCAATGGGCAACGATTGGCAGCCGACCTTCCTCGACTACCTGTACACGTCCCTGACCAACGCCACGGCGTTCAGCCCGACTGACACGATGCCGGTGACCCAGGTCGCGAAGCTGCTGATGGGCGTACAGGGGACGGCGGCGATAGTCACCGTCGGCCTCGTCGTGGCCCGGGCGGTCAACATCCTGGGCTGAGCGGCCACATGTGGCCGTAGGTCCGGCCGCGATGTTTGTGGCGGCCGTTGATGCTTGAAGCCGTCAGTCGCCCGGCGGGTAGTCGCCCGGAGCCGGCCGTTCCGCCCGGGGATCGCGCCCCGGCAGAACGAACTGCGTGACGATCAGGTTGGCGACGCGCTTCTCCCCCTTGTAGATCTCGGCCTCGACCACGGCGGTGCTGCGTCCGACGTGAAGCGCCCGCGCGCGGCAGATCAGCTCATCGCCCAGGGCCGCCGCGGCGAAGACGTTCAGCTTGAGCTCGATCGTCGTGAAATCGTGGTTGGGCGGCAGTGCGCGGAACGTCGCCCAGGCGGCGACCGAGTCGCCGAACGCCGTCCAGACGCCGCCATGGACGAAGCCGCCCGGGTGCAGGTGGCGCTCGTCGACCACCATGCGGCCGGTCGCGACCTCGTTGGTGATCTCGACCGGCTCGATCGCCATGTCGCCCGGGAAGGTTCCGGGCAGCCACTGCTTGATCAGCTCCGGGGTGATCTCGGGGTTCATGGGCGCGCCAGGTTACCCGCGCCCGAAATCCCCGAACGGCTCGTCCCGCTCCCTGACGGCCTCCTTGAAGCCCGCCTCGGCGGCACGGCGCTGGAAGTCGAAGCCCTCCGGCGTGTGCCGGGCGATGCCGTCGAAGAAGACGCCGAGTGACTGCGTCGCCTGCAGGCCCTGCGCGTAGAGCGCCTGATTGACGAGCAGCTTGTGCATGACCAGCTGGTTGACCGGGAGGCGCGCGACTCGCTCGAGCAGGGCCTCGAATCGCTCGTCGAGCTCGGCCGCCGGGGCCGCCTCCGCGGCGAGGCCCCACTCGACCGCGGTGGTGCCGTCGATCGAGTCGCCTGTGAGCAGCAGGCGCTTGGCGCGGGCCGGGCCGACGCGGTACGCCCACAGCGCGCTGGTGGGGACGCCCCAGACCCGCGCGGGCGGATAGCCGATCTTCGCCCGGTCCTCGGCGACCATCAGGTCCGAGCAGAGCGCCATGTCGGTTCCCCCGGCGACGCAGTAGCCGTGCACCTTGCAGATCGCCGGCTTCTCGGAGTGGAAGAGGCTCATGAAGCCGCGCAGGTTGCGGCTCATCATCTGGTAGTCGACGACCGGGTCCCAGGTGCCCTCCGGGTCGTGATTGCGCGCCTGGACCATGGGATCGATGGGCGAGCCGGGTGGCGCCTCTGCGCTGGCCACGCCCTCCATCTTTCCCTCGGCGGAGGCCACCAGGTCATAGCCGCCGCAGAACCCTGAGCCGTTCCCGGCGAGGGCGATGACGTGGACCTCCGGATCCAGGTTCGCCCTCTCGACGCAGGCGGCGAGCTCGCGCGGCATCTCCAGGGTGATCCCGTTGCCGCGGTCGGGCCGGTTCAGGGTGATCCGGGCGATTCGCCCGGTCACCTCGTAGGTCAGCGTCTCGAGCTCTTCGATGTCCTGGATTCAATCAGCGCCGATGACTCGGGCCCGGTTTCGCGGTCCAAATGGCGAAGATGTCCACGGTGGCGAAGAGCAAGTACACGACGGTCGAGGTCGCGGGCCGCGAGGTGCGCCTGTCCAACCCGGACAAGCTCTTCTTCCCGAAGCCGAAGTTCACCAAGCTCGACCTGGCCGAGTACTACATCGCGGTGGAGGACGCGGCGGTGAACCAGCTGCGCGAGCGGCCGGGGACGATGAAGCGCTTCGTCGACGGGGTCAGCGGCGAGTTCTTCTTCCAGAAGCGGGTGCCGAAGGGCGCGCCCGACTGGCTCCAGACGGCGACCTTCACCTTCCCGAGCGGGCGAACCGCCACAGAGCTGGTGGCCAACGACGCCGCGCACCTGGTCTGGGCGGTCAACCTCGGCGTCGTCGACTTCAACCCGCATCCCGTCCGCCGCGATGACCTCGACTGCCCCGACGAGCTGCGCGTCGACCTCGACCCGATGCCGGGCGTGCGCTGGAGCACGGTGCGCAAGGTGGCGATGTGCGTCAAGGAGGTGCTCGAGGAGCACGGCCTGGTCGGCTTCCCGAAGACCTCGGGCTCACGGGGGATCCACGTCAACGTGCGCATCGAGCCGCGCTGGGACTACGTCGAGGTTCGGCGAGCGGCGCTGGCCCTGGCGCGCGAGGTCGAGCGCCGGGTGCCGAAGAACGCCACCAGCAAGTGGTGGAAGGAGGAGCGCCACGGGGTCTTCGTCGACTACAACCAGAACGCGCGTGACCGGACGATCGCCTCCGGCTATTCGGTCAGGCCGGTCCCGGACGCGCGGGTCTGCTGCCCGCTCGAGTGGGACGAGGTTCCGGACGTCGAACCCGCCGAGCTGCGGCTCGACACCGTCCCGGACCGTGTCCGCAAGAAGGGCGATCCGGCGGCGGACATCGACGAGCACGCCGGCTCCCTCGACCAGCTCCTCGACCTTGCCCGCCGCGATGAGGAGGGCGGCCTCGGCGATGCCCCCTGGCCGCCCCATTTCGCCAAGCAGCGCGGCGAGCCCAAGCGGGTGCAGCCGAGCCGTGCTCAGAAGAGGCCCTGATGTACGTGAAGGATCTGAGCAACGCACCCAAGCGTGAGCTCGAGGGGCTCGTCTCCCACATCCTGCTCGAGAAGGGCGACGCGCCGGGCGGTGAGCTCTCCGTCACCTGGGTCGACGTCGAGCCGGGCGCCCGGCAGCCGCCGCACAGCCACGGCCCGCAGCAGGTCTACGTGATCACCCGCGGCAGCGGCCGCATGAGGGTCGGCGACGACGAGCGCGACGTCGCCACCGGGCATATGGTGTTCATCCCTCCGGGGACGGAGCATGGGATCGTCAACACCGGCGACGAGGTGCTCACCTACATCTCGGCGGCGACGCCGGCGTTCCCAGTCACCGAGCTCTACGACGCCGGTCAGATCTCCCTTTCTCCTTAGTTCTCGCTCATGCCCGCCGCTGGGTGGGCCGATGGGTTGACGCATGGACGCGAACCAGTACGTGCTCGTCCACGGCATGCGCCAGACGCGCTCGATCCTGGCGCGCTGGGAGGAGAACCCGTGGCCGGTGATCCGCACCTGGCTGGTCGGTGCGGTGCTGATCGCTCTCGGCCTGCTCGCCGCCGTGACCGTTGCGGCGTCCGTGTTGAAGCCGGATTACGGCTTTCACTACGGCCCGACCGCCCCCGGCGGTCCGGACCCCGAGCGCGTCCTCGGAGTCCTGGGGCGAAACTCGCTCGTGCTGGCGCTCCACGCATTCGCCTGCGTTGCCGGGTTCATCGCCGGCGCGACGCTGCCGCTCACCGCCGAGCGCCACACCGGCTTCGCTCGGCTCATCCACGAGAAGGCCAGGCCGATCGCCTTCGCCTGGGTGATCGGGGTGACCTGCTTCTCGCTGCTCACCCAGACCATTGCCATCGGCCTCGTCGGCTCGACGATCGCATGGGACATCGGCGTCTCGGCCCCACTGCTCGTGCTGACCGCTCTCCCCCACGCGCTGCTCGAGCTGACCGCCGTGTTCCTGCCCCTGGCAGCCTGGACGATCGCGAGCCGCAAGGGCGAGTGGGACCAGCTCCTGGCGGCGACGGTGGTGACCGTGGCGATCGCGATCCCGATGCTGCTGGTCGCGGCGACCTGGGAGGTCTACGTCTGGCCGCACATCCTCGATTCAGTCGGCAATCCCGCGTTGCACGATCCCTGGGCAGGACACGCCTAGCCCTTCAGACCAGCTGGTCGATCTTGCAGTCCTTCGGCGCCTTGTCGTCGCGCCACCGGACGATCTTCGAGCCGTGCCGGATGCGCCCGCCGCTGGTGTGGTCGTAGGTGACCTCGACCACCAGCTCGGGGCGCAGCGCGTACCACTCGAGATCCCGGTCGGCGTCCCAGCGGCTTGGGTCGCCCGAGCCCTTCTCGCCGGTCTCGTACTCCGCCAGCGTCTTCACCAGCTCCTTCTTCTCCTTCGCCTTCAGACCCGAGGTGTGGCCGATCGGGCGCAGCTTCCCCTTCTCGTAGAGCCCGAGGATGAGAGAGCCGACCGTGCCCTTCTCCTTGCCCGGCCTCCAGCCGACGATCACGCAGTCGATCGTCCGCACCCGCTTGATCTTCACCATTCCCTTGCGCTGGCCGGGCTTGTAGACCGCGTCGAGCTCCTTGGCGATCACGCCCTCGCCGCTCAGCAGCCAGGGCTCGGCCCTCCTGGCGGTCTTCACGATCGGGGTGACCTCGACCGAGCCCGATGCCGTCTTCCTGCGGCCGGGCGCCTCCGCGATCAGCTCCTCGAGCGCCGCCCGGCGCTCGTGGAACGGCTTCCCGGTGAGCTTGCGGCGATCCCGGGCCAGCAGATCGAAGGCCCGGAACAACGCCGGCGTCTTCTCGGCGAGCATCCTCACCCGCGACTCGGCCGGATGGAGGCGGTTCTGGAGCAGATCGAACACCTCGTTGCCGTCCTCGTCGAGGATCACCAGCTCGCCGTCGAGCACGTAGCGGCCCTTCGGAAAGGCGACCTCCGGGAAGTAGCGCCGCAGCGGCTTGCCGCCGCGCGACTGGAGGTAGACGTCCTCGCCGTCGACGTAGGCAAGCGCGCGAAACCCGTCGTACTTCGGCTCGTACGCCCACCCCTCGCCCTCGGGCAGCACCTTGCGGGAGAGCGCGAGCTGCGGCTGGATCGGGGGCTTCAGCGGAAGGGCCATGTGGCGATCCTAGTCGCGGCATAGAGTCGCGCCGTGACCGAGCCGCCACGCAGCTGCGACGTCGTCGTGATCGGAGGCGGCATCCTCGGGCTGGCGGTCGCGCGCGAGCTGCTCACCCGTCGACCCGACTCGGACCTCTGCCTGCTCGAGCGCGAGGACCGGCTCGCCGCCCATCAGACCTCTCACTCGACCGGGGTGATCCACGCCGGCATCTACTACGAGCCCGGATCGCTGAAGGCACGGCTCTGCGTGGAGGGCGCCCGGCTCCTCTATGCCTACTGCGAGGAACGCGGGATCGAGGCGCGCAAGAGCGGCAAGCTGATCGTCGCCGCGGATGACTCGGAACTGCCGCGCCTCGACGAGCTCGAGCGCCGCGGCAGGGAGAACCGGGTTCCCGGGCTGAGGCGGATCGACCGGGATGGGATCGACGAGATCGAGCCCCATGCGCGCGGTGTGGCCGCACTGCATTCGCCGGAGACCGGGGTCGTCGACTTCGCCAAGGTCGCGGCCTCCTACGCCGCGGACGTCGAAGCCGCCGGCGGAATCGTCGCCACGGGCTGCGGCGTCCGGCGCCTCGCCGCGGGCAGCCGGAGCGTCACGGTGGAGCACGAGCGTGGGAGCACCGAGGCCGGTCTCGTGATCAGCTGCGCGGGAGCGTGGTCGGACCGCCTGGCCGTGGCCGCGGGGGCGCCCGCGGAGCCGCGAATCGTCCCGTTCCGGGGCGGGTACCTGCGACTGCGCCCCGAGCGGCGCGGGCTGGTGCGCTCGATGATCTATCCGGTTCCCGATCCCGACCTCCCGTTCCTCGGCGGCCACCTGACCCGCACGATCGACGGCGAGGTCCTGCTTGGCCCTTCGGCGCTGATGGTCGGCTCCCGCGACGCCTACCGGATCTCGCGCCTGCGCGCCCGCGACCTCCGTTCGAACCTCTCCTGGCCCGGCACCTGGCGACTTGCGGGCCGATTTTGGAGGACTGGGTTGACGGAGATCCTCCACGCCACCAGCAGGCGCGCCTTCCTCTCGGAGCTGAGCCGATTCGTCCCGGAGCTCACCGCGAGCGACGTGCTGCCCGGCCCATCCGGGATCCGCGCCCAGGCCCTGGACCGCGACGGCAAGCTGGTCGACGACTTCGTGGTGCAGAGGACCGAGCGCGCACTGCACATCCGCAACGCCCCCTCCCCCGCCGCGACGTCATCCCTGGCCCTTGCCAGGCTGATCGCAAACGAAGCCGAGTACTAGCAGCCGCCGACGAGCAGGAAGATCAGAACGATCAGGACGATCACCGCGGCGCCGGCGATCAGCCTGCGGCGCATGTAGAGGTCGGGCCCGCCGTAGTGACGGACCGACATATGACGGGTCGCGCTGTCGCGCGCCCTCGCACTATCGGCGCCACGGGGACCGGACCCGCCGAGCAGTTCTTCATCCCCGGTGTCCAGCGGCTCGCCCGAGCGCGCTTTCGCCCGGGCCTCCGCGGCGGCTCGACGCTCCTCGGGGCTCCTCCCGCTGGACTCCATATGCTCAGCCTAAGGGGATTGGGACGCCAAGGTCGTTGAGCGAGATGGCGAGATCGCGGATCGGCCGGTAGCCCCCGCCGCGCGGAGCGGAGATGTGCTGGGGCTCCCCCACGTCGCTGATCACGACGTCGAGGTCGAGGGCGATGGAGGTGGCTCCACCCAGCCGGGAGGCGTCGCCCGGCGGGATTCCAAGCACGGCCTTGACCTGGAGCTCGTGAAGGACCCGGTCGTCGAAGCCGACGCAGGCGCTCGCCGTTCCAGTGACCAAGGGGGCCTGCGACAGCCCGAGGGCGCTTGCCAGCTCGGCGATGTCCGGCGCCATCGCATCGCCTCGCAGGGGCGCGGAGATCCGCTCGCAGTCCGCGCCGCCCTCGTTGCCCTGGCCGTCGACCCGCGCGCGTCCGAGCCAGGAGCGCGGGTGGACGTCGCTCGCCTGGCCGATCCGCTGGTTGGCAGTGGCCACCGCGGCGGTACCCACCTCGTAGTTGTCGCCGTAGAGGCTCAGGTAGACGTTGGTCCCGGTCGAGAGGATCCGCCCGCCGACGGGAAAGGCGAGCGCGCTCGCCTTCAGCTCCCAGTCGAAGCTCGGAATCCGCTCCCCTTCTCCACTGACATAGGGACCCTCCAGCCGTAGCCGCAGGGGCCCCGAGAGCTGACGAACTCCGCGCACCTGGAGGCGAAGATCGATCTCGGTCTGCGCGCTCGTGATCCGATGAGCCGCGGCTGCGTTCAGCATCCTCTCCGGATTCACGCTCTGGTGGGAGGAGCCGCCGCACCCCGCCGCGTTAACAATTGCGACGAGAAGACTTGCGAGGATTGCCCGGCTTCGCATGCGGGCGCAGCGTAGTAGCGACGGCGAATCCCCATGAGCCACTCGAACGTCGAGACCGCGGAGTCCCTTGCTCTTCCCGGCCTGAGCGCCGAGCGGCGCGCGGCGGCGCGGGACGCCTGGGCCGCCTTCTGGTCCTCGCGCGCGATCGTCTGGGCTGCCGGGATGGCCGCTGTCCTCATCTTCGGCTGGGCCTCGGAGACCTCGGCACGGCTCGATCCGCTCTACACGACGCTGCCCTACACCGACTCCTTCGCGAACCTGCTGGTCGCACCAGCCGCCCGCTTCGACGCAGCCTGGTACCTCGCGATCGCCCATCACGGGTACGAGGTCGGCGGCAGGGCCGCCTTCTTCCCGGCGTTCCCCGGGCTTGTCCGGGTCGGCGGTGAGCTGCTCGGCTCGCCGCTGGTCGCGGGCATCCTGATCTCATCCGCCTGCGGTCTGGGCGGGCTCTACCTCCTTCATCGCCTGGTCACGCTCGACTTCGGCGTCGATCGGGCCCGGACCGTCGTCTGGCTGGCGGCCTGGTTCCCGGGAGCACTGGTGATCTCCGCCGTCTACTCGGAGTCGCTCTTCCTGCTGGTCTCGGTCGGCGCCATCTACGCCGCCAGGCTGGGCCGGTGGCCGCTCGCCGGGGTGCTGGGCGCGGTGGCGGCCGCCACCCGCAGCGGCGGGGTGATCGTCGTAGTCCCCCTGCTGATCATCTACCTGTACGGGCCCAGGCTCGACCAGCCGGCCCGCGATCTCGTCCGCGGGCTCTGGCCGCGCTTCAGACCGCGCGCGGACGTCCTCTGGTTGCTGCTCGGCGTCCCGGCCGGTCTGGCCGCCTACGTGCTCTACCTCGGCCTTACCACCGGGGATCCGACCGCGGTCTTCTCCGCACAGGCCGCCTGGCACCGCAGCTTCGTCCCGCTCGGCGGGCTCGCCCTCGGGCTGTGGAACGCCGTCCGCGGCCTGGGGGAGCTGCTCATCCCCGGGGCGGCCCGGCCGCAGGCGGCCATCGCACACGGGGTGCCGATCCAGCTCATCGACATCCGCGACATCGCGATGTTCTGCTTCCTGGCCGGCGGCATCTGGCTCTGCGGAGAGGTCAGCCGCAGGCTCGATCCGGCGTACACCGCCTACGCCGTCTGTGGCCTCGCCCTGCCGCTCTCGGTACCGGCCGGAGGCTTCCCGCTGATGTCCCTGCCCCGGTTCGAGTTCGTGATCTTCCCGCTCTGGATCGCCCTCGCTCTCTGGGCCCACGAGCGGCAGCGGGTGAGGCAGGTCCTCTGGCTGTTCGGCAGCCTGCTTGCGATCTGCAGCTCGCTCTTCGCCGTTTGGGCCCTTGCACCATAGGTAGGCTCAATCCCCATGGCGGTTCGCGAGGCGATTCCGCGTCAGGAGGAGGCGGAGGAGGGCGTCTCGTCGTTCGCGAAGTCGCTCTTCCTCGGCGAGATCCACGAGGAGCTCGTCTTCCCCTGGCCGGCCACCGATGCCGACGAGCAGGACCGGATCCGGGACCTCAACAGGCGCATCCGCGACTACTGCGCCGAGCACTACGACGCCCGGAAGGCCGAGGAGGAGCGCTGGATCCCGGATGAGGTGCTCCGCGACCTGGGAGAGATCGGCGCGCTCGGCCTGTACGTCGACGAGCGCTACGGCGGACAGGGCCTTTCGCAGACCGGCTACGCGCGGGTCTTCGAGACGGTCGGCCAGATCGACGCCACCCTGGCGATCGTCCTCGGCGTCCACCAATCGATCGGCTTCAAGGGCATCTCGCTCTTCGGCACGGATGAGCAAAAGGAGCGTTGGCTCCCTGACCTCGCCACCGGCAGGAAGCTCGCCGCCTTCGCGCTGACCGAGCCCGATGCCGGCTCCGACGCCTACCACGTGCAGTCGCGTGCGGTCCAGCAGCCCGATGGCGGCTGGATTCTGAACGGGGAGAAGCGCTACATCGGCAATGGCTCGCGAGCCGACGTGATCACCACATTCGCCAGGGCCGAGATCGACGGAGAGGACCGCCACATCGCCCTCATCCTGGAGAAGGGCATGAAGGGCCTGGAGATCGGCGAGCGCTACGGCACGATGGGCCTGCAGGCCAATGACCTGCGCCGGCTCTACTTCAAGGACGTCCAGGTCCCGCCCGAGAACGTGCTCGGCGATCCGGGTCAGGGATTCCGGGTCGCGATGCAGATCCTCAACAACGGCCGCATCGGGCTCGGCACCGGCTCGGTGGGCGGCGCCAAGAAGCTGCTCGACCTGGCGATCGACCATGTCAAGGATCGGCGCCAGTTCGGCCGCCCCCTTGCCGACTTCGAGCTCGTCCAGGACAAGATCGGCTGGATGGTCACCCACCTCTTCGGGCTGGAGTCCATGTGCTACCTGACCTGCGGCCTGGTGGACGCCGGGGTCCCCGACTATTCGCTCGAGTCCGCGGTCTGCAAGGTCTCGGGGACCGAGTTCCTCTGGTACGCCGCCAACCGTGCCCTGCAGCTGGCGGGCGGCGAGGGCTACATGCGCGACCGCCCCTACGAGAAGGTCCTCCGCGACACCCGCATCTATCCGATCTTCGAGGGCGCCAACGACGTGCTTCGCGCCTTCGTCGCCCTCGGGGGCTTCAAGCCGGTCGGCGAGAAACTGGAGGTGTTGTCCGATCTCGAGCTGAGCGATCCGATTCGCTCGATCGGGGTGCTGGTCGAATACGCGAGCGACCGGATCCAGCGCGAGGTCCGCCCGGACAAGATCACCATGGCCCACGAGGAGCTCTCCGGCCACGCCGACGCCGTCTCCGACCAGGTGAAGCGGCTGGCCGGCATCACCGAGACCCTCCTGCGAGAGCACAAGGGCGATGTGATCGAGCGCCAGTTCCAGCAGAAGCGCCTGGCCGACAACATCGCCGACATCTACGCCCAGGTGGCTCTGCTCTCCCGCGTCAGCCGCGTCTTCGACGACCAAGGGGTCGAGCCATCGGGACAGGAGCGTTTCATTGCCGACACCTTCTGCCAGCGAGCGGCCTCGCGGGTCGAGAGCCGCTTCGACCAGATCGAGTCGAACGACGACGAGCGGATGACGGCGATCGCGAAGCTCGCCTACAAGCGCGGCTCTTACGGCTACGCGCTCTTCGAAGACTGAATCGCTACTTCGAGCGCTTGTGCTTGACCCGCTCGCTGAACACCTTGTCGTCCAGGAACGGCACCACGGTCTTCAGGAAGGCGTTCGCCTTCGGCGCGGCGATCAGCGGGTCGAGGTGGCTCATCAGCGGATTGCGGTTGACCAGCATCGACTGGCGTCGGGTGGTGCGCGATCTGCGGATGAAGTTGCGCGCCCCGTCCAGGACGTGGGCGCCCGCCAGGCTGGTGGCGATCGCGTAGAGAGGCAGGTTCACCTTCCGGGTGTGGAAGAGGCGCAGGCCGAGGAAGTTGCCGACGTCGTTCCGCCTCATCTGGTCCGCGCCGTTGGTGTCGATCGTGAGCCGCTTCGGGAAGTACCACTCCACCGCGTTGGTGGGCTCCTGGCCGAAGGTCGCGGCGAGGCGGCTGACCGGGCTGATGCCGCCGTCGACCCAGTCGCGGGGATCTCCGGACGCCGCCAGGCCGCCGCCGTTGATCTGCTGGTCCGAGGGCAGCGGGGAGGTGTCGCGATCGAAGGCGAAGCCGAAGAGCGCACGGTTGGTCACCGGGAAGGGCGGCTTGAACTGCGCGGGAAGCACCGGATAGTTCTGCAGCGTCGTCGCGGGGGCAGTCGGCGCGAGCGTCGCGTACAAGCCGCCGATCTCGGCGAACAGCCCGGTCGACTCGGGCAGACCGAGACCGAGCGAGTCGACGAACGGGTCGCTCGTCTGCAGGGAGGCGATCGCCCCCTGGGCCTGTGCAAGGTCGTAGGCGTCGAAGCTGCCGAGCAGGCCGCCGTCGATCAGGACGAGCCCGTCCAGGTCCTTGTAGCCGGGGCGCCCGTTGAAGTCCCACGCGGCATAGGCCACCGTCAGAGAGGCCCCGAGCGAATGGCCCCCGAGGACCACTTGGCGGCGGCCGTGGCGGCGGGCGCGCTTGACGACCGCGCGCGCGTCCCTCAGCGCCACCGCCATCCCCCACTCCCGGGCGTACGGGTCCTGGTTGGCACCGCGGAAGTGGAACCCGCCGCCGCCGAGGTAGTAGTCGAACGCCTGCTGCTGTGGGATCTCACCGCGCAGCGCGGCGGCGAAGGCGGAGGTGTTCTCGAGGGCCTGGGTGCGGCGGTCGATCGCCCACACCTGAAGGCCGGGGACGCGCTTCACCAGGTAGCGCGCGTCCAGGGTGAAATCCCCGGCCCCGCCCTGGGTGCCGGGCATCAGGACGAGGACGCGCTTGCCCGACGCCGGCCCGAACTGGTGCACCGTGACGTGGTTGAACTCGGCGGGCCCGGGCTCCGCGGGCGTATCGACGGTGATCACTCGTTCACGAGCCAGCGCCGGCGTGACGGCCACCGTCGCCACGGCGGCGAGCGCAAGCGCGGTGCCGGCCAGCGCGAGCGTCCCGCGAGCGCGAATGCGATCCCTCATCGGCAGTTCCTCTCCTCCGTCCCTGGAGGGGGCAGCCTATTGCCTGGCTACTTGGAGTGCCCGTTGGCGTGGCCGGGCGGCGTGTGCGCGGCTGGCGGCTTGGTGGTCGTGTGGGTGGCCGAGTTGCCCCCGGCGTTGGAATGAGCAGGGGGACCCGGCTCCTTGGTCTTGGCTTGCCCAGGAGGCGTCGCGCCGTGGAGGCCGACCGCGTTGCCCCGGCTGTGCCCGACCGCCTTGCCCTGTGCCTTCTGCTGCTGCTCGAGGGCGTGCTGATGGGCGGCCGCAGAGTTGCCCTTGCTCCCGGATTGGCTGGTCGTGGAAGTGGTCTCCTTGCTGCCGTTGCTCTTCTTCCCCGAGCTCGCCCCGGCGGTTGTGCCGTGGTGGCCGGACGCGGGCTGGTTCGGCAGGGTGATCCCGACCCCCTCGAAGGCCGACCGTGCCGGCGAGGGCACGGTCACTCCGGCAAACGCCAGCCCCGCGAGCACCAGCGGGATCAGCGCGATGGCGATCCCGACCCTGGCCACCAGCGCGCGCCGTGAGCGGGGCCGGTGCCTGGCCTGGCGAGCCTCCGCCTCGATCGTCGAGGCACGGGCCAGCTCGGCGAGCCTGGGCACGAGCGTCGTGCCGATGCTCGGATCGAGCTTGGTCCGCACCGCCGCGCGCAGCGCGCTCTGGAAGAGGGCGACCTCGTTCATCTCACCTTCATAAGCGCCGTTCTCGCTCACGGGGTTACCCCTTTTTCCGTCATCGCCCGCTCGATCGCGGCCAGGCCGCGCCGCTGCAGGGCCTTCACGGCCCCCGGTCGCTTGCCCACCGCCTTCGCCACGTCCTCGATGCTCAGGTCGCCGATCACGCGCAGCAGCAGGACCGCCCGCTGGTCCTCCGAGAGGGAGGCCAGAACGCGCTGGACCTCCTCGACGCCGATCCGGGCGAGCGCCTCGTCGGCCGCGTCGTCGGCTCTGCCCATGGGCTCGGGCGGCTCGGCCGAGAGCTCGACGGGACGACGAGCCGAGTGGCGGCGCGCGTCGATCAGCCGATGGTGGGCGATCGTGAAGACCCAGGAGCGAAAGCCATGCTCGTCACCCTCGAATCGGGCGATGTCGCGGGCGACCTGGAGAAAGGCCTCGCTGAGCACGTCCTCCGGATCGGGCGCACGATTGGCGCGCAGGTAGCCGAGCACCGCCGGGGCGAGGTCGTTGTAGAGCTCCTGCCAGGCGGCCTCGCTCCCCTCCCTGGCCGCCTCCAGGAGCGAGCTGAAGCGCTCTGGGGGCATCCGGGGCGACGGTACATGACGGCGGCCGAATCTACGCTTAACCTACAGGCTGTATGTCAACCGCGTCTCGGACCACGGAACCGCGCGGCCGCCGCGAGGCTGAGGCCAGGGCGACCCGCGAAGCCCTGGTCGACGCCGCGCTCGAGCTCTTCACCGAGCGGGGATACGCCGCGGTGGGCACCGAGGAGATCGTCGCCCGCGCCAAGGTCACCCGGGGAGCGCTCTACCACCACTTCACCGACAAGCGCGATCTCTTCCGGGCCGTCTTCGAGCGGGTCGAGGCGGATCTGATGGAGCGGATCGGGGCCAGGATGGGCGGCGCCGAGGGCCCCTGGGAGCTGATCACCACCGGGATGCGGTCCTTCCTCGACGCCTGCGAGGAGCCCGCGGTCAAGCAGATCTCGCTGACCGACGCCCCCGCCGTCCTCGGCTGGAAGGAGTGGCGCGAGATCGACAATCGCCACGGCCTCGGCCTGACCCGCGCTGCCCTCGACGGGGCGGTCGCGGCCGGCGTCCTCCGCCCGATCGCGGTCGAGCCGATGGCCCACCTGTTCGTCGCGGCCCTCTCCGAGGCGGCCTTCGTGATCGCCCACGCGGAGCGCCCCCGCAAGGCCCGCACCGAGGTCGAGCAGGCGCTGATGCAGCTGCTGGAAGGACTCAGGGTCTAGGGCTAGTTCAGGCGTTCGACCAGCTGCGCCTCGCCCTGCCCGCCTGCGACGCACATCGTCTCGAGGCCGACCGCGTGGTCGTCCGTCTCCATCACGTTGAGCAGGGTGCCCATGATCCGAGCGCCGGTCATGCCGAACGGGTGGCCCAGGGCAATCGCCCCGCCGTGCGTGTTCATCTTCTGCAGCGGGATGTCGCACTCGGCCATGATCGGGATCACCTGGGCGGCGAACGCCTCGTTGAGCTCCACGACGTCGACGTCGCCGATCTTCATCCCCTGGCGATCGAGCACCTTCTTGATCGCGCCTATCGGGGCCACGCCCATGTACTCCGGCTCGTTCCCGTGCGTGGCGGCGGTCAGCAGCTTCGCCCTCGGCTTCAGGCCAAGCTCCTTGGCGCGGTCCTCGGACATCACCAGCACGGCCGCGGCGCCGTCGTTGAGCGGGCACGAGTTGCCGGCCGTGACTCCTCCGCCGCCCTCGAAGGCCTCGGGGAGCTCGGAGAGCTTCTCGAGCGTCGAGCTGGCGCGGGGGCCGTCGTCCTTGGCCACCTCGGCGCCGTCCGGCAGCTTGACGGGCACGATCTCGCGGTCGAAGAAGCCGTCCTCCTGTGACTGCACGGCCAGCTCCTGCGAGCGCTGGGCGTACTTGTCCATGTCGGCGCGGCTGACCTCATAGCGCTTGGCCACGTTGACGGCCGTGATCCCCATGTCGATGTAGGCGTTGGGGGTGCCGTCCTTGCCCTGGAGCTTCTCGTTCTGGTCGGCTGCGCCGGCCGGCTCGGTGCGCTCGTTGTAGCGGCTCACCCACTCGACGCCGGCGGCGATGTAGGTGTCTCCCTGCCCCGCTCGGATCGCGTTCGCCGCGTGCCTGATCGAGTCGAGGCTGGAGGCGCAGTACCGAGACATGGTCACGCCGTTGACGGTCTCGGGCAGCTTCTCGGAGAGCAGGACCATGATCCGGGCGATGTTGAAGGCCTGCAGGCCCTGCGGCATGCCGCAGCCACAGAAGACGTCCTCGATCGAGGCGGGATCGACGTCGGGATTCCGCTCGAGCAGCTGATCGATCACGTAGGCGCCCATCTCGTCGGGGCGAAGCTGGGCGAGCGAGCCCTTGAAGGCCCTGCCGATGGGCGTGCGGATGGTGTCGACGATCACTGCTTCGGGCATCAGCGCCACTCCTTAAGTTGATGAGATTCGAAAACGGGACGCGGGATGGTACGGGGCCGTGGCTCCCGAGGGCGGGCTAGGATCCCTGGCGATGGCAGACCTGATGCCGCGAATCCGCATGCCGAAGGTCACTCTGCCCGGTCGCTCCGACAGCGGCGGGCGCCTGCGCGGCAAGGCATCCACGGCGACCAAGACGAAGCCGCAGCCCCAGGCCGGGGAAAAAGCCAAGGCGGCAGAGGCCCAGGAAGCAACCAAGGAGGCCTCCAAGCCCGCGGCGAGCGAGGCAAAGGGCCCCGAACCCAACCTGCAGGAGCGCATGGAGGGCCTGCAGGGCTGGATGGCCGAGATCGAGCGCAAGCAGGGTCGGATGACCTATTTCGGCGCGGCGGGGCTCCTGATCGCGATCCTCGTCGCAGGCGCGGCTCTCTACTTCGGGCTGACGACCAAATCCGACAGCGCGACCAAGAGCGACGTCGATGCCCTGACGAAGAAGGTCGATGCGCTGGAGGCGGCGGCCACGAAGAACTCGAAGGACACCCAGGCCGCGCTGAACGCCTCGGTCGCCCAGCTCCAGTCCTCGATCTCCGTGCTGCAGAAGCAGGGGGCGCAGAACTCGGCCAACATCGCGACGCTGCAGAGCCAGGCGACGTCAGCCGCGCTCGGCAAGGGTGCGGCCGCGGGCACGACGTTGACGCCCAACACGACCACCACCACCCCGGGCGGCACGGGCAAGAACCCATAGTTAGTGTCATTCGGCACTAAGTTGCAGCGCGCTCGCCACGCACGTCCGAAAGGTGCTCTAGCGTGGCCCGCGGAATCGGCTCGAAAGGAGGTCCTCGATGCCTGAGGGCTATTGCGTCAAGGAACGCAAGAAGGTCGAGATCAAGGATCCGCAGCAGGTCACCATG
Source organism: uncultured Solirubrobacterales bacterium (assembly GCA_963740685.1). Classification (GTDB taxonomy): domain Bacteria; phylum Actinomycetota; class Thermoleophilia; order Solirubrobacterales; family 70-9; genus DASUPK01. Next base: position 125,606 of record CAVUGA010000032.1, read on the forward strand.
AAGAACGGTCGCCCGGCTATTCAGGGCACGTGCCCGGACTGCGGGACCAAGATCTTCAAGATCGGCAAGCTCACCTAGCTCTGGCTCTGCGTACGCGTGGGGGACCGCCCACGCGTGCTCGGCGGCCCGCCGGGGTTGGCGGGACGCGTGCCCTGATCTCAGCAAGCAGGCGTGTCGCGACCTCGGCCGGCGCTTCATCCGGCCGAGGCTCGCCGTTCCCTGCTCCGTCTCACCCGGCAGCGACGGAACGCTGACCGTGAATCTGGCGCCCGGGAAGTACGACTTCTACTGCCCGATCGACAGCCACAAGCAGATGGGGATGACCGGAGAGATCACCGTCAAGTGACGGCGAAGCCGAGTTACGGCAGCTCGACCAGCCCGCCGAGCACGCCCACGTAGGCAGTGCCGTCCGGGCCGAGAGTGACGGGGGCGTAGTTGTTGTTGAAGCCGAAGCCGGTGCCTGCCAGGCGCTTGTAGACGGTGCGGCCGGTGCGGAAGTCGAGCGCCGTCAGGTACCAGGCGTTCAGCCCGTCTGAGCGCGGCGCCCTCGTGTAGGTGTAGACGAGCCCGTTGGCGAGCGAAAGCTTGGGGACGACGGAGGGAGCGCGCTCGTCGCTCGTCCACGCGGCCCGGCAGCGGAAGCTGGCCTTACGCCGGCGCCTCTTGCCCTTCTTGCCCCGCTTCTTCCTGATGACGTCGATCCGGGTGAGCCCGGGCGAGCTGATCGTCCCGCCCAGCTTGGTCCCGCTGATCGTGTAGCCGTAGTTGTTCTCGACGACCAGGGACCTGTTGGTGCCGATCAGCGAGTTGTCGGTGGAGCCGGCTCCGGGCGGGAATACGGACGCGGCACAGACGAGCCGGGCCTTCGCTTTCGCCTTGCGCCGCCCGGCAGGTCCGGCGCGCTTCTTGGCGCGCTTCCGGCCACGCAGCTTGATCGCGCGCCTGTATACGACGACATCCATCGGGTCGGCGTTGTCGGTGATCGCGACCCAGCTCTTCCCCATCAGGGTGGGCGTCGTCCCCGAACCGGCGTCGCTCTGCCCGGGCTTGTGGATCCCCGAGTTCGGATAGGCCACCCTCCAGCTGATCCTGGGACCACCCCTCGAATTCGCGTCGAAGCGATACATGGCCTTGTCGGAGACCACGAAGACTCCGCCGGTCTGATCGACCGCGAAGGAGTTCGAGATCCCCTCGCCCCCGAGTCGCATCGTGCGAACCTTGCCGTTCTTCGGGTCGATGGTGCCGACCTCGCCGCGGCGGCTCACGAACCAGATCCGGCCACTCCAGTCGGGCAGCGCCGAGACGATTCCCTCGTCCGCCGCCAGATGGCCGCTCAGGTCATAGTCGCGGCTGACGGCGAAGCCCGGCCCGTCGGTGATCGAGATCACGAGGATGTGGTGGTCGTAGGTCGGCACCACCACACGGTCGTGGTCGTCGAGGTAGAAGTAGCCGCCGCCCGAGAAGTCGGTGAAGATGCCGCCGGCCGAGGCCGGGTTCCGGAGGGGCAGAGGCATGGCCGCAATGGTTCGCAGGCTGTGCGGATCGAGCAGAGCGAGCACCGTCCGGTCGAGGCCCACGCAGACGGTGACGATGCGCCCCGCGGAGTCGAAGGTGACCGATCCGCACTCCCGCGAGAACAGGGTGGAGATCTCCGGCCCGTCCCCGAGCGGGCCCCCGAGGCGGTAGATGTCGCTCATGTACGGGTCGTCGTGGATGTTGTTGCGCGGATTGGGGGCCATGAATGGGCTCCGCGGAGGCGGCGGCCCTCCATTGACCGGGTTCGACGATGCCGGCGAGCCCTCGAAGGGCACCGCCGCCGAGCCGTTTGGATCGGGGACGATCGGCACCACCGGAAGTCCCACGGTCTGCGCAGCCGCCGTGTCCGCCCATGCGAAGACGGCGGCGAGCAGAACCGCCGCGATCGATATCCCTGCCCCGCAAGCCCTGTGGCGCATTGCGCCGCGAGCATACGCGAGACTTCGTTGCGAATGCATCAGAAGCCGCTCGAGCTCATCCTGGCCCGCAACCTCCTGACGAGCCTCTCGACGCCCGCGTTCCTGGTCGATGAGAGCGGCGCGCTGATCTTCTACAACGAGGCGGCGGGGGCGCTGCTAGGCATCTCCTTCGAGGAGTCGGGTCGCATGCCGGCCGAGGAATGGAGTCACGCGGTGGGGCCCTTCGGCGACGAGGGGACCCCGATTCCAATCGAGGAGCTGCCGACCACCAAGGCCCTCCGCCGGGGGCGTCCCGCACACGGAGGCTTCACGGTGCGTTCGGTGACGGGCGAGGAGTACGAGATCGAGTCGACGGCGCTTCCGATCGTCGCCGAGGGCGGTCAGGAGGGGGCGATGATCTTCTTCTGGACGCGGACCAACAACACACGCGAGGCGGGTTAGTCCGCTATAGGCTGGGCAGGAGAGAGGAGAAGGCAGATGGTGAGGATCCGATGAAGCTCAAGGTGTGGGGGGCGCGGGGTTCCGTCCCTGCGCCGGGGCCTGAGATGAACCGCTACGGCGGCAACACCTCCTGCGTCGAGCTCGAGCTCTCGGACGGCTCGACCCTGATCATCGACGCCGGCACCGGCATCCGCAGCCTCGGGGTTGGGATCGCCAAGCGGCTGCCGAAGATCAACATCCTCCTCACGCACCTCCACCTGGACCACATCCAGGGCCTGATGTTCTTCGCGCCCTGCTTCCGATCGGAGTCCAAGATCACGATCTGGGGGCCGTCGTCGCCCGAGGCCTCGCTCGAGGAGCGGATCTCCCGCTACATCTCGGCCCCCCTCTCCCCCGTCGAGGTCCGCGAGCTTCCCTGCGAGGTGAACTTCCGCGACACGCCGCCCAGCGAATGGGAGATCGGCCCCGCGAAGATCCACGCCGAGGCGGTCACCCACCGAGGGCCGACGCTCGGCTACCGGATCACCGACGGGCCGACCACGCTCACCTACATCTCCGACCACGAGCCCGGCCTGGGCGCTCCGCTGGAATCGCTCGAGCCGGAGTGGATCTCGGGATACGACCTGGCCCGCGACGCGGACCTGCTGATCCACGACTGCCAGTACACCGACGAGGAGTACCCCGAGCACGTCGGCTGGGGCCACTCACGCCTCAGCGACACGCTGACCTTCGCCCGCAGGGTCGATGCGAGACGGCTCCTGATGTTCCACCACGACCCCCTGCATTCCGACGACTTCCTCGATCGCTTCCAGGAGGCCGCACGAGAGCGCTGGGCCGAGCTCGGGGGCGCAGACGGCGCCGTGGGAATGGCCGCGGAGAGCCAGCGCATCGAGATCGGCACGCCGGTCGGCGTCGCCTAGAGTGGCGGACGGCGCTCGGCCCAGGGCCGCTCGGCCTCGAGCTGGGCGGCGACCGAGATCAGCGTCGCCTCGTCATTCGGGCGGGCGGCAAGCATCACGGAGCGGGGCAAGCCTTCATCGGTGAACCCGGACGGGATCGTCGCGGCGGGCTGCCCCGTGTAGTTCCAGGCGGCGCCGTAGGGATAGACGTTGCTCATCCCGTAGATCGTCTGCGCGGCTCCCTTGCCGCGCCAGCGGCCGATCTCGACGGGGAGCTGCGCGGTGGCCGGCGTGATCAACAGGTCATAGTCGCGCCAGAGCTCGAGGATCCCCGCGGCGACGGCGGGCATCCGATCGCGGACCTTCGCCAGCCGGCGGTCGCTGAACAGGCGCCCCAGGCGGACGAAGCCCTGCGTCTGGTCAGAGAGCCGCTCGGGGTGCGGCAGCGTCAGCGCCTCGTCGCGGATTCCCCGGAAGTAGAGGGGATAGAAGTCCGTCCTGAGGCGCCCGTAGCTCGGCGAGGCCTCGGTCACCTCGTGACCGAGCGACCGGAGCAGGTCGACGGTCTCGCTGTAGGCCGCAACCACCTCGTCCGCCTTCGGCACACCCGGCACGATGGTCTTGGTGGTGCAGGCGATCCGCAGCTTGCGGGGTTTCGTCCTCGCCGCCTCGACCAGCGGCCGATCGAACGGAGGAGGCGCCTCGAAGTCGCCCTTCTCGGGACCGGCGATCGCGTCGAGGTACATGGCGGTGTCCATGACGGTCCGGCTGACGCAGCCCGAGACCGAGAGGCCATACCAATGCTCGCGGTCTGGCCAGAGCGAGATGCGGTTGCGCTGTGGCTTCAGTCCGAAGAGGCCGCAGTTGGCGGCCGGATAGCGAATTGAGCCGGCACCATCCGTCGCGTGGGCGATCGCGCACAGGCCGGCGGCGGTTGCGGCCCCGCTCCCGCCGCTCGACCCTCCGCAGGTCCGTGATGGGTCCCATGGGTTGCGCGTATCCCCCCAGGTCGGGCTCTCGGTGAAGCCGTAGATCGCAAGCTCCGGCAGGTTGGTCTTGCCGATGATCGTGGCCCCCGCCTCCCGCAACCTGCGGACGACGAGCCCATCCTCGGCCGCGGGCTCTCCGTACGCGGCGGTGCCGTCGGTGGTCACCTCGCCCGCGTAGTCGACGTTGTCCTTGACCGCAACGGGCACCCCAAGCAGTGGAGCATCGTCCCCCGCCGCGAGCCGCTCCTCCGCCCGCTTCGCGTCGGCGCGCGCACCATCGGCGAGCACCACGCGGTACGCGTTCAGCTTGGGCTCGAGGGCGGCGATCCTCCCCAGGTAGAGCTCGACCAGCTCGCCAGGGGAGACCTTCCCGTCGCGAACCATCTCCGCGATGCGAGCCGCGCCCGCAAAGGCGACCTCGTCATCGACAGCCGGCACCACGCTCATAGGCGCCATCCTTCCGCATCGAGGACCTCCTCGGCCGCGCGCTCCCCGGAGCGGACCGCGCCATCCATGTATCCGCACCAGACGGTCGCCGTCTCGGCACCCGCCCAGTGGACCCGCCCGGTCGGCCTGCGCAGAGCCTCGCCGTACTGAGCGAGCGCTCCCGGGGCGAACGAGCAGACGGGGCCGCCGCGGCTCCACTCCTCCTCCGCCCAGGCCGTCTCGAGATAGATGCCGGGCTGCGCCGCCTCGGGCCCGAAGAGCCGGGCAAAGCTGTCCACCACGATCCGGCGGCGCTCCGCCTCGGAGCGGCGGGCGTGGCGGATCGCCTCGGCGCCGGCGATGAAGCCGAGCAGCACGCCGGGCGATCCATCAGGCGGGGAATTGTCGAAGGTCGTGACCACGGGGCCTTGGTCGGTGACCGCCTGGCCCGTCAGGCCCTCCGCCCTCCAGAATGGCTCGGGGTAGACGGCGGCGCACTTGGTCAGCGCCCCGTGAGCCATCCGCTGCATCAGTTGATCGCGGCGCCCGCCGAGCGAGGGCGAGAACGAGATCCGGGCCGCGAGAGGTGGCGGCACCGCGACGATCACCCGCTGCGCCCTGGCGCTGACGCCGTCGGCGTCGACCACGAGGCCGCCGCCGTCCTGGGCGATGCGCCGCACCGGCGCCGAGAGCACGACACCGTCACCGAGATCCGCCGCCAGCCTCTGGGAGATCAGCTGCGAGCCGCCGACGAAACGGTCCTGCTGGGCTCCCCCCTCGGTGTCGATCAGCGCGTCGAAGTCTCCCGCCGCGCTGACGTACGAGAGCATCCAGAGCAGTGAGAGCTCTGCGGTGCCGGTCCCCATCACCGCCCCGGTCGCGATCTCGAGAAGGCTGCGGGCCTTCTTGGTGCGGGCCGCCTTGCGCACCCAGGTCGCCAGAGTCTGCGAGTCGAGCTCCTCGGCGTTCCGGGCCGTCCAGGGCGCGTCCGCGGGCACCCGCCGAGCTGCCTTCCCGAGTTTTCGCCGGGCGCGGTCCAGGTCGAGCAGCACGTGGGGTGCGAGGCGCGGGATCGTTCCCTTGTAGCGGCGCTGCTTGCCGCCCAGGTCAAGCAGATTGCGGCCCTCGTAGTAGGTCGGGAAGGTCTCTATGCGCAGCTCGCCCGCCAGCGCGAGCAGCCGGTCCTGAGTCGGCCCGACCCACTGTCCCCCCATCTCGACCACCTTGCCGGCTCCGATCGAAGCGTTGGCAGTCCGGCCGCCGACGCGGTCGCGGGCCTCGAGCACGAGCACCTCCCGGCTGGCCGCGACGAGCTGACGGGCGGCGACCAGCCCGGCGAGGCCGGCACCGACGACGATGACGTCGGCATCTCGGGAGCCGGGCGGGGCGGGCATTCGCGCACGCTATCGACCTCCGTTCACCGGAGCGAGACAGAGCGACGGCGCGGCGTCAGCCGCAGTTGACCGGGATCTGGGGCGTGCTCTTGGTCCCCATGTGGACGACCAGATAGCCATCGCCTGAGCCGCCGCACTTGTATGTGCCGGTCGCCAGCCAGGTCCCGGTGACGACGCCGTCCACGGCCGCGTTCGCCACGGAGGTCACGGCGCCGCCGGCGGTGACGTTCCCGACCAGCGAATCGGCGCCGTCGCCCGTGATCGTGAACAGACAGCCAGCCCCAGCGGCAGGCAGGTGAGCCCCTGGGCCGAGGTGACGTTGAGGAACTTGGAGTTGTTCCCACCACCGCCACCGCCGCCTCCTCCGCCTCCGCTGCCTCCGCCGCCTCCGCCGCCTCCCGGTGCCGAGCCCGCCTGCAGGCTCCCGCAATTGACCGCGACGGCGAGGTCCGCCGGGATGTCGAGGATGCAGGTATTGGCTCCGCCACCGCCGTTGACCAGGCGGTCGGCTCGGCCGTCGGAGGCCTTGATGACGTCGTTCCCCGGCCCGCCCGCCATACGGTCGGCTCCTCGCCCTCCCACCAGCTTGTCGCCGCCCTTCCCGCCCTTGAGGACGTCGTTGCCGGCCTTCCCCTTCAGCGTGTCACGTTGCCCGCCTTGCCCTTGAGCCTGTCGGCGCCCTTGCTGCCGACTAGCCGATTCGCCCCCTTCGTCCCGATCAGCGTCGATGCGGAGGAGCCGACCGCCGCCACAGCCACGACGATCCCGCAGATCACGACCACACCGATGCGCCGGGCTCGCAACTACGACCTCCTGTCTCGCGTTGACGGTCGCTCGCGACATGAGCCTCCCGTCTCGCATGCATCCCATGCCGGCGACCGGCCAATTATGCAAGAACCGGGACCTACGTCTCCGAGAGGATCTTGGCCTTTTCGCGCTCGAACTCGGAGTCGGTGAGCGCCCCGGACTCCTTGAGCTTCTGAAGCCGCTCGAGCTTCGCGATCTGGGCGCCGGTCCCGCTCCCTGCCGATGCGGCGGCTCCGCCGGAACCCCACGGAAGCCGGTTGCCGAGCTGCTGCGCCGCGCGGGCCTGATTCAGCCCCGCGCTCATGCGCGACATCATGCCGCCGCCGGTCCCGCCCAGACCGGCGGTCGCATTGGCGGTGACCGGTCGCTCATCGCGCTTGCCCAGCCCGCTGACCAGGCGCCAGAGCGAGAGCAGCAGGGCCGGCACGCCCATCAGCAGGAAGGTGCCGCCGACGATGAGACCGCCGAGCTGTCCCCCGCTCGAGTCCTGGATCTGCTGGTTGGTGAGCGAGGCGATCAGCGAGGTCGCGCCCGTCGCCGCGAAGAAGAACCCCCAGGCGAAGAGCCCGAAGCTGAAGTCGCTGGCGCTGTTGAGCGGCCGGTCCTTGTCCCAGGGCGGATCGCCGCGGAAGGCGAAGATCCCGGCCCCGATCAACCCTCCGAAGATCCCCGCCATCAGGAGCAGGATGTCCGTCCCGGTCCCGGCCGGGCACTGATGAATGACCAGGTTGGGATTGTTGGTCTGGGAGGCGCAGGTCCCGGTCTCGAGCAGCGAGACCAGCTTGACGTTGAAGAGCACGATCCCGCCGAAGAACATGGCAAGCCCCAACGGCGCTTTGATCAGGTAACCCATCTTCTCCCCGCGGGGAGACTAACTGTCCGATTGACGGAGGGCTAGGCGCGCGGGTCCTGTCGCCGCAGGAACCTCCCACGCCGACGCCCAGCCAGCCAGAGGTGATTGAGGACTGAGCTCCCTGGACCACCGCTTTGGACGAGAGGCAGCGGGCCGCCTACTTGTGGCGTCGTCAGGCGCGGTGGCATCTCCAGCGGGTGGCGCCGGATTTCACCTTCGACACGCGCGGGTTCGCGCGTGTCGATGAAATCCGGCGACAGGACCAGCTGGCCGATGCGCCGGCGTGGGTCGCCCGGGACTAGCTGGCCGCCGCTTCACGGTGCGGCAGCTTCCAGTCCGGCCGCGGGAAGTGGCAGGTGTAGCCGTTCGGGTAGTGCTGCAGGTAGTCCTGGTGCTCGGGCTCCGCCTCCCAGAACGGCCCGGCCTCGCTCACCTCGGTGACGACCTTGCCCGGCCAGATGCCGGATGCATCGACGTCGGCGATCGTGTCCTCAGCCACCCGGCGCTGCTCGTCGGTCGTATAGAAGATCTCCGACCGATAGCTCGAGCCGATGTCATTTCCCTGCCGGTCCTTGGTGCTCGGATCGTGGATCTGGAAGAAGAACTCGAGGATGTCCCGGTAGGAGATCCGCTCGGGATCGAAGACGATCTCGACGGCCTCGGCGTGGCCGGGGTGGTTCCCGTAGGTCGGGTTCGCGTTCTCCCCGCCCGTGTAGCCGACGCGGGTCGAGATGACGCCGTCGCGCTTGCGAAGCAGCTCCTGCACGCCCCAGAAGCAGCCCCCCGCGAGGATCGCAGTCTCGGTGTTGTCTGTCACGACGCTGCTCCTTCCGTCTGATGTCAGTTCGTGCTTGGCCGTACTCCACGGTCCATCGTAGGCCCCTCGCGTTACTCCCCGAAAGCGCTCACATGCCCGGCATTGGCTGCCGCGACCACGGCGTCAACATCCGCATGATCCGCTTCCACCGGTAACGCCGCAGCGCCTTGAGGACGAGCTCCTTGTCGTGCGGATAGGTGAGCAGCTCAGCGGCCTCGGGGGGTGTCACCCAGCGCAGCTCGTCGACCTCATCGTGGGCGTGGAATTCGCCCTCGATCGGCTCCATCAGCCAGTACCGGACCAGCTTGCGCCGAGATTTCCGGTCCAGATAGGAGACATGGGGCAGCTCGGCTCCAACCTCGCAGCGGTATCCGGTCTCCTCCTGGACCTCGCGCAAGGCGGCCTCCAGCCACCCCTCTCCCTTCTCCAGCTTGCCCTTGGGCAGGGACCAGTCCATGTACTTGGGCCGGTGGATCGCCGCGACCCTGGTCCGTCCCTCCTCGTCACGTCGCATCACCACCCCGCCGGCGGCCGAGATGTCCGGCCTTCCGTCTGTCAGTTCATAGTCGTCACGGGCCACGGCTGCAGATTACGGACCGCGTGCGGCGGTCCTTTTTACATCTCCGCGAAACGGCGAAGGGCGTCCTTCCCTCCGCCGACCAACGGATCGCCGTGGGCGAAGAGCAGGCTGTCGAAGTCGCGGTCGAGCAACCCCGAAAAAGCCTCGCGCAGGCCGGCCTTGACGCCCTCGGGGTCGTCGCCCAGGAGCTGGTCGGGGACGAACCGCATCTCTCCCCCGTAGCGCATGATCCCGTCGGCGACCAGCAGCGCCCGAGCGTCCCGGATCAGCAGTGCGGTCTCGTCCGGGCAGATGGCGCCGACCTCGAGGGCCTCGATCCCGGGCGCAACCACCGAACCGAACTCGAAGCCCTGAACATCGACTCCACCCTCGAACTCGTGCAGCCCAGGCTTGGAGCACTCGATCGCACATCCCAGTTCCTCGGCGAAGCGCTCGGCGTGACGCAGGTGGTGCCGGTTGCTGAGCAGAATCAGCTTCGGCGGCTGCTCGCGGAAGGCATCAATTCCCTCATCCGGCGGCAGCAGCGGATCGATCAGGGCGCCGGACGCCGGCACCCAGTGGGAGCTGACCTCCATGTGGATCTTCGGGTGCTCGGCGGTCCAGTGCCAGACGCCGGGGACTACCTCCTCCACGTCTAGATCCACTCCAGGATGACGCCGAACAGCAGCACGGAGGCGATCACTATCGCAGCCATCGCTCCCACGATCCGCAGCCTGGAGCGGTTGTCGGGCCGGTCATAGACGTAGCCCGCGATCAGGAAGAACCAGAGGTAGCCCAAGACGACGATCAGCGGGACGCAGGGGAAGTTCCACCACCAGTAGTCCCAGTGGAAATAGCCGGTTCCGTGCAGAAGGACCTCGACGAAGGTGGCGAAGATCGAGAACCCGAGCCCGATCGTCAGGCGGTTGGGCATTCCGAGGAGCTTCGTCCTCGGATCCCTGGGCAGCGACTTCGCATAGATCACCCCGGAGACCGCGAACATCAGCGAGATCTCGATCGTCAGCCCGATCAGGATCAGATAGGCGGTGTCGCCGGTGACCGTCCAGAGCGCTGCCCGGTGAGAGAAGTGGAGGATCAGCGAGTTGACGATCTCGTTGATCCAATCCGCCAGCCAGAACGCGAGGCCAGCGAGGATCACGTCCCACCTCCTCCGCTCGACCTCGACCGCGTAGACGTAGATGACCAGCGTCAGCAGAGTCACCACGTACCACTTGAACTGGTGCTCATCGCGGAGCAGGTGCTGGGCCTGCACAGTGAAGTCCGTCACCGCCGTCAGGGACACGGCGGCGACTCTATCCCCGGTCCCCATACGATCGCGGGGTGCGGACGCTCGGCATCGACCTCGCGGCGCAGCCGGCCAACACCAGCGCGTGCGCCGTCGACTGGGGACCGAGCCGGCCGGTGGTCTTCGAGCTTCGCTCGGGCCTGGATGACGAAACCCTGCTGGATGCGATCTCCGGCGCCGACAAGGTCGGGATCGATGCGCCGTTCGGCTGGCCGGACGAGTTCGTCGATGCGGTGGCTGCCCACCGCGACAGGGCGGGCTGGCCGGGCAGCGGCGAGGACCAGGACGTCTACCGATTTCATCTCAGCTTCCGGGCGACGGACCGGCGGTTGATAGAGCGGGGCTCTCGTCGCCCGCTGAGCGTTTCCACCGATCTGATCGGGGTCGTGGCGATGCGCTGCGCCTATCTGCTCGACCGGCTGGCCGCTCGCGGCGAGCCTGTGGACCGTGCCGGTTCCGGCAAGGTGATCGAGGCCTACCCTGCTCCTGCACTCACTGCCTGGGGGCTCTCGGCCGTCGGCTACAAGAGCCGGGTCGGCGTGGCCCGGCTCCCCGAGCTCCTGTCCACCCTGAAGCAGGGACTCGGCGGCATCGAGATGACCCATCAGCAGCGCGAATCCGCCGAGACCGACCACGACTGCTTCGACGCCCTCGTTGCCTCCCTGGTCGCCAGGGCGGCGGCGCTCGGGCTCACCCAGGGGCCTGAAACCGGCGAGGAGCGCGACCGCGCCGTCCGCGAGGGCTGGATCCACGTTCCCACCAACCCGCTGCCCCACCTGCTCGAGTCATGACCGACCCCCGAAAGCACTCCCTCGCTGTGGGGGCCGTTGCCCGCGACGTCGCATCCGCCTATAGCGCTCACTGGTTCTTCCTGATCACGGCGGCGATCGTCGTGCTGCTGCCCCAGGCCCTCGCCGACTCGCTGCTCGATCACCTCAACGTCGAGGGAATCCACAGCGCCCGAGATGTGGCGGTCGTAGTGGCCGCCCCGCTGACGATCATCGTCAACCTCTTCGGGCAGGCCTTCTACGCCGGCTTGGCGGCTGCCGCAGTGATCGAGTGGCGAGCCGGCCGGCCGCTGCCCGGGATCCGCGCCCTGCTGCGCTCCGTGCCGCTTGGCCGACTCGTTCTGCTGGACATCGTGCTCACCCTCGGCACCGCGGTTGGCCTCGTGTTGCTGGTGATCCCGGGCCTGATCTTCATGGCCTTCTTCAGCATCTCCCCCGCTCTGGTCAAGTTCGAGCACCACGGTGTCTGGAGCTCCATGCGACGCAGCCGCGAGCTGGTTCGGGGCAACTTCTGGCGGGTGATGGCGACCGTGGTGGGCACGATCGTCCTCACGGAGGTCGCCGTCTCGCTGATCAGCGAGTCCTTCCATGGGCTCGCCATCGTCGCCTTCGTGGACCTGGCGGCCGATGGGCTGCTCCAGCCGATCGAGGGGCTCGTGATCGTCGTCGTCGCACTCGCCCTGCTCGAGCTCCGCGGTGAGGCACCTGAGCCGGACCAACTGGCGCGCGCCGTCGGCGACGTCCGCGAATAGGTGCTGGAAAGCAAACGGGCCGCCCCCCTAGGGCGGCCCGAGAGTCAAAGCGGCGGGCGGGTGGTGGTTTCCTGCTCCCCTTGGCGAATGCCAGTCTCCCCGCCAGGTGAGCGAGCGTCATCGGGAAGAACTCCGGGTTCGACTCCGTAGTTCTCCTCACAGAAAGAGGCCGGAGCGAATGCTCCGGCCTCTCTGTGTTCCCTGCTTCAGCTTCTTTCAGGCGGACGGTCAGTCGTCAGCGTCGTCCCCGGTCCCGACCCTCTCCTTCACCTTGTCAGCGGCGTCGTCGACCTTGTCCTTGACCTTCGAAACCGCGCGGTCGATCTTGCCCTCGCGCTTGAGCTTCTCGTCATCCGTGAGGTCGCCGGCCGCTTCCTTCGTGCGGCCCTTCGCCTCATCGATGTGCTCATTCATTTCGATCGTCTCCTTTGTCGTTCCTCTTTTACGTACCCGGCGATCACCGTGAAAAACGGGAGTGACAGGGAAGGCCCCGGCGCGAGATGATCAGCGTATGAGTCCCCACGCCAGAGAGCGTCTGAGCGTCGACGACGCCCAGATCCTGCGGCTCGAGTCGCCCGTCATCAAGGGCCACACCGGAAAGGTGCTGATCCTCGCACCCGACTCCGCGGGTCAACCGCTCCCGGTCCCGCTGTTGCGCGACCGGATCTCGGAGCGGATGGGCGCCTTCCCCCGGCTCAGCCAGAGGGTGGTCGAGCCCCGCCTCGGTCTCGGGCGCCCGGCCTGGGTCGAGGCGGACGAGGTCGACCTGGAGTGGCACGTCTCCACACCACGGGTCGCGCCTGGCGGCGCGCCCTCGCATTACGACCACGCCGATGCCCTCTCGGACGAGGAGCTCCGGGCTGCGGTCGGCGAGCTTCTCTCGGAGCGACTCGACCACACCCGCCCACTCTGGCGCCTCGACGTCCTCCCGCTGACCGGCGGTCGGGCCGCGATCGTGGGACGCATCCACCACGCGATGGCCGACGGCGTCAGTGCGATCAAGCTCGCCGCCGGACTGCTCTGGGACCTACCCGGCGAGACCCCCAAACCGCCTGCCGCCGCCCCGCCGGGGCCAGAGAAGGCGTCGCCTCCTCCGGCCAATCCCGCCGCCGGCGCCGCGGAGGAGCGGATCCTGGTGCGGCTGCCGTCCGCACTCTGGCGCGAGCTCCGGCCGGGGCATGACACCACGCTCGACCAGCACATCGGCCCGGCGCGCGAGGTCGCCTGGAGCAGCTTCCCCCTCGAGCGTCTGAAGCGGATCGGTCACAGGGCACCGGAGGGTGCCACCGTGAACGACGTCGTACTCGCCGTCGTCGCCGGAGCCCTTCGCCGCTGGCTGCCGGAGGCCGGTGGGATCGTCCAGGACCTCCGGGTCCAGTGTCCGGTGTGCCTGCACGCACGGGAGGAGGAGAAGGGAGAGCTCGGAAACCGGGACTCGTTCATGAACGTGGACCTGCCGATCGCGGAGCCGGATGCGCAGGAACGGCTCCGGTTGATCAACACGGAGACGAGTGAGAGAAAGCTCGACCACGATGCCGACGCGCTCTATGCCTTCTTCCATGCGCTCAGCAGGTTCAGGCCTCTCTACAAAGGGGTGACCCGGCTGACCTCCGGACCGCGCGAGTTCGCCCTGTCGGTCTCGAATGTGCCGGGACCAAGGGAACGCGCGGTGGTACTCGGACACGCCGTCGAGCAGTTCTGCTCCTTCGCCGAGCCCGCCGACCGGCACGCCCTGCGGATCTCCGTCATCTCTCTCGAGGGCGAGCTCGCCTTCGGCCTCTGCTCCGACCCCGAGGCGATCTCGAAGCTCGACGGCCTGCGGGGCGCCCTCGCTGACTCCATAGCGGAGCTGGAGGGAGCGGTCTGATGCCACGGTCGCTGAAGGAATACGAGCGAAAGCGCGACTTCTCGAAGACCAAAGAGCCGAGCGGCAAGGGCAAGGGCAAGGCGAAGCGAAAGGGCAAGGCGCGGCGAAAGCATCCGCGCTTCTCGTTCCAGAAGCACTCGGCCACATCGGAGCACTACGACCTGCGGCTCGAAGTCGACGGAGCGCTGGCCTCCTGGGCGGTCCCCAAGGGCCCCTCGCTCGATCCCCGGGATAAGCGGCTCGCGATGCGCACGGAGGACCACCCGCTCGAGTACCTCGAATGGGAGGGCGTGATCGAGGAGGGCTCCTACGGCGCGGGCCCGATGATCGTCTGGGACCGCGGCGTCTTCCAGAACATCTCGGAGACCCGGCGCGGCGAGCCGATGGAGCTGGACATGGCCATTGAGAAGGGCGACGTGAAGGTCTTCATGCTCGGCGAGAAGATCAGGGGCGCCTACGCGCTCGTTCGCACGAGCAAACCAGGCGACCGCGAGCAATGGCTGTTGATCAAGAAGCGCGACGAGGGTGCCGATGCCCGGCGCAGGCCGACCTCCTCGCAGCCGGAGTCGGTGCTGAGCGGCCGGACGATCGAGCAGGTGCTCGAGGAGGAGGCCGAGCCGGGCCAGTTCCTGAAGCATCGCGCGCGACGCCGGTCAAGCCGGCGCTAGGCTGCTCGCATGGCCACCGCGGCCGAGGCACGGACGCTTCAGAACTACGCCGGCGGCGACTGGTTCGACTCTGTCGCCACCGAGGCGCTCGATGACCGGGACCCGGCCACCGGTGAGCTGACCGCTCGAATCCCGCTCTCGGTCGCGGCCGACGTCGATCGCGCCGTCGCGGCGGCGAGGGCCGCGCAGCCCGCCTGGCGCGAGGTGCCGCCGCAGGAGCGGGCCAGGGCGATCCTGGCGCTCCGCGACGCGCTCGTGCGGAATCGCGACGAGATCACCGCGCTCGTCACCGCCGATATGGGCAAGACCCTCGCCGACGCCGACGGCGAGGTCGGCCGCGGCATCGAGTCGGTCGAGTCTGCGGCCGCAATCCCCCATCTGCTCAAGGGCGAGACGCTCGAGGGAGTCGCGTCCGGCATCGACGTGGAGCTTGTCCGTCAGCCGGTCGGAGTGGTAGCCGCGATCACCCCCTTCAACTTCCCGGCGATGATCCCGCTCTGGTTCCTGCCCTACGCCGTGGCCTGCGGCAACGCCTTCCTTCTCAAGCCCTCCGAGCGGGACCCCCGGCCCGCCCAGCGAATCTGCGAGCTGATCGACGAGGAGGAGATCTTCCCGCCGGGCGTCGTCAACCTCGTGCACGGCGGGCGGGAGGCCGTCGAGTCGATCCTGGATCACGGCCAGGTGGACGCCGTTTCCTTCGTCGGGCAGGCGAAGACGGCCCGGCTGATTGCGACCCGCTCCGCGGAGACCGGCAAGCGGGTGCAGGCACTGGGAGGCGCCAAGAACTCGATGATCGTCGCGGACGACGCCGACCTCTCGACCTCGGTCCCGGCGATCATGGGCTCGGCCTTCGGCGCAGCCGGCCAGCGCTGCCTCGCCGGATCCGTCTGCGTGATCGTCGGCGACGAGAGCAGGCAGGCCGACGTGCGAGCGCATCTGAAGAACGCCGCCGAGGAGCTGGCCACCGGGGCCGGCGCCGATCCGGATACCGACGTCTGCCCGATGGTGTCCCCCGAGGCCCGCGAGCGGGCGGAGACCGCGGTCGCGACCGCGGAGGACCAGGGCGCGAGTGTCCTGCTCGACGGCCGTCTCGGCGGCGGCGAGGCCGGGGCGATGCTGGGACCGACGCTTGTCGAGGTGACGGACCCCGAGTCAGAGCTCGCGCGCGAGGAGATCTTCGGCCCCGTCCTGGCGCTGGTCGCGGTGCCCGATCTGGACGCCGCGATCGAGTTCGCCAACGGCTCGCGCTACGGCAACGCCGGCTCGATCTTCACCACGTCCGGCGCCGCGGCCCGCGCCTATCGCTGGGGCATCGAGGCGGGAATGCTCGGGGTCAACATCGGGGTGCCGGCGCCGGTTGCCTGGTTCCCCTTCTCCGGCTGGAAGGACTCGATCGACGGCGACCTGCACGCCAACGGCAGGGACGCCGTCGACTTCTACACCCGCAAGAAGGTCGTCACCAGCCGCTGGTAGCTACCAGGCGTCGACGGTGCGACCGCTGGGCGCCGAGTCACCAGCCGCGGCGAGCGTATGAGCGATCGTCGCTCGGGTGTCGGCAGGATCGATGACGTCGTCGATCTCGAAGATCTGCGCGGCATTGAGCGCCCCGGCGTTCTCGTACATCTGCGCTGTCAGCTCGCGGACGCGCTGCTCGCGCTCGCCCTCGCCCTCGATCGCCTCGAGCTCTCGTCGCATGGCGAGGCGCACCGCGCCCTCGAGCCCCATGGGACCAAGCGTCGCCTCCGGCCACGCCGCGGTCAGCAGCGGCTCGTGCAGGCTGCCGAACGCCATCGCCTGGGCGCCCAGGCCATAGGCGCGGCGCAGGAGGATGGCGATGGTGGGGACGGTCAATGCGGCGCCGGCGATCAGCATCCGGCAGCAATGCCGGACAAGGGCCTCCCGCTCGGCCTCCGGCCCGACCATGTAGCCGGGCGTGTCGACCAGCGAAATGACAGGGAGGCCGAAGGCGTCGCAGAGCTGCATGAAGCGCGTGGCCTTGTCGGCGGCCTCGCCGGTGACCACACCGGCATGGTGCTTGCAGTTGTTCGCGATGACGCCTGCGGGGCGTCCTTCGATGCGGACCAGCGCCGTGACCAGCTCGGGCGCAAAGCGATCGCGCAACATCGTGACGGAGTCCTCGTCGGCGATCGTGCGGACGATGGGGAGGACGTCGTAGGCGCGCCGGGAGCTCTCGGGCACCGCCTCGCGAAGCGGCCCCTGCTCGGCGGCTGACCATTCCTCCACCGGGTCGCGGAAGTACCCGAGCAGGCGCTTGGTCGTCGCGACGGCCTCCTCCTCATCTCCCACGACGATGTCGATCACGCCGTTGGGCGCTTGCATCTCGACCGGGCCGACATCCTCGGCTCGGACGTCGCCGAGCCCACCCCCGGCGATCATCGCGGGACCCGCCATCCCGATCGAGGACCCCTCCGTTGCGACGATCAGGTCAGAGCACCCGGCGATCACGGCGTTGCCGGCGAAGCAGTTGCCGGCGACGATAGAGATCCTCGGGACCTGGCCGGAGAGCTTGGCCCAGAGAGCGAAGGCCCGGACCTGCAGGGCACTGACGACGGGGTGGTCGGTGTCCCCCGGGCGGCCGCCGCCGCCCTCCGCGAAGAAGACGACGGGCAGGCGCATCCTCTCGATCAGCTCGAACATCCGGTCCTTCTTGAAGTGGCCGACAGTGCCCTGGGTGCCGGCGAGGACCGTGTAGTCGTAGGCGAGGACCGCGGCGGGATGCCCGTCAATCGTCGCGGTCCCGGCGACCAGGCCGTCCGCCGGGGTGTTCGCGATCAGCTCCTCGTTGCTGCGGCGCGCCCGCTGTTGCGCGACGGCGTAGCGCCCGTACTCGACCCACGATCTCTCGTCGATCAGGTCGGCGACGTTCTCGCGGGCCGTCCGCCCTCCCCGGTCATGGCGCTTGGAGACGGCCTCTCCTCGAGCCGCGTCCTCCGTCAGCTCTTGCCTGCGCTGGAGCTCTGCAAGGTCGTCCCGCTTGTGATCGTCCTCCTTCGGCATCGCGCTGGAGTATCCACGGCTTCGCCATCAGATCGCGGCCACAAGCGGCCGCTAAGCCTGGCCGATCAGCACGCCGGTGATCGCGACGATCACGCCGCCGAGCGTCACCTGTATCAGCGAGCTCTTCAGCGAGACGTCGAGGAACCGCTTGCGGATCCACGCAATCCCGATCAGCTCGCAGCCGACGGTGAACGAGGCGACCAGCAGTGCGGTATGGAGGTCGCTGATCAGGAAGGGCAAGGCGTGGAAGCTGCCACCAAGGAAGGTCGCCCCGCCCGTGATCAGCCCACGGGACATGGAGCTGCCTCGCCCGGTGACTGTTCCGTCATCCGAGAGCGCCTCGGAGAGGCCCATGCTGATCCCGGCGCCGAGCGCCGCAGCCAGACCGACGAACAGCGCGGCGTGGGAGCCGGCCAGAAAAGCGGTCGCGAAGATCGGCGCCAAGGTCGAGACGGTGCCATCGATCAACCCGATCAGCGCCGGCTGGACGCGCTGGAGCATGAACCGCTCCTCGTCGACCGGCGCCATCCTCCCCGCAAGCCTCGCAACCAATTCGCTCATGGCGTCATAATACAAGAGATTTAAGATAAGGTACGCCTAAGATGTATGATGTTCTATTAGGTTGACCTGATGGCTTCTGACACACACCTCCATGTCCCTCCCCGCGACGACGCCGAGCTCACCGAGCTCCTGCGCGATCGCGGCCTGCGGGCCACCTCCCAGCGGGTCGTCATGCACCGGCTCCTCCGGGATCAGGCCCGGCACGTGAGCGCAGAGGACCTCCTCTCCGAGGCCGGCGAGAAGCTGCCCGGGGTCTCCCTCCCCACCGTCTATGCGACGCTCGAGCTCTTCGAGCAGCTCGGCATAGTCCGGCGGGTGAACGGCGGCGGCGGCACCATTCTTTGGGACACACGCGCCGAAGCCCACCACCACATGATCTGCAGCCGCTGCGGGCGCATCGAGGACATGGAGATCCCGCTCGACCTCGAGCGGGCCCGTCGTTCCGCGGCGAGGTCCGGCTTCGAGCCCGACCGCGCCGAGGTCGTGGTCAGCGGGCTCTGCGCAGCTTGTGCCGCTCGCGGCTAGCGCGGTTCTGGCGCTACTTCTTCCGCCGAGCACCAGCGAGGACGACGCGGGCCACGAGGTCCGGGTCGTCCCACGTCGGGACGTGGCCGCAGCCCGGAAGCTCGACCTGCTGGACCCTCTTGGGGAGGATCCCGTCGCGCAGCGGGCGGGTTCGAACCAGCGTGTCGTGCTCGGCCCAGGCGAGAGTGATCGGCGTCTTGATCCCCTTCAGCTCCTCGACCCGTCCCGCGCGCATCAGCGCGCTCGCCTCGTCGTAGGCGGGAGCTGTCACGTAGGCCTTCGCGATCGCCTGCGCCTCGCCGGGACTGAGGCGCTCTGGCCGGTAGATGAACCTGCCCAGCGCGCGCCTGCGGCCGCGCGCCGTCGACATGATCGGGCGGAGCAGCGCACTCGTCGCCCGCCCGCTGCGGCGAGCCCGTGCGACCGCGCGATTCGAGGCCTCGGGCGAGCGCTTCCAAAATCCGGCCGGGCAGAGCGCGACGACGGCGCTCGCGCCGCCCTGGCGGGCGCACTCGATCGCTGTCCAACCACCCAGCGAGATGCCCGCAACCGCGGGCTTGCCGTCGACCCCGAGGGAGTCGTAGAAGTCCAGCACGGCGGTCGCGAGGTTGGCCGCCTGCGGCTGGACGCCCTCCGGCAGCTCCGGCGACTTGCCGAATCCCGGCATGTCGACGGCGATCACCTCGCGCTCGGCGGCAAGCCGGTCCATCACCGGCGACCACTGGATCAGGGATCCGCCGAGGGAATGGAGCAGAAGCAACGGCTCCCCTTCCCCGCGCCGTATGAAGTTCAGCCGCCCCGGCGTCTTCGGGGACCCATCGCGCGAGGTCACAGCTCCAGGTCGTACTCGACGTAGGTGTCGGACTCGGCTCCAGTGCGGTTGTAGACCTTCTGGGCCCGGTGGTTGTCGGGCGCGGTGAGCCACTCCAGCGCAGGCATGTCGAGCTCGCGACAGCGGTCGGCGCAGACCTGGATCAGGGCGTCCGCCGTCCCCCGGCCACGGGCATCCGGATCCACGAAGAGGTCCTCCAGGTAGCCGATCCGGGCCCCCTTGAGCATCGACCATTTCCAGTCGAGGGTCGCAAAGCCGATCGCCTTCCCGTCCTGGCGGGCGACGAACACCGCGCCCTGCGAGGGATCGGTGATCAGCTTGCGCGCCATCGTCAGCACGCCCTCGTCGGTAGGGCTGGATTCGTAGAAGTCGCAGTAGGCGCGCATCAGCGGCAGGAGCTCCTCGAGCTCGTCCTCGCGGGCGGGCCGGATCTCGACTCCGGTCGCGAGCTTGCGTGGACCTTCGGCTACCGGCTCGTCTGCCATCCGGGCCGATACTAGGGTTTGGGTGTGGTCGTCCGGTGGCTGATTGCCCCGCTCTCGTTGTTTGCGCTGCTGATCCCAGGGTGTGGCGGCAGTGACGCCGAGTCCACCCAGAGCAATGCCGCCCAAGCGATCGCAGGCGACTGGACCGGGGCCCTGAAGCAGAAGGGGCTCGCTCCATTCCGGGTCGCGGTTCGAATCGAGCCATCCGGGGACGGCCGGGTCGCGTACACCGGCATTGAATGCGGGGGTACATGGAGTCTTGGCGTGGTCCGGTACACGCGTCCGGAGCAGTACGAGTTCGGCGAGCGAATCGATGAAGGTGCTGGCGGCAAGTGCAAGGGGAGCGGTTCCGTAAGCGTTCGGCCCGAACTCGATTCGAAGGCCTTCGACAGCAGGCTCCAGTATGAGTTCAGAGGCGGCGGCGTCACCAGCCGCGGATTGCTTAACCGAACGGATGCCGCGGGACTCAAGCCCGTCTTCGACGAGGCCCGCGTCACCCCACCCTGAGCGGTGTTGGCGACTTTCCGGCCTACGGGGGTCGGAAAGTCGCCGCGGATGGCTGCGTTGGTGAGTTCTGCATGGGCGGGCATGCATAAGTCGCGAACGGGGCCGTTTTCGGTGCCAGGAAGGGGCGCGCCGGCCCCGAATAGAGAGGGTCGGCATGCCCAAAGTCGACTCTCCAGCCCGCGCGATCGCGCGCAACGTGCTCGTCGTCGTAGGGGTCTTTCTCGTCCTCTACGTCATCTACCTGCTGCGACAGCCGATCAGCTGGTTGATCATCGCCGCCTTCCTGGCCGTCGCGCTGGCCGGGCCCGTCAACTTCTTCCAGCGCTACATGAAGCGCGGCCTGGCGATCGCGCTCGTCTACTTCGGGCTGCTGATGATCCCGATCGGGCTCGGCGCGGTGCTGGTCCCGCCGATCGTCAACCAGGTGAGCGACGTGGCGACCAACGCCCCGAGCTACGTCCACGACATCGAGGACTACGTCCACAAGAACAAGACGCTCAACGACCTCAACAACAAGTACGACATCACCCAGAAGCTCTCGGATGAGGCGAACAAGCTCCCTAGCAAGGCCGGCGATGCCGCTGGGGTGCTGCGCGACATCGGCTTCGGGTTGGTGAGCTCGATCTTCGCCGGGGTGACGATCCTTGTCCTGAGCATCTTCATGGTGGCCGCCGGGCCCCGATGGATCGAGAGCTTCATCCGCATGCAGAGACCCGAGCACGCCGAGCGGATCGAGCGAACCCTGCGCCGGATCGCGAACGCGGTGGGCAACTACGTCGGCGGCGCGCTGCTTCAGGCGACGATTGCGGGCCTCTCGGCCTTCATCATGCTCACGATCCTCGGAGTGCCCTTCGCGGGTCCACTCGCGGTCGTCATCTTCGTCGCCGACCTGATCCCCGTCGTCGGCGCAACCCTCGGCGCCATCGTGGTCGCCATCGTCACGGCCTTCGTCAACTTCCCGGTCGCACTGATCATCTGGGTGATCTTCGCGATCGTCTACCAGCAGGTCGAGAACTACCTGATCCAGCCTCAGATCCAGAAGCGGGCGACCAAGATCGAGGCGTTCATCGTCCTGGTCGCCGTGCTCTTCGGCAGCACGCTGTTCGGCATCCTCGGAGCGATCCTCGCCATCCCGGCGGCGGCGTCGATCCAGATCTCCGTCCACGAGTACCGCGAATACCGTCGCGAGATCGCGGCTGCCGAGGAAGAGGCCGGCGGCCCGACCCCGGCGCCTGAGGTCACCTAGCCGGATTCAGGCAGTGCCGGTCGGCGCCTTGCCAGCGAGGGCTTCGGCAGCTTCCGCGTCGGAGATGCTTTCGACGGCACGCTTCAGGATGTCGCGAAGATCCCGCTGATCCTTCTCGGAGAGCGATGCGATCGGCGGGGGAGGCTCGGCCATCCGCTTCGTGATCTCCACCCGCATCCGCTCGCCCTCCTTGGTGAGGACAAGGAGCTTCACGCGGCGGTCCCCCTCAGCCGCCTCGCGGCGAAGCAAGCCGCGCTCCTCGAGCCGGTCGACGATGCCGGTGACGTTCGAGTTGTCGCAGAACAGGGCGTGGGCCAGCTCGCTCATCTTGCGCGGGCCGGCGCCCAACATCCGGAGGGCGATCATCTGCTGCGGAGCGAGCTCGAACTCCTGGGCCATCGCGAAGAAACGCTGCTTGTTGGTGACCATCATCCAGTGCATCAGGCTCCACGCCTCGCTGCCTGGATCGGTCCGCCCCACCTCCCCGGCGAGCCACGACTCCGGCCCCGCGCGCCCCTTTTCTGAATCCTTCGGCTTGGCCATCTGGGAGGAATCTTACTGGGAAAGTTTCACACTTACAAGGTTGCAAGGTTCAACTATCTATGTATACTGCCGTCCTTCGCAAGCGACCCATACCCGAGGGGGAACTCGGATGCAGAGCAGGAACGGAGTCCAGTCGGGCGACAACGGAATCGAGGTCGACGGCCTCGTCCGGGAGTTCAAGGGCGGCGTGCACGCGGTCGACGGCATCGACGTCCAGGTCCGTCCCGGTGAGATCTATGGCTTCCTCGGCCCGAACGGGGCCGGCAAGTCGACAACGGTGCACATGCTCACCACCCTGCTCCCGCCAACCGCCGGGAGCGCCCGAGTCGCAGGGTTCGACGTCATCAAGGAGGGCGCGTCGGTCCGCGACGCCATCGGCGCCGCACTCCAGGAAGCGGCGCTCGATCCGAACCTGACCGCCCGGGAGCACATGCGCCTCCAGGGGGCGCTCCACGGCATGCCGAAGGCGGAGCGGACCAAGCGGGGCGACGAGCTGATCGAGCGCGTCGGACTCGCGGACGCGGCCGACCGCAAGGTCGGCGGCTACTCCGGCGGGATGAAGCGGCGGCTCGACCTGGCCCTCGCCCTGCTGCACGGCCCGCGGGTCCTCTTCCTCGACGAGCCGACCACCGGCCTGGACATCCAGAGCCGGACCGCCCTCTGGGACGAGGTCGCCCGTCTCTCCAGGGACGAGGGGATGACCGTCTTCCTCACCACCCAGTACCTGGAGGAGGCCGACCAGCTCGCCGACCATCTCGGGATCATCGACCACGGCAAGATCGTGGCCAAGGGGAAACCCGACACGCTGAAGGCCGAGGTCGGCCGCCCGACGGTCGAGGTGGTCCCGACCGACCATGCCGAGCGCGACCGCGCCGTCGAGCTGCTTCGTACCTTCGGTGAGCTGGTACCTGGGACCCCGCAGGGCGCCGCGGTCAGGCTCGACGGGGACGGCGGCGAGGAGCTCGCCAACATCATCCGCGCCTTCGACCAGGCGGGCGTCAAGGTCGCGAATCTCGAGCTGCACGAGGCGAGCCTCAACGACGTCTTCCTCGCCAAGACCGGGCGGTCGCTCGAGGGCGCCCAGCGCGAGGCCGCCGAAGAGGGCGAGACCGGCGAGCAACCCGCGCTCGAGGGAGCACCTGCCTGATGGAGGCTGCCGCACTCCCAATCTCGGCGCCGATTCGCGAGCGCCCATCGATCTGGACGCAGGCGCCGGAACTGGCCAGGCGCTCGATCAAGCGCACCATCCGCCAACCCGCGGCGATCATCCCGGCCACCCTCTTCCCACTGATCCTGCTGGCCATCAACTCCGTCGGGTTGAAGTCGGCGACCTCGCTGCCGGGCTTCCCCACCGACTCCTATGTCACCTTCGCCCTCTCCTTCGCCTTCATACAGGCGGGTGTCTTCGCCGTCATCGGCACCGGCCAGAACCTCGCCGAGGACAACCAGGGCGGCTTCTTCAACCGGCTGCAGCTGACGCCCATCCATCCCGCGGCCCTGGTCGCCGGGCAGCTCGCCGGCACGCTGATGCTGGGGCTGTTCCAGGCCGCCACCTACATCTCGGTCGGGCTGCTCGCCGGCGCGCACATCGAGGCAGGCTTCGCCGGGGCGCTCGTTCTGATCGCGCTCGCAATCTGCATCTGCCTCGCGTTCGGCAGCATCGGCCTGGCGGTGGGAATGCGCGTCGACGCGCCGGAGAAGGTCCAGAGCCTCTTCCCGCTGATCTTCGTCTTCCTCTTCATGAGCTCGATGAGCCTGCCCCGCAACCTGATCCAGACCGATTGGTTCCGCGAGGTCGCCACCTACAACCCGGTCAGCTACATGATCGAGGGACTCCGCAGCCTTCTGATCACCGGCTGGGACGGCGAGGCGCTGGCGCTCGGCTTCGGCTGCGCCCTCGGCATCCTCGTGATCGGCCTGTACTTCGCCTCCACGGGTCTGAACGAGAGGATGGCCCGCACATGAGGCGCTACTTCTCGGTCGCCGGTGGGCTCGCTGGGCGCCTGCTGAACAGCCTGTTGACGAACCCACTGCTCTTCCTGCCACCGATGCTGATGCCGCTCTTCTTCTTCACGGCGTTCGCCGGCGGACTGTCGGCGGTGAGCAAGGTACCGGGGTTCGACTACGGGCCCGGCTACACGTCCTTCATCTTCGCCTTCGTCCTCTGCCAGAGCGCCGCGTTCGGCGGCGTCTTCAGCGGATTCTCCATCGCCGCCGATTTCCAGTTCGGCTTCGGCCGCCGGCTGATGCTGGCGACGCCGCACCGCAGCGCGCTCATCCTCGGCTACGGGGTCGTCGCTCTGATCCGGGCGGCGATCACGATCACGGTCGTCACGATCGTGGGGCTTCTCGTCGGGATGAACATCGGCGGCGACGGGCTCGACCTGTTCGGGATGTACGGGCTGGCGGCGATCATCAACGTCACCGGACTGCTCTTCGCCTCGGGGGTCGCGCTCCGGTTCCGGAGCCTGCAGGCGACGCCGCTGATGCAGGTGCCGGTCTTCCTCTTCCTCTTCCTCGCCCCGGTCTACGTGCCCCGGGAGCTGCTGGGCGGGTGGGTCCACGCCGTCGCACCGTTCAACCCGTTGACCCACGTGATGGAGACCGCGCGCGACCTGATCGCGGGACAGGGTGCCGACTACCTGGCGACGCTGGGGATCGTCGTCGCGCTGCTGACGGCGGTGTTCGTCTTCGCGATGCGCGGCCTCCGCCAGGCCGAAGCCGCGGGTTAACTTCTCCCGGCGATCCGCTTATCCGCGCGCCTCTTGGCGCCGTCGGTGACGAACTTGCCCCAGATGCTCCGATTGCCGGAGACGAATCGGTAGCTGCTCTCGGTGGCCCCAGGGAACCTTGCTGCGAGCGCGGCGAACGGGCCACCGCCCGGGAGCAGCCTGAACAGGGGCTCGAACCCAGTGCCCGCCGAGTGCACCGTGCCGGCTTCGTCGACCAGATGCCATGACGTGAGTCGGTCGGCGACCGGGACATCGGCGAGCAGGCGGTCCGCCTCATCAGTCTCGAGCGCAACGGGCCGCACGGCGCGACGCCGGTCCCAGGCCAGGACCTTGCCGAGGCACCAGCGGCAGAAGCCGCAGTCGGAGTCGTAGATCAGCGTCACCTGGGGCATTGTTCTAGTGTCCGCCACCGTGGCCGCCCCAACGATGTGGGAGGAGATCGTGGACGCGCTCAACGCCGCGAATGGCGGTGCGAGCCCCGGCCACCGCGCGGTTCACGCGAAGGGGACCGTCTGCACCGGCACCTTCAAGCCTACGCCCGAGGCCTCCAAGCTTTCCCGAGCCGCCCACCTGCAGGGGGACCCGGTCGAGGCCACGATCCGCTTTTCGAACGCCAGCGGCGACCCCGAGACCTCCGACGCGCAATCGATCGCGGGACGCGGCATGGCGGTCAAGTTCCACCTGCCGGACGGGGACTCCACGGACATCGTCTCCGTGCCGCTGGTCGTGTTCCTTGTCCGCACGCCCGAGGACTTTCTCGCGTTCACCAAGGCCCGGATCCCGGACCCGGAAACCGGCCACCCCGATCCCGAGAAGCTCGGGGCATATCTCGCCGAGCATCCCGAGACCGGCATCGCCATCCAGAAGGGGATGACCAAGCTCGCCCCCACCACCAGCTACGCGACCTCCGACTACCGCGGCCTGCACGCCTTCTGCCTGGTCGATTCCGAAGATGGCGAGCACTGGGGGCGCTACAGCTGGGAACCGGAGGCCGGCACCGAGTACCTGACCGAGGAGCAGCGGGATGCGGCCTCGCCGGACTACCTGCAGGAGGAGATCAGGGAGCGGCTGGGCTCGGGCATCGCGCGATTCACGCTCGAGTTCACCTTGGCTGGCGACGACGACCCGCTCGACGACCCGACTCAGGAATGGGAGGGTGAGCGCGAGGTGGTGGAGCTCGGCGAGCTCGAGGTGATCGAGGTGGTCGAGGACCCCGAGACCCCGGAGAGCCCGCTGGTCTTCGACCCGATGAGGCTCACCGACGGGATCGAGCCCTCGGCCGACCAGATCCTCGCCGCCAGGCCGAAGGCCTACGCGGTCTCGATCGAGCGTCGAACCGCCTAGTCGAAGGTCAGGACGAAGGCGGGGTGGTCCGGGAGAATTCGCTCGATCTCCTCGTCCGACGCGTCCGCATCGATCCCCAGAAAGCCCTTGACCTCCCAGGACCACTTGTCCATGTAGAGGCGCATGAGCGGGAGCTTGTCCGAGTCCGGGACCTCGGTGGCGTGGAAGCGGCGCACCTTCCGCCCGCTGCGGAGCTCTCCCTCTCCAGCGACGCGCATGTTGCGAACCCATTGGGTGGTGCCTCGGGGGGCGAGCAGGTAGGTCCTGCCGTCGAGCTCGAAGGGGTTCACGGGATTGGTGCGCATCTCGCCGCTCTTCCGGCCCCGGACGGCCAGCGTCTGCGAGCCCTGAACGCTGAGACCCAGCTTGTGCAGTCCGGCGACGAGCGGGTTGAAGATGGTCCTCGTGAACCAGTCGGGCCTGTGGTAGACGGTCTCAGGCATCCCTCGTCAGCCTAACGAGAGCGCAACATCGGCGGAAGTTTTCTAGGGCCCATGGCGGGTACCCACCCCTCATGTCAACCATCGTGATCATCGTGACCGCAGTGGTGGTCGTGGCGGTCTTGCTGTTCGCCACCCGGCTGATCATGCAGCGGCGAAGGATCGCCCGCGAACATCGGATTCGCAGGATGGAGGCGGAGGCAGAAGGCCACCGCTCCATGGCGGAGGACCACAGGCAGAAGGCGGAGGAGCTCAAGCAGGCCGCCGGCGCCGAAGAGGATCGGGCCGCCCGACACGAGGACCGCGCCGCTCAGGTTCAGCCCAGCGACTAGCGCTGGCCAACGGTCTGAGTTTCGCTCGAGCCCCTCGGGGTAGCGGAGGATCCATGTACCGACGCGGCGGTCCCAGCCTGCTCACGATCATCTACCTGATCGTCGGGGTCTTCGTGGCCGGAGACCACAACTACATCCATCACGGCACCCTCGGCCAGGTCATCTCGGCACTCGCCGCGATCGTGCTCTGGCCGTTGATTCTGCTCTTCGACGTCAATCTCCACATCAAGTGAGCCGCGTCGGATAGGTTCCGCCGCGTGAACGGCGAAACCGTGATCAACTGGCCCGAGGGGCACCGCCCGGAGGAGTCGTCGTTCCACGCGGTCAACGAGCTGCAGATGCCGGCCGAGCCCGAGGTCGTCTGGGCCTGGCTCGTCCGTCCCGATCTCTGGGGCCGCTTCTACTCCAACGCGAAGCTGATCAAGCACCTCGGCGGACCGTGGCCGAAGCTCGAGCTCGGAAGCCGGTTTCGCTGGCTCAGCTTCGGGGCCTTCGTCACCTCCGAGGTCGTCGAGTACGAGCCGGGCCAGAGGATCGACTGGGACGCCAAGGTGCTCGGCGGCCGCGGCTACCACGGCTGGGTCCTGCGGCGGCAGGAGGGCGGGACCTTCGTACGAACCGAGGAGACGCAGAAGGGGCCCGGGATTCAGATCGTCAAGCCTGTGCTGCGGCCGATGATGGTGCGCCTCCACCAGCGCTGGCTCGAGGGGCTCTCGAAGGTGTCCGCCGAGGGCCCGCCTCCCGCTCCGTAGCCAGCGCGCCCGGACCACTACATTCCGGGCATGGGCGCCCTCGAAGACCTCCGTGACCGGCTCGGCGAGATCCATGACCTGAGCCGGGCGGCCTCGCTGCTGGCCTGGGACGAGCGGACGATGATGCCCGCCGCCGGCTCAGAGGCACGCGCCGAGACGCTTGGGACCCTCGCTCGAGTGCGCCATGAGATGTTCTGCGACGACGAGATCGGCCGGCTGATCGATCAGGTCCGATCAGGCCCCGACGGCGAAGCCGCGGCCGGGGCGTCGATTCCCGCCGACCTGGTCCGCGTCGTCGCGCGCGACTGGGAGAAGGCGCGGCGAGTTCCGTCCGAGCTCCGCGCCGAGCTCGCCCGGGCCAGCTCGATCGCCGAGAACGCCTGGGTCGAGGCCAAGCGCGAGTCGAATTTCCCGATGCTCCTCCCCCACCTCCGGCACAACTTCGAGCTGACACAGCGCTACGCCGACTGCTACGAGGGGTTCCCCGGCTTCACTCACCCGTACGACCCCCTGCTCGACGAGTACGAGCCGGAGATGACCACCGAGGAGATGCGGGGGGTTCTGGCCGGCCTGCGGGAAGGTCTCGTCCCGCTGGTTCGCGAAGCGGCCGAGAACGGCGGCGCGCCTGCCCAGGACCCCTTCCGCGGCGAGTTCTCCGCCGAGGCCCAGAGTGAGCTGATCGCCGAGCTGATCTCGGAGCTCCCATTTCCGGAGGACTCCTGGCGCATCGATCCCACCGAGCATCCCTTCGCGATCTCGATCGGCCTGGGCGACGTTCGCCTCACGACCCGCTACGACGAGGAAAACCTGGCGATGGCGGTGTTCAGCGCGATGCACGAGGCCGGGCATGGCCTCTACGAGGCGGGCGTCGACCCCGAGCTCCGGCGCACCCCGCTCTCGAAGCCTCGCTCACTGGGCCTGCACGAGTCCCAGAGCAGACTCTGGGAGAACTGGGTCGCCCGCAGCCGTCCTTACCTGGACAGGCTGCTGCCGCGCCTGCGCGAGCACTTCCCCGGCGCGTTCGAGGACGTCGGCCCCGAGCAGCTCGACCGCGCCGCAAACGACGTCGAGCGCTCCCTGATCCGGATCGAGGCAGACGAGGTGACCTACAACCTCCACATCCTGATCCGGTTCGAGCTCGAGCTCGAGCTCTTCGAGGGAGACCTCGAGCTCGCCGATCTCCCCGAGGCGTGGAACGCCCGGTACCGGGACTACCTCGACCTGGATGTCCCCGACGACGCACACGGCGTCTTGCAGGACGTTCACTGGGCGGCGGGTGCCTTCGGCTACTTCCCCACCTACAGCCTCGGCAACATCATCGCGGGCCAGCTCTGGGGGGCCGCCGGCCGCGACCTCGGCGATCTGCCCGGGAGGGTCGCCGAGGGGGACCTGGCTTCGCTCGGCGAGTGGCTCCGCGACCGGGTGCACCGGCATGGGCGACGGCTCTCCCCCGCCGAGATCCTCGATCGCGCCGGGTGCGGCGAGCTCTCGGCCGAGCCGCTGCTCGAGCACTTGCGCGAACGGGTCGCATTGGCCATTCGGTCATAGGGCGACATCTCGTGAACACCAACCCGCAATTTGCGGGTATGTTGGGCGTCGGATGGCCGATGGATGGCGTCGAAACGGCGTATACGGCGGCTGGACGCATGCCGGCGTGGATCGCGTCTTCGTGCGCGTGCCGACGAAGCTGAAGCGTCAATCCATCGATCACTCGAACGGGTCGAACGGAAACGGCTCCGTCCCGGAGCACGATGCGACCCCGATCGTGCTCGTGCACGGCCTCTCCTCGAGCCGGACGCTCAAGCCGCTGATCCGGGCGCTCGGCACGCGCAGGCCCGTCTACGCGCCGGACCTGCCCGGCTTCGGCTTGAGCGACCAGCCGATCCACCCGCTCGACATCCCCGAGCTCGCCGATTCACTCCGGACCTGGCTGCTCGTCAACGGGCTGTCGCCGGCGATCGTGGTGGGTGTGGCGTTCGGCTGCCAGGTGGCGGTGGACCTTGCGGCTGCCTATCCGGCGGCGGTCGACCGCCTCGTCCTGGTGGGCCCCATGTTCGACCCCGACGCCCGGACGGCGCGGCTCGCGGTGCGCTGGGCCCGCA
The DNA here is from genome assembly GCA_963740685.1 of uncultured Solirubrobacterales bacterium. Classification (GTDB taxonomy): domain Bacteria; phylum Actinomycetota; class Thermoleophilia; order Solirubrobacterales; family 70-9; genus DASUPK01. Next base: position 155,546 of record CAVUGA010000032.1, read on the forward strand.
ACGCGCTGCACTCCTCTCCTCGCCTGGCGCCGACGATCGTTCACGACTTCATCGACGCGGGGCCCTGGCGCAGCATCCGGACGCTGCGGCGCGCTCTGGCGGATCCGATCGAGGACAAGCTGGGGGACATCGAGGCGCCAACCCTGGTCGTCAGGCCCGAGCGCGATCACCTCGCGCCTGCGGCCTGGACAGAGCGGGTCGCTGAGTCGATTCCGGACGCCGAGCTCGTCGTCTTGCCGAAGGCGGCGCATGCAATCGGCCCGCGCACAGCCGCGCGACTGACTGCTCTGCTCGTCCCCTTCCTCGCTGCGGGCGAGGAGGAGGTCGAGGAGGCCGCGGCGGGCTAGAGGCTCCGGGCGGTGCGCATCGAGCGACACCGGAGCTGGGTTCGGTTTGCCCTGATCTACCTCACCGTGGCGATCGGCTTCGTCGCCGCCTGGATCCTGATCGCGCCAAAGGGCTTCTACAACACGTTCCCGGGCGGCGGCACGCACTGGGTCTCCGCACTGCCGCCCTACAACGAGCACCTGGAGCGCGACTTCGGCGCGGCGGGCCTCGGCCTCGCCGTGCTGTCGGCGCTGGCCGCCTTCTGGATGGAGCGGCGGGTGGTCCAGGCGGCGGCGATCTCGCTGTTCGTCGCCGGCCTCCCCCATCTCATCTACCACGCGACCACCACGAGCCACTATTCGACCGGCGACAACATCGCCAGCCTCACCGGCCTCGCCCTCGACGTGGTCGTGCCCCTCGCGATCCTCTACCTGGTCAACGACCACGCCCAGCGCCGCTCAGTGTCTCCCGCCGCTCGCGCCTGAAAGGATCCGGCATCGTGGACTTCGGCGTCTCCTACTTCCCCACGGATGAGGCGGTCGAGCCGGCGGAGCTCGCCCGGATGGCCGAGCAGCGCGGCTTCAAGTCCGTGTTCGTCACCGAGCACACCCACATCCCGGCAAGCCGCGATACGCCCTACCCGGCCGGTGGCGAGCTGCCACGGGAGTACTTCCGGATCTACGACCCGTTCGTCTCGCTGGCGACGATGGCGTCGGCGACGGAGCGAATCAGGATCGGCACCGCGATCTGCCTGCTGGTGGAGCGCGACCCGATCACCACGGCCAAGGAGGTGGCCTCCGTCGACCGACTCTCCGGAGGCCGGATGCTGTTCGGCGTCGGCGCCGGCTGGAACCTGGAGGAGATGAGCAACCACGGAACGGATCCCGCTCTCCGCTTCAAGATCCTCAGGGAGCGGGTGGAGGCCTGCAAGGAGATGTGGGCCAACGAGGAGGCCACCTACCACGGGGAGTTCGTGAACTTCGATCGGATCGTCTCCAGACCCGCGCCGCTCCAAGAGCCGCACCCCCCCGTCCTGGTCGGCGGCAACGGCCCGAACGTGCTGAAGAGGGTGCTGGCCTTCGGCGATGCCTGGTTCCCGAACCGGATCCCGCCGGACGACCAGATGATCGCTCGCGTCGAGGAGCTGCAGCGGCTGGCCGAGGAGGCAGGGCGCGACCCGATCCCGGTCACCATCCAGATCCCGCCGCGCGATCCCGAGGTGCTGGAGCGATACGAGCGCGCCGGCGTCACCAGGACCGTGCACATGCTGCGGCCCGGCGACGCCGCGGATGCCGGGAGCGCTGAGCGCAAGCTCGACGAATGGGCGGAGCGGATGACGTCCTACTCAGCCGCTTGATCCGCCATTCGCGTGGGTAGGATCGCGCCGCGATGTACCACGCACTGCTCTTCTTCCACGTGCTCTCGGCGTTCTTGCTGGCCGCCGGGGTTGTGATCTTCAGCTCCTTCGCCCTGGGCGGGCCGGTGAACCGGACGACGAAGCTGATAGCCGAGATCCTCTGGGGCGTTGGCGGCCTCGGCACCCTGGTCTTCGGGGTCTGGCTGGCGCTCAACCGCCCGGAGTACGAGATCTACGACGGCTGGATCATCGCCGCCCTCATCCTCTGGTTCCTCGCCACGGGCTCGGGGGCCCAGGCCAGCCGGGGAATGCAGCCCACGGACAATGATGGGTCCATCGCGATCGACCGCCGAACCGCGATCGCTCACTGGATGAGGGTCTTTTGGTTCCTCGCCCTGCTCGTCGTCATGGTCTGGAAGCCCGGAGCATGAGCACGCTGACCACATCGGCGTCCCTGACGAGGCCCGACTCCTGGGACCTGCCTCTCTTCGTCCACATCCTGGGCGCGATGATCCTGGTCGGCGCCCTGGCACTCTCGGCGGTCTCGCTGATCACCGCCTGGCGCAGCGGCTCTGCCGCGCTGACCAA
>CAVUGA010000033.1:0-29339 GCA_963740685.1 uncultured Solirubrobacterales bacterium
GACGGTGGGAGCGCAGGCTCCTTTAGCGCCAGCCCGACAGCTAACCCCGCAGGCCGACGGAGGAGATCGAGTTGTCGAGACACCGAACGCGACGGGGAAGGGCAGTGGCCGTACCGGCCGCGCTGGCAACAGCCGTCCTCGCTCTCGGGTCGGCCTCGGCGCTGGCTCAGACCGGAGGCTCAGGCCCGCCCGGCGGAACCTCCACGGATCCGGCGGCGCCCGCGCCCACCGGCGTGCCCGGCGTCGCCACCCTCGCGCCGGACGGCACGGCGATCCCGCCGACCGACGCACCCCGCGCGGTCCGCAAGGCGATCCACGCCGGCAACCGCATCCACACGCTCCCCTACCTGTGGGGTGGCGGGCACAACCGCAAGTTCAAGGGCCGCGGCTACGACTGCTCGGGCGCGGTCAGCTACGTGCTGCACGCCGCCGGGCTGCTGAAGCGGCCGATGTCCTCGGGTCCCCTGGCCCACAGCTGGGGCAAGCCAGGCGCCGGCCAGTGGATCACCGTCTACGCCAACAAGTCCCACGCCTACGCCGTGGTCGCGGGTTTGCGCTGGGATACGTCGGCGGTCGGCGAGGCGCTCAGCCAGGGCAGCGGCCCACGCTGGCGCGCCACCCAGCGTGATGCGACCGGATACGTGGCGCGCTACTTCCCGGGCTACTAGCGGAGCGTCCGCTGAAGATCATTCGCGCGGTTCGCCTTACAAGGAAACAGATCCATGCTTCGTTCGCACCCATACCCAACACAGGACTCGAGCAGGGTGCGGAGATGCTCTCTAGACTTGCTCGGCTTATGTCGGACGCCACGCCGTCGCGAGGTCCACTTCCATGAGGCGCCTCTCGCAGTCTTGGAGGGGGATCGCGCTGGTGCCGGCGGCCGGGATGCTGGTCCATCAGTTGCGCTACGTCCTGGCCTACGGCGGAGGGGCAGATCGGGCGCTCTCCGAGCGGGCCACGCTTACCTGAGCTCGGTCACCCCGTGGGTGGTGTTCATCTGCGCAGCCGCCCTGGGAGCATTCCTCGGCCGGCTTGCGCGAGCCTGGCGGCTCGGTGAGGCCGAGGAACATTCAGCTGCAAGCCCACTCGCTGTTGTCTGGCTCACCGCCGCCGCGGGACTGATCGCTCTCTACACCGGACAGGAGCTGCTCGAAGGTCTCCTCGCTTCCGGCCATCCCCCGGGCCTGATGGGCGTGTTCGGGGACGGCGGTTGGTGGCGGTTCCCGCGGCACTCCTTGTCGGCGGGGTGCTGACTCTGCGCTCCGAGGCGCGCGAGTCGCGATCCGCCTCGTGGCGGCTCTCAGAGCAACGGCTCAAGCTCCGGCTCGGCGCGCGCCGTCCGTAACGCGGGCGCCCGCGAGCCTGCTGCTGTCGCCGCTGCGGCCGATGGCCGCGGCCGCACCCGGTCGCGCGCCGCCGCTTCCTCTCTCGAGCTGATCAGGAGCGCCGCCGCCTCCCTCGGTCGCGGCGCGGTCCACACCGAGAAAGGAACCAAAATGCCACGCCTTGCGCGGGGGCTACTGCTGGCGACTCTGTCGCTGGCGAGCCTCCCAGCCATAGCGGGAGCCCATCCGGGCAACCCCGACTTCCGCTCCGTGTTCCAGCACTTCAGCCCTCCGGTCTCCGGAGTGAACGTAGAGGTCCTCAACTGGGACAGCAATTACCAGCTCTCTGACCCGGGCCACCACACGGTCGTGGTCTACGGCTACGACCACGACCAGTACGCCCGCATCCTGCCTGACGGCACAGTCCAGGTGAACCAGCGCTCGCCCGCCGCCTACCTGAACGAGGACCGATACGGGACTACGCCGGTGCCCTCGTCGGCCGACCCAAAGGCTCCGCCGCAGTGGAAGACGGTCAACGAGAGCGGAACCTTCGTCTGGCACGACCACCGGATGCACTACATGTCGCCGGCGACGCCCCCGCAGGTCAAGGACAAGGCTCAGCGAACGAAGATCTTCGACTACACGATCCCGCTCTCCGTCGACGGCAAGCCGGTGAGCCTGGACGGGACCCTCTTCTGGGTCGGGCCGCCGAACACTTCCATGGCGCCATTCCTGATCGCCGGCGCCGTGATCGTGATCGGGCTATTGATCATGGTCATCTGGGTGCGCCGTCGGCGACGCGATAACCCGTCGGGCGCGGGCGGGACCGGTGAAGCCCCGCCCAAGGAGACGAAGGAAGCCTGGTGAGGCGCATCGCAACCCCCATCGCCGCCGTCCTTCTCGCGGCCTCCGTGATCGGCGCGGTGGTTCCGGCCGCCGCGTCGGCGCACGCGATCCTCGAGAGCACTTCGCCGCAGCGCGGCGCGGTGCTCCCGCATCAGCCGGATGCGGTGATCTTCCGCTTCGACGAGCCGGTGGAGGGCAACTTCGGCGCGATCCGCGTCTATGACTCGCGGGGCAGCGAGGTCGACCAGAGCGACGCGTTCCATCCGAACGGGAACGGACCCCAGATCGGTGTTCACCTGAAGCCCGGCCTACCGGACGGCAGCTACACCGCCACCTATCGCGTCGTCTCGGCGGACGGGCACATCGTCTCCAGCGGCTTCGTCTTCTCGATCGGCAAAGCGGGGACCGCCCCGAGCCAGACCGTCGCACAGCTGATCGGGAACTCCGGCTCGGGAAAGGTCACCGAGGTCGCCTTCGGCGCCGCGCGCGCTCTTCAGTACGCCGCGGTTGCCCTCGCGGTCGGCGCTCTCGTCTTCCTGCTCCTCGCCTGGATACCCGGACTGGCCGCGGTCGCGGGGTCCGACGGCAGCTGGCTGCGCGCCTCGGAGTCCTTCTCCGCTCGTGTCAAGAGACTGCTGTATGCCGCGACCGCGATCGGTGCGGTGAGTGCGGCCGCCGGCGTCGCCCTGGAGGCGGCGGAGGCCGCCGGGATATCCGGGTTCTCGGCCCTGAAGAGCTCCGTCATCCGCGAGGAGTTGGGGACGAAGTTCGGCACGATCTGGGGCCTTTGCCTGATCGCGTGGGTCACCTTCGGACTGATCCTGCCCTTCGCCCTCGGCCGCGCGGGCCAGAAGGTCTTTGCGCTCCGGCCGGCCGAGCTCGGGGCAACCGGCCTTGCCAGGTCCGGGTCGTCGCTGGGGATCAGACTGTTGCCGCTCGCCGTCCCCCTCGCCTTCTTGGTGATGGAGCCCGCCCTGTCCGGCCACGGCAGCACACAATCGCCGGTGCCACTGCTCTTCCCGACCAACGTCTTACACGTCGCGGCGATGGGTGTCTGGCTCGGCGGGCTCGTGACGCTCCTGCTGGTCGTCGCGCGGGCCACCCGGGAGCTCGAACCTCCCGATCGCAGCCGGCTGCTCGCGGCGGTGCTTGTGCGCTTCTCGCAGCTAGCGCTGATCGCGGTTGCGGTAATCCTCCTCTCGGGGCTGATCCAGGCCTACGTCCTGGTCCGCCATCCGCAAGCCCTGCTCGATACGGGTTATGGCCGGGCGGTGCTGATCAAGTTCTGCCTCTTGCTCTGCCTGATCGGGCTGGGTGCCTACAACCGCTACCGCTCGGTCCCGCGGCTGGAGAAGGTGGCCGCGGGGGGAGAGGCGCCGGGAGGCGCCGGCCTGCTCTTGCGGCGGGCGCTCCGTACCGAGGTAGCGCTGCTGATCGTCGTTCTGGGAGTGACCGGCGCGCTGGCGAGCTACGCGCCGTCGATCGCCTCGCAGTCGGGGCCCTATTACACGACCACAACACTCGGCCCGACCTCCTTCCAGATGGTGGTTGATCCGGCTCAATCCGGTGCCAACGAGATCCATATCTACATGTTCGACGCGAAGTCTGGCGCCCAATACACGGGGACGAAGGAGCTCGACGTCACGGCGAGCGAGACGGACAAGAACATCACGCTGCCACTCACCCCGCAGCTCTCGGGCCCCGGGCACTACACGATTCCGGACGCCCTGCTCAGCGTTCCCGGGAGCTGGAAGATCGAGGTGACCCTGCGGGTCTCGGCCTTCGACGAGTTCACGAACGACTTCTCGGTGCCGATCAGATGAGCGCCGATCTGATCAGCTCGCTGCTCTTCTTCGTCCCGGCGCTGTTGCTCGGCCTCAGCCTCCTCCTTGGCCACAGGCCAGGAGAGCGCTTGCTGATCCGCTGGGCCACGAGACGGACGCAGCGGCATCGCTACACGCCGCTTGGTGCCAATCCGGTCCGCAATGGATGGGTCTGGATCAACCCGCGCGGCGGTCGCCTGCTCGCGCGCTCCCTGGCAGGTCGCTCGCCGCCTCGCCGACCGGCGCGGCGAATGCGGTTCGGGCGGCGCCTACATCCGTCCTTCATCTGACAAAGGAGTCTTTCGATGCGAAAGAGGTTGATTCTCGGAGCGAGCGCCGGTCTGGCCGGATTCGCTCTGCTTGCGGCGAGCGCTCAGGCGCACGTCAGTTTCCACCCGAACGTGCTGCCGGCGGGCGCCAACGCCACGCTGGACCTGCGGGTTCCCAACGAGATGGACAACGCCAACACGAACAAGCTGGTCGTTCAGGTCCCACCGGGGTTCATAGACATCGCGACCCAGCCGATCCCCGGCTGGACCGCGCAGGTCCAGACCCGGAAGCTGGCCACGCCGGTGCAGACCGACGACGGGCCGGTGAGCGAGGAGGTCAGCCAGATCACCTGGACCGGTAGCGGCTCCGGCAAGATCCCGCCGGGCGGCTTCCAGAACTTCCCGATCTCGACTCAGATCCCGGATCAGGCCGGGCACGTCCTGACCTTCAAGGTCCTGCAGTCCTACGACAACGGGAAGGTCGTCCGCTGGATCGGGCCGGAGAGCTCCGACACCCCGGCACCGACGATCGACGTCACCGATGCGAACGGCGTGATCGAGGACGTCGCTGGCTCGGAGGCCGGACCGCCGGCGATCGACCAGCTGCCTTCGTCGTCGAGCGGAAGCTCGACTTCCAGCGACGGTGCGAGCAAGGGCCTCGGCATCACGGCCCTCGTCATCGGTGCTCTCGGCCTGTTGGCCGGAGGTGCGGCGCTCCTTCGAACGCGGAGGTCGAATAGCTGAGGACGCCGCGGGAGGGCGGCCAGGATGCCGCCCTCCCACTGGGTTGGCTGACAAATGATCCACACACCCCTCGCGGAGATTTGGAGTTGGTGGCTGGCGCCGGTGTTCGTCGCTCCGGTTGTCCTGGCCTTCGTTGCGGCCGTATGGCGCGGACTGGCGCGGGCCAGGAGGGCGACGTGGGAGGAACGACGCAGAGCTTTGGGTCCACGCCGCTGACCATGGCCGAGCGGACGGAACTGAGAGATGGGCGCTGAACCCCTCGCCATGCCAGGCACGCTCGCCGTGCCAAGGGAGATCTGGCTGATCTCCGAGATTGCCATCCCCTCGGTATTGGCCTATCTCTACCTGAGCCGATGCCGAGCGCTTTCCCGCGCCGGGCGTCCCGTCCCCGCCTCCCGGCAGCTCTGCTTCGGCTGCGGGCTGCTCGTCGTCTTCGTGGCGACCGGAACCGGGATCGAGACGCTCGCCGATGACCTGCTGACCGCTCACATGGTCCAGCATCTGCTCCTCGCCGACGTGGCGGCGCTGCTGCTCGCGGTCGGCCTGACTGGGCCGGTGTTGCGACCTCTTCTCTCCTCGCCGGCGCTCCGTTGGCTCACGCCGCTCGCCAATCCTGTTGTTGCCGTTTCCCTGTTCACGGTGAACCTCTATCTCTGGCACGTTCCCGCGCTCTACCAGGCGGGCCGGGGCCTCTCCCTTGCCCACGTCGCCGAGCACGCCCTCTTCCTGGGCACCGGGATCCTGCTCTGGCTCGGGCTCTTCGGACCGCTCCCCAAACCGGCCTGGTTCGGCAACCTGGCCAGGGTCGGATATGCGGTGTGCATCTGGCTGCCGGCGATCGCCCTGGCCAACATCTTCATGTGGTCCGGGGAGACCTTCTATCCGGCCTACGAGGCTGCGGAGCGGGTCCGTGGCGTCGAGCCCCTCGCCGATCAGAGCACTTCAGGCGCGGTACTGATGATCTGGTGCAGCGTCCTCGCGGCGGGCATCTTCGCCTGGGTGATCTTGCGCTGGGCCCAGTCCGACACCGAGCGCCAGGAGCTGCTCGACCTGGCCGAGCGGGAGGGGATCTCGCTGGACGACGCCCGGGCCCGCCGGGCGGCCGAGGCCGGCCAGGCCGCCCACCTTCGCCAGAGGATCGCGCCATGAACACGGAAGCGAACGCAATCACGCAGGCAACCGAGGAGGTCGAATAGCGGATGTCAAGCCGCAAGCAGCGAAAGGAGCAGCTAAGGGCGCAGCGCCTCGCCGCGGAGGCTCAGGAGCAAAGCGCGGAGCGAAGACGGCGCCTTGTCCAGTACGGGAGCGCCTCCATCTTCCTCGCGATCTGCGCGGTGGTAGTCCTGGTCATCGTCAGCCAGGCCGGCGGCGGTTCCGGCGGCGACACGCACATCGAGGACGTCGGACTGGTCCAGAGCCAGCTCCGGGGCATCCCTCAAGTCAACACCCTGCTCGGCGATCCGCGAGCCAAGGCGACAGTGGTCGAGTTTGGCGATCTGCAGTGCCCGGTGTGCCGGGCGTTCTCCTACGCGATCGCTCCCCAGCTGATCTCCGGACCGGTGCGACGAGGCGATGCGAACTACCAGTTCAGGCAGTTTCCGATCCTGGGCTCCGATTCGGTCGACGCCGCCAAGGCCGCATTGGCCGCCGGCGAACAGGGCCGCTACTGGAATTTCGTCGAGCTCTTCTACCGGAACCAGGGCGTCGAGAACACCGGCTACGTCAGAGACGCCTTCCTCGAGGCGGTGGCCAGGGCGGCGGGAGTCCCCGACATCGCCAAGTGGAACAGCGACCGGCAGAGCTCGCGATGGGATTCGCAGATCAAGGCGAACGAATCAGAGGCCCAGGGCTTCGGCTTCACGGGAACGCCGTCGATCGTGGTGCAGGGCCCGGGCGGCCAGAGGCCATTCAACACCGTGCCTACTCTTGATCAGGTCGAGTCAGCGATCCAAACTGTGAGCTGAGGTCTCGGAATGGAAGAGCCGACTAGGACCAAGAGCAGCGACAGGGACGAGTCCGGCAGGCCTTCGCTGATCTTGCTCCTGCCGTTGATCGCGATCCTTGCGGTCCTGGCGCTGGCGGCCGTCTTCCTCTCAAACGGGGGGAAGGCAGCCCTGCCGGGGAATGCGACAAGCTCGAAGTCCCCGCGATTCGCCGGCCTCGCGGTGCATCCCATGCAACCCGCACCGCCAACTCACCTCGTCAACAACCTCGGCCAGCCGGTCACGATAAACCAGTACCGGGGGAAGGTCGTCCTCGTGACATTTCTCTACGTGCACTGCCCGGATGTGTGCCCGTTGATCGCCGCCAACCTGCATACGACGGTGGAGCAGCTCGGCCCCCGAGCCAGCCAGGTCCAGCTGATCGCGGTCTCGGTCGATCCCCACGGGGACACTCCAGGGGCGGTTGCACGGTTCCTGAAGGAGCACGAGCTGACCGGCCAGATGCAGTACCTGATCGGCTCCCCTCAGCGGCTCAGCCGGACCTGGAAGGCATGGAACGTCGGCTCCAATCAGGAGGTCAACAGCCCGGGGCTGGTCGCTCACTCGGCGCTGGTCTACGGCATCTCGGCCAGCGGGAAGCTGACGACGATCTACAACGCCGACTTCAAGCCATCGCAAATCATCCATGACGTGCCGATTCTGGAGTCCCAGTGATCCCCCCGGCAAGCCACGCCCAACTGCTTCCAGCCTCGGCCCTGCTCGGGGCGGTGCTGGTGCTTGCGTTGCTGGTCGCGAGCTGCGGCGGTAGCGGTGCCCCGTCGAGCAGGACCTCAACCCAGGGCAGCGAGCCCGCGAGCTCTGTGCCCAACTATTACGGCGTCGCTGACATTCCGCCGAAGCCGGCCCCTCCCCTGGCGCTCCAGGACTCGCTCGGCCACTCGGTCAACCTGAATCAGTTCCGGGGCAAGGCAGTGCTGGTCACCTTCATCTACGACCACTGTCCCGACATCTGCCCGCTGATGATCGGCAACCTCCACACCGCTCAAGTTCAGCTCGGCCCCGAGGCTCAGAAGCTCCAGATCATCGCCGTCTCCGTGGATCCGCGGGGCGACACGCCGAGGACCGTGCGGGCCTTCCTGCGGAAGCACCGGATGACCGGCCGGATGGAGTACCTGCTTGGTTCACGTCCTCGGCTCGAGAAGGTCTGGCGGGCCTGGAACATCCTCGCGAGACCCTCGCCGGAGCGAGGCAGCCCCGACACGATCGAGCACTCGGAGCTGGTCTACGGGATCAGTGCCAGCGGCAAGATCACCACGTTCTATCCGCACGTCTTCCTCCCCAATCAGATCGTGCACGACGTGCCGATATTGGCCTCGGAGTAGGAGTTGTTCCCGCTTGGTCACCTGGGGCACTGGTACCTGTGGGTTCCATACGCGCTCCCTGTGTTGGTTGTCCTGGCCGCGTCTATCCACGCATTCAGGGTTCAACGCCGCGAGGACCGTGAGGAAGACGCGAAGCGCAAGCGCGGTGGATCCGGCGGGTGACCGCTTTCCACTGCCCGGCAAATGGGCCCAAAAGAGAACCCGGCCGAAGCCGGGTTCTCTAGGGGTACTACAGGGAGGAGAGATATGTGTGTTGTCTGTGGGAGGTAAGCCGGTATCAGGCGCCGAGCGGGCGACTGAACCGCGTTGAAGCGGTCAGTGCCATATGCGCGGAGCCGAACCCGACCAAAAAGACTGTTGCGACGTAATCCCCGGCGATCCCGGCAATGACGCCGGCGCCGATGGTGGCGGCGGCCAGCGCGTAGTCGAATCCCGCGTGGGCGCTCAGCGGCAGGTTGCCCCGATCGCCCTCGCCGTAGACAGAGGTGCCGAGCCCGATCAGGAGAATGCCGAGGGCGATGCTCAGGGCGCCGGCCAGATAGCCGAATCCCAGCGCGAAGGGAGCCACCATCAGCAGAGGGGCGGCCGCCACTTCAAGGGCGGCGTGCACGTGGATCGGGATTGCCCTGAACAGAGTCATCGCAAGAAGCAGGGTACGAACGTATGTGCGATTCGTCTGTGAGCGCGATCACAGTGAGCATGGCAATCGACTCCCGCGCCGGCAAACCCGGCCTATGTACGGTTCGCCGCGTGACCCGTCGTCGCGCCGACACCCTGCTCGCCGAGCGTGGGCTGGCACCGTCTCGAACCGCGGCGGCGGCCTCGATCCGCGCCGGCCGCGTGCGGCTGGGCCGCCACGGCGCCGAGGTCGCCAAGCCGAGTGAGCTCGTCGACGAGAACGCCGAGCTCGTGGTCGCCGACGCGCCGCAATTCGTCTCCCGCGGTGGGATCAAGCTCTCCAACGCGCTCGACGAGCTCCCCGTGGAGGTCGAGGGGCGCCGCTGTCTCGACGTCGGCGCGTCGACCGGCGGCTTCACGGACTGCCTGCTCCAGCGCGGAGCGGTGATGGTGCTCGCGGTCGACGTCGGCTACGGTCAGCTCGACTGGAGCCTGCGAGAGGATTCCCGCGTGCTGGTCATGGAGAGGCTGAACGCTCGCTATCTCGGGGACTCCTCGTTGCCCTTTCAGCCCGAGTTGATCACCGTGGACGTCTCATTCATCTCCCTGGCGAAGCTTCTCCCGCCGATCGTCATGGCGGCGGCTCCCGAGTTCGACCTTCTCGGCCTGGTCAAGCCCCAGTTCGAGCTGGGCAAGGAGAAGGTCGGGAAGGGTGGGGTGGTGCGCAACGCCGAGGACCGTAGGGCCGCGATCCGCCAGGTGGCGGAGGCGGCACAGGGGAAGGGGCTGGTGGTTCGCGCCCTGGCTTCCTCCGGCCTGCCCGGCCCGAAGGGGAACCGCGAGACCTTTGTCTGGGCCTCGAGGAGCGGCGACTCCGTCGATTTGGACGCCGAGCTGGAGAAGGTCGAGCCATGACCCGCGCGATGCTGATCACCCACACCCAGCCCGAGGCGGCCGCCGAGGCCGTCGCGGCCAGCGTGGAGGCCGCCCGGGCCGCCTCGGTGCAGCTCGTCTGCACGCCCGACGAGCTCGAGAAGCATGGGCAGGCCGCCGCCGGAGTCGAGCGGGTCGACGACGGCGAGCGCCCCGACCTCTGCATCGTCCTGGGAGGGGACGGCAGCATCCTCTACGCGCTGCGCCGCTTCGCCGAAACTGAGGTGCCCGTCTTCGGCATCAACTTCGGGACGATCGGCTTCCTGGCGGCAGTCGAGAAGGAGGAGCTCAGCAGCGGGCTCGAGCGCGCCTTCCGCGGCGACTTCGAGCAACTTGACCTGCCGGCCCTCAGGGTGAGCCTCGATCTCGAGAGGCCGGTGGCGCTGAACGACGTCAGCTTCGTCCGCCAGCCGCACGGCCGCGTGGCCGAGCTCTCCTACGCGATCGGTGGCGAGGAGGTCGGCAGCGTCCGCTGCGACGGGCTGGTGGCGGCCACTCCGGCGGGAAGCACGGGCTACAACCTGGCGAACGCCGGGCCGATCCTGGCGTGGGGCGTCAAGGGTTACGTGGTCAGCTTCATCGCGCCTCACACGCTTGCGGCGCGGGCGCTGGTCGTCGCTCCCGGCGACGCCCTGCACGTCCGGAACGCCGCCGGCCGCGAGCCGGTCGAGATTTCACTCGACGGCGAAGGGGCAGGCGAGCTGGCGCCCGGGGACGAGCTCGAGATCCGCTTCGAGGAGTCGGTCAGCCGGCTGGCCCAGCTGCCCGGCTCCAGCTTCTACCACCGGATCCGCGAGAAGTTCGGGAAGCTCGCCTAGGTAGGCTGGTTACTTGTGCAGTTGAAGATCCCGGGCACAGGGTAAGGGCGCGATATGGAACGCAAGTGGTGGAGCCTGCTCGCGGTCTGCCTGGCGACCTTCATGTTGCTGCTCGACATCACCGTCGTCAACGTCGCGCTGCCCGACATCCAGAAGGACCTGAATACCGACCTCACCGGACTGCAATGGGTGGTCGACGCCTACACGCTGTTGCTCTCGGCCTTCACGTTGACCATGGGCACGCTCGCCGACCGCTTCGGGCGACGCAGGCTGTTCGTGCTCGGCGTCGGGCTGTTCACGCTCGCGTCGCTGCTCTGCGGTCTGGCCACCAGCGCGACTTTCCTGCACCTCGCTCGCGGGCTGCAGGGCATCGGCGGCGCGGCGATGTTCGCGACCTCGCTGGCGCTGATCGCCCAGGAGTTCCAGGGCCCCCAGCGCGGTGCCGCCATCGCCGCCTGGGGCGCAACGATCGGTGGCGCGGTTGCGGTCGGGCCGCTGGTCGGCGGAGCGCTGACCGACGGGCTCGGCTGGGAGTGGATCTTCTTCGTCAACGTGCCGATCGGGATCGGCACCGTGATCCTCGCCCAGACCCAGGCCGGCGAGTCGCGCGATCCCGAGGCCAAGCGCCTCGACTGGGCGGGTCTGTTCACCTTCTCGCTCGGGCTCTTCGCGCTGATCTTCGGCCTTCTGCGCGGCAACGCCGAGGGCTGGGGAAGCGGGGTGATCGTCGCTGCGCTCGTCGCCGCGGTCGTCCTGCTCGTGGCGTTCGTGCTCTTCGAGTGGCGCCAGGAGCACGCGATGCTTGACCTCAGCCTGTTCCGCAAGCCGGCCTTCTCGGGCGTCTCCTACGGCACCTTCGCGATCGGGGCCGGGATGTTCGCGATGTTCCTCTACATCACGATCTACATGCAGAGCGTGATCGGGATGACGCCGCTCCAGGCCGGCGTCCGCTTCCTGCCTCTGACCCTGTTCGCGTTCATCGTCCCGCTCGCCACCCGCAACCTCGTCGCGAAGGTCCCGGCGCGGGTGCCGCTGACGATCGGGCTGGCGCTGGTCGGCGTCGGGTTGCTGCTGATGCGCGGCGCCAAGCCCGACTCGGAGTGGACGACCCTGCTCGCCGGCTTCATCGTCAGCGGCATCGGCATCGGGCTCTCCAACCCGTCGATCGCGTCCACGGCGCTCGGGGTCGTGCCCCCGGCGCGGTCGGGCATGGCCTCGGGGATCAACAACACGATGCGGATCGCCGGCGTCTCGACCGGGATCGCGGCCCTCGGCGCGGTGTTCCAGAGCAAGATCACCGACTCGCTCCACACCCTGCTGCCGGGGGCCCCGAGCGGGTTTGCCGATGGGGTCGCCGCGAGCGGCACCCAGGCGGCGAGCCAGGCGCCGCCCCAGCTCCACGACCGGGCCTTCCAGGCGGCGGGCGTCGCGTTCACCGACGCCTTCAACGACATCCTCCTGATCGGGGCGTTGATCCTGTTCAGCGGGGCCCTGATGGTGCTGGCGCTGGTGCGCCAGAGCGACTTCGTCCCTCACGGCGCGCCCGAGGGGGCCGGACAGCCCGAGGAGGCCGAGGAGCCGGTCGCGGCGTAGCGGGGGGGAGTAATCCGTCTTGGCCCCTCGTTAGAACGGGGGGCCGATGCTCCTCGAGCTCCGAATCGAGAACCTGCTGCTGATCGAGCGCGCCGAGCTGCGCCTCGGGCCGGGCCTGAACGCGATCACCGGCGAGACCGGCGCGGGCAAGACGATCCTCGCCCACTCCTTCGATCTGCTGATGGGCGGCAAGGCGCGGGCGCAGATCGTCCGGCCGGGCGCGGGCGAGGCCTATGTCGAGGGCGTCTTCGAGCTCCCGGACGGGCTGCTCGACGACCCGGACCTGGCGGAGATCGCCGAGCGGCTCCCGGAGGGCGCCACCGAGGTCGCGGTCGGGCGCCGCGTCTCAGCGAGCGGGAGGACGAGCGCCTTCCTCGCCGGGCGCTCCGCGTCGGCCCCCGAGCTGCAGGCCCTCGGGTCTCGGCTGCTCGCCTTCTACGGACAGCACGAGCACCGGAAGCTGACCCTTGCGGGCGCCCAGCTCGAGACGCTCGACGGCTTCGCCGGGGAGCAGCACCTCGAACGGCGCCGGGCTTACCGAGAGGCGCACGCGGTTGTGATCCGGATCGAGCGCGAGCTTGTGCAAGTCCGCGAGCGCGATGGCGCCCGCGAGCGGGACCTGGACATCCTGCGCTACGAGCTCGAGGAGATCGAGGCCTCGAAGCCCGACCCCGCGGAGGAGGCCGAGCTTGCGCCAGAGCGCGAGCGGCTGCGCCATGCCGAATCGCTGCGCGGCGCGGCGGCCGAAGCGCTGGCGGCGGTGGCCGGCGACGAGGGCGGGGCCGTCGAGGGGATGGGCTTCGCGGAGTCGGCCCTGGTGGCACAGGAGGGCGTCGACCCCCATCTCGACAAGCTGGCCGAGACGGCCAAGGGACTGCGGGTGGAGCTGCAGGAGCTGGCCGGCGAGCTGCGCGGCTATGCCGAGGGGATCGAGGCCGAGCCGGGCCGGCTCGAGCAGGTCGAGGAGCGACTCGACGTCCTCGACCGGCTGAAGCGCAAGCACGGCGGCTCGATCGAATCGGTGCTGGCACACGCCGACCACTGCAGGGCTGAGATCGAGATGATCGAGGGCGCCGAGGAGACGACCGACCGGCTCGAGGTGGAGCTCACGACCGCACAGCGAAAGCGGACCGATCTCGCCGCGCAGCTCAGCGAGGTCCGGGCCAAGGCGGCGCGACGGTTGGAGAAGAGCGTCGCCGCCGAGCTGGACCAGCTGGCGATGGGCGGGGCAAAGCTGGAGGTGACCCTCGAACCGCATCCCGACGGCTTCGGGGCACAGGGCCAGGAGCGAGTCACCTTCCAGGTCGCCACCAATCCGGGGATGCCGACCTCGCCGCTGCGGGACGCAGCCTCCGGCGGCGAGCTCTCCCGGGTGATGCTGGCGCTGGCCGGGCAGGGCGCTCGAGGCGGGGCCGCGACCTACGTCTTCGATGAGATCGACGCCGGCATCGGCGGCAGCACCGCCAAGGCCGTCGGCGAGCGTCTGCGCGGCCTCGGCGACGAGCGCCAGGTCCTCTGCATCACCCACCTTCCACAGGTCGCTTCGATGGCGGAGGCCCACTTCCGGATCGAGAAGAGCATCGACGGCGGGCAGGCGACGGCCAGCGTCGAGCGAGTCGACGGCGATCGGCTCGTCGCAGAGATCGTCCGGATGCTGGGCGGAGAGGACGGCGACGAGGCCGCCGACCGCCACGCGCGGCAGCTTCTCGAGGCCGCGTAGAACTAGGCTCCCGGCGATGGCGATCGCCACCGCCACGGCAATCCGCGGGATCGCACGCCTCGGGCGGAGCACGAAGGAGCTCGTCAGGCGGCTGGGCCCGGACGACATCGCCGTGATCGATCACCGCAACCTGGACCGGATCGCGGCTGAGGAGCTCGCCGCCTGCGGCGTCCGGGCGACGCTCAACGCGTCCCCCTCGTCGGATGGGACCTATCCGAATACCGGCCCGCTCACGCTGGTGCGTGCAGGGGTCCGCCTGGTCGATGCCGGGCCCGAGCTGTTCGAGCGGATCCGCGAGGGCGATCCTCTGGAGATCGACGGGGGCCGTGTCCGCTCCGGCCAGGGCGTTGTGGCCAATGGCCGCGTGCTGCGTGCCGACGAGCTCTCGATGCGGCTTGACGACCAGCGCCGGCGGATCGACCGCGCCCTCCACGACTTCACCGAGAACACGATGGCCCACCTGCGCGAGGAGGGCGGCCTGCTCTTCGGGACGATCGACCTGCCCGAGACCAGGACCCGGTTTCGGGACCGGCACGTTCTGATCGTCGTCCGCGGGACGGACTACGTCCGGGACCTGCGCGCGCTCCGCTCCTACATCGAGGACGTGAACCCGATCCTGGTCGGCGTCGACGGAGGCGCCGATGCGATCGTCGGCGAGGGCCTCGTCCCCGACGTCATTCTCGGCGACATGGACTCGGCGGGCGAGGGGGCGCTGCGCAGCGGCGCCGAGTTGATCGTGCACGCCTATCCCGACGGCGAGGCACCGGGGTCGGAGCGCCTGCGACATCTCGGCCTGGCCCACACGGTGGTGCCATCCGCCGGGACCAGCCAGGACGTCGCGATGCTCCTCGCCTTCGAGAAGGGCGCCGCGCTGATCGTCAGCGTGGGGGCGCACTTCAACCTCGTCGAGTTCCTGGAGCGTCGCAGGGGCGGAATGTCGTCCACCTTCCTCACGCGGCTTCGCCTCGGCGAGACGCTCGTGGACGCCAAGGGCGTCAGCCACCTGTACCCGACGCGGTAGCGAACACGTGCCGCGACGGACCAACTACCGGGGAAGGGCGGTCGCCTTTCCCCTCGGCGCGATTCTGCTCGTCGCCGCACTCATCGCGCTCGCAGCGGACCCCAGCCGCTGGCTCGTCTTCCTCTTCGGCGTCGGCTGCCTCGGGCTGGTCGACGACCTTGCCGGCGCCGCCCCGCGTGGCTGGCGGGGACACGCTCGCGCAGTCCTTCGAGGCGAGCTCTCCACGGGCGCTGTCAAGGCAGGCGGCACGGTGGCTCTCGCCGCCTACGCGGCGGCGGGCACCGGCGCCGTCGGCCTCGACTATGTCGCCGAGGTCGGGGTGCTCACTCTGGCCGCGCACCTTGGCAACCTGCTCGATACGCGTCCGGGGCGCTCCGAGAAGGCGCTTGCCCTGATCGCCGGGTGCATATGCATGGCGTCCGGGAGCCTGGCTCCCCTCGAGCCGGTCGCCGCGCTGATCGGCCCGGTGGCGGTGGGAGCCTGGTTCACCCTGCGCGAGCGGGCGATGCTCGGCGACAGCGGGGCGAGCCTGATCGGGGGCATGATCGGCGTCCTGCTGGTGACGACCTTGGCGGTGCCGGCGACCTACGCCGCGCTCGCCGGTCTGATCGCGATCTCGGTATATGGGGAATCGCGTTCGATCTCCTCCGCGATCGGCCGGATTCCGCTCCTCGAGCGACTAGACTCGCTCGGCAGATCGAATTGAGCCAACCGAAGCCCAGCGACACCCGATTTCTCTTCGTGACCGGCGGTGTCGTCTCGTCCCTCGGTAAGGGCATCGCCTCCGCCTCACTCGGCCGGCTTCTCGTCTCCCGCGGCTTACGCGTTCAGCTGCAGAAGCTCGATCCCTACATCAACGTGGACCCGGGGACGATGAGCCCCTTCCAGCACGGCGAGGTCTTCGTCACCGAGGATGGCGCCGAGACCGATCTCGATCTCGGCCACTACGAGCGCTTCACCGACGAGAACACTTCCCGGGCCTCCAACTTCACGGCCGGCGGCGTCTACAACTCGGTGATCCGGCGGGAGCGGCGCGGCGATTACCTCGGGGCCACCGTCCAGGTGATCCCCCACATCACCGACGAGATCAAGAACCGGATCCTGATCGTGGCCGAGTCGCAGGCCGTCGACTTCGTGATCACCGAGATCGGCGGGACGGTGGGCGACATCGAGTCTCTGCCGTTCCTCGAGGCGATCCGCCAGCTCTACACCGACCTCGGCCCGAAGCGCTGCATGTTCGTCCACCTGACCCTGGTGCCCTACGTGGGCCACGCGGGGGAGATGAAGACCAAGCCGACCCAGCACTCCGTGAACGAGCTGCGGCGGATCGGGATCCAGCCGCACGCTCTCCTCTGCCGCTCCGAGCAGGGCCTCGACCGGGACATCCGCAAGAAGATCGCCCTCTTCGCCAGCCTCCCGGAGGACGCCGTGATCTCGGCCCGTGACGTCGACAACGTCTACAAGGTGCCGCTGGTCCTCAGCGCAGAAGGGGCGGACGACCTGATCCTCGACCACTTCGGGATCGAGTCCGAGACGCCGGACCTCGCCGAATGGGAGCAGCTGATCAAGCGCGCCGACGCCTCTCGCGAGCGCAAGGTCAAGATCGCGCTCGTGGGCAAGTACGTCCAGCTCGAGGACGCCTACAAGTCCGTGATCGAGGCGCTCACCCACGGCGGGTGGGAGCACGGCGTGGAGGTCGAGACGGCCCTCGTCTCGGCCGAGGACATCGAGGAGACCCAGCTCGAGGACGTGGACGGGATCCTGATTCCCGGAGGCTTCGGCGAGCGCGGGATCGAGGGCAAGGTCGAGGCGGCGCGGATCGCCCGCGAGAAGGGGATTCCCTTCCTGGGGATCTGCCTCGGCATGCAGATCGCGGTGGTGGAGTTCGCGCGGAACGTCTGCGGGATGGACGGCGCCAACTCGGCCGAGTTCGATCCCGAGACGCCATACCCGGTCGTCGACCTCCTGCCCGAGCAGAAGGAGGTCTCGGACCTCGGCGGCACGATGCGGCTCGGCGCCGACCCTGTGAAGCTCCACGAGGACACGCAGGCGCGGGAGATCTTCGCCGAGGCAGTGATCTACAAGCGCCACCGCCACCGCTATGAGGTCAACAACATGCTGCGCCGCCGGCTCGAGGACGAGGGTCTGGTCGCCAGCGGGACCTCTCCGGACGACCGTCTGGTCGAGGTGATCGAGCTGCCGGACCACCCCTTTTTCGTGGCTTCGCAATTCCATCCCGAGTTCAACTCCCGCCCGACCCGTCCCGAGCCGCTCTTCCGCGACTTCGTCGGCGCCGCGGCAAAGCGAGCGTCCGAGCGCCCGGCAGCCCCGGAGCCCGCCGCCGAGGCCGAGGCGGCCGCGGAGGACTCCGAGGACGTCAGCGTCCGCCGCTCGGCCTAGACGACTAGACCGTCGCCAGGACGACGATCGCGACCAGGAAGACCCCGGTCGCGACCGAGAGGGCGCCGATCTTGATCCGCCATCGCGTGCTGATCCCGGCTACGCCGAAGAGGAACAGCGACGTTGCGAGGATGACCTCGGCCAGGGTGTAGTTGGCGGCCTTGTCCTGATGATTCTCCGCGTCCACGACCTCGTCCTGTGAGGTCCGCTCCAGCGCGCGCCCGGCGGGAGTGCGAATCCCGGCGGCGGTTGCGTCCAGGAGCCGGTGCGTCGCTTGGTGGAAGTCGAGGTTCGCCTTGTGCTCCTGGTGCTCGTTGAAGTAGACGGCGCCGGCGGTGACGATCGCGGCGAGACCGAGAGCGATGGCGATGATCACGTCGAGGCGGCCTTCCGTGGCGCTCGATGGGCCGCCCGGGGTATGGGATGGGCGGTGCTCCACCTGGGCGGGTCGCCGGGCCATGCGGGTCTTCTATCAGCGCGGTGGCGGCGAGGGGCTGACCCAAATAGCCTGTCGCGCTGTGACCGCGGAGGATCAGCGAATGCTCGACCGTTTCGTTCGACTCTGTGAGATCGCCAGCCCGACCGGGCGGGAGCGAGATGTGGCCGACGCCGTGCTGGAGGAACTGGGGACGCTCGGCGTCGACGTCGGCGAGGACTCGGCGGCTGAACCCGCCCAGGCCGGGGCGGGGAACCTGATCGCCCGCATCCCCGGCCGCAGCGACGGATGGCTGTCGTTCTTCGCCCACCTCGACACCGTCCCGCATGAGGGCCCGATCGAGGTTGCGCGCGAGAACGGGGTCTTTCGCACCCGCGGCGAGACGATCCTCGGCGCCGACAACAAGGCAGCCGTGACGGTGCTGATGGAGATGGCGGCCCGTCACGTCTCGCAGCCGGGAGCGCTCGGCTTGGAGCTGGTCTTCACGGTGGCCGAGGAGGATGGCCTGCGGGGTGCCAAGGAGCTCGACATCTCCTCGCTGCGCGCGCCCTTCGGCTTCGTCCTGGACCACGCCACCCCGATCGGCGAGGTGATCGTGGCGGCGCCCACCTACAAGAGGCTGATCGCGGAGTTCACCGGCCATGAGGCGCACGCGGGCATCAACCCCGAGGACGGCCACAGCGCGATCGCGGCCGCCGGCGCAGCCGTCGCCGGGATGAAGCTGGGACGCCTCGACGAGGAGACCACCGCCAACGTCGGGATCATCGAGGGCGGCACCGCCTCCAACGTCGTCGCGGGGCACTGCCGCATTCTCGGCGAAGCGCGCAGCGTCGACGGAGAGCGCGCGGCGGCGACGATCGGCGAGATGGTCGACGCATGCACCTGGGCAGCGGGCGAGGAGGGGTGCGACGTCGACGCGCAGGTGATCGAGATGTTTCGCGGATACCGGCTCGACCCGAAGTCCGAGGCGGTGGGGATCGCCACGGAGGCCTTGCGGCAAAGCGGCCACGACCCCGAGCTCGTCGCGACGGGCGGCGGCAGCGACGCGAACGCGCTCGTCGCCTCCGGCTACGAGGCCGTGCTGCTCGCCAACGGGACCGAGGCCAACCACACACCCGACGAGCTGGTTACGGAGACCGCGATCGTGGAGATGCTGAAGGTGTGCGAAGCGGCGATCGAGGTCGCTGGGAATGCTGAAGCTTCGTAGGGGGTTGGTCACCCGGGCCGATCCGCTCAAGGTGCGAGTGGGCTCTGAGGAGAGGCGGGCGTGGGCCGACGAGCGGCTCGTCGGTGAGGTACTCGAGGGTGACGAGGTGGTCGTCAACACCGAGGCTGCCGACCTGGGCCTCGGCTCGGGCGGATTCGACGTCGTTCACGTCAACCTGACGCGGGGACTCGATGCGCAGGGCGCGGGCGCGGCGGCCGGGATGAAGCTCAACTACACGTCGATCCAGCACCCGGTGGATCCGGTCGAGGCGAGGGAGCACGGTCAGGGGTCAGGCTTGAGCCTGACCCCTGGGTGTCATGACGGCGACGTCGATCGGCGAATTCCCGTCCTGGTGCTCTCATTGCACGGTCAGCTCGCGCCCGCCGCCTGGGCCGCGGGCCGGGATGGTCGGGGCATGCGGGTCGGCTACGTCCAGACCTGGGGAGGCGCGCTGCCCGGCTCGCTCTCCGAGGACGTCGGCGAGCTTCGCCGAGCCGCGTTGATCTGCGAGCACGTGACCGCTGCGCCGGCGTACGGCGGCCAGATCGAGGCGCTCACGTTGGTCGGTGCGCTGCAGGCGGCCTGCGGGCCGCTGGGCTGGGACGCGGCGATCGCCGGCCCCGGTCCCGGGATCGCGGGTTCGGGATCCGCCATCGGCCACGGGGGAATGGCTGCGCTCGATGCGGCGCATGCCTCGCTGGTCCTGGGCCTCGAGACGCTCGTCGCGCCGAGGATGTCGAGCGCCGACCCCAGGCCACGGCACCGGGGCCTCAGCCACCACACGGCGACCGTGCTCCAGATGCTCCTGGGCGAGGTAGGGGTACCGGCGCCCGACGACGGGCCGCTCGACCAGCTGCGGGACGCGTGCGCGGACAGGCACGAGATCGTGGTGCGCGAGGCGCCGGTCGACGAATACGGGGCCAGCGGCCTGCCCGCGACGCATATGGGCCGGGAGCTCGCCGACGACCGGCTCTTCTTCGCGGCTGCGCTCGCCGCCGGGGACGCCCTGGCCGCCGCCGCGCTGACCGAGAGCGTCAGATGAGCGACGAGCGCCTCAGGAAGGTGGGCAGCAAGCTCGTTCACCGCGGGCCGATCGCATCGGTGCGAATGGAGACCTTCCAATACGCGGACGGCAGCAGGGCGACGAGGCAGGTCGTGGTCCACCCGGGAGCCGTCTGCGTCATCCCTCACGACGGGCGGGTCCTGTACATGGTCGAACAGCCCCGGGAGGCCGTCGAGGAACCCGCGCTGCTCGAGCTCCCGGCCGGGAAGCTCGACGTCCCGGGGGAGACTCCGCTCGAGTGCGCCCAGCGCGAGCTGGCGGAGGAGATCGGCAAGGCGGCGGGGGACTGGCGCGAGCTCAAGAGCTTCTACACCAGCCCAGGCTTCGCAAACGAGCGTGTCTGGCTGTTCCTGGCGACGGAGCTCTATGACGTGCCCAGCGAGCAGTCGCCCGGGGAGCGCATCGAGGTGGTCGAGATCCCCCTCGGGGAGCTCGATGCGGCGATCGAGCGCTGCGAGGACGCGAAGTCGCTGATCGGGCTGATGATGCTGAGGGAGCTGGTCTAGGAGGTACCCGGCGCCGGCCGCGGAAGTACTTCGTATGGCCACAATCGCGCCCGCACGCGAGGCAACCCAGCCGTCCGAGCGCTACGAGGCGCTCGTGCTCGACTTCCTCGCGCACCTCGAGTTCGAGCGGGGCCTCTCCCGCAACACCCTCGCCGCCTACCGCACGGACCTGCTCCAGTTCGGCCGCTTCCTGGCCGAGCGCGACCGGGAGGCGACCACGGCGGGTCCCGCCGACCTCTCCGACTTCCTGGCCGATCTCGCGCAGGGCGACGGGAACGGCCGCGCGCCCTGCTCGACGGCGACCGTTCACCGCAAGGCAGCCTGCCTGCGCTCCTTCTACCGCCACCTGCGGCGCGAGGAGGCCATCGAGGACGATCCGGCGGCGCGCCTGGAGACGCCGCGGCGGGGCAGGAAGCTGCCGGAGGTTCTCAGCTACGCCGAGGTGCAGCGCCTCCTCGCGCAGCCGCGGGGCGACGACCCCGCGACTCTGCGGGACAGGGCGCTTCTGGAGCTGATGTACGCGTCGGGGCTGCGGGCGTCGGAGACGATCTCGCTGGAGATCTCGGACGTCGACCTCGATCACGGGATCGTCCGCGCCAGGGGCAAGGGCTCCAAGGAGCGGCTGGTCCCGGTGGGGGGTCGGGCTCTCGCCGCGATCAGGGTCTACCTGCGGACGGGCAGGCCCAAGATGGTCCGCTCGCACGACGAGCGGAAGCTGTTCCTCAACTTCAGAGGCGGGCCACTGACGCGTCAGGGCCTCTACAAGATCGTGCTGCGGCACGCCGAGTCCGCGGGCCTCGGCGACCGGATGAGCCCGCACACCCTGCGGCACTCGTTCGCGACACATCTGCTCTCCGGCGGGTGCGACCTGCGCTCCGTTCAGGAGATGCTCGGCCACGCCGACCTCTCGACCACCCAGCTCTACACGCACCTCTCCGGTGAGGAGCTCAAGGAGGCCTACTTCAAGGCTCACCCCCGAGCGCACGCAAGGCCGCTGATTTCAGGAGCGGAGGCGAAGCCGTAGCGACTTGTGATGGGCGGCCGCAGCGGGCGCGTTTGATGACGAAGGGTCACTTAGCATCGTTCTCATGCCCGAGTTGCCCGAGGTGGAGACGGTGCGTCGCCAGCTCGAGCCCGAGCTGGTCGGGAAGCGGATTGAGACGGTGACCGTCCTCGACGAGCGGCTCACTCGACCCGAGCCGCCGCGCTCGCTGGAGCGGGCGGTCCAGGGCCGGGAGGTGACCGCCGTCGCGCGGCGCGGCAAGTACCTGCTGATCGGCCTGGAGGGCGGCCGCACCCTGGCGATGCACCTGCGGATGACCGGGAACCTGCTGCTGCGGGATCCCGAGGTGGGGGAGACCGCGGACCTGATGAAGAACGACCGGCTCGGCGGCCAGCGGCTGTACGAACCGGCTCCGGAGCCGAGCCACGTTCGGGCTCGCTTCGAGCTCGACGACGGCAGGTCGCTGCTCTTCACGGACGTCCGCCGCTTCGGCCAGGCGGTGATCCTCGACGCGGGGGATCAGCTCGATGACTTCTTCGCCGCGCGTCTCGGCGTCGAGCCGCTCTCCGGAGAGCTCACCGCCGAGAGGTTGCTCGAGCTGGCCAAGGACCGCACGGCGCCGCTCAAGTCCTTCCTGCTCACCCAGTCCCGGGTGGCCGGGATCGGGAACATCTACGCCGATGAGGCGCTCTGGCGAGCCCGCCTGCATCCGCTCTCGCCCGCCGGCTCGATGAAGCTCGAGCACGCCCAGCGCCTGGTCGATGGCATCGTGGCGGCGCTGGAGGCCGGGCTCGAGCACGGCGGGGCGAGCATCGACGACTACCTGGACTCGCGGGGCGAGACCGGCTCGATGCAGGAGGAGTTCGTCGTCCACACCCGCGAGGGAGAGGACTGCCCCCGCGGCGATGGCGTGATCCAGCGGATCGTCGTCTCGGGCAGGTCGACCTACTTCTGCCCGGCATGTCAGGAGCGGCTGCGTCGCCGCCCCAGGAGAAAGGCGAAGCGCCCGGCGCGAAAGACGGGGGCGAGGTGAGCGAGCCGCCACCCCTGCCGGAGGGGTTCGCCGTCGGGCATTGGTCGGACCCGGTGGGCGGCACCGGTTGCACGGTGGTGATCCCGCCGCCGGAGACGCCCGGCGGGGTCTGCGTGCACGGCGGCGGGCCCGGGACCCGTGAGACCGACACGCTGCGGCCGCTCGCGAATGCGCAGGAAGCGAACGCCATCCTGATCACCGGCGGGAGCGCCTTCGGGCTCGCGGCGGCCGACGGCGTGGTCCGCTGGCTCGAGGACCACGATCGCGGCTACTTCACGCCCTACGGCCGGGTGCCGCTGGTCCCCTCCGCGGTGATCTATGACCTCCCGTCGGGCGAGGGAAAGGCTCGCCCGGGGGCGGAGCAGGGATATGCGGCCTGCGAGGCCGCCGGCGCGGGGGTGCCGGAGCGGGGGGCCGTCGGGGCGGGGACGGGTGCGACGGTCGGCAAGCTGCTCGGGCGGGAGCGATCGCGGCCGGGCGGCGTCGGCTACGCCGCGCTGGTGACTGGGACCGGTCACACAGTGGCGGCGATCGCCACGGTCAACGCGGTCGGCGACGTGATCGACGAGGACGGCTCGGTTCTGGCGGGCCCACGCGGGGAGGAGGACGAGTCTGTCCGCGGCGCCGAGCTGATCGCCGCGATGGAGCGGCCGCCGGAGTTCCGGGTCCCCGAGGGCAATTCGACTCCGGTCTGCGTCTGCACCGACGCGACGCTCGACAAGCGGCAGTGCTCGATCGTCGCCAGGGCCGCAACCGCGGGGCTGGGCCGGGCCGTCGACCCGGTCTTCACCCCGGTCGACGGCGACGTTGTCTTCTGCCTCGCCTCGGGGAGGGGGGAGCCGGACCAGTTCGCGCCCTTCCAGATCGGGGCGGCGGCGGCGACCGTCACCGCGGCCGCGATCAGGGACGCCGTTCGCCAGACGTCCCCACCCAAGGGGTCAGGCCCTTAACAAGGGGTCAGACCCTTAACAAGGGGTCAGACCCCTTAAGGCGAAGGGGTCAGACCCCTTAAGGCACGAGCCTGATCCTCTATTGGGACCGCGAATGGGCGATCGCCGAGCTCGGTCTCGCCGGCACCGCTGATGCCTGACTACGTCCGGCCGCTGCGGCAACTTTGAGGGCATGCCCGGGAACTTCAAGACCGAGGCCGTCGTGCTGCGCAGCATCCGCTATGGCGAGGCCGACCGCATCGTCCACCTCTACTCCGCGACCCGCGGGCGCATCGGGGCAATCGCCAAGGGGTCGCGGCGGCCGAAGTCGCGGTTCGGGGGGCGGCTCGAGCCGTTCTTTCGGCTGAACCTCGTCCTCTATGAGGGGCGGGGGGAGCTGTTCACGGTGACAGGGGCCTCGACGGTCGACGGGCACGGCGCGCTGCGCTCCAACGGGCCGGCTCTGGGGGCGGCCGGGCGGGCCTGCGACGCCGTGCTGCGGCTGCTCGACTCCGGGGAGCCGAACGAGGCCGCCTACCACCTGCTCTGCAGCTATCTGCGCCTGCTCGACGCGGACGCCGCGGCGGCCAGCGCCCCGGGCGCGGCGCTCGCCTTCCGGCTCAAGCTGGCGCTGGCCGCTGGGTTCTCACCCGAGCTGGCAAGCTGCGCGAGCTGCGGGGAGGCGGACCACCTGGCGGCCTTCTCCGGCTCGGCCGGGGGAGTGGTGTGCGCGAGCTGCGAGGGGGGAGGCTTCCCGCTCAGCGAGGAGGCACACCGCTTCATGGTCGACGCGCTGGCGCGGCCGCTGGCCGAGGCTCCCGGGGCGGATCGGCGGGTGATCGCGCAGGCGGACCGTGCGATCACCGAGACGCTCGAGCACCACGCGCACGTCCACCTGCGTGCCGCGGCGTAGCGGTACGGTTCCGGGGGCACCCACAGGGGGCTCGGGATGGAGGGGCCATGGAGAAAGAGGGGAATCGAGGGTCGCATCCGCGGGCCTTGGGAGAGCGTCTGCGGAGGCATCCAGCGATCGGCGTCGCGCTCGCGGCGCTGGTCCTGTCGATCGTCGGTACGGCGACGGCGACGCAGGTTCTGGTCAAGGAGATCGCCAAGCCGGCCAAGAAGAAGAAGGCGAAGCGCGGGCCTCCCGGGCCGCACGGTCCACAGGGTGCCCAGGGTCCACAGGGTCCCCCAGGGTCTCAGGGGCTCCCGGGGACGCCGGGGACCAACGGGACGAACGGGACGAACGGGACGAACGGCGCTGACGCATCGAGCATTCTCACAGGCCGGGCGTCGCTCAGCGCGGGATCCGGAACCGTCTTCCTCGCTCCCGAAGGAACCTCCAGTCCGCAGGGGACTGAAGCCGCGGCGGAGACCTTCACTCCCCAGGGCCCGCAGATCGGCGTGCGCGATCTCACCGTCTTCTCCACGCCGGGACCGGGTGTCAACAACTCCCGCACCTTCACCCTGCGAGCGGGCTTGGCGAACACTGCGATCACCTGCACGATCATCAACACCCAAAACACGTGCAGCAGCGGGGCGACCACTGACACGATAAGCGGGTCCACCCACCTCTCCCTGGGAGTGGTGAGCGCGGGAACCGGCACCCCCGCGGCGAGCTCCGTGGAGTTCGGCTGGAGGACGACGGTGCCCTAGATCGCCGTCAAGAGCTCGGGCGGTAGATCCGCTCGGTGACGCGAAGCTTGATCGGCTTCGGTGCGACGGTTCCGCGCATGACCCAGGGGAACAGACGGCCGGGGATCATCGAGCGCTTGCCGCGGTCGTAGGCCTGGAGCGCATCGGCTGCGCATTGCTCCGCGCTGATCATGCCGGGCATGAGCCGGGTGTTCTCGTCGTAGCCGGCGACCGACTGCCATTCTGTCTTCACGGGCCCCGGGTTGACGACCAGGCACTTGACGCCGGTGTCCTTCAGCTCCATCGAGAGGGCCTCCATGAAGGAGATCGCAAAGGCCTTGCTGGCGCCGTAGGTGGTCTCGTAGGGGAGCGGCTGCATGCCGGCGGTGGAGGCGACGGTGATCACGCCGCCGCGGCCGCGCTCGACCATGGACGGGATGAAGGCGTGGGTGAGGACGACGACGGCCTCGCAGTTGACGCGGACCATCTCGGCCTCGCGCTCGGGGTCCAGCTCGAGGATGCGGCCTCGCAGGCCGAACCCCGCGTTGTTGACCAGCAGGTCCACGTCGACGCCGAGCTTGGCGACCTTGTCGGGGAGCTTGGCCGCCTCGGAGCCGAGATCGCACTCGATCACATGGGCCGTCGTGGGGAGCTGCTCCGCCAGCTTCTCGAGCCGGTCCTTGCGGCGCGCCACCAGGATCAGGTCGTAGCCGCGGGCGGCGAGCTGCCGCGCGAATTCCTCTCCTATTCCGGCGGAAGCTCCGGTGATCAGCGCCGTTTCGGGCACGCGGGGAGCCTATCGCCGCCCGGGTTGAGAACATCGGCTGGTGACCACGTCCACGACGACACTCGAGGAGAGGGTCCGCTCCTGGGAGTCCGAGTACCTCTGGGAGAGCGCGACGCCCTCCTATCCGGCCAGGCGGCGGGAGGCCGAGGAGAACAGCCCGGTGCGGACACCGTTCCAGCGCGACCGCGACCGGATCGTCCACTCCAAGGCGTTCCGCCGCCTCAAGCACAAGACGCAGGTCTTCGTAGCGCCGGAGGGCGACCACTACCGGACCAGGCTCACCCACACGCTCGAGGCCTGCTTCATCTCGCGGACGGTGGCGCGGGCGCTGGGACTGAACGAGGACCTGACCGAGGCGATCGGCCTGGGGCATGACCTGGGGCATCCGCCCTTCGGGCACATCGGCGAGGAGGCGCTGGACGAGGCTCTTCAGGGGCACGGGATGCGCTTCCGCCACAACGAGCATTCGCTGCGGGTGGTCGAGGTGCTCGCGCGGGACGGCCGGGGGCTGAACCTGACCGAGCAGGTCAGGGACGGGATCCTCAATCACACGGGTTCCCGCAAGCCCGCAACGCTGGAGGGGCGGGTGGTGCGGATCGTCGACCGGGTCGCTTACATCAACCACGACATCGACGACGCGCTGCGCGCGGGGATCATCTCGGAGGAGGACCTGCCGAGCGAGGAGATCGAGCTGCTCGGCGAGACGGGTGCGAGCCGGATCGACCTGCTCGTCCAGGACATGGTCGAGCGCTCCCGGGCGGAGGGGGACATCGCGCAGGGCGACGAGGTGGGAGGCGCGATGCTGCGGCTGCGGAAGTTCATGTTCGAGCGCGTGTACCTGGGTCCGGAGGCTCGTGCGGAGCAGGAGCGGGCGAGGGTCGCGCTGCGGACGCTGTTCGACCACTACCTCGCGCATCTCGATGAGGTGCCGGCGACCGACCCGGATGCCGGTCCGGTGCAGCGCGTCACGGACTACATCGCCGGAATGACCGACCGTTTCTGTCTCAGCACCTACGAGCGGATGGTGGCTCGGAAGTAGATTGGGTGGATGGCGAGGTTCACGCGCGACAGCGTCGATCGGGTCAAGGAGGCGTCGGACATCGTCGAGATCGTGTCGGCGCACACCGACCTCCAGCAGCGAGGACAGGACTACTGGGGCAATTGTCCCTTCCATGACGAGAGGACGCCGTCGTTCAAGGTCAATCCGCGGGACAAGCTCTACTACTGCTTCGGCTGCGAGGCGAGCGGGGACGTCTTCCGGTTCGTCGAGGAGAAGGAGGGGCTTGACTTCGCCGCCGCCGTGGAGTCGCTCGGCGAGCGATACGGCGTGGAGCTCGAGCGGGAGAACGAGGACCCACAGGCTGAGGAGAGGCGGCGCCGGAAGGCTCGTCTGTGGGAGCTGCTCGAGCGGACGTCGAAGTACTACGAGCGCTACCTCTGGGATGCGCCGAAGGCCGAGAAGGCGCGCGCCTATCTCGCGGATCGCGGACTGAGTGAGGATGTCCTGCGGCGGTTCGGCGTGGGGATGGCGCCGAGTCCCTGGGATCAGGTGCTGACAGGGAGCCAGCGGGCCGGATTCAAGGTCGATGAGCTGCTCGCCGCCGGACTGATCCTGAAGGGGCGGCAGGGCGGGCACTACGACCGCTTCCGGAATCGGATCACCTTCCCGATCCGCGACCAGCGCGGGCGGGTGCTGGGGTTCGGGGCGCGAGCGCTGAGCCCGGACTCTCAGCCCAAGTACATGAACTCGCCCGAGGGCGAGCTGTACCGGAAGAGCCACACGCTCTACGGGATCGACCGGGCGCGCGGACCGATCGCAAAGGCGCGGCGGGCGATCGTGGTCGAGGGCTACACCGATGTGCTGGCGCTTCACCAGGCCGGGGTGGAGGAGGCGGTGGCGATCATGGGGACGGCGATCACGCCCGAGCAGATCACGATGCTCGCGGGGCTGACCGAGTCGGTGGTGCTGGCACTCGATGCCGACCGGGCCGGGGCGGACGCGATGATCCGGGCGCAGAAGGTCGCCGGAGGCAAGAGCCTCGAGCTGAAGGTCGCCGCGATGCCGGAGGGCGAGGATCCGGCGGACATGCTCCAGGAGGGGTCGGTCGATCGCTTCATGAAGCTGGTCGACGAGGCGGTCGACCTGCCGAGCTTCCGGGTAGACGTAGCGCTCGGTCGAGGGGATCTCGGCTCGGTCGCGGGGCGGGAGAGGGTGCTGGAGGAGGTTGGGCCGGTCCTGAAGACGATGGGGGAGACGGCGCTCGGATTCGACGAATTGGTGCGGAAGGTGGCGGACCGGCTCGACACCGATGCGAGTTTGGTCCTGGCGCGGGTGCGATCGGCGCCGGAGGCCAGCGCCGCGCCGGCCGGGGACGGCAATGGGGCGAAGCCGCCGAAGCCGGTCGCGGTCTCGCTGACGCCGCGCGAGACGCGCGAGCGGGCGCTGCTGGCGATGTGCATCGCGCAGCCCGAGGCGGGGCAGGAATTCATCGGCCGGCTCACCGAAGAGCATCTCTCGCCCTCGGGGCGGCCGGCGCTGGGCTGGCTGCGGGCGCATCTGACGAATCCGATGGCCGGGCTGCCGAGGGACGACGCGGCGCTCACGTCCCTGATCACGGAGCTGGTGATGAGGGCGGAGAGTGAGCCGGCGTCGGAGGGGGCGATGCAGCTGAACTTCGACCTGCTGGAGCAACAACGGCTGGAGGACGGGATCGCGGCCGCGCAGAAGGCCGGGGACTACGAGGTCAGCACCCGCCTGGCGGGCGAGCGAGCATCCCTCACGGACCGCATCGCCCATGCGGGCATCGTCAGCTAGCCCGGGGTTCTCACAAACTCGGCACACTTCCGCGCGCCTCTCACGCGAAAAGTGGCTGATTTGCAGGTGGTTCCGGCAGGCCCCGTCCGGTGGTAGCTGGAAAATGGCTGCAAATGGAAAAGGAAGAACTGGAGCAGTACCTGGCGGAGGGTCTCTCCCTGGAGCAGGTCGGCAAGCGGGCGGGGCTGGAGAAATCGACGGTCAGCTACCACGTCAAGAGACATGGCCTTAACCCTGTGAACCAGGGCCGAGCGGCGAACCGTGGTGGCCTCGACGAGGAGACGCTCCGGGTCTTGGTCGCGGAAGGGGCAACCCTGACGGAGATGGCGCGTCGCCTCGATCGCAGCGTCTCTACGGTGCGGTATTGGCGAAGAAATACGGCCAGTGGCCGTTGGCGTCAGGGCGGCGACGCACTGCGGCCCGCCGCGCGCGAGAACAGGGCCTCAAGCAGGTAGAGCTCGAGTGTTCGCATCACGGCTTCACTGGGTTC